>NZ_JACVTM010000012.1:0-184677 GCF_016624415.1 Paenibacillus sp. S28 | reverse complement strand
AAAGGAAGTTTTTCTTGCAATATCAGGAAGCCATGGCTCTGGAGTTTATACGTTCTGATATTATCAAAAAGGTCTGTCCCAAAAACGGGACAGACCTTTTGTTCATGATATTATCGGTTCGTATCACTTTCAGGATGCTTCACGGCAGTTTACAGCAAACCTCGAATGGCTTCCGTCATGGCCTCAGGCGACTCCTTCGGCTCAAAGCGGGCAACCACTTCTCCCTGCCGGTTCACCAGAAACTTCGTAAAGTTCCATTGAATCTCGCCGTCTTCGGCCGGACCCGGCTGCTGCTGTTTCAAATATTGAAAGAGCGGATGAGCCCCTTCCCCATTCACTTCCACTTTGGCGAATACCGGGAATTGAACCCCATAATTCAGCTGACAGAACGATGCGGCTTCTTCACTGGTTCCCGGCTCCTGTCCTCCGAACTGGTTGCAGGGAAATCCAAGGATTTCGAGCCCCTGCGCCTTGAACTGGTCATACAGCTTCTGCAGGTCGCCATACTGCGGCGTTAATCCGCATTGGCTTGCCGTATTGGCGATGACCAGCACTTTACCTTCATAATCCTGAAGAGACACCTCTTGGCCAGAGGTCTTGGCTGCTGTGAATTGGTACACGGACATGTGATTACCCCTTTCTATCCTTCATATAGAATTGGCATTCTGCTGCTATTTACCCCGATGCTTGGCCTTGGCCTTCCTTACGGCGATCTCCCGCTTGTAAGCGGCCAGGGCTTCCCGCTGTTCCCTGCTTCGGCAGGCGCGCTGCTTCTTTGACTTCTCCAGCTCCAGGCGAAGCGCCTCCTGGCTCTGGGTGCTGACGCCGCGGGAGCGGGCCTCCTTCGCCGCCTGCCGGGCAAGCCGCTTCGGGTTGACCGACTTCACAGGCAGCCGCGCGGCCGGGACACTGCAGGATAAACGCTCCACCAGCGCGGGAAGATCGTTCATAACGTATTCCCACACTTCCTGCAAAGACGGCTCGGAACCAAAGACGTGACGGCCCGCCTTCCCGTCCGCTCCCTGCACTTCGACGACACCGACCCAATAAGGATCTTCAAAAAATACCGTGAGTTTCACCAGTATTCCCCCTCTGTATAAATCGGACCGAGGGACATCCCGAGGGGGGAAGGTTACTGACATGTGATCCGGGAGGCAGTGCTGGCGAATCGCCCTCTGCCACCGTACATGCGCCGCGGACTACCGACCGGGCTGTGATTTTACGATCCACTTTCCATGATACTCCAAAGCGGCCGTGATGCAAGTCCGGCCCCAATCGAATCCAATGAAGCCGGGAATAAGCCTCATATCGGCATGCGGCGGTTCATATACTTTCCTGTAACTAAAAGCGAGATTACTGCTGAAAAGGGGCCATACGCATGAATCATTCATCCAATCGGCCGGAGTCGGTCAGGCGGATTCCCCAGCCGATCCGCGGCCGCGAAGGGGCGACCGACGAGGGGCCGCGCGACGTGCTTCGGGACATGGAGAATCCCGACATGCTCGTTCCGCCGAAGACCGATAACGGGCTGATACCCAATTTAAAATTTTCCTTCTCCGATACGCACATGCAGCTGAACGAAGGCGGTTGGTCCAGGGAAGTGACGGTTCGTGAGCTGCCCATCGCCACCACGCTGGCCGGCGTCAACATGCGGCTCACCCCTGGCGGCCTGCGTGAGCTCCACTGGCACCAGCAGGCCGAATGGTCCTTTATGCTGCTCGGCAGGGCACGCATTACGGCGGTGGACCAAAACGGGCGCAATTTCATTGCCGATGTGGGTCCCGGAGATCTCTGGTATTTCCCGCCAGGCATCCCCCATTCCATCCAAGGGCTGGAGGAAGGCTGCGAGTTTTTGCTTGTTTTTGACGACGGACATTTCTCCGATCTGAATACCCTCAGCATCTCCGACTGGTTCGCCCACACGCCCAAGGAGGTGCTCTCAGCCAATTTCGGCGTTCCGGAAAGCGCGTTTTCAGGCATCCCTCCCAGCCAGGTTTACATCGAGCAGGAACCTGTTCCCGGTTCACTGGACAGCCAAAAGGTAACCTCGCCCTACGGGGAGGTGCCCCAAACCTTTACGCACCGCCTGCTCGCGCAGCCTCCGATCATCACATCCGGCGGCAGCGTGCGGATCGTAGATTCGTCTAATTTCCCGATCTCGCGCACCGTAGCGGCGGCACTGGTAGAAATCAAACCCGGCGGAATGAGGGAGATGCACTGGCATCCGAATCAGGACGAATGGCAGTATTACCTTACCGGCCAAGGCAGAATGACCGTATTCGCCGGTGGCGGCAAGGCCCGTACGTTCAACGTTCGCGCGGGCGACGTCGGCTATGTGCCATTCGCCTTCGGACACTATATCCAGAATACCGGAACAGACAGCCTCTGGTTTTTGGAAATGTTCAAAAGCGACCGGTTCGCGGATGTTTCATTGAACCAGTGGATGGCCTTGACACCGCGGGAGCTGGTGGCGGAAAACCTGAACGTCGGGTCCGGTCTGCTGGATGCGCTGCGCAAGGAAAAATCGCCTGTAGTCAAGCACCCCGGCTTCACTTACACGAAGCCAAAAGACGGCGCCCCGGACGAGTAACATCCAGGGGGCCGTCTTTTTTTCTAGATATAAGAAGGTATTAGCTTCGGAGACTTGGCTTCCTTGATACCGCAAGAAAAGTTAACGCTAAACGCGTTCCGTCTCCTATGAAAATAAGTCTCTAGACGTTATTCTAATTTCGCCTGTTCGTTCTGTTATCGTCCGGCGGCGTCCGCTGGAAGTCCGAACGCTTCGGCGATCAGCCGGAAGGACTGCAGCTTATCCTCAAAACGATGGGTAATGCTGGCGATCATCACCTCATCGGTATTGTATTCCTCGCACAGCTCTTCAATCCTGCGCTTCACCTGCTGCGGGGAACCGACGACCATCCGCTTGCGGTTCTCCTCAATCCGGATTCGGTCGTACCGCGAATATGGATATTCCAGCGCTTTCTCCACCGGCGGAGTGCCTCCAGACGATCCGCCCTTTTCCAATAAAATGAGTGAGAGATCCATGCTGGACGCAATCCGGTTCGCTTCCTCCTCCGTTTCGGCGCATACGGCAAAGATGGCCACCAGGGACTGCGGCTTATCAAAAATGGCCGACGGCTGAAAATGCTCCTGGTACCAGCGCATCACATCACTGCCTCCGGAACCGTTGATAAACTGGGCGAAGGCAAAGCCGGTTCCCTGCATGGCGGCAATCCCGGCGCTGCCCCCGCTGGAGCCAAGCAGCCACATTTCCGGAACGGTTTGGACCATCGGCGTGGCCAGAAGGCCCGCAAAAGGATGTTCCGGACTCAGGGAATCCGTTAAATAGGCGATTAAGTCGTCGATCTGATCGGCGTAACGGTCCTCGCCGCGCATCTTGCCTTCCTGAAGAGCACGGGTCGCCAAAGGCATACCGCCCGGCGCACGTCCGAGCCCCAGATCGATTCTGCCCGGATAGAGGCCTTCCAAGAGCCGGAAGTTCTCCGCCACCTTGTAAGAGCTGTAGTGAGGCAGCATCACGCCGCCCGATCCAACCCGGAGCGTCGACGTCTTCGCCGCCAGATGGGAGATCAGCACTTCCGGACTGGAGCCGGCCAGGTTCGGGGAAAAATGATGCTCCGATACCCAAAAACGGTGGTATCCGAGGCGTTCGGCTTCCTGGGCCATGGCCGCCGTCTGGGCCAGCGCTTCCACCGGATTGCTGCCTTCCGATATCGTTGATTGATCCAATATGCTCAGCTTGATCATTACGCATCAAGACCTTTCTGCTTATAACTGATTGCAGCCGGTGCTGACTGCTATTGCAGCAGCCGCATCCAGGTTTTGGATGAGCTGCCCTGCTATTATATCATGCGCTTGACGGGTTGCCGAAACGCTTGGCCGCAGAGAGGATGCCCGAATCATCCGAGTCAGAAAACAAAATCGGCCTCGCCGCGATAGAGTACGGTTTGCACGGGACGCCAACTCACCTCATGAGCAGATTTGGAGATTTGCCTCTAAATTCCGGGGCATCCGTGAGGACAAAAAAAAGGCAGCAGCTGTCCCCACCTGGGTTAGCTGCTGCCTTTGCCTTGACCGCGGGGCGCCGTTATTTCCGGCGCCCGCGTCCTCCCGCGCTCCGGCCTCTGCCGCCGGGAGCGGATGGGCGGCCCGTGCCGCTCCGCTTGGCATCCCGGCCGCCGCGGGAACCGCCAACCGGCGCGCCGCGTTCCGCGCGGGCCGTTTGGCCCCGGCCGCCGCCAGCGCTGCGGCCGTCACGCTGCCCGGCCGCACCGGTGCGGGAGCGGCCGGCACCTGCACCGCCTGCGCCGGCTTCGCTTCCGGCGTAGGCGCCGCGCGCCCGCTTGGCCTCGCCGCGGGCGCCTCTGCCTTCACCGCCCGCGCGTGCGGGGCGGTCATCCCGGCGCGGGCGGCCTTCACCGCGCCCGCCGTCTCTGCCGCCGCGTCCGCGTTCGCCCTGCTCCGCATGGATGGAGCGCGCCTTGGTCGCCGCGGCGGTGATGCCGGCGTCCTTGTCATACCGGCGCCGTTCAATGTTGTACTGGATGTGCTGCTCGATGCTTGCCAGCTCGCCTTTATCTTTGGGGGCGACCAGCGTGATGGCCATGCCCTTCTCCCCGGCCCGGCCCGTGCGGCCGATCCGGTGGATATAGCTCTCCACGTCATGCGGAATATCGTAGTTAAACACGTGCGTGACGCCTTCCACGTCAAGCCCGCGGGCCGCCACATCCGTGGCGACCAGCAGCTGCAGTTTCGCCTCGCGGAACCGCTTCATGACCGCTTCACGCTTCGCCTGCGAAAGGTCGCCGTGCAGCTCGTCCGAGTTATAGCCTTGTTCGAGCAGCGCCTCATTCAGCGTCGACGCCCGCCGCTTGGTGCGGCAGAATATGATCGCCAGAAACGGTCGGTAGGTGTCGATCATGGAGATCAGCGCCTCCTGCTTCGTCCGGTCCGTCACTTCCACGACGATCTGCCGGATATGGTCCAGCGGTACCGGCGATTTCTCCCCTTTGATCACCACGTCCTCCGCGTCCCGGGTATAGGCTGCGGCAAGCCGCTTGACCTCGGCAGGCATCGTGGCCGAGAACAGCATCGTCTGGCGCTTGTAGGGCAGCGCTTGAATCAGCGTCTCGACCTCGTCCAGGAAGCCCATGTGCAGCATTTGGTCGGCTTCGTCCAGCACGAGCATTTTGACGCGCCCGAGCTCCAGCGTGCCACGCCGGAGGTGATCCAGCAGCCGGCCCGGCGTGCCGATGATCAGCTGGCGCCCCCCTTCGAGCTTCCGCAGCTGCTTCTCGACGTCCTGTCCGCCGTACACGGCCAGAATTCGGATATCGGTCCCAGCTGCCAGCTTTTTTGCTTCCTCGGTAATTTGCAGCGCCAGCTCGCGTGTAGGTGCAACGACAAGCGCCTGCGGGTACAGCTGCGTCGGGTCTATTTTTTGCAGCATCGGCAGCATAAAGGCCAGCGTCTTGCCGGTTCCTGTACGCGCCCTCGCGATCACGTCGCTCCCTGCAAGCAGGAGCGGGATCGTCTCCACTTGCACCGGTGTCGGGATGGCAATACCGTTCGCCCTCAGTGTATTGACCAATGATTCGTTAACGCCCAAACTTGAAAACTTCAACAAAAATGCACCTCATTCATTAAGTTCCGCCTTTAGCGGGATATATAGTGGATTAACTCGGTTCAGACGCTTGTACTGCTATATCTTAAAAAGGAGGACCGTCACGTGACCCGTGCAGGGCCGCCGGACAGACCTCCCTTAAAGGATGAAATGAAAAACGCATGAATAACAATGTATGGATCATAATGGCGGCAATACGGGCAGCTAAAACCTGCCGGATTTGAATATGGAAAACAGCAGCCACAGCACCATCAACAGCGCCACAATAAAGCCGGTTCCGATCACCGGAAAATGCCACAGCACCGAGGATTGCTGATTCAGGGAAGAACCGATGATCAGTCCGACCATAATGATGCTGAAGGCAAGCAGCACGATGCTGAAAGACAGCCGGTTGCTGATCTGGTCGAGCTTCCTCATCAGGGCTTCCATCTCCGGAACGCTGATCTCAACCTTCAGCTTGCCCTTGCTGATTAACGATGAAATCTGCCTTGCCTGGTCCGGCAGGTCAAACAGCGCCTCCGCCAGACCCGCCGCTCCGCCCAGCAGCTTCTTGCGCAGGTTACGGGTGCTGAAGCGGTCCTTGATCAGCTTCCGTCCAAACGGCTCCGCCATGTCGATGATGCTGAGTGTAGGATCCAGCTTCTCGATGACGCCTTCCATCGTCAGCAGCGCCTTGCCGAGCAGCGTCAGATCAGGCGGAATCATAACTTTGTGACGCTGGGCGACCGCGAACAGATCGTTCAGCGCCGTCCCCATGCTGATTTCGGAAAAAGGAATATTATAGTACTGCTCCCGCAGACTGTCCAGATCTCTGCGCAGCTCGCGAATATCGCCGTCTTCCGGCATCATGCCCAGCCTCAGCACGGCGCGGACCATGCTGTCGGTGTTTTTCCGCATCAGGGCGATGATCAGCGAAGACAGATGATCCTTCATCTCCTCGCTAAGTCGTCCCACCATCCCGAAATCCAGATAAGCGAGGCTGCCGTCCTTGCGCACGAGCAGATTGCCCGGATGCGGATCGGCGTGGAAAAAGCCTTCGATGAAAATCTGGTGCAGCATGCTCTCCACGAGCTTCTCGGCCGTTTCCTTCAAGTCATATCCCTTCGCCACAAGCTCCTCCTGATGGCTTAAAGAGATGCCCCGGACGTATTCCATCGTCATGACGCGCGAAGATGTATACTGCCAAAATATTCGCGGGATGCACACGGTCTCATCGTTCTGAAACTGAAGTGCGATTTTCTCCGCGTTGCGGCCCTCCTGGGTATAATCCAGCTCAGCCCGCATGGAGCTCGCAAACTCTTCCACCAGGCGGGCGATTTGGTACTGCTTGACCCACACCCAGCGCTTCTCCGCTAGCGCGGTCAGGTCCCTGAGGATTTCCAGGTCTCTGACCACCATCTGCAGAGCGCCCGGACGCTGGACTTTGACCGCTACATCCTCGCCGGTCTTGAGCTTGCCGAGATGAACCTGTCCAATAGAAGCCGCCGCAATCGGCGACTCCTCAAACCATGAGAAAATATCCTCGATGGCGTCGTCCAGCTCCTGCTCGATAATGCCTTTGGCCGACTCGGACGAGAAGGGCGGAACCTGATCCTGAAGCTTGATCAGCTCCCGGATGATCGGCTCCGGCAATAGGTCCGACCGGGTGCTGGCCAGCTGCCCCAGCTTGACGAAGGTCGGCCCCAGGTCTTCCAGAACCAGCCGGATCCGTTCCCCCAGCGTCTTGGTTTGCGGCGTCTGATGGGTGATCCACCGTTTTGGGATGGACAGCATCTGGAACAGGCCCAGCTCCTCCACGATATAACCAAAGCCATGACGCATAAGCGCCATGGCGATCTCCCGGTAACGACCGGTATGTCTGATGCGCAGTGCCATCTTATTCCGCGGCCGGTCCGGAACGCTCTGCTTCGAGCTCCGCCACCCTCTTCTCCAATGTTGCGATGCGCTGTTCCAGACTGACGATGTCCTGATCGGAAGGAACGTGAATGTCCGTTAATACACGCCGAACCTGGTCCTGAATCCACGTTTTAAATTGGGACTGCTCCTCCTCGCCTCGTTCCACCAGCCGGTTGACCAGATCTTTGGATTCCGACGGCGCCAGCTCGCCCCGTTTGACCAGATCGTCCACGATCTTCTCGACTTTCTCTTTGCTCACTATGGTAAGGCCCCAACCTAATGAAATTGCTTTTTTAAACAGATCACTCATGGTAATTCCTCCCAAAGCTATAGTCAATATATTATACCCCCAAATGATGGGTCATATAAACCCGGGGGCCGTATTAACCCGGAAGATGCGCCGCCCACTGCGCAGCCTGCAGAATAAGCCGGCGGATCTGCGGATGGAGGAATGTCGGCTCGTGATGCCCCGGCATCAGAAAGGCGACTCTTCCCATACCGTAGCTATGCTTCCAGGCCGCCGGATGCCACGTTCCTTCCAGTTCGTATTCCAGCAGGACGGTTCTTTCGCCAAACGGGTCAAAATCAATCTGGTACGGCTCTTCGTCGAGTTCAAAAGGCTCGATGCCTTTCGTAACCTGGTCCTCTGCGCTCACCCGGAACGACAGCGGCTGGTACGGCGGATGACCGTTAAAACGGCCGCCGGCCAGCTGGGCCAGCTCATAGCGCCGGTTGCCGATAGACAGGCCGTTGTGAATGACAAGCAGGCCTCCTCCCTGGCTCACGTAAGACAGCAAACCCGCTGTCTGCTGCGGAGACACCTTCTCGTCCCACAAGTCGAAATAGCATATGCAAAGGTCAAACGGCTTCAAATGCTCCTCGAGCAGCAAATTTTTGTTTTCGCTGCATTGAACCGAAATGACATCGTTCAAAATATGGCTGATCTGCGCGTCCACCCCCTGCAAAGGGTGAAATTTCGGATGCGTGTAATCACCGAGTAAAATGCTTTTTTTCTTGTTCATTATGTTCCTCCTTGCTCGCTCTCGTTCCCTATAGCATTCCACACTTTCTGGAAAAAACCTTTAATTCCTTTCGTTTTGATGAAGGAAAAAGGGATGCAGCCAGCCGCATCCCCCCGTCTATATGGACATGTCCCTTTCCGTCAGTTTCGAACAAAATACCTTCCCAGTTCCACCATCATGCTGCCCATCCGCTCATCTTCCTCCGGCGAGCAGACGCGTTCGATGCCTTCTTCCCGTAGCGCCTGGGCCGTAATTTTGCCGACAGCCGCCGCGACCACTGGTCCGGAGAAAGCCGATACCAGCTTCGGGAGCTCGCCCTTCGCCCGGGCGTACTCGATCAGGTTGCGCACCTGCGGCCCGCTGGTGAACGCCACGGCGTCCAGCTCCGCCGCCGTAATTTCGGCGAGCAGCCGCGCAAGCTCCGCTTCCTCCGGAGCAATATGCTGATACGGCAGCACTTCCCGCACCTGGGCCCCCTGTTCCTGCAGCCAGGCCGTCAGCTTCGGGGCCGGATCGCCGTGCAGCTGAAGAATGACGTCCGCCCCTTGAAACGGATAAGACGCCAGCCCACGGATCAGACCGGCCGTGCTTCCGTCGTCATCCCGAACGATCGGGATCAGCCCTCTCTTCTTCAGCGCATTCACCGTCTTGTACCCACGGGCGGCAATGGACGAGCCCTGCAGCGCTTCGAGCAGTACAGCGCCAGCCCCCATCTCCTCCGCCACCTGATCGATGGCGTCGAGCCCCATACCCGTCGTCAAGATGACCCAGGCGGGGGGATTGGCGATCCAGGCTTCAATATCCTTGCGCAGCTTCACATCGTCGAGGAATACCGTTCCCTGTGCGGGACGAATCAGCGGAATGCCTCCCATGTTCTCCACAAGTTTGGCCATTTCGGCCGCTTTGCGGGGACCGGTTAACGCAATTTTTTTACCTGCCAAATTCCGAGCCATGCATCCTTCTCCTCATCAGGGTTCATGGAACCCGCCACTGTTTTACTAAACAGTATACTTGAAATTCCGCCCAAGGAGATGAAAAGATTCACAGACTTTTGACGGCAGCGGCGTTCTGGCGCTTCAACAGGCGGTGCCTTTTACGCTGGTTATACAAGAATCGAACGACAAAAAAGGAAATGACGCCAAGCACCAGGCCGAACACCGACATGCCGATCAGCACGTGAAGACCGCCCTGCAGCAAATGCTTAAATATGGTGAAATCGCCGGACAGCAGGTTTCTCCAAGCATGCTCCTGGACCGGAATATCCACCATTTTTTTCGGGAAAAACCATTCTCCGATTTTCTTGGCAAAAGGGAGGAGGACGATAGGAAGGAAAGTGAGCTTGCCGATGACATTGCCTATAATAGCTGCCGGAAGCGAGCCGCCGGCCAACCTTACCGTAGGGTAAAAAATCAAATACACCAGCGATCCGGTGGAAATGACGATCATCTCGAGCCCGAACCCGAGTGCAAATCCGAGCGACACTTTGCGTGCTCCACCCGGGGAACGGAACAGCTTGATCATGTTCAGCTTGATTTTCCGGTAAAACTTATGAAAAATGTTGTAGTTTTTCGATTTGGTTGTCATGTAATCACCCTTCAGGTTTGCCTAGCAGGCAGGACATCCCCTTCAGCCGCAGGCTTCAGGGCCGCCCGTTCCTTCTATTGTATCACTTTTATCCCCTCTAATCTAACCGAAAGAGCCTGTTTTATTTTTGCCGAAAGAAGGATCAGGTAGCATCCTCCCGGGGTTCCTGCATCCGGGGTTTTCGATGGGGCCGATGGAATAAAAAGATGAAGATCGGCAGCACGATGACAAACACCAAGGCCACGACGGTCCACTCCCTGTCGAACCGGAACACTTCGACCGAATTGGGATAGATCCAGAATGCTGTGACCACGGCGAATAACCCGATGGGCGAGGTCATCATTTTTCCGGAAATCTGCGGGATCATCGTTTTTAATCCGTAACAAATGATGAACAAGCTGGTGGCGATATTCAGCAGAACCGCCGGAAACCAGAGGCCAACGAGCGGCATGTCGAACCGGTCGAGGAAATCCGTTATTTTAATCTGCCGGGACATTTCGTAAGACGGGTACATCAGGCTTTCGGCAATGGGTATGCCTACCAGCAGCGAAATCATAATGACGATCAGCAACAGCAGCCCTGTCGACAGGAGCAAAGCGTACATCCCGTCACGGATCCGGTAATCTTTGCTTGAGAAGATGAACGGGAGCGCCAAGATCTGGCCCAGGTAAGAAAAGACGACCCAGCTCCCTTTGCCGACGCCCGCCCAATCGACATAAAAGTAAGGCTTGATATAGCTGAAATCAAAATCCTTGGCAACGATAAACGGTATGATGAGGACCACCGTTGTCATCATCGGCCCATACAGGTCGGCAATGCCCATCACCGTCTGCACGCCTCCTCTGGCAATAAAAATCACCGTCGCCGTAATCGCAATAGAAATGATGAAGATCGGCGTGAGCGGCAGCAGGACGACATTGGTAAAGTCGGCAACCATACGGATATCTCTGGCCAGGATGATAAAGAAAAATATCAGGTACAGGAAGGTAATCACTCTTCCGAGCACTTTATGCCGGCCGTTCAGCGATTGGAACAGGTCCTTCCCGGGGAACCGCTTGGCGCTTTTGGACAGCAGCAGAAACATCAGCGCAACGACGAGTCCCGCCGGAAAAAAGGACAGGTAGGCGTGCTGCTTGGCATAGTTGGCCAGCTCACTCGGTACGTGGATTAATGTGGTGTTCAAGATATAGGTGATTCCGAGCATCCTAAACTGCCGGTTCGTCACTTTATTCACAGCCCTGCCTCCTTTATTGCGATGTCACATTCAAAAAGGAACGAATTTGTCAAGATAATGTCCCGCCAGTACCGATCCGTACACGACGTGGCCAAACTGCAGGCAGTAGGCCCATATACCGAATCCGCCTGCGAGCAGAATATAGGCCAACCAGCGGTTAATCCCCGGAATGTCGCGAATGACCTTCCGATCGACCAGGATCACCAATATAGCGGCCAAGATATACAGCCCCAGAAGCTTAATCATTCCTGATTTCCTTTCTGCCGAAGGGCTTGCCGACGGCTCCGATATTCTCGATATGAAGCTCAGGTTTTACGATAACCCTGACCTCGGGATATACTTTCTTCCAATTGCCCTTAAATCTCTGCCAAGCCTTAGGGTCATTCTCGTAGATCGACCTGCCGAATCCCAGAATATCCGAATTGTATTTATGCTGCAGAGACCGCATGGCGAGCTGCACTTTATCGACAATCTCCTCGCTGGCCCGGCGCTCCAGGTCCCGGAGGCTATGCTCATCGCTGATAATGCTGTTTGAATCATTTTCGTACACGGCGCCCTTGGCGTAAATTTCGATGGTCATCGTGATATCGTTGCCGCGGACAACCGGTTTCAGCTTGGCCTCATTTTCACTGAAACGGATGGAAATGTGCCCCTTGCCTCCGGGCCCGTCGACGATAATATCCGGTGAGGGGGCCTGGTTCATGGCCAGATTGATGATTTTGCCTTCCTGCCCTTCCAGGGCTCCCACGAACTTGTCTTCATCAAATAGGGCCAGGCCCGTAACCTGGATATTATTTTTGGATGTTCCCACGCCCGGAGGTACCGCTTCTTGAATAGACAGGAACGGAAGGGCCACGTCCACGCCATCTGTCATGAGCGTGTTGACCAGCTGTTTCAGCGAGTCGGGCCTTTTCGTGAATTCGTTGATCAGCTCCCGGATCATCTCGCTGGAGAATTGCTCCATCGGCGCTGCGGCGTCCAAAATTTTGTACGCCGATCCGCTTGTCACCGCCACCAGCGATGACAGGCGATTCTGAGGAATCCGGGCAAATTGGTCCAGCATCGGTGCAATGCCGTCCCTGGCGAAATCCTCGCCGATAAGCAGCACGCGCCGGTGGGAGAAGGAAAGGTTCCGGGAGTTGCCGGCCTGGATTTCCATATTGGCGCTGCGCAGCGTAATGCCCGTTTTCGATTCCAGGTAGTAGGACTTTCCGCCGCTGGTGCCTCCGCCTCCGCCTTTGCTGCCTGCCCCGCCTAAATTCCCCGGCAGGGCGATCTGGAGGGCACTTCGGTACATCCCGTTTTCCTTGTCGACGGAAGATCCGATGACGAAGGCAACGTCGTTGATTTCTTTACGGTCCCAGCAGCCGGCCAGCGCAAGCGGGCTCAGGAGCAATAGACCGGCTACCGCCCATTTCTTGATCATGTCCATATCACCACACCTTGTTTGATTGCGGGGTACCGTTGATCTCCTTCTTCTCGCGCACCCGGTCTTTCTTCGATGCCCAGGATGGGCGCCGCTTCATCTTCCACCATGGGGCGCGAACGAACACGTCCTTGTTATCCTGAACATGGAAAGGGCTGATGCCGGACATATACGGTACGCCAAAGGAGGTCAATTGGGTCACGTGGACCAGAATCCAGACCGTGCCCAGCACGATGCCGAACAATCCGAACACCCCGGCCAGAATCATCAGCGGAAACCGCAGCAGGCGGACTGTGATGGCCAGGTTGAAGCGCGGAATCGTAAAGGAGGCGATCCCCGTCATCGACACGATAATGACCATCGGGGCCGATACGATGCCGGCTTCGACCGCAGCCTGACCGATAACGAGTGCCCCCAGGATACTGACTGCCTGGCCGACGGTTTTCGGGAGCCTTACGCCTGCCTCGCGCAAGGCCTCAAAGGAAATCTCCATAATGAGCGCCTCGACGAGCGCAGGAAACGGAATTGCCTCCCGGGCAGCCGCGATGCTGAGCACCAGGGTCGAAGGCAGCATGTCCTGATGATAGGTCGTCGTAGCAATATACAATGCAGGTAGGAAGAGGGCGATAAACACGAATAAATACCGGATCCACCGGATGAAGTTCGTGATGAAGAACCGCTCGTAATAATCCTCGCTCGCCTGCATCAGTTGGAAAAAGGTCACCGGACCGATGAGAACGAACGGCGTACCGTCCGTGAATATGGCAAAACGTCCCTCCAGCAGCTGGGCTGCTGCGGTGTCGGGGCGCTCGGTGTACTGGAGCTGGGGAAAAGGCGAATACGGATGGTCCTCGATCATCTCCTCGATATACCCGGATTCCAGTATTCCGTCGATTTCAATGTCCTTGAGCCGCTTCTCTACGTCCCGGATCATCTTGGGATTCGCCAGTCCCTCGATGTACGAAATGACCACATCCGTTTTGGTCTCTGTCCCGAGAACGATGCTCTTCATCTTCAGCCTCGGGGACTTAATCTTGAAGCGCAGCAGCGCCGTATTGATGCGAAGCATTTCCGTAAATCCTTCGCGCGGCCCGCGGATGACCGCTTCGGTCTCCGGTTCGGATACGGTTCGGCGCAGTCCGCCTTTCACATTGAACAGATGGGCTTCCGAATACCCGTCTACCAGGATAACCGCGCTGGAATTCATCAGCCCCTCGATGACGTCCCCCCACATGGTGGCGCTGTTGACCTGGGACAGGGATACGCGCGTATTTTCCAGCGGCTCCAGATCGGGGTCCTGTTCCTTGTCCTTGTCCCCCTCATTCTTCAGGCGAACCAACCCCTGGACAATGGGCTGGATCATATGGATCTGAAGCTCTTCAGAGAACACGATCCCTTCCACAAATACGAGCAGGGCTTTAACGCCCGGGGCAACCTCCATGCTCCGGTAGACCATGTCCGAGCAGTCCTTGAAAACATCCTTCAGCAACTCCGTATTGGCTTTCAGATCCTTCTGGATCGGCACCTTATCCAACGAAGGAGACGGCAGACCCAGTGCCCTGCCTGTTGGAAGGGCCATGCGCGGCTTATCCGGTGTTGCACCGCCTTTTTTCATCTCCACTAGTCACCTCGATTTCCGCTCCTTGCCAGCAAGAAGGAATTTAACCGTAGGTTGTGCCAGAAATGGATAAATTATGTGGATGGCTCGGGGAATGTACAAAAAGGCGCCACCCGCTTGCAGCTTCGGGTGGCGCCTGCCTATTCATCGCCGTTAGATTTTAAATTGTGCGACCTGTTCGAGCAGCTGCTCAGCCAGCTTGTTCAGACTGGCCGCCGAAGAGGCAATCTCCTCAATGGAGGCAAGCTGTTCCTGGGCAGAAGCCGATACGGCCTGTGTGTTGCCTGCGGCAGCTTCCGAATACCCCTGAATGAGC
Source organism: Paenibacillus sp. S28 (assembly GCF_016624415.1). NCBI lineage: Bacteria > Bacillati > Bacillota > Bacilli > Caryophanales > Paenibacillaceae > Paenibacillus > Paenibacillus sp. S28. Next base: position 169,937 of record NZ_JACVTM010000012.1, on the reverse strand, counting down.
CGAATCGACTGTTCGACGCTTTCGCCGCTCTGCGCAAGCGAGCGCGACGCCTCGGCGGCCGAGGCGATGTCCGCGCTGGCTCCTTTGACGGCCTTGCGGATCCGCGTGAACGACCGTCCTGTCAAATCCACCGCTTCGATGCCCTCGGACACCCTCGTCTTCGCGTCGTTCATGGCGGACAGAATCCGTGTCATCTCGCCCTTCATGCCGCTGACGAGCGCCTCGATCCGCTGGGCCGATTGCTCCGACTGCTCCGACAGTTTCCGCACCTCGATCGCAACGACCGCGAAGCCCCGTCCATGCTCTCCGGCTCTGGCCGCTTCGATCGACGCGTTCAGCGCCAAGAGATGGGTCTGCTGGGCAATGCCTGTGATCAAATTGACGATTTCGCCGATTTGGGAAGTACGCTCGTTCATCGTATCCACGATGCCGTCGAGATCGCTGACCGTCTCGTGGATGCTCTGGATTTTGTCCGTGACGCTGATCACGGCCGCGTTGCCTTCTTCCGCCGACTGGGTCGTCCGCTGCATCGTCTGCATGACATCGTCCATGTTGGCCCGAATCCGCTGGGACTCCTTGGACATGACCTCCATGCTCACCATGCTCTGCTCCACACTGCGAAGCTGCTGCTCACTTCCGGCGGCGACCTCCTGGATGGCTTCGGTCACATGCTCGATCGCTTTGGTCGTCTGATCAGCGCCTGCAGCCAGCCCCTTGGCAGACGCATTCACGTGATCCGTGATTTCCTGGACACTGACGATCATTGTGCGGAGATTGTCCACCATCGTCTGGAAGTGACGGCTGAGATTGCCGATCTCATCCCTCTTCGCCGTGTCCAGATCCTCCCGCAAATCCCCCTTGCTGATGCGCTCGGTCGCCAAGGTGAGCGCGGAAATCGGCTTAATGATCGAGCGGATATTGAACAGGATGATGGCCAGGGCGGCCAGAATGGATATCGAAATGACCAGGATCACCGTGTTGCGGATGCCGCTGACGGCACCGGCTACCTCTTTGTCGTACATCGTTCCGGCTATTTTCCACCCGGTGAGCTCGTTCGTCGTGAAGGACGCCCGCTTCTTCTCATTTTCGTATGTATAGCTGAATGTTCCTTCTTGGCCGGCAAACAGATGCTTGGTCACTACTTCTTCCGCGGGTTCCCCCGTCTTGTCCGGATGCACCACATAGTTTTTTGCCGTATCGACGATCACGATGTATCCGTCCTTGCCCAGCTTCATTTGGGTCAGGCTGCGAATCGTATCCAGATTGAGCTCGATCGACATGACGCCTTTGCCTGAAGGGAGCATCTGGGCGATGGAAGCGGACATTTGGCCGTTGGCCGCTTTAAACACAGGCGAGATGGTCGCGCCCTTCCCCTGCTTGATCGCCCGGATATACCAGTCCTGCTTGCGGACGTCGTACCGTTCCGGCAGCGGGTCCTCGGAGGCCCGGACGAAATCGCCGCTATCCGTGCCCAGCAATATATCCTTGACCTCCTTATGCAGGGTGAGATACTGCCTCAGCTGAGCCTTGAGCTCGCCTCCCTTGCCGGTGGGATCGCTTTCAGCACTGGCTACATAAGGCTGCTGAATCAGGTAAGCGAGATCATCCACCTTGGCCTGGATGTTCTGCGTGATGATCCGGTCAGCGGATTGGCTGCTCTCCAGAGCGTTGGTCATCAGCGTTCCCTCAATTTTCCCTTTGGCCGACTGGTAAGACAGCATTCCGATCATGACGCTGGGAATGATCAGTACGACGAGATACGATACCAGCAACTTTCGTTTAATGGACAGCGACATTCGTTTCACTAGCAGTTTCCTTTCTACTGGGTAATCTGTATCTCCCACCCTCAAACTTGTTACTTGAGTCACGGTCTATATGAGCACATTATCACAGATTGTTCTTGCTCATCCCCATAACATTTCTACATATATCCATTTTCTTTAAAATTTTTGAACTTATCAATAGGTAATAAGAACTAGTAAAAGCATCTCTCAGGTGTCATTCATCCGATAGAGTTCAAGGCATTTTCTCCGAGGGATACGGCGTTTTGCACAAAAAAACAGCCTGGTGCTATGCACCCAGACTGCTTGCCGACTTGCTGCTGATTATTGACTCCCGGTAAATAAAATCATCGCTGTTTGCCTCTGAAGGCAGACTATCGTTTTAACGCGTTCGTAATCCGTTCCTGCAGCGCCACCAGCTCTTCCCGAACGCGGGCGATCTCCTCAATTTTGACGTCCAGCAGGCCGATCTGCTTGGTAACCGCTTCCCCCATCTGCTCCAGCTCAGCCGTGCGCTGGTCATCGTCAGACGAGGACGAAAACTTGCTGCGGTGGAGCTCCACCTGCTCATGAATCTGCAAATACTCTTGAATCTCCTGCAGAGAAAAGCCGAGCACCTTGCGGGCCAACACGATATTTTTCAAATGCTGCACGTCATCTTCTGTATATAAACGCATGCCTCCGTCAGAGCGCTCGGGTGATTTGATCAGGCCGATTTCCTCATAGTAGCGGATCGTGCGCTTGGTCAGGCCGGTTTCCTTCGCCACATCATCAATTTTAAGCCAGTCCATTCCGTTCCTCCCATTCAAGATTCTCCCCCAAGTATATCGTTCTCCCCGGCGGAATGCCAATGCGCGGAGAGCGGCAGGCGGGGGACTCAAGGCAAATGAGAAAACAATCGAAACGCCGTCAGGCGCTCATGAATAGGGGGGAGAAAGCACTAAACGCTGTCCTTCGGTTTTTCTCCGATCAAACCAAGCAAAAACATTTGGGAATAAGCAAACCCGCCATGAAGCTTCTGCACAATCGCGGGAACGGTCAGATCATGTTCCAGATACATCGAAAGGATGCGGTGCGTGAATTGTTTTTGATCCGTTAGAGAGAACTCCTGAAGCTGCTTTACAAAGTCCTTATCGATCTGCTCCCTCCCTCCTAGCTCCTGCTGCAGCCGGTAACCCGCCACATACAAATCAGCCGCCGTTTCTTCGTCGGTTTTGCGGTGCTCGGCGACATAATCGGCAATCCAGTCCCTGACCAGGGTGGAAGTATCCTTATGATTATCCTTTGCCGCCTGCTGAAAGCTTTCTTTCAGCTCTTTCGGGAGACGGATATGCAAACTTGAATCCATTGGTCGTTCCTCCTATTTTAGCATCAATATACGTACGATATTACACACAATGTGTACACAATGTCAACACACATATCAAAAACAAGGCAGCCAACCCTTAGATTGACTGCCTTGTCCAGCTGCATTGTAATTTAAGCCTGCTGCGCTTTGCGCTGTTCCAGCTCCTGAATGATTTCGGTGTATTTGCGATCCGTCAAATTATAGAAGAAGATCAGGACCATCGCGCCCAGCGTCAGAATGGCCGGAGCCAGCGTGAGCGAAAAAGCGATGCCGTGCAGCGCGGTAACCGTCTGTGCCTGGTTAGCCACATACCCGGTCAGCGTAAGCAGAATACCAGAGAGCGAGCCGGCAAGCGCCGTCGCGACCTTCTGGGCGAAACTGAAGGAAGCGTAGCTGATACCTTCGGCCCGAACCCCGGTTTTCCATTCGCCGTAGTCGACCGAGTCCGCCGCCATCGTCCAGCCGACGACCCACGGTACGGTGAGGGTCAAGCCGATCAAAGCCGAGAAGATAAAAATCAGCGTAATACTGCTGTAGCTCGTAAAGTACAGACACACGCTGCCGACGATCGTAATCAAAAAGGCGAGCTGAAGTGTGTTTTTCTTGCCGATTCTCTTTTCCACAAAAGGAACGCAGGCCATGCCGATCATGCCCATCAGGAGGACCACCGGGATGTAATACGCCGCCAGGTCCTCACGGCCTACATTATATTTGAAATAATACGCCGGAATGGCGAAGAAAATCGTGTTGGCCCCGCCGCTCAGCATCATGGCAAAGGACGAGAGCAGGAGCGGTCTGTTTTTCGCTAACGTTTTCAATCCGCCCGTGGTGCTGACTTCCTTCTGGATCGGAATCCGCTCCTGCGTGCTCTTGAAGCAGCCCAGCAGCAGCACGATCGCTACGATGGCGTACAGCCCCACCGTGTATTGATAGCCTTTGGCGGTGTTGTCGCCGCCGAACCAGCTGGCCAGCGGGCTGGTGGCATACGATACGATGAGCGTCGCAACATTGGCGAAGATCATGCGGTATGTCATCAGCTTCGTGCGGTCTCTCTGATCCTGTGTAATGACAGGCGACATAGCCGAATAAGGAATGTTGACCAGGGAATACAGAAATCCGAGCAAAATATAAGTCACGTACGCATAAACCAGTTTACCGGTGTTCCCCATATCCGGCGTCGAGAAGCATAATACGAACATAACCGACAGCGGAATGCTGCCGAACAATAAATAAGGTCTGAAGCGTCCCCATCTTGAATTCGTTTTATCGACGATCATCCCGATGATCGGGTCAAAAATGGCATCCAAGAACCGGGCGACCAGAAACAGCGATGCGACGGCCGCCGGGCTGATGCCGTAGACGTCCGTGTAGAAGAACATCAGATATACCGACGTCATGCCCCACACGAAGTTGTTGGCTGCGTCGCCCAGCCCGTATCCCATCATTCTGAATGAGCTGAGCTTGCCGTACACTGATGCCGCTGATGTTTTAGCTCCCATGTGATTGCCCCACTTTCAAAAATTCTTCATTCAGGATGTTTAGGTGAGCTCCTGATATATTCAATTATAGGAAACGCTTGATATCGCTTTCATCGCGTTTTTTGCTCAGAACCTTCACGTTTTTTGTTGAACCGGTCCGGACGCATCCGGGTTCCGGCGGCAGTTAGGGGAATCATGATGCCCGAAAAGCGCAAAAAAGGTACAGCCGTTCCAATGAACAGCTGTACCTTATAGAGTGAACGTTATGGACTGTGCTTAAACCTTCGTCTGGTGAACCGAAGCAAGCAGCTCGTCGACCATCGATTCAGGCGAGCGCTCAATCAGCATTTCCTGACCGTACAGCTGGATCAGCTTGATGAGCGGAAAGTCACCAAGAAACTCAAGCGATTGTTCGCTTAGCGAAATCGGATCGGAAATTTGCCCGTTCATACGCTCCATGAACCGCTCCAGCACTTCCCGGGACCGGGGCTCCTCCATCCAGTCGCAAATGAGGCTGTACCGGTGCAGACTTGGACTCTGCTGCGCCTCAAAGGCCATGTCTACCCGTACCGTCGCGCGGATATCGGCAGAGGAGCTGCCGGCCATGAGCGTGAACCACCCGCTTTCCGCCACCCATTGTCCCCGCTTGGGATCATAGTAAGAGAAGTCCCGCGGGGTCAGCGTAAAGACGGCAGTCTTCGTTTCCCCGGGCTCCAGCTGCAATTTGCAGAAGCCTTTCAGCTCCTTGACCGGCCGGATCAGGCGGCTCTCTTCGTCCTGAACATAGAGCTGGACGACCTCCTGACCCGCGCGTTCCCCCGCGTTACGGATATCCACTTCGACCGTCGTCACCCCGCTGGCAGTGCGGGCGCGCAGGCTGCCGTACTCAAACGACGTGTAGGATAAGCCGTGGCCGAACGGGAACAGCGGCTCAAGCTCCTTTTTGTCGTAATAGCGGTAACCGGTAAAAATCCCTTCGCTGTACACCGCCTGCTGGTTGCCGTCGCCGAATGTAAGGTAGGACGGCGTGTCTGACAGCTTCACCGGGAACGTCTCGGACAGCTTGCCGGAAGGGTTCACCCGCCCAAACAGGATGTCCGCCACTGCCCGGCCGCTGCCCTGTCCGGACAGCCACATCTCCAGCACGGCCGGCACGCCACCGATCCATTCCTGCATCGCCACCGCCGTACCGTTGCACAGGATGACGATGCAGTTCGGCTGAGCCGCTGCAACTTCCTGGATCAGCTTCACCTGGGCCGGCGGCAGGTCGATCGTCTTGCTGTCGTAACCTTCGGATTCCGTGCCTTCAGGCTGGCCGACGAAAAGGACAGCCGCTTCTGCCTGGCTGGCCAGCCGCACGCTCTCTTTGATCAGAGCGTCGTCCGGCTCGTTGTCGTTGCGGTACCCTTCCGCGTACGCCAGATGGTCCTCCCCGCCAGCCATCGCCGCGATTTCATCGTACGGGATGTCCAGGCGGGTCGGCGTTACCCGTGCGCTGCCGCCGCCCTGGTAGCGCGGCTTCTTGGCCTTCTGGCCGATAACGGCCAGAAGGCGGAGCTTCCCGGCCGCAAGCGGCAAGATGCCGTTCTCGTTCTTCAGCAGAACGATGCTCTCCGCTGCGGCCCGGCGCGCCAGCTCATGGTGCGCGTCCACGTCCCAAGGCTGCCGCGCCTCCTTGCTGCCGGCTGCGGCGGTGACCTTGGCGACCAGCTCCAGCATGCGCCGCACAGACGCATCCAGCACGCTCTCGTCCAGCTCGCCGCTCCGCACGGCGGAAACCAGCTTCACGGCGTTGTATTTCGCCGGTCCCGGCATTTCCAGGTCAAGCCCGGCCCGCAGGCTCTTCAGGCGGTCGTGGACGGCCGTCCAGTCCGACATGACGACCCCGTCATAGCCCCATTCTTCGCGCAGCACCTGGCGCAGCAGAAAATCATGCTCGCTGGTATAAGTTCCATTCAGCAGGTTGTACGAGGTCATCACCGTCCAAGGATTCGCCTTCTTGACGATGATTTCAAACGCGGTCAAGTAGATTTCCCGCAGAGTGCGTTCATCCACAACGGAATTCGAAACCATCTTCTCGGTCTCCTGATTGTTGCCGGCAATATGCTTGACCGATGCGCCGACGCCCATGCGCTGCAGCCCGTTCACCATGGCCGCGCCCAGCTCCCCGGTCAGCACCGGGTCCTCGGAATAATACTCGAAGTTCCGTCCGCCAAGCGGAGAGCGCTTCATATTGACGCCGGGTCCAAGCAGAATCTGCGTATCCAGCGCCAGACTTTCCCGGCCGAGGGCTTCGCCCACTTCCTCAATGAGCTCCGTGTTCCAGGTGGACCCCAGTGCCACGCCGGTCGGATAGCAGGTCGCCGGCATATTTTCCGAAAACAATCCCATTTCCTGCGTGCTTCCGGGCTTGCGGACGCCGTTGGTACCGTCAAACATCGTAATGGACGGAACGCCCGCCCGTTCAATCTCTTGGGTCTTCCACATGTCGGCTCCCGCGACGAGCGCGGCTTTCTCTTCCAGGGTCAGCGATTTCAGCAGCTTATCTATGGATGTATTCATGATGACTCATTCCTTTAATCATGGATTGTTCATAGTTTGAACTAAAGTTTTGCTTGAAACTTCCTGTTATATAACGGTCCAATTGGGCCTATAACATCCATATCTTTAGTTCATTCCATGTAGACGTTTGCAGAATCAACAAATGACTGCTTGTTCTCATTCTAACCCTGAAGCAAAAGCCCGTTCTTGTTCTCTTTTGCCTAAAAGCACCCCTTTTTTTGCGGTCATCTTCGGCTGCTGCAGGCATATCGCAAACAGCCCCGAATTTCCGTCCGGCACAGGAACGGGAAATTTCGGAGCTATGTTCAATACTGTTTATGGAGCGTGATCAGCTGCACGCCGTGCGGCGGTACGGTGACGTGAACGGTATAGGAAGAAGCGTCCCGGATTTGGGAGACCTTCAAGTCGGGCCCGCTTTGGCGGCGCAGATAGGCGACCTCATCCTTAGTGGGAAAGTCCGGCGCTCCCATCGCCTGCCATGCGTCAAACACCGATCCGTGCTCCCGGTCCAGGGTGTAGTGCGACACCTTGTAATCCCCCTGCAAACCGCGAATGTCAAGGCTGACGTCAAGCGCCTCCTTGCTTTCAAACACGTCGTACCGGTTTTGCTCGCTGATGCCCGACCATTCGCCCTTGGCCTACAAGCTGTCCACATGTGTATAGTTGTACAGCAGCACCTGGATGTCTCCGTTCTCCTCGGTCGCGATATAATACGGTCCTCTGGCCAAGATCCGGCGGCCGAGCTTGTTCAGCAGCGCAAAAGCGTAATAGGAGGGCTTCTTGAGCCCGTGCATGCTGATCAGCCCGAATCCGCCGTGAAACGGGCTGTCGCCCGCCCGCATCTCCTCAAAAATGTCGGTGAACGTCCAAAACCCGAGCGACTGCAGCAGGCCGATGGAATCGACCGCGTTTTTGATAATAAACGGCGCCATGAACATAGTGTCATGCAGCAGATTGTGCGGATACAAGGAAAAGTTCCATTCCGTCAGATGCAGCTCCAATGCCTCCGCCGGAGAATCGGCGATCCGTTCGCGGACTTTGTGGATCGTATCCACTAAAAATTCCGGCGGCTGTGTATGGGATAGACCACCGGAGTGCTCGTCCCCGGGCCAATATTCCGAATAGCTGTGGAAGGAAAAGAAATCGATATCCACCCGGTGCTCGTGGCAGTACTGCAGGAAGGTCTGAATCCAGTCCGTCTCCCACACGGTAATATAATTCAGCGCCGGCCCGCCGACCCGGAGATCCGGGGAGACCGACTTGATCGCCAGCGCGGTGGCGGCGTAAAATTCGAAATATTCCTCCTTCGTCCCCGACCAGCAGATCTCGATGGCATCCGGCTCGTTCCACACTTCAAAGTACCACTGCCGCACCTCTTCCATGCCGTAGCGGTTGACCAGATGCCGGACAAACTGGCGGATGAGCTCCGACCACTTGGCCATATCCTTCGGCGGCGATATGTTCCCTTTCCACCAAAAGAGGGTCTCGTCCGAACGCTTCAGCTTGCCGGGCATAAACCCGAGCTCAACGAAGGGACGTATCCCTTGCCCCAGCAAAAAATGTACAGTTCATCGGCATAACTCCAATTGTACCGCGGAGTCCCGTCCCCCAATTCGTCGTAAATCATCATCTCGTCATTGAAAATACCGTGGAACCGGATATGTTGAAACGGCTGCTCCGCCTGGATTTCCGCCAGCTGCTTCCGCCAGTCTTCGCGCAGCCCTTCGGCGGCCCTTCCCGCTGTCAGCAGCCGGTTCCAGTGAGGCTCGTACGAATCTCCGGGAGCGGCCGCATCCAGAACGAGGCTTTCCTCAACGCTCCGGGCAGGGGCGGGCGGCACGGACGGTGCCGCGGCTTCAACCTGCGGCAGATGCCGGTACAAGCCCTCCAGCACTTTTACCGTATCGACCTTGATGTAGGAGCCGCTCTCCGATGTATCTCTCGTAAAAGGAAGATGCTTGTCATCCGCTCCCCCGCTCTGCCGCTCATGCTTCTGCCGGTACTCGGAAGGCGTCACGCCCATTTTTTCCTTAAAGCTTTTGTTAAACAGCTTCACATTGGCGAACCCGCAGTCCGCGGCGATGTCGATAATGTTGCTCGTCGTCTCCCTCAGCATCGTCTCCGCTTTTTCCAAACGGATGAGGGTCAAATATTTCTGAAAGGAGATGCCGATCTTGCTTTTGAAAAAATGGGAAAAATAATAGAAGCTCAGATGCTCCTGTTCAGCCATCTGGTTCAGGTTGATTTTGTACATATAATTCTCGTCCACGTATTGAATGATCCGGCGAAGGCGCTCGAGATCCACGTCGCTCGCATTCGCGCTGTCGTCCAGCCGCTCCGCCGTCGCGAAATATCGGACCAGCTGGCCCAGCAAAAGGTGCAGATGCCCCATCACTTTGTCGCTGTAGCCGTCCTCCCGCTTGTTCAGCTCCCACATCATTTGGGCAAGACCGGAGCGGATGGGCGCAAAGCGGGCTTCGTCCGCACCCCGGGCGTTCAAGGAGCTGCAGTCGATCCGGTTTTTGGACTGCTGCGGCTGGGCCTGGACCGTCCCTGGATCGACCTGCAGGGTAAGCAGGACGTTGGCCTCGCCGGTCTTATCGATTTTGTGCACGTCCATGCTGTTGATGACCAGCAGGTCCTCTTCCCGCAGAATCAGCCGCTCCTGGGCGACATGGATTTCCACCGAGCCTTTGAGGACGTAGATCAGCTCCAGCTCTTTATGCCAATGAAACGGAATATGGTCAATGCTGTTGATGAACAGCGTAAAAGGCATATGCTCATGGTGTTCGATAAACTCGTATCTGTGTTTCAATCCGATTTCCTCCACTTGGCTTCTTGCCGCAACAGATTCAACGTAGAACTACTTTACAAGCTGCTCCGCCCGATGTAAAGCTGCGGCCCGGCGGGGGCTCTTGGCGTATCTAGAGCATTCCCGTTATCCGGTTGGCATAGACGAGCGATATATTCTCGGTCTGTAGAAAAAAAAGACCGCCCCCAGCGCGGTATCGGGATACCCGCTGCAGGACGGCCTTCGCCATGCCCTATTCGATCATTATGAGTTCAAAATTTGTTCGATCCGTTCAAGCACGTCCGCCGAAAGCTCAATGCCCGAAGCCTTCACGTTCTCGGTGACCTGCTCCGGACGGCTCGCACCCACCAGCGCGCTTGCCACATTCGGCTGCCGCAGAATCCAGGCAAGGGCCAACTGGCCTACCTTGATGTCCAACTCGGCGGCGACCTTCTCCAACTGGCGCACCTTGGCGATCTTCTCTTCGCTGATGCGGTCTTCCTTCCAGCCGAGCTTGGCGGCGCGGCTGCCTTCCGGAGCCTGGCCGGGCGCTGTGTATTTGCCTGTCAGCAAGCCTTGCGCCAGCGGCGAGTAGACGACCTGGCCGATGCCCTTCGCTTCGCCGAGCGGAATAACCTCGTGCTCGATCTCCCGCTGAAACATATTGTATACCGGCTGGTTTACGACGATGCGGTCCAGCAGGTAGCAGTCAGCCGTGCCAAGCGCGGCCTCCATCTGCGCCGCGGTCCACATGCTGACGCCGACGTACAGCACCTTGCCCTGGCGAACCAGGTCATCCAGCGCCCGCAGCGTTTCGTCGATCGGCGTATCGGCATGATACCGGTGACAGTAGTACAGGTCCACATAGTCGTGGCCCAGCCGCTTCAGGCTGGCATCGCACTGCTCCATAATGTGCTTCCGCGACAGTCCCTGGTCGTTGGGCCCGTCCCCCATTTTTCCGAACACCTTGGTTGCCAGCACGTAAGACTCCCGCGGGTACGCCTTCAGCGTCTGCCCCAACAGTTCCTCGGCCGCACCCCGCTCGTACACATTGGCCGTGTCAAAGAAATTTACGCCCTCGTCATAGGCCGTCCGGATCGCCTGAACCGCATTTTCGCGCTCCACGTATCCGCCGTAAGTCAGCCAGCTGCCCAGGCTGATTTCACTCACTTTCAGTCCGCTTCTTCCCAGTCTCCGGTATTTCATCGTTGCATCAGCGCCTCCTTGTTCATATCGGGATTCCCCATTGGCCGCCCTAAGGCAGGTTTTCTGCCCGCCCGCAGGACGATTTAGGCTTTCTCTACTATTGTAAACAACCCCCGCAGGGAAGAAAAGCCGCCTCCCGGGCAGGCTCCGTTTCTTTTTGGCGAAAAGTGGTAATAAATGAAATGAAAATACTTAGGAGGCTACGATGCTATGCAACCATCTGAACCGATATCCAATGAGCTGCCGCAGTACCCTGAATCTTTATGGAGAGCGACAACGGACCTCCCTTCCTTTCCGCGTCTGGCGGAAGACATCAAGGTGGACGTTGCTATCGTAGGAGCGGGAATTGCGGGAATTACGACCGGGTACCTGCTTGCCCGGGAAGGGCTGAAGGTGGCCCTGGTCGAAGCGGGGAAAGTACTGAACGGCACCACCGCACATACGACCGCCAAAATTACAGCCCAGCACGGCATGCTGTACGATGAACTGCTGAGCCATTTTGGGCAGGAACGGGCATCCATGTATTATCACGCTAACCGGGATGCGCTGCAATTCATCCGGGATACGGCGTCCAAGCTGAATATCGACTGCGGTCTCCATGAGGAAGACGCCTATGTATACATGGAGAAGGATAAGGATCTCAATAAGCTGGAGAAGGAATTCGAAGCTTATGAGAAGCTGGGCATCCCCGGCGAATGGGTAAACAAGCTGCCGATTCCTCAGTTCGCATCGGGTGCCATCAAGCTGCCGGGACAAGCCCGGTTCCATCCGCTGCATTATTTGCGGCGTTTGCTGGAGGAATTCGTGAAGGCTGGCGGACAAGTATATGAGAATACGACGGTGCATAAGGTGGACAAGGAGGGGCCGTTAACGGTCGTCACCTATCGCGGAAGCCACAAGATTCAATGCAGCCATGTCGTCGCTGCTACCCACTTCCCGTTCCTCGATGAAGGCGGCTTTTATTTCGCGCGGCTGCATGCCGACCGCTCGTATGCGCTGGCTATAAAGCCGGAAACGGCGTTTGCCGGCGGCATGTATATCAGTGCGGACAAGCCGACGCGCTCGCTGCGGGCCGCCTCCTGGAACGGCGAAGAGGTGGTCATCGTCGGCGGCGAAGGGCATAAAACCGGGCAGCATATGTGCACCTTCTCCTACTATGAAGCGCTCGAAGCCTATGGCGGCAAACTGCTGGGCAGCAAAGGCATACCTTTCCGCTGGTCCACCCAGGATCTGGTCACCATCGACAAAGTGCCGTACATCGGACAAATTACGTCCAAGGACGAAGGGATCTACGTGGCAACCGGCTTCAACAAATGGGGCATGACCAGCGGTACCCTCGCCGGGCGGATGTTATCGGATCAAATCATCGGGAGGGACAATCCGTACAGCGAGCTGTACACGCCGTCCCGTTTCCTCGCCGACCCGTCGATTATAAACCTGGTGAAGGAAAATGCCGATGTGGCCGGAGAACTGATTTCCGGCAAAGTCGGCCTCGTCCACACCCGGATCGAAGACCTGAATCCTGACGAAGGCGCCGTGGTCCGCCATAACGGTAAAAAAGCCGGTGCCTATAAAGACCCGGAGGGCAATCTTCATCTGGTGGATAACACGTGTACGCATATGGGCTGCGAAACCGAGTGGAACGCGGCGGAGCGGACCTGGGACTGCCCTTGCCACGGCTCCCGGTTTTCCTATGACGGGGTCGTGTTTGAAGGACCAGCTATCAAGCCGCTTGAGAAACTGGATGCACACGAGTAGACTGAATTAAGGAACGATACCACAATCGGAGGCGATTCCTTATGATAGTCATCACCAATACGATTTTGATCAAGGAAGGGCACGGACAAGCCGTGGCCGAGCGTTTTGCGAATGCCAAGGGCGTGCAGGACATGCCAGGCTTTGTCCGGATGGAGGTATGGCTGGGCAAGAGCAAGGAGGCGGACGCCGAGGAGCTGAAGGTGTCCACCGTCTGGGAGGACGAGGCGTCGTTTAAAAACTGGACGCAGAGCGAGTCCTTCCGCGCTTCTCACCGCGGGGCCGGAGGCAGCAAGGACGTCCTTCTCGGCTCTACGCTGAACCAGTATGAGCTCGTCGTCAGCCCCTTGAACGCAGGGGAATAAGCAGTCGATGCTGTAGGGCAGGCGGATTTTGCCCGTTCAACCAAAAAAGGATAGGTTCGAGAGATCCAAAGGGTCTGCCGAGCCTATCCTTTATTATTTTATAAGATGCAGCTGATCCGCCTCTGACCGCGCGGCAGCCGGTTTCGACTGACATCAGGCGATGCCCGCCTCGGCTCCCGCTTCCTCCACCTGAAGCCGGTATGCATACAGCGACTCGTCGATAATGGCGCTCATCATGGGCAGATCCGCTTCGGGAATCAGCTCCAGCGCATAGTTCCATGCGTTCTCTTCAATCTGCAGCGCCACGCGCATCCGCTGTTCCTCAGTAAGATTCATGTCTTCCAGCGATTCGGAGAGCGCAGGCAGCTCCAGATCCGCAGCATGCCCCAGCTCATGGGCCAGAACAATCGTAAAATACTCCTCCACCCGGTCCAATGATCCGAACATCTGCATGCATTGTTCCTCGATCACACCGGTGTACATCGTGATCCGCTTGGAAACCATCCCGTACTTGCCGCCGATCAGGCGTCCATCCCGGGACCGTGTTCTCAGACGGACCTGAACGCCCAGTCCCGACCGTCCGACCAGCTCACGGATGATTTCGTTCAAATGTATGGTGTTCAACGCTCTATCTTTATCCCCTTTAATGTCAAATAACCTAATAAATCATTATACGACGCAGCAGGCGAAAAGCAACAAGCAATCAAGCACTTTTTTCGGGTCTGCAGGGTGTCTGAGGCGATCAGCTAATGGTGAAAAGGGCATCTCGCTTGTTCCGGCGTAGCGTTTGACGCCTCTCTCTTAAAGAAGTTTGGCGTCTTGACCGTGTTGTCATACGAATGGTGAAAAATATGAGTCGTCGCCGGCGATAACGGCGGGATCAACCACGTCCAGTTCCCGGTGACCTCTCTGCCGCTCCTGGCTTCCCGCTCTTCAAACAGCCGGAACTGGGAAGCCGCCGTATGATGATCCACCATGCTGACCCCCGCCTGCTTGTAGGAATGCAGCACGGCGACGTTCATCTCGACGAGTGCGCGGTCCCGCCAGAGCGAAGTTTCACTCGCTGTGGACAAGCCCATCAGCTCCGCCACCCGCGGCAGCATGTTATACCGCTGTTCATCGGCGAAATTTCGCGCACCGACCTCGGTCACCATGTACCAACCGTTAAACGGAGCCGCCGTATAGCGGATGCCGCCGATCACGAGTTCCATATCGGAAATGATCGGCACGGCGTACCAGCGCAGGCCCAGCTCGGCGAAGGCGGGGATATCCGGATGCGTGATCGGCACTTCCATGACCAGCTCCGGCGGAATGGGAAACAGCTCAGGCCCGCCTTCCCCGCCTTGAATGACAAGAGGAAGGACGTCGAAGGGCGTCCCTTCTCCCGTCCAGCCCAGCTTCATGCACAGCCTCGTAAACAGGGCGGAAGCCGGATCACCGGTGATCATCCCGCCGTTCTCGTACCCTGCATAGCGGATCAGCTGGTGGTTCAGGATGCGGATATCGCTCATGCCGGGTACCGACGGCCTAAATACTGTGATCGTCGGCACGATTTTGCCGCCGCCCGTGCCGCGTTCGATATGACGCAGCAGCGCCTCGGCAATGTCGTCGGGCCGCTCAAGGCCCCGCTCATCGATAACCTGCATCGAGTCCCAGAACAGGCGGCCGATGCAGCGGTTGCTGTTGCGCCAGGCCATTTTTGCCCCGTGAACCAGTTCCTCGTACGTATGCTCATACGTTCCGGTCTCTTCAATGCTGGCCCTGATTTCCGCGAGCCTCCGGACGGTCTCGGCCTCTGTCTTGCCAAGCTCCTGATAACACAATAATATATATTCTTCCGCATCTTTCTGCAGAACGTCATACACCTTCATGCCGCGTTCACCTCGTCGTTCGTAAAAAGGGTCTGTCTCTCCCTATTATAAGCTAGACGCTGAAGTCACAGCCGTGTAAGGCTTGAGCAAATGGTGAATCTTGCGGCGGGCTGGATGAGTCGGGTTGGGCGGCGGACGAGAGATGTTCGGTGGAAGTTACAAAAAAGGAGCCCCTGAAAAACAGGGACTCCTCCTTATGATGGATCAGGACGGCATGCCGGCCTTGGTGTTCTCGGCCTCCGTATGAGAAGACGGCCAGAAAGCAAAGCGGCCCAGCAGCGCCGTAATGGCCGGCACGAGAAACGGCCGGACGATGAAGGTGTCCAGCAGGACACCCGCGGCGGTAATGATGCCGAACTGGACCAGCACCTGGATCGGCAGCGAGGCGAGCACCGCGAAGGTCCCGGCCAGAATGAGGCCGGCGGAGGTGATGACCGAGCCCGTCTCGGACACACCCTCCTGGATCGCCTGCTTTAACGGCATATGCTTCCGTTTTTTCCAGATGCTCGAGATCATGAAGATGTTGTAGTCCTCGCCCAGCGCCACCAGGAACACGAATGAATAGAGCGGAATCGCTCCTTGGATCGCGTCCGCTCCAAGCCCGTAATGGATGATGAGCCAGCCCAGGCCAAGCGCCGAGAAATAAGACAAAATAACAGTCAAAATCAAATACACCGTTGCGGTGATCGACCGCAAATACACGAGCAGCAGCAGCGTAATCATCCCGATGACGACCGGAATAATGACCATTGTGTCGCGGTCGCCGGTCTCGCGGGTATCGTATTGTTCGGCGGTCTGGCCGCTGATCCACACTTTATCCGCCGGGGAACCCACACCCGCCGCCTGAAGCGCCTGCTCTGCCGTGCTCCGCAGGTGGGGAATCTGGTCCATCGCTTCGCTGGAATAAGGATTCATGTCGAGCGTGACGTCATACGCGATAATATTGGCGTTTTGACTGCCCGGCTGCCCTTTTGACACCTCATCCACATAAGGCAGCTCCTTCAGCTTCTGATCCAGGCCGTCCGGTTTGCCTTCCGTATCGACCATGACTTTCACCAGAGCCAGCTCCCCGGGGCTGAACTGCTTCCCGATCGTATCGAAGCCTTCACGCGAGGCCATATCTTTCGGAAAAGATGACATAATATCGTAGGTGAACTTCACCTGGCTGGATACAGAAGCGAGCGCGCCCAGCACGATCACCGTCACAATGACGATCATCCAAGGTCTGCGGACCACGAGCCGGCTGGCAAAGCCGGGACGCTTTGGCTTGCGGGCGGGTACCGGTTTGCCCTTCTTGCGGGCGCGTTCCTCTTCCATCTCCGGCGTGCGGGGAATGAACGGAAAGAACGACGTCCGCCCGAAAATCGCCAGCAGCGCAGGTACCAGCGTCAAGCTCGCGATCACCATCACGAGAATAGAAACGCTGAACGGAACCGCAAAGCGGTGGTATGCTCCGTACTTCGCCAGCAGCAGGGCCAGCAGCGACAGGACCACCGTGAAGCCGCTCATGGCGATCGCGCCTGAGGATTCCGTCACGGCCCGCAGCAGCGCCCGGGTCTTGTTCTCTTCTTCCTTCAGCAAATGGCGGAAGTGCGAGATCAGGAACAGACAGTAGTCCGTCCCGGCCCCGAACAGCAGCACCGTCATGATCGAAACGGCTTGGGAATCGACGGTGATCCAGCCCTTCTGGGCCATTAGTCCGAGCAGGGGGCTGACTGCGCCATACGCAAAGCCGACCGCGATCAGCGGAATCAGCGCCAGAATCGGCGAGCGGTAAATGAGCAGCAGGATGACCAGCACCAAAATGACGGTGGACATGAGCAGCTTGAAATCCGCATTCTTGAAGAGGCCGGTCGCGTCGATCGAAATGCCGACCGGACCGGTGACGCGGACGCTGAGGTCCGAACCGGAGTTATGGCTTGCGGCGAAGGGATCCTGCCCGGTTTCATGCGTAATCCCGGACTTCAGCTGCTCCACCCCTTCTTTCAGCTGGTCGCTGTCTGCGCTTTTCTGGAACAGCACGGGGGTGACCAGCGTGCTCTGGTCCTCGGACAGCATCGCTTTCAGCGCAGCCGCCGGCATTTGGTGAAATGGCGGAACCGAATCCTGATAAGGAACCGGATTCGCGCTCCATTCGGCATACACCCTCTGTACATGCTGTAAATCATCGTCTTTCAGCCCGCCTTCACGGTGCCAGACCAGCAGGGCGGGAACCCCTGCATCGCTGCTGAACTGCTCCTCCGCGATGCGTTCAGCCTGAACCGAAGGCTTGGCGTCGTCCAGATTGGCCGCATTATTCTGGACCTCGCTGTTGACCATCGGCCAGATGGCACTCAGCACGCCCACGATGATGACCCAAACGGCCAGCGTGATCCATTTGCTTCTTTTTCCGGCGACCCAGCGCCCGTATCCGGAATCCCCCATATTCTGCTCCTCCCCACCTGTTACAGGTGCCAAAATGGTATAGTATAAGTACATGTTCATGCCGATAAAGTGCGGCTTCCGCAGGCTCCGTGATACAATATGGGACAGTACGGACCGCCGTACTTTTCAGCCTTATCAGGCGGCATACAATCGCAGTATTTCAATGAAAGGCACACCCGCTGTTGCCATGCCACATTAATTATATATACCGGAAGGTTAATTATCAATCAGGTTTTAGAACAGGATTGTGGAATTCCTGGAGGACAACGATCAACTACTTAGATTATGGAGGACAACGATATGGAACAATCCCAGGGAAAACATCCGGCCAAACGCTCCCCGGGCCGGCCCAAACGCCGGCAGGAGGACACTCCCATGAACGAATTCATCCTGAAAACAGCTTCCGCCCTGTTCATGGAGTACGGCTATGAGCCGGTCTCGCTGCAGCAAATTGCCCAGGTATGCGGCGTAACCAAGGCTTCCATTTACTATCACTTTGAAAATAAAGCCCAGCTCTTCACGGCAGCCGTCACCACCATGATGCAGAAGGCGCGCAATGCTTCCCTGCGGATTATGCAGCAGGACAAGCCGCTCTACGACCGGCTCGTGGAGCTGGCCGAGAACAAGCTTCGTTTCCCGCATGGGGACTTTGAAACGATCATGCGCGATGCCAGCGCCTCGCTGGCGCCCGAACAGCTGGAGGAAATCCGCGTCAGCGAGGACCAGATTCACGATGTGCTGACCGTCAGCTTCACCGAGGCGATCAAAAACGGGGAGGTGCGCTCCGCACACCCGCTCCTTATGGCGCACACGCTGGCATCCATGCTGATGATCGGCAACCGGGAGATTGCCAAAGAATTCGCCCCGTCTGCGGGCGAACTGGCCCAGGAGATCGTCAACATGTTCTGGAACGGGGTCGGCGTGCAGGAAGCGTAGCGGTTAGGACTGGCTGAAGGCGGCCCCGATGGGTTGGCGGCATGCAGCTCGATTATGGCGTAGCTCAGCCGCCGCTATGCTTCCGAGGCTTTTCGGGCCGACTTGCCGCGGACAGGCTTCTTCTGTTCCTTCTCCTGCTTCTGCCGCAGCTTCCAATCGTCGAGCCAAGCCCATAAGTAGTAAGCGGCGTAGCTCCGCCATGGCGACCAGCTGCGGCTGATCTCCAGCATGAGCGGAGAAGCCGGCTGGCTGTCAAAGCCCCACAGCACTTTCATTGCATTTTTCAGTCCGATGTCATCAGCCGGGAAGAAATCCGTTCGGCCTACACTGAAGAGCAGGAAGCACTCGACCGTCCATTTGCCGACGCCGCGGATCGGGAGCAGCCGGTTGAAAATTTCTTCGTCCGCAAGGTCCGGCATGGCGTTAAGTTCGAGGGAGCCGTCCGCTACTTGCCGCGCCAGGCCGGTAATATACTCGGCTTTGCGGCGGCTGAACTGCAGCGGCAGCAGCTCGTCCGGTTCGAGCGCGGCCAGCGCTTCCGGCTTCGGGAAGCTGTAGAGCGTATGGTCCCCGATCGTCACAGGGGTGCCGTACTGCTCGGTGATTCGCGAGACGAGCGAAGCGGCAAAGCTCAGGTTCATCTGCTGGCCGATAATTGTCCGCACCAGATTTTGAAACAAATTTGGCTCCAGCAGTATTTTCAGCCCGTGCAGCCCCGGAAGGATGGAGCCGATGACAGGCTCATCCTGAAGCTGCGCATAGAACGGCCTGAGGTCCACATGGTTGGACAGCATTTTGCCTACATATACCCGGATGGCTTCGGTTTCCTTCGAATTGCAGGCCTGCAGCAGCTCCACCTCCGCCGCCGGTCCCTGGCTGGTCTCCACCAAGGACACGGTGACCGGAATGTCGCGCCCTTCCGCCGGAATCACCTTCGTGAATACCGGGTATTCCGGATGAGCCAGCACGAGCCGGGGATTTTGCCCCCTGACCGCGACCATGGTTCGTTCGATGCTAAAGGGCGTAAGCAGCGAGATCGTTTCTTTCATGTTCCGTACCTCCTGACTCCTGTAAAGTGATCAAGCATTCGCCGCAGGTTCGGTCTGCGTTTTTTATTCCTGAATGAACTTCTAAGATCAATATTGACAAACACACGTTCGATATTCAAGCATAAACTGCCAATATTCCAAAAAAAAGAGCAGCCGTCATGGCTGCTCTTTTGAAATGCGGATGATAAGGGTCGCGGGTGAGGTCGCCTTCACCCTCAGACAACCTCTTGAATGCTTCCGCTGGAAAACTGGCTGTTATACAGATCGGCGTAGAAGCCGCCTTTGGCCAGAAGCTCCTCGTGGTTGCCCTTCTCGATCACGCTGCCCTGGTTCATGACCAGAATCAGATCCGCGTCGCGGATCGTGGACAGCCGGTGGGCGATGACGAAGCTCGTTCTGCCCTTCATCAGGTCGTTCATCGCCTTCTGAATAAAGACCTCCGTCCGGGTGTCGACGCTGCTGGTCGCTTCATCCAGAATGAGGATAGACGGGTCGGCCAGAATGGCACGCGCAATCGTCAGCAGCTGCTTCTGCCCTTGGGAAATGTTCGACGCTTCTTCGTTGAGCACGGTGTCGTAGCCGTCCGGAAGCGTACGGATGAAGTGATCGGCATGAGCCGCCTTGGCCGCCTCGATCACTTCCTCGTTCGTGGCGCCGGCCCGGCCGTAAGCGATATTCTCCATAATCGTCCCGTTGAAGAGCCAGGTATCCTGGAGCACCATGCCGAAAATGCTGCGCAAATTGCCGCGCTTCAAGTGGGTAATGTTCACGCCGTCGATGGTGATCGCCCCGCCGTTCAGCTCATAGAAACGCATGAGCAGGTTGATGAGCGTCGTCTTGCCGGCACCGGTCGGCCCGACGATGGCGATCGTCTGTCCCGGCTTCACGTCGATGTCCATGTCTTCAATGAGCATCGCGTCTTCCTTATATCCGAACCGCACATGCTCAAACTGCACGGCACCCTTCGGATTGTTCAGGACAGCCGCATCCGCCGCTTCCGGCACTTCCTCTTCTTCATCCAACAGCTCGAACACGCGCTCCGCCGAAGCGATGGTGGACTGGATGATGTTTGCAATGTTGGCCGTCTGCATAATCGGCTGGGTAAACTGTCTGGCGTACTGGATAAACGCCTGCACATCCCCGATCGTAATACGGCCGTGGGTGACGAAGATCCCGCCGACCACGCAGACCAGCACATAACCGATATTGCCGATAAACATCATCATCGGCATGATGATGCCGGAGATGAATTGGGCTTTCCAGCCGGAGCTGTACAGCTTTTCGTTGATTTTGTTGAAATCCTCGACGGACTCCCGCTCGCGGCCGAAGGCCTTCACGATTTTATGTCCTGTGTACATTTCTTCCACATGGCCGTTGAGCTGTCCCAAAGAGGCCTGCTGGGCCATGAAATGCTTCTGGGACCGGGAAGCTACCGCTTTAATGACGATGAAGCTCAGCGGAAGCGTCACGATCAGAATCAGCGTCATCCATGGGCTGATCGACAGCATCATCACGATGACGCCGACCAGCGTCACGATCGACGTGATCAGCTGCGTCAAGCTCTGCTGAAGCGTGGTGCTGATGTTGTCGACGTCGTTGGTCGCGCGGCTCAAGATTTCACCATGCGTCCGGGAATCAAAATATTTCAGCGGCAGGCGCGACAGCTTCGCGTTGATCTGCTCCCGCATATCGTACACAACCTTCTGCGCCACGCCGGCCATCAGATACTGCTGAATATAGCTGAACGCTGCGCTGAACAAGTACAGACCAATCAGAATCAGCAGGATTTGGGTGATGTAGGTAAAGTCAATGCCAGCGCCCGGCGTCCCCTTCGCCATCGCGATGACGCCTTCCAGCAGCTTGGTAATCGCCTTGCCGAGAATTTTCGGGCTCGCGATGCTGAACACCGTACTAAGAATCGCCGTCAGAAAAATAACGATCAGCGTCCCCCGCCGCGGCCGCAGGTAGCCGATCAGCCGCTTCAGGGAGCCCTTGAAGTCCTTGGCCTTCTGCGCAGGCATCATTTGGCCGGGATGGCCGCCGGGATGCCGGGGTCCTCCCATCCGGGGTCCGGGTCTTCTTGTTTGCTCACTCATGCGATCTCCTCCTCTGACAGCTGTGAGGATACAATTTCGCGATAAACGTCACTGGTCTCCATCAGCTCGCGGTGGGTGCCGATGCCGGCAATCCGCCCTTCGTCGAGGACGATGATCCGGTCGGCGTCCATGACCGTGCTGACCCGCTGCGCCACGAGCAGAACGGTAGCGTCCCGTGTCACCGGCTTCAGCGCGCTGCGCAGCTTCGCATCCGTCTTGAAATCAAGCGCCGAGAAGCTGTCGTCGAACGCATAGATTTCCGGTCTGCGTACCAGCGCCCGCGCGATGGACAAGCGCTGCTTTTGCCCGCCGGACACGTTGTTTCCGCCCTGGGCAATTTCCGACTCAAAGCCGTCTTTCATATTCATAATAAATTCGGTCGCCTGGGCGATATCCGCCGCTTCGCGGATCTCTTCTTCGGTGGCGTCCCTTTTGCCGTAGCGGATATTGTCCGCAATCGTCCCGGTGAACAGCAGCGCCTTCTGCGGCACGAAGCCGATCTTGGCGCGCAGCTCCTCCTGCGTCATCTCGCGGACGTCGACCCCGTCGACCAGCACGCTGCCTTCCGCTACATCATAGAAGCGCGGAATCAAGCTGAGCAGCGTCGACTTGCCGGAACCGGTGCCGCCGATAATCGCCGTGGTCTCCCCCGGCTTGGCGGTGAATGAAATCCCCGACAGCGCCGGCTGCTCCGCTCCCGGATAGCTGAACGTCACGTCCCGGAATTCCAAATAGCCGCGTCCTTCTTCAGAGGATTGTGCAACGAGCGGATCGTCGATATCCGGCGTAATGCTGAGCACCTCGTTAATCCGCGCAGCGGATGCGGAAGCGCGCGGTACCATGACGAAGACCATGGAAACCATGATCAAGGAGAACATGATCTGCATGGCGTACTGGATAAAAGCCATCAGGTCCCCGACCTGCATATGTCCGTCCCTAATGCGCAGGCCGCCAAACCAGACGATGGCGATGGTCGATAAGTTCATGACGATCATCATGATCGGCATCATGGCCGCCATGATTTTGTTGACCCGGACCGCTGTGCTGGTCAGATCGTAGTTGGCTTCCTTGAAACGCTCCTGCTCATGCTGAATCCGGTTAAACGAACGAATGACCCGGATCCCGGTCAGGTTTTCGCGGAGCACCCGGTTTAATTTGTCCAGCTTGACCTGCATCGCCTTGAACAGCGGCATTCCCATACCGGCTATGATGGCAATAGAGCCAGCCAGCACCGGAACGATCACGACGATGATCAGGGACAGCTTGGCGTCCTTGGACACCGCCATAATAATCCCGCCGATACACATCATCGGCGCGCTGATCATCATCCGCAGCATCATGGTCAGCACCTGCTGGGTCTGAGCGATGTCATTGGTGGTGCGGGTAATGAGCGAAGCCGTGCCCAGCTTGTCAAATTCCTGCAGGGAGAAATTCTGGACATGCTGGAATACCCGGCTGCGCATCGATCTGCCGAATCCGCCCGCCACTTTGGCGGACAGGTAGCTCGCGGCGATGGAGCAAATGGCTCCCCCCAGAGCTACGGCCAGCATAAAGCCGCCGATTTTCCAAATGTAAGGAATGTCTCCCTCGATGATGCCCTTATCCACGATGTCCGACATCAGCGTCGGGAGATACAGGTCCGACATGGACTGCAGAAACACAAGCACAAATGTGAACAGGATCAGAAGCCAGAACGGCTTCAATGAACGAAAAAGCTTCAGCATGTTGGCACTTCACCTCCATCCGATGAATCATTCTGCGTTTTGCTTTCATAATACTTATAAGCCTTGGTCAGCAGCTCGGACAGCTTCTCGCTCTCCTCGATGCCCAGGTGATCGACAAGCCCCTTGAAGGAATGGATCGTCGCCTTACGGGCTTGGATAATCGCTTCTCGCCCCTCTTCGCTGAGCTTGATCCGGACCACCCTTCGGTCCGCCTCATCCGGCGTCCGTACGATCCATTTCTTCTTCTCCAGCGCCTTGACAAACTGGGTGACGGTCGGAGAAGTGACCCCCAGCATCCCACTGATCTCGGACACCTTCAGTCCCGGGCTATCCGGCTCGACATGACGCATGAGCAGGACCATCAGCCCCATCTCGCTCATCTTCAAGCCTTCGATTACCCGGTGGCGAAACTCACCCCTGTTAAATCGCATGACCGCCTGAAGCAGCTGGACAACGGTTTCGTGGTGCTGATCATGCTCCTGCGGTTCGGTACCCTGGCAGAAGGCTTTCTGACGGTTGTTGCCATCGTCGTTCATGACGCCAACAATCCTCCTTTCCCAAACGTGCTATGAAGGATGATATCCCGCACAAAAAAATAATTAGGTTACCAATTAAATAGGCAACCTAATTATATGACCTTTCCGTTTTATATGTCAATTAAAACATATCTAATAAAGTCCAACAATATTTTGTTCATGGATCGGCTGTGCTTGCAAGATCAGGATTCCGCAGCAGACGTTTGACCGTCGCCGCAAACAAGATGCAGCAGGTGACCGCCGCGCAGGCATCTGCAATCGGCTCGGCCATAATGACGGCATCGGCTTTGGGCGATATAAACTCCGGCAGCACAAAAACCAAAGGAATCAGCAAAATAATTTTACGCAGGACGGCAATAAAGATGGACACCTTAGCCTGCCCAAGCGCAAGAAACATCTGCTGCAGCGCCAGCTGAATGCCGTAAATGCATGTCCCCAGAAAAAAGACCGGCATCAGCCTTTCCGTCAGCGCAATCAATTCAGCCTGATCCGTGAAAATCATGACGGGAAACCGCGGCAAGAACACCGCCACCGCCCACATCACGATGCCGAGGACACCGCAAACGGTCGTACAAAACCGGATTGCTGCCTTCACCCTTGCATAGTCTCCCGATCCATAATTGTAGCCGATGACCGGCTGCGCTCCCTGCGCAAAGCTGGATAAAGGCAAGGAAAACAGCTGCATGAGGCTGGTCAGAATGCTGATTGCGCCCACATACAAATCGCCGCCATACCGTGCAAGGGAAATATTAAACACGATCTGGATCAGGCTTTCCGTCGACTGCATGATAAAAGGGGACAGCCCCAGCGCAAGGATGCGGCACGCCATCCGGGGGTTCACCCGCAGGTTCCGGAGCCGAAGGCGGAGGTGGCTGCGCCTGGATGTAAGAAACGACAGCACCCATATAGCGGACGCAGTCTGGGAAATGACCGTTGCCAAGGCGGCCCCGCGGACTCCCATATGCATCGGAAATATAAAAAGGGGTGCCAGGATGGCGTTCAGTACGGCTCCGGCACAGACTGTGGCCATTGCCGTTTTGGCAAAACCCTGAATGGAAATAAAAGAATTCAGCCCAAGGGACATCAGCACGCTGACCGTCCCCAGCAAATAGATGCCCATATAATCGCTGGCATAGGGCAGTGTTTTACCGCTCGCCCCGAAGGCGATTAACAGGGGACGGTGAAAACACAGCAGCACCGCCGTCAGCACTCCTGAAACAAGCAGGAGCATCAGGCAGCAGCTGCCGAGCAGCTTCTCCGCTTCCTTTGGTTTCCCTTCCCCCAGCTTCATGGAGGCCAGCGGAGCGCCGCCAAGGCCGATGAGGGCCGCAAACGCCGAGATGGTCATGATCAGCGGGAAGGCGATGCCCAGTCCGGTTAATGCAAAGGTACCGCCTCCCGGCATCCTGCCGATCAGCATCCGGTCGACGACATTGTACAGCGCGTTGACGATTTGAGCCGCAATCGCCGGAAGTGCAAGAGACAACAGCAGCTTGGGGATGCTCCCCGCAGCAAACCGGCTGCTCATTTCATCGTGGTTGATGGTAAATCAGTCCTTTTCGCTCGTAGTTTCCGTAGAAATGCGCATTTCCATCTTTTATTATATCAGACTGAAATCGCATGAAAACACGAGTTTTAAGGCATCTACACGGCCGTTTAAGGGTTGCGAAATATAAAAATAATAATGAGATACATGTTTGAATCCAAAACGCTTTAAAAGCAAAATTAGGAGGTCTGAGGAGGTGTGGGTAAATGTGATTTTTTCTTGTAACCTCATTAAAAATAATGCTGTTCCAGTCTGCCCGGTTATCCCCTGTCCTCCATCAATTTCCCCTGCGTAAACGCGATCCATTCCCGTGCGGCATAGGACAGGTAACGGTCCCTACGCCAGATCATCCCCAGCTGCCACGGGATGACCGGTTCCACCAGCGGCATAATCCGGATCCGCTCCCGGTTGATTTCCCGGCAGATCGTTTCCGGCAGCAGGGCGATGCCCAAATTGGCGGCGACCATGCCGCTGATCAAGTCCCATTGGGAGCTTTCGTAGACGATATGCGGCTGGAAGCCGACCTTGACGCATTCCGTAATGATCCGGTCATGCAGCGCAAAGTCCTCCCGGAACAGCACGAAGTTCTCTTCCGCCAGATCGGCAAGACCGGCGCACTCGCGATGCGCAAGACGGTGAGACGGGTGCACCAGCAGCATCAGGTTTTCCCGGACGAACGAAAACGAGTGAAACAGCGAGTCGTCGGTCGGCAGCACCACGACGCCAATGTCGAGCAAACCGCTCTCCACGTCGACCTCAACCTTTTTGGCGCCGTCCTCAAAGATCTGCATCGTCACCTGCGGGTATTTCTGATGAAACTGCCCGATCACCTCAGGGAAAAAGCTCGATCCGACCATCGGCGGCAGGCCGAGGCGGATATGGCCCTTCTTCAGGTTTTTCAAATCGCCGAGCTCGGAGGACAAGCTCTGAAACGACTTCACGATCGGCTGGGCCTGCTCGTAAATAATGCGGCCCGCATCGGTCAGCACCACCTTTTTGCCTGAACGGTCAAACAGGGTGACGCCCAGCTCCTCCTCAATGTTGCGGATCGTTTTGCTGATCGACGGCTGCGTGATGTAGAGCGATTCCGCCGCCTTCGTAAAACTCTGCAGCCGGGCGACCTCCATAAAATACTGCAATTGGCGGATGTCCATACGTCATTCTCCTTCCCTTGAGTAAGTCAATCGGGGACATTTTACGTACTTGCCCTACCATCCATTTCAATTATTCAACTTATACGTCATCCTTATGCCATAGCCATATGGAATGATATCTATTCGATATATGCATTTTACCTATGAAAATGAATGCTGTAAAATTTTCATTATAAATGAAAGGAAGGCGAAAACAATTGATGAAGCATGCCGTCAAAGGGACCTTTCAGGTCGCCGTTTTAATGCTGTTTTCATATGCGATGAACCAGCTGGCCGGTCTGCTGCATCTGCCGGTGCCGGGCAGCATTCTCGGAATCATCGTGTTGTTTCTTTTGCTCGAATCCGGCGTCGTCAAGCTCGAATGGATCGAAGTCGGAGCGAACTGGCTGCTCGCCGAGCTCCTGCTCTTCTTTATCCCGGCCGCCGTCGGGGTAATGAAATATTTTGCGATGCTGGAGAGCGACGGGGTGCGAATCCTGCTCGTCGTTATTTTCAGCACGGTCGTGGTCATGGCCAGCTCCGGCTTGACCGCCGCACGCATTGCCAAACATAAAGAACGGAAGGTGTCATGATGATCGGTCTCATCTGTCTGCTGCTAACCCTCGTGATCTACATGGCAGCCAAACGATTGTATAAGCGGTATCCCAAAGTGTATCTGTCGCCGCTGCTGGTGACGCCCTGCATCATTATTATTTTCCTGCTGTGCACGCATATTCCCTATGAACATTACAACGCCGGCGGGAAATGGCTGAGCGATATGCTCCAGCCTGCGACGGTCGCCTTTGCGGTGCCGCTCTATAAAAATTTTAAAGTACTCAAAAAGCACGCCGTCGAAATCGTCGTCAGCGTGCTTACCGGTTCCTTCATGGCTATGATCTCTTCGGCGGTGCTCGCCAAAGGGCTGAAGCTGGACACTTCATTGGTGACCAGCCTGATCCCCCGCTCGATCACGACGCCGATCGCCATGAACGTATCGCAGGTCATCGGCGGGGTGCCGAACATTACGGCGGTCTTTGTCATTATGACCGGCCTGCTCGGCTCCGTGCTCGGGCCGATGATTCTGCGCCTCCTGCGGATCGAGAACGAAATCGCCCGCGGCGTGCTGCTCGGCACGAGCGCCCACGGGACGGGGACGTCCGTGGCCTTCGGCTTCAGCTCGATGAGCGGAGCGATCTCCAGCGTCTCAATGATCCTGGCCGCCCTGTTCACGCTCGGCGCGGCGCCGCTGCTCATGCTGATGTGGTAAGGAGTTAGAGGCGGACCGGCTTGCCGGTAGATGCCGAGGCCAACGCGGCACAAGTCACGGCCTGCGTCCGGCAGGCATCCTCATAGCTTGAAAGAATACGGGAGCGGTCTCCGGTGCGCAGCGCATGGAGAAACGCTTCCGTTTCGCGTACATAGGGGCTCCCCTGCTCCGTATATTCCGTTGTGACGCCGGGCGCCGCCAGCTGCAGCCGCTGCGGGTTCCAATCGACAATCCCCCGGTCGGTGTAGAACGTCAGTCCCGTCTGGCTCAGCCCGCCGCCTTCCGGCAGGATGCATGTGTTGGAAATGTTCGCTACCACGCCGCTCGCCAAGCGGAGCGTGACCGTTCCTACGTCGGCGACCTCTACGCCGTCCACCCGGCTCCGCTTGACCCGGTCCCCGTAAAGCGCATACACTTCTTCCACTTCACCGGCCGTATACCGAAGCATGTCGACCATATGCGTCGTCTGCTCGATGAACTGCCCGCCGGAGCCGCTTTGCCGTCTCCACCAGGACACGCCCGGCATGCTGTCCATCCACCGTCCCAGCACCATACCGGTCGTATGGTTCGACAGTTCCTCCTTCAGCCGCGCCGCATTGTGCTGGTAGCGGAAATGGTACCCCACCGACGTCAACAGCCCCGTCTCGCGGACCCGGGCCAGAATTTGTTCCGGCAAGCTGGTGTCGAGCCCAAGCGGTTTTTCCACCAAAAACGGAATACCGCGCTCAATCAGCTTCATTTCGATTTCGCCGTGTGCCATCGGCGGCACGCAGATATACACCGCGTCGAGTGGTCCCGCGTCCAGCATAGCATCCAGATCCTCATATCCCTCGGCGCCGTAACGCCGCGCCATCCGTTCTGCTTTCTCCAGGCTTGTACCACAAACCGCCGTCAGCTTTACTCCATCCATCCCCGCCAAGTTGTCGGCATGTACGCCGCTGAACCATCCGGTTCCGATCAATCCGATACGAAGTGTCATCCTGCGCGATCCCACCTTATCCTGTTTTCTCCACTATACCGGGGTCCGTCCCGTTTGGCTACGATTTGTTGGGAACGCATCGCACGCCCTCGTATCCATCCCGTTCGCCGCATCAAATCCCGACGAGACCAAGCTGCCCGGCTCACCACTTGCTGTGCCGCGTCTCGCCCGTCTAAGGCTTCCCGACGGTGAACCCCTTCCACTCATCCGGGAGCAGCCCCTGATAGTGCCGCTGGAGAAAACGGTCGTCGACCAGCACCAGCACGCCCGTATCCTGCTCGGAGCGGATCAGCCGCCCTCCGGCCTGCAGCACCTTGTTCATCCCCGGGAACACGTAGGCGTAATCATATCCGCTTTTCCCGTTTTCATTGAAGTAATCCCGAATCAGGTTCCGTTCAAAACCAAGCTGTGGCAAGCCCACGCCGACCACGACGACGCCTCCCAGCCGATCCCCCTGCAGGTCGATGCCTTCGGAGAAAATGCCCCCAAGCACGGCGAAGCCGACGAGCGTATCCTCATTGTCCGCCTGGAACGCCGCGAGGAACCGCTCCCGCTCCTCCTCGGCCATTCCGGTATCCTGCACGATGATGCCAACCTCCGGGTGCAGCTCCGCAAAAGGCTCGACCACCATACGCATATATTGGTACGACGGGAAAAAGACCATATAATTCGCTTTGCGCTCCGATATGAGGCCATGCAGCAGCTTCACCAGCGCGTCCCGGGTGTCGTCCCGGTCCCGGTACCTGGTAGACAGCGGCTCGATGCGCACATCCAGCTGCTCCCGGCTGAACGGCGACGGCACGGACAAGCTGTAGTCCTCCTCGCCGGCGCCCAGCATGTCCCTATAGTAGGACAGTGGAGACAGAGTTGCCGAGAAGAACACGGTTGAGCGGAAGCCTTTTCCCGCCTGCGCGAGCAAGTAGGACGGATCCATGCAGAACAGCTTCAGCACGCAGTCGCCGCCGTGAATCTCGGCATACGTCAGAAAGCGTTCGTCATACAGCTTTGCGATCCGGATATATTGCTGCGACGCAAAATAGGCATCCAGCAGCTGCTCCTGCAGCCCGGGATCACCTTTGGGAGCCAGCAGCTCCCGCTCGGCTTCGGCGATGAACAGCGTAAGCAGCTCACTCAGCTCCCGGGGCTGTTCCTGCCACTGCTTCTGGCGGGCTTCACCCATTTCCTTTTTCAGTTCGATAAAAAATTTATTGACCGCATCCGCCGCCTTCTGAACCCGGGCATCCACGCCCTTGTATCCACGCTTCAACTCGAGAAATGCCGCCTTGCCGATCTCAGCCGAGAACATGTCCCGGCCCCGATCAACGAGGTTATGGGCTTCGTCCACGAGCAGCACCGTCTGCCTCTTCTGTTCCTCGGGCAGCCGTTTGAACGAAACCCGCGGATCGAAGATGTAATTATAGTCGCAAATGACCGCATCCGCTGCGTAGGCCGCGTCCAGCGAAAACTCAAAGGGACATACCTGATGCTTGCGCGCGTAACGCTCAATGACGGCGCGGTCCATTACCGTTTCCTGGGACAGCATGTCCAGAATCGCCCCGTTAACCCGGTCATAGTAGCCGTCCGCAAACGGGCAGGCGTCCTTCCGGCAGACCGTCTCCTCCTGAAAGCAGACTTTGTCCTTGGCCGTAATCGTCACCGTCTGCATCCGCAGCCCTTTGGCCTGCATCAGCGCAAAGGCCTGCTCGGCGGCCGTTCGGGTGATCGTCTTGGCCGTCAAATAAAAGATCTGCCCAAGCAGCCCCTCCCCGATCGCCTTCACGGACGGGAACAGCGTGGACATCGTCTTGCCGATCCCCGTCGGGGCCTTGGCAAACAGCTTCCGCTTCTCCTTCACCGCCTGATAGACCGCTCCCGCCAGCTTGCGCTGTCCTTCCCGGTAAGTGTCGAACGGGAACGGCAGCGCGCGGATGCTCTCGTCCCGGAGATGCGCATTTTTCAGCCGGAGCGCGGCATACGGGGTGTAGACCTCGAGCACCCCCATCACAAAGGCCTCGAGCTCCGCCAGCGTCAGCATCCGCCGGAAACGGCGCTCCGTGCCGGTATGCGTCTCGACGTAGGTAAGCTGCACCGTCATCCGATCCAGGCCGTGGTCCATGGCATAAATATAGGCGTAAACTTGGGCCTGTGCCCAGTGAACGGGCTTTCCATCCCCCTCCATCGCATCCAGGCTCGCAGCGGTCGATTTGATCTCATCGATCATCCAGCCGTCATCCGTTTGGATCAGGCCATCGCATCTTCCTTCGATGACATAAGTCAGGTCCCCGAACGGGATTTCCCGCTTCAGGAACACCTCCTTCTGGTCGCCTTCCCCGTAAGTTTTCTGCACCTGCTGGTGGATTCGTGTACCTTCGACCATGGCGGTGGCCGACCGGAATCCGGAATCGATATCCCCGCTTGAGAAAGCGTATTCCACCAGCGGCCGGACCGATATCCGAACCTCCGCCCGCTCCCGGTTCTCTTCAGACATAGGATCACCCGTTCCCCTTGTTTTTCCCATCATACCATAACTGGAGCAGGCAGTCCCAATTCGCTATCCACTAAAAAAAGCCCGTGCCGCCCTGATAAAGGGGCACGAGCTTTGTCTAATGAACTCATCAGGCAGCGTCAGGTCACACGGCGCCACCGTCTTCCTGCTATCTTCTCCGCGTCTCGGTCAGGCGGAACTGGTTGACAAGCTGAAGCAGCGATCCGGTGATGGACTCCACACTTTCCGATGTGCCGCGAACATGCTGCATGTCCTCCTGCAGCTCCTGCAGCGTGCCTTCCACCTCTGCTGATATGCTGCGGTTTTCGATGCTGACGGCGGCTACCTTTTCCATGATGCCCACCACTTCACCGACCATCTTGGTCTTGAGGCTGTCCTGGCTGCCAGCCTGTCCCAGCATTTCAGAGGCCGAAGCGACGATTTTCGTGCCCTCATCCACCGCCCGGCTGCCTTCGTCCATGGAGGCAAAGGCCAGTTCTACCTGCCCGCCGATCTGCCGCAGCGTCCGCTGGATCTGCTCGGTGGAATGCCGGGTAAGCTCGGCCAGCTTGCGGATTTCCCCCGCCACTACCGAGAAGCCTTGACCGTGCTCGCCCGCCCTCGCCGCTTCGATCGACGCGTTCAGCGATAACAGATTGGTCTGCTTGGAAATGTTCTCGATTGCCGTCAGCAGGCCGGCAATATCCCGCGTCGTTTCCATAAACGTCCGAATGGTCCGGTGGCTCTCCTCCACCTTGTCCTGAATTTGCTTCATCTTGTCGCCGATATGCTGCACTTCGCTTTGCGCCACCGCAATTTGCTGAGCGGCCGCCCCTTCGATTTCCCGCAGGGTAACGCTCATCTCCACTGACACGTCCTTGGCCACGTCAATATCCTTCAACTGGCCGCGGATGCCGCGGATCATGCTGTGAACCTTCCCGCTCACCCGCTCCGTGGAGCTGGCGGTCGACTGGGCTGTCGCATGCTGCACATGCTGGCTGTCCTGAACGTCCTGGACCGCCTGCTTAACCTGCAGCATGATGCCTTCCAGGGCATCGATCATGCTGTTTACCCATTTGCCGAGCTCCTTGGCCTCGTCATCCGCAAATTCGCGCAGGTCCAGCCGCTGCGTCAAATCCCCTTTGCCTTCGGCATTGATTCGGATGAACCGGCTCAGGCTGCGAAAATGCTCCGCCGTCCGCCGCGTCCCCCTGCGTTCAAGAACGGAGACCGCAATCCAGCCGAACAGCAGGTTTGCCGCCAGAACCGCGATCAGCCCCGTGACCGGAGGCAGACTCCAGGCCAACAGGCCGAATAGAAGACCGTTCAGCACCACGCCCGCCAGGCCTGTCATCAGATGCATTTTCTTCATCTTCCAACCGAAGCTCCGGAAGCGGTACACTTCCTCCAAATCCCCTTCGCACATCATCCCCCATACGTCCGGGCAATGCGGAAGCTGAAAAGTAACCCCTTTACCGATCACCGGAATGTGCCGGTAGTCCGAATATCCCGGAAACTCCACAAACAGATTGCTTCCGTTCTGTATCGTGTTCGCTACTCCTGGATGCAGTTCTCCTGTGGCCGGGTCCTTGAACACCAGTTCCAGCTCGGTATGGTTCTTTACCTGAACCGTCCCGTAGTCGGTCCGCACCCCTTCTTTCAGGTTATCGCCGTGCGTAAAGGTAAAGTCCTCGAAGCGGCTCCGCGACAGCGCCGTTCCGGGCGCAATGTTCTTGTTCAGTCCCGGCTTGGCCATGAAAATGTAGTTATCGCCTGAATCGGGATATACATGCCCCTGCTCCCGTTGGATCAAGTCTCCCAGGACATCGTTTGGAACCCGGCCGCACAGTGCCCCTTTCCATACGCCATCCTCCATAACCGGCAGAATAAACAACAGCGTCATCGCGTCGTGAAACGCCGAAGTACTCGGGCCGACCTCTAATGTGGCCGGGTCGGAATAGGGGCCGAACAGGCAAGGACTCCCCTGCAGCGTATACTTCAGCCCCGGCTCGATCAGACCCTCCCGGCTGCAGCTTGCCCCAATGCGGGACGGATGGGTGGAGTATACCACCTTCATGTCGTCACGAATCAGGAAAATCTCCGAGAAATCGGCACCTCTCTTCATATAGGAAGCGAACAGCGGCTCCAAGGCAGCGGCCCCGGCAGGATCCTGGACGATATGGCCGAAGTTTGGGCCAAGCTGTATGCTCAAACGCTCTAAATGGGACCAATACTCCGTAACCCAGCTCTCTAATATTTGTATACGATTCTGGGCGATTCCCTCAAAAATGTTTTCGATATCCTCCTTCAAATGACGGTTTAACCGGTACGACCACCAGAGCGGCAGCCCCGTTGTAAAGCCAAGCCAGTCAAACATCCCCCTCAACCCCTTCTGCGAACATGACATTTCGCGTTAACTTATTTAACACAATATGGTTTTCGCACATTTTACCTAAAATGCAGGCCCGGTTCAACACAATATTTTACAGTTTTTAGGGGGTTATTGACCGGTGGGAAATAAGCAGTGTACCGCAGTGCTTAGCGGGGTGTCGTGGTGTTACGGCTCAGCCCGCCTTTATTCGGCGGATCGGAATTCCGGACGTTTTCAAAGAATGGTTCAGAGGAGCGGCGTAAGCGGTTCATTTACTTCCCAATATGGTAAATGATAACTAGAAATGACAAGGATTCGCCTTTTGACATCTTTCTGAGCCGAAGGCATAATAAACCTATTGCCCTCGATTCCATGCGACAAAAGGGCTCAAGCAACCGCAGGATATTCAATTTTATGCGCAATCATCCAGCTTTTCGCGCGATATACTCAGCTGCCCGGCTTAGATCAGCCAGGTCAGCCCGTCATTAAAAGGAAGGAAGTTGGTAACGTGTCTTCACTTCGTGGATTTCTGCGAAAACCGTTTGTCTTATTCACCATTCTTTTACTTTTAAAGGGGTATTTGGCATGGGCCGTTACGTTTAATGACCTGATGCCCTGGAAGCCCATCATTACCGAAATTCCGTTTATTTGGCTCGTGTTCTGTCTGATTGAGTGGTTTGCCGGCAAGCGGAAATTCGGCGCTTATGTCATCGCCAACCTGCTGCTGACCACGATCTTTTTCGCCGTCATTATGTACTTCAAATACTATGGCGTCATCGCGACTTATCATGCCCTGGAGCAGGTCAACCAGGTTACGGCCGTCCGCAACAGTGTCTTTTCGCTGATGGACCCTTACTATTTGCTGATCTACGCCGACATCGTCGTGATCTTTGTCATCATGGTGCGCGGCCGTAAAGCGCGGCAATGGAAGGATCAGACCAGCCGCCGGGCCCGCCGGAGCGTCGTTACCGTGCTGTTCATCCTGTCCCTCGTAATCTGCCTGTTTAATATCGTTCCGAACCGGGCCAGCATGAACGAGATCAAAAAAGCCCAGCAAATGGGCATTTTGAATTATGAGGCGTATACGATTTTCTCCAAGAAGAAAGAGGACATCGTTCCGCTGAACAGCATTACCCAGGCTTCGATCGATGAGCTCAAAGGCATCAAGAAGACCGATCAGCCGCAGCATTTCGGGGATGCCAAAGGCAAGAACGTGATCATTATCCAGCTGGAATCGTTTCAGAATTTCCTGATCAACCTGAAGATCGACGGCCAGGAAATTACGCCTAATATGAACAAGCTGGCCAAAGAGCAGTACTACTTCCCGAACTTCAACCAAATGGTCGGCCAAGGCAATACATCGGATGCCGAATTCGTCGTGAACACCTCGTTCTATGTTCCGCCGAGCGGGGCGGCCACACAGAACTATGTCGACAAGAAGCTGCCGAGCCTGCCGAGGCTGATGGAGAGCAACGGTTACGCGACCGCGACCTTCCATACGAACGACGTAGAGTTCTGGAACCGCGGGGAGCTGTATTCGTCCCTTGGCTTCCAGCATTATTACGACAAGTCCTTCTTCGGTGACGAAGACTCCTTCTTCTTCGGCCCATCGGATGAAGTGCTGTATAAGAAGACTGCCGCGAAAATGAAGGAAATGGACCAGGAAGACAAACCGTTCTATGCCCAGGTCATCTCGATGTCGGCGCATCATCCGTTTACGATTCCGGAGAGAAAATACCACATGCAGCTCCCTGAGCGGTATGACGGTACGTTCGTCGGGGATTATATCCGCGCCCAGAATTATGCGGATTATGCGCTGGGACAGTTTATCGATGAACTGAAGAATAACGGCCTCTGGGACGACAGCCTCATCGTCATCTACGGGGATCACATGGGACTTCCGCTGTACTCCCTGGATCGTGATGATAAAGAATTGATGAAGGAAATTTACGGACATGAATATTCCTATTCAGATATGATTAACATTCCGCTGATTCTGGCGGGCGGCTCGATCAAACATCCGGAAGTGAACAACACGGTGGGTGGACAGGTCGACATCCTGCCGACGGTCGCCAATCTGACGGGCGTTTCCGTCAAAGACCATATTCATTTCGGGCAGGATCTCTTAAATCAGAGCTCCAATCTGATTCCGGAGCGGTATTATTTGCCGACCGGTTCCTTCCTGACCGGTAATGCGCTCTTCGTGTCGGGAGCCGGATACGAGGATGGAGCGCAGTACCCGCTGAGCGGCCGGACCTCAGTGGACGGCGGGACCACCG
The DNA here is from genome assembly GCF_016624415.1 of Paenibacillus sp. S28. Classification (NCBI taxonomy): domain Bacteria; kingdom Bacillati; phylum Bacillota; class Bacilli; order Caryophanales; family Paenibacillaceae; genus Paenibacillus; species Paenibacillus sp. S28. The sequence continues at coordinate 133,955 of NZ_JACVTM010000012.1, read as the reverse complement.
AAGATGAATATAACCGGGCGCTTAAGCTCCTGAACCTGTCCGACAGCTACGTGAATCAGCAGCCGCTTAAATAGAGAATGGCCTCATGCATATCAAGCCTTGCCTGTACAATTACGGGCAGGGCTTTTATTTTTTTGCCGTTGTTATCAATGTGTTATCTACTTTTCACACAACCTATCTCCACACCAATACGAGCAGACTACCTATAATCATCATATTTCCTCATCCGCACACTTGATCTTCAGGCGTATTTTGTTTATAACAAGTATATAAAGTTATCATAACTAAATAACGAATTATACTAACAAAATAACACAAGAAGAGGTGCACACGGTGAATTTGATGCGCAATAACTTGCTGGAAGGATATATCGGCGGCATGACCTGGGGATGGACCGGCATCCGGGGAACATGGAACACCCCTGAGGCCGGACATTCGATGGAGGAAATGGTAACCCGCCTCGGCGTGAACTGGACGGCCGTCACCTTTGCGGCCCTGCAGGATACGGCTCATTCGACGGAAATCCATTTTGCGGAAGAGCCGACCGTAACGGATGAAGAGGTTCGCCATGCGATTGCCTCCGCCAAGCGTCTCGGCTTGCGCGTCTGCCTGAAACCGGTCGTCAACTGCGCCGACGGAACTTGGCGGGCCCATATTAACTTTTTCGATATTGACGTGCCTTGTGAACCGAAATGGTCCGAGTGGTTTGACTCTTATATCCGGTTTATGCTGCACAATGCGGCTATGGCCGAGGAAACCGGCTGCGAAATGCTGTGCATCGGGTGCGAGATGGTGCAGACCGACCGCAGGGAACTGGAATGGCGCGAGCTCATCCGCCAGGTTCGGCAAGTATACTCCGGCATCATTACCTATAACTGCGACAAATATCAGGAAGATCAGGTGGCTTGGTGGGATGCAGTGGATGTCATTTCATCCAGCGGCTATTACCCGATCGACAGCTGGCAAGAACAGCTGGAGCGCATTGAGCCGGTCGTCCGCCGGTACGGCAAGCCCTTCTTCTTTATGGAGGCGGGATGTCCTAGCCGGACCGGATCGAGCCGGATTCCAAACGACTGGGGACTGCCCGGAGATCCAAACGAGGACGAACAGGCCGCTTATTTTGAGCGGATGTTTGAAGCCTGCGCCAGCCGTTCATGGGTGGGAGGATTTATGCTGTGGGACTGGCCGGCAGCACTGTATGCACCAGAGGACGCCGCCGGGAATGATGATTACTGCCCTTATGCAAAAAAGGCGGAGAGCCTCATCCGCGATCATTACACGGCGCAAATCCGCGAACTCGGTGGACTGCCTGCTCAGCCGTAAGCGATCTAGAGGGCGCACAGGAAGACAGAACCTCGCGATTTCAGCTCTTTCAGCCCGCACATACGGGCAACCTTGTGCACTCTCCGGAAACTTCGGAACTTCCTTTATCAATAAAAAGCATCCTGCCTGTTGGGCGGGATGCTTTTTGTTATGATCGGCTGAGATTGTATCGTACCTGCCGTGAGGTCAGCTCCCGGAGCCATCCGGCGCCGGCGCCGTGGAATCGCGGTAGACGATATCGCCGGCGAGCAGGATTTTTTCCAGAGGCGTATCCGCCTTGTCCATTCGTTCGAGCAGCTTCTCGACAGCCCGGCGGCCCATCGCCTCCTTCGGAACATGGACGGTCGTCAGGGACGGACTGCCCTTGGCCGCATCGGCGATATTGTCGAATCCGGAGACCGACACCTCCTCCGGAACCCGCACGCCAAGCTCGATCAGGATATCCCGGGCCGTCAGCGCAATCGCATCGTTGGCGCAGACCAGTGCGGTCGGCAGCGATTTGGATTTGATTTTCCGCGAGATCCACGACCGGATCTCGGGCTCGAAGCTGCCGTTCTCCAGATCGGGAAGCGGAATGACCAGCCCTTCCTGGCTCGGCAGCCCCTGCTCATCCAGCGCCGTCCGGTAGCCGATGGAGCGGTCCCGAAAGCTGCGCGAATACCGGTCGTTTCCGATGAACTGCAGCCGCTGATGGCCGATGCCGATCAGGTGGGTCGTCAGCCGGGCCATCACATCCATATTGTTCGCAAAGACCGTGTCGGACGGAATGAGCGGATCCTCCATGTCGACCAGCACGATCGGCAGCCCCATCCGGTGCACCTCCAGCAGCAGCGGCGTGGAAATTTCCCCGACCCCAATGAGTCCGAGAATCCCTTCCGGATTCAGGAGGCTGACAAAGTTGTCCACGTTCTGCTCAGAGATGATCACCATGCCCAGTCCCCGCTCCTCGAGGCTGATCGAAATCCCCTCCATAATCTTGCCCCAGTACAGCGATTCCCTGTTCTGAAAACGGATATTGGGCATCAGGACGATCACGGAATGCTTGGCGCCGCTGCGCTTAAGCGTGTTGGGTTCCGTGCGGGGGCTTCTCATATAGGCTTTCTTTTGCGAAAAATACCCGAGCTGGGAAGCCGCCTGGATCACCCGCTCCCGGGTCATTTCATTGACTCCGCCCTTGCCGGACAGCGCCTTGGATACAACGAACTTCGATACGCCCAGGTGGTCGGCGATTTGCTGCATCGTAATCTTTTTGGCCATCGTCTCTATTTCACCTCAAATAAACTGTCATTCATGTTACGAATATCGTAAAGGGCTGCATCGGGCGTGCCGCTTCCAAGGCGGTTTAGACGCCGGTGATGCTCCGGGTCCGGATACAGCCGTTTCTGGAACCATGTTTGTTAGTCTGCAGAATCAACAACATTATAACAAAATGGACGCCGGCATTATATAGAGACGATAACGAAGAACAGTGAAAGCCAGACTTTTCCAGATTTAGGGTAAAAAGAATTGACTCTCATTACACAATCGTATACATTTGTATACAAACGGAAGTACACGTATACACATCCACTAATTCTAAGGAGTGACGTCAATGAAAGAAGATATGAACAACGAGGCAGGCCGGCAGCCGGAATTAGCTGCTGATCCCCGGATACTGGAGGGTGGCGGCCGCTGGGAGCGAGGCGATCGGCGCGGCGGGGGCCGCGGACACGGGCACCACGACCACGGCCGGCGCGGCAAAAGGGAGCATCACAGCGACGACGAGAGCGGCCGGAGCTTTCAGAGCGCCCAGACGTTTCGGCGCGGCCGCGTGCTGATGTTTCTGGAGCGTATGCAGGTCATGCGCAGCACGCTGATGCAGCAGCTGAGCCAGCCCGAGTTCCAGCCGATCCAGCAGGTCATTACCGGTGAGCTGAAAGCCGTTGACCAGATGATCCAGGAGTACATCCATACGTTCGAGCTGCGCGAAACGGGGGATGGCGGAGCCCCGGGTTCTTCGCCGGGAGGCCAGGCGCAGGCAGCCGATTCTGATACCAAGTGAGGCCCCGCCCATGTGGAAACTGATGATATCCTACCTTCGCCCATATAAAGTGTCGGCCCTGCTGGCTCCGCTGCTGATGCTGCTTGAGGTATCCATGGACCTGCTGCAGCCAGCGCTGATGGCGAACATCGTTAATAAAGGAATTGTCCCCGGCGACCTTGCGTACATCGAGCGAACAGGTCTTCTGATGATCGGGGTTGCCGTAGTCGGCCTGCTTGGCGGCGTGGGGTGCACCATCTTTTCAACTTATGCCTCTCAGCATTTCGGCACCGATATCCGGGATCATCTGTTCCGGAAAATACAAACCTTTTCCTTCCGCAATCTGGACGAGCTGAAGACCGGATCGCTCATCACCCGGCTGACGAATGACGTCGTTCAGCTGCAGACAGTGGTCCAGATGATCCTGCGGAGCATCCGCTCCCCGCTGCTGTTCCTCGGCAGCCTCATCCTGGCCCTCTGGATCAGCCCCCGGCTGACGCTGGTCCTGGCGGTATCAATCCCTGTCCTGGTCGTATTTCTGGTGCTTCTGATCCGGAAGTCTTTTCCGCTGTTCGGCCGGGTTCAGTCGATGCTTGACCAGGTGAACGGCGTCCTGCAGGAGAACCTCGCCGGCATTCGGGTCGTCAAGGCCTTCGTCCGCGCAGGCTATGAACGCAAGCGCTTTGCAGGCGCTAACGGCGAATACACGAAGGAGGCCATCTCGGCCAACCGGCTCTTGGGGCTGAACATGCCGGTCATGACGCTGATCCTGAATTTGAGCATCGTGGCGGTGCTCTGGTACGGAGGCGCCCTTACCCGCGGCGGATCCCTTCCCGCCGGCGATTTGATCGCTTATATCAATTACGTGACCCAGCTCCTGTTCGCCATGCTGATGGTAAGCAACATGCTGACCTTCATCTCCCGGGCCAGAGTCTCCGCGGCCCGGGTGCAGGAAGTGTTTAACGCGCAGCCGGACATTGTCGATCCCACCGGCGCCCAGGCCAAGGAACCGGCGGCCGCGGACGTGGTCTTCGAGAATGTATCCTTCGGTTACGGGGAGCATCCGCATGCCGATCCGGTGCTCAGCGGGATCAGCTTTACAGCCAAGCCGGGGCAGACGACCGCCATTCTAGGCGTTACCGGATCCGGCAAATCCTCGCTCGTGCACCTGATCCCGCGGCTCTATGACGCCACCGGCGGCCGCGTGCTCATCGGCGGCACGGATGTCCGCGCCATCCCGCTGGACATCCTGCGCGGGATGGTGGGCATGACGCTGCAGCAGTCCGTGCTGTTCAGCGGCACAGTGCTGGATAACATCCGTTACGGTCAGCCCGGCGCTCCGCTGGAGGAAGTGACCGCGGCGGCCAAGGCCGCCCAGGCCCACGATTTTATCATGCAGATGCCGGACGGCTATGAGACCGTGATCGGGCAAAAAGGCGTCAACCTGTCCGGCGGGCAGAAGCAGCGCCTGTCGATCGCCCGCGCGCTGCTCGTTAAGCCGCGGATCCTCATCCTGGACGACAGCACGAGCGCGGTCGACGTCGGTACCGAATCGCGCATCCAGGCGGCGCTGAAGGAGCTGATGAACCGCAGCACCAACATCATCATCGCGCAGCGGATCAGCTCGGTCATGGAGGCCGACCAGATTCTGGTGCTGGAGAACGGCTCCATTGCCGCCCGGGGGACCCACGAAGAACTGCTGCGGACCAGCGCGATTTATCAGGATATTTACCGTTCGCAGCGGAAGGAGGAAGATACGCATGCCGCAGCCAACTAAACCCGCCGGCACAGAACCGCGCCACGGGGGCCCTCCCATGATGGGTCATGGACCCGGCCGAAACATGGTCATGCAGAAAGCCATACCCAAGCAGGCTGGCGCTACCCTCAGAAGACTGTGGGCCTATCTGAGCCGCCAGCGGTTCGGGTTGATTATCGTATACGTTACGACCATTCTCAGCGCGGTCATCTCCCTGATCGGCCCTTTCCTGCTCGGCAAAGCGATCGACCGCTTCATTATGCCGAAAGAGCATGACGGCTTCTGGTCGCTCTGCCTGCTGATGATCGGCATCTATGCACTGGGCAGCATCGTTTCCTGGATTCAGGTGTACGTCATGACGGCCGTTTCCCAGCGCACCGTCTTAGCCCTCCGCCAGGACCTGTTCGATAAATACCAGCAGCTGCCGCTGCGCTTTTTCGATACCCATCCAACCGGAGAGCTGATGAGCCGCACGACCAATGACATCGAGAACGTGTCGAACACGCTGAACCAGAGCGTAACGCAGCTCTTGAACAGCATCATTACGCTGGCCGGATCGCTGGTCATCATGCTGAGGCTCAACCTGCCCCTTACGCTCGTCAGCCTCATCAGCATTCCGCTCGTGCTCGTGGCTACCCGACAAATCACGCGGCTGACCCGAAAGCTGTTCAAAGCCCAGCAGCAGCACCTCGGCGAGCTCAACGGCTTTATTGAGGAGACCGTCAGCGGGCAAAAAATCGTCAAGCTGTTCCGGCGGGAGCCTGTCGCGGTCGAGCAGTTCCAGAAGATCAATCAAAAGCTGAATCAGGTCGGCATCCGTGCGCAGATCGCCTCCGGCATGGTCGGGCCGGTCATGAACATGGTGAACAACCTCAGCTTCGCCCTGATCGCGGCGGACGGCGGCTGGATGGTGTTGCAAGGGCACACCTCCGTCGGCATCGTCGTCAGCTTTCTGAACTACTCCAAGCAGTTCGGCCGGCCGATCACCGAACTGGCCAACCAGTTCAACCTGATGCAGTCCGCTATTGCGGGGGCCGAGCGCGTGTTTGAGATTTTCGACCTCGACACCGAGTATGCCGAAGACCACAAGCGGGCCGTCGCGGAGCTTGGAGAGGTGAAGGGCAGCGTCGAATTCCGGAATGTAACTTTCAGCTATAAACCGGGAACGCCGGTGCTCCAGGACGTATCCTTTACCGCCGAGCCCGGCCAGATGATCGCCCTCGTCGGCCCGACGGGTGCAGGCAAAACAACAATCATCAACCTGCTGACCCGGTTCTACGAGATCGACCATGGCGACATTTGCATCGACGGGGTGAGCATCCGCGATATGGATAAAGACAGCCTGCGGAGCAAGGTGGGGATCGTCCTCCAGGACGCCTACGTTTTTTCCGGCAGCATTCGTGAAAACATCCGGTTCGGACGGTTAGATGCGACCGATGCCGAAGTGGAGCATGCCGCCAGGCTGGCGAATGCCGACCGCTTTATATCCCGTCTGCCGGACGGGTATGATACGATCCTGGCCGCTGAGGGCAGCAATCTGAGCCACGGCCAGCGCCAGCTGCTGACCATCGCCCGGGCGATCCTCGCCGATCCGGCCATCCTTATACTGGATGAAGCCACCAGCAGCGTCGATACCCGGACCGAAATGCATGTCCAGGAAGCGATGCAGACGCTGATGAAGGGACGGACCAGCTTTGTCATCGCCCACCGGCTGAGCACGATTCAGGATGCGGACCGGATTCTGTTCATCCACGGCGGACGCATTGCCGAGCAGGGGGACCACCGTCAGCTGCTGGAAGCCAAAGGTTTTTATTATGACTTGTACACCAGCCAGTTTCAGCGGGCGATATAATTGGGGAATCATAACAAAACTCCGGATGCCTTCATGGGCGCTTCCGGAGTTTTTTGATTGAACGATGTTGTCAGGTCAGGATTTAACCCTCCACAGGGGTCAGAACAGCCTGCGGCTCCGATTCGGGAATCATCTCCTTTTCCGTCCCCTCCTCTAACCGGATATAACGCCCAATAAATTGGCGTATCCTGCGTTCGTACTCTTTTTTGTCCACAAAATAAGCATTCGCATGCGAAGCCCCCTGAACCACATAGACTTCCTTATCTCCTGCCGCGGCATCCACAAGACGGTGCAGCATCGCGTATGGGACAAAGGTATCGCGGTCCCCGTGAATAAACAGAATCGGGAGCTTCGTCCGGGCGACCTGCTTCAACGCTGAGGCTTCTCCGAAGGAGTATCCTGCCCGCAGCTTGCACATCAGGCTGGTTGCCGGCAGCAGCGGAAATGGCGGGAGCTTATACATCTGCTTGAGCTGATGGGTCAAAATGTCACGCACTGACGTGTATGCACAGTCCGATACGATGCACTTCACCTGCCCGGGGAGCTCCTCCCCGCTTACCATCAGCACCGTCGCTCCACCCATGGATACGCCGTGCAGTATGATTTCCGCCCCGGGTCCGATACGGTCGATGACCGTGCTGATCCACCGCAAAATGTCTCTGCGGTCCGGCCAGCCAAACCCGATGTAATTCCCTCCGCTTTGGCCATGCCCCCGGTTATCCGGCATCAGCACGTTCATGCCCATCTCATGGTAGAGCTTAGCAAAAGCCCCCATTTCCCGGCCCTGGCTGGAATAGCCGTGCACGACGATGGCGGTTTCGCGGGCAGGCGTGGCTGCGGGGATGAAATATCCTTTGAGGGCAATTCCGTCCGAGGACATCAGCTCCAACGTTTCAACAGGCTGGCTGTGGAGCCACTCCTCCTCAAGCTCCCAGGGGTGCTCTTCTTTGACCAGCGCCGGATCGGCTTCCAAAAACTCCTTCGTGCTGCGCTTGATGCCCACATTATAAAAATAAGCACTTGCCGCGGCCAGCAGCAAAACGATCACGGCCAGGCAAATGATGGCGACCCATACGGCGGTGAACATGATGGTGATCTTTCCCTCCCGGTCTTAGGCGATTATTGGATATGTATAAAATAACATTCCGCAGCACGGCATACAATGGCGGTTCTGCGTCCGTTCCTTTCGGTCACCAAAAAACAGCCCCTTCGGTCCATCACCGAAAGCGGCTGTTCGCAGTGCTGCAGGATCGTGCTACTTTTTGTTCTTCGCCATCGACCGCAGCGCTTCCCGGTAGGCGTTGTCCGTACTGTAGTCCGGCTTCGGCGCGGGCGGCTCCTCCTCCTTGGCCGGCGTGCCTCCCGCGAACTGCCGGAGAGCATCGCGGTAAGCCCGGTCGCCCTGCTGCTCCGCAGCCTGCGGCCTCCGGGTTGTCACCGGCACCGGCTCGGGTCTTCTTACCGGTTCAGAGACCACCGGTCCGGTGGTTGCCGGCGGCGGTTCCGCCGCCTTCACAGGTTCAAGATGAGCAGTTGGCTCCGCCGTTTCTTGGAAAGGTTCCTTTGCCTGCTTTTTCGCTGCTTTCTTGGACATCCGGGCATTGTAAATAAAAAGAAAAACCAGGGCGAGGACAGCCAGAACGATAAAGGCGATAATCATAGCCTGTACCTTACCTTGCTGCCGAGGAGAATCGTCCGGCCAATTCGGCTACGCGCTTGCCTAATGCTCGGCCCAGGGCGAGGTCGTTTTCGCCGGGCAGGTTTTTGGGATCGTCATCCGAAAGCTCCACGGGACACGTCACACCCACACCGTAATACGATCCGTACAAGGCGTTCTCCGGTATGTTTCCGGGAAGACCGACGACGATCATGCCGTTGTGAAGCATCGGCGTCAGCAGGTTGATCATGGTGGATTCCACCCCGCCGTGCACGGTCGCCGTCGTGCAGAATACGGCCCCGACTTTGTTGACCAGCTTGCCCTGCGCCCACAGGTAGCCAAGCTTGTCGATCCAATTTTTGAGTCCTGAACTGATGGTTCCAAAATGTCCAGGACATCCCCATACGATGGCATCCATATCTTCAAGTTTATAAATGTCCGCTTCATTAACGTGAGCGATTTCCGCCTCAGCTCCGTCTACGCTCGATGCCCCTTCCCATACGGAACGCGCCAAGGCTTCCGTGTGGCCGTTTTCGCTGTCGTAAACCACGTACACTTTCATGTTTAACTCCCCTTTCATCAACTGGATTTCTTATTTATCTCCAGGGCGGCGTTCCTTTATCCGAGCGGCGATCCGGGAAATTCCTCTGCTGAATATGAATGGGGCAATTAGGAGATGCTCTTGGATATCTGTTTTCAATCGATAACTAGGAAGCACCTTTAGGAGGGATCATGCTTTTATGAATTCGCGTGCACTGCTGGTCAACGTTGTAGTCGTCATCATTGTGCTCGTCCTGGGCGGCGCGGCCATTTATTACTACAACCAGACGTCCAACTACATTAAAACCGACAATGCCCAAGTCACCGGACAAGGGGTATCCATCACCGCACCAGCGGCCGGCAAGCTTACGACCTGGAACGGATCCGTCGGTAAATATTACAATTCCGGCGATGTCGTAGGAAGCGTAACTTCCGGAGGTACCCGGCTTGATATAACGTTCCCTGTGAACTCCACCATCGTTCAGCAAACGGCAGTTCCCAATTCTTTTGTATCCCCAGGGACTTCGCTGGCAAGAGCCTACAACCTGAACAACCTGTGGATTTCGGCCAATATTGAAGAAACCAAGCTGGATAAAATCAAGGTCGGCCAAACCGTCGACGTCTATGTTGATGCTTTTCCAGATACGACGCTAACCGGCAAGATCGATCAAATCGGACTGGCTACCGCGTCTACGTTCTCGCTGTTTCCAACGACCAATTCCAACGCCAACTACACCAAAGTGACGCAAGTCATCCCTATCGTCGTTACCATTGAAGGGTATAAAGGCCTCGGGCTCGTTCCGGGCATGAATGCGACCGTTCGAATCCATATTTAGGGGGCTTGTCTAATGGAAAATATACATATGGGGCGGACGTTGACGGTGCTCATGCTCGGGGCGTTCGTCTCCATCCTGAACCAGACGCTGCTGAACGTGGCTATCCCCCACCTGATGAACGATTTCAACGTGTCCGCAACGACGGTGCAGTGGCTGTCCACCGCCTACATGCTGGTGAACGGCGTGCTCGTTCCGGTCACCGCTTTTCTGATTGAGTCCTACGGGACCCGGGTGCTCTTTATTACGGCCATGAGCCTATTCACCATCGGTGCGGTGCTCTGCGCCGTCAGCACCAACTTTCCGCTGATGCTGTTTGGCCGCGTTGTACAGGCCAGCGGGGCGGGGATCATTATGCCCGTCGTGATGAACGTGTTCCTGACGGTTTTCCCGCCCGAAAAACGCGGGACCGCGATGGGCATGATGGGGATTGCCCTGATGTTCGCACCGGCGATCGGACCGACGTTATCGGGATGGATCGTGGAGCACTATACGTGGCGGATCCTGTTTTTCATGGTCATTCCGCTGGCCGTTCTTGATATACTGTTCGCCATGAAGTGGCTTAAAAATATCAACCGCCTGACCAAACCGAAATTTGATTCCTGGGGCGTCATCTTCTCCACCCTTGGCTTCGGAATTCTGCTCTATGGCTTCAGTTCCGCCGGAGACAAAGGTTGGACCAGCTTCACGGTGCTCGGCTCGCTTATTGTGGGTGCTGTCTTTATCATCCTGTTTGTCGTGCGCGAGCTGAACATGGACTCGCCGATGCTCGATTTCCGCGTGTTTAAATACGACATCTTCTCGGTTTCGACGGTCGTCGGCGGCCTCGTCAACATGACGATGTTCGGGGCGATGCTGCTGCTCCCGATTTACCTCCAGAATATCCGCGGGTTCACCCCGCTTCAGTCCGGTCTGCTCCTTCTGCCAGGGGCGATTCTGATGGGGATCATGTCCCCGATCTCGGGAGCGATTTTCGATAAAATCGGCGCACGACCCCTGGCCATTATCGGGCTGCTCATCACCGCGGTCATGACCTTTGAATTCAGCCGGTTGACTGACACCACATCGTATTCGCATCTGATGATGCTCTACACAATTCGCAGCTTCGGCATGTCGCTGATCATGATGTCGGTGCAGACCGAGGGGCTCAACCAGCTTCCCTACTACCTCGGAAGCCACGGAACGGCAATGTCCAATACGATGCGGCAGGTGGCCGGGTCGATCGGGACCGCGCTGCTGGTGACGGTGATGTCGACGCGGACCACTTTTCACATCGCGGAATCGTCCACGCTGTACAACGAGGATAATCCGTTCATCATGCAGGATATCGCTGCACTTGGGCAGGAGGTTGCCGCCACCGCAGGGGTTCCCGCCGAGACCGGCGTATCGCTGGCACTGCAGTCGGTACTCGGGCTGGTGTCGTCGAACGCAAGCGTCAACGGCATCAACGACGCCTTTATCGTTGCGACCTGGTTCGCCATCGCCGCCTTGTTCTTTTCCCTCTTCCTGCGCCGGGCGCGCAAAGGCAAACGGTCCGGGAGTCCGGCCAAGCAGCCCTAAGCTTCTAGACCCAAAGCGCAGCACCAACGATATTGGACCTCATGATTGGGGTACATATACAAAGCCGCTATCCCGCATGGGATAACGGCTCTTTTATTTTTCGGACAAGATTTGCTTTTTTAGTCGTACAAGCAGGGCCCTTCACATAGGATGTAACAATGCGACAGACCGATGAAGGGGGTTCTCTTTGAATGAGTGTATGGATCAGCCATTTCCTGCTTGGCCTTTCCCTGGCCGCTCCGATCGGTCCCATCAATGCGGCACAGATGGACCGCGGGCTGCGCGGAGGCTTTTTACACGCGTGGCTGGTGGGCCTCGGAGCCATGGTGGCCGACGGAATTTTCATGCTGCTTGTGTATTTCGGGGTCATTCATTTTCTTAACATCCCTTTTATGAAAACGTTTCTGCTGCTGTTCGGCTTCTTTATCCTGACTTATATCGGCGTAGAAAGCCTCCTGACCGCAGGAAAAGCGGGTATGGAAACCCGCAGCAGTAATGAATCGCATGTGAAATCCTTCAGCGCCGGCTTTATCATGTCCATCTCTAACCCGCTGTCTATCCTGTTCTGGATGGGGATTTACGGGTCGGTTCTCGCCGACATGATAGCTAAGTACGAAGCCAAAGAGGTGTTCCTGTACAGCTGTGCGATCATGGCCGGCCTCATGCTGTGGGATGTGTTGATGGCTATCGTAGCCAGCATGTTCCGGCGGGTGCTCACGCAGCGCCTGGTCAGCGCGATTTCAGTCATTTCCGGCATTTCGCTTATCGGATTCGGCCTCTACTTCGGATACGAGGCATACCGAATTTTGTTCGGGTCCTGATCGTTCTTGGGCCAGACTCTGCGTGCTCTTCGGTATCGTACGAGCCCTTCTTCGGCCCATCGGTTTTGTTCCAGAAATGGCGCATGACCAGCGTAACGCAGCCGATCACGACGATAAATCCGAGACTGATGAAAAAACCGGGACGGCTGATTTTATGAAACAGCGTTCCGATCAGCGTCAAGGCGATCAGCACCATGCCGATATACCGCTTGACTTTGCCCCATCCGGTCAGCTCCAGCAGCTTGCCGGACGTGACGAGAATAAACATCCAGTTATACAGCAGCATCATGCCCGCGGCCGTCGTAATGTACTCATATACGCTTTTCGGCATCAGCAGAGCGGATACCACGGAAGCGAGGAGCCCCACAGCCGTCAGACCGATAGCCGGCAGGGGCTTTTTGCCTTCCTTCTTCTTGCCCTTGATGAAAAAGGGCGGTGCATCCCCGTCGCTGGCCAGCGTAACGATCATCGTCGTCACCGCAAACAGCGAGGCCGTCATCGTCGAGAAGCCGGCAATAATGAGAACCGCATTAAACAAATGCGGCACAAACGGCAGCTTATAATCGACAAGGGCCACCACAAACGGGCTCTCCTCGGCAGCATAGGATTTCCATGGCTCGAGAATAAGCGCCAGTCCAATGGAAATGACATAGATGGACACTAACAGCAGCAGCATCACCTTGCCAGCCTTCGGCGCGTCTTTGGGCTCCCTCAGCCTCATGGTCATCAGACCTAACGCTTCCAGTCCCCCGTATCCGTAAAAAGCAAAAATGAGCGCTGCCCAAAATCCTGTGAGCCCGCCCGGTACCCAATCCCGCGGAAAAGCGGGACCGTGAGCTTTGGTCGGGAGTACGCCGGATACCGCCAGAATGGCGATGACCATAAACATGAAGATCGCCGCAATTTTTAGCACAGCAAAAATGTTCTCCATTCGCTCGAATCCCTTGGTTCCAATCCAAATGATAAGGAGCCCGAGAACACCGTACCCCGCCGCAAAGCACCACATCGGAACCTGCGGAAACCAAAAGCGTGAAAACAAGGCAAGCGCCGTTAATTGGCTCCCCATAATAAGCAGCTCCGACGACCAGTACACCCAGCCGCTGCTGAACCCTGCCCACCGGCCGAAAGCCTTCTTGGCGTAAGAGCGGAACGAGCCCTCCATCGGATCCTCCGCTGTCATTTGAGACAGCTTATCGTAGACCAAATAGGCCCCGAACGCCGCCAGGGCGTACGCAACGACCGCGGAAGGACCGCCGATCTCAATCGCAATATGAGAGCCCAGGAAAAAACCCGTACCGACCGTGCAGGCCACCCCAAGGAGCGACAGCTGCCACCATTTCAGTTTCTTTTCTTTCGTCTGGGAGCCTTGATTCTGTGCCATAAATGATTCCCTCCACCGTATTGGTCGAACTCTGTTATCATCCCCGGGAGGTGACATCTTATGTACTTTATGGCGGGCCCCGAAATACCAAAAAACCGCAGCTGCAGGGACTTTCGCCATCCTGCAAACTGCGGCTTTAAAACAATAGTTTTATGATTCCTTTTACGATTCGTTACTTTTTGATTCCCCAAGCTTTCAAAATGGCATCATGCACATACGTGTTTTCGTAGACGCCTGCAAACAGCTCGGCTCCGCTGCCCATGGCCGTCAGCGGCACGTCCACGCCGGAATGGCCGGAAGTCGTCCAGTCCACATAGAACTGATCCTTGGAGTTCGCGATAGCGAACGGACCGTCTTCCTTAGAAATGCCGTCTCCAGACTCGTCCTTGTCATCCGGCTCTTCGATCGTCAAGCCGCCTGTCTCATGGTCGGCCAGCACAAGTACCAGTGTATCAGGATGCTTCTTCGCGAATTCCTTAGCTGCGCCAACGGCTTTGTCCAGCTCCTGGCCGGCTTTGATCGTCAGCTTGGCATTGTCATTGTGGGCGAATTCATCCGTGCCTTCTTCTTCAACCATCAAGAAAAAGCCCTTTTTATTGGTAGAGAGGGTATCCAGCGCTTTTTTCGTCATGTCCACGAGCGGTACCGTTGGATTGTACAGGTCACCCTGCCCTTCCTCTCTTTGCTGGAACATTTCTTCATTCGCAAACAGGCCGAGAATTCTGCCATTCTTCGCTTTGCTCAACTCTTCTTTGTTCGTTACATATTGATATCCGAGCTGCTTGGCTTTCTCCACCAGGTTGCCCTGAGTGCCCTTGCTGCCTTCTGTCGGATCTTCAGCCGGCTGGTCCGGATGCGGACCTGGCGTACCTTGCGGGTACCAGAAATCCTCACCGCCGCCGAGCAGAACGTCTACTTTTTTCTCCAGATACTGCTTGGCGATATCACTTTGCTTGGAGCGGTCTTCCACATGGGATGCGAATGCCGCAGGCGTTGCATCGGTAATTTGGCTTGTCGTCACGAGACCCGTGGATTTGCCTTTCTCCTTGGCGATTTCAAGCAGCGTTTTGACCGGTTTTTTGTTGGCGTCCACACCGACGGCTCCATTATAAGTCTTCACGCCGCTGGCAATGGCCGTTCCCGCTGCGGCGGAATCCGTAACCGTAGTCGTGGAATGGGTGCGAAGAAGTCCAACATATGGCATATCGTCCATTTGCAGCTTGCCGTTGACGCCAACGGTGCTCAGACGGATGGCGTCGCGCGCTGCGGTGCCCATGCCGTCACCGACGAACAGAATCACGTTTTTGGCTTTGCCCGCATTGGGTGAAGGGGCTTTCGAGTTTCCTTGGGCGCTGACCGAGCCCGTAAAAATTAAACTTGCCGCCGCGCTCAGGCAGAAAGCGGTTTGAACCAGACGTTTACTGCGTTTCATTCATCATTCACTCCTTTAAAGGATTCTAGCATGTCCCCATTATAGGAGCCGATTGTTAAGCGGGATGGCGGAGTTTGTAAAATGTATTTCATCTTTGAGAAGAGGCAAGCGGATCGGGGCCGGACAGGCCCAAACTGGCTTTGGGTGAAATCTGTTTTCTCCTGGTCCCCGGATTATGATATATTTCATATCAGGAAGACCTATTTTTCATAGAAGTGGAGAAGGAGGAAACACAATTGGAATTCAGAATTGAGAAAGACACCATCGGCGAGATCAAGGTTCCGGCGGACAAGCTTTGGGCGGCGCAAACCCAGCGCAGCTTTGAAAATTTTGAAATCGGCACGGAGAAAATGCCCCTTGAGCTGATTCGTGAATTCGCCATCCTCAAGAAAAGCGCAGCTCTCGCCAATAAAGAGCTCGGCAAGCTGAATGCAGAGAAAGCGGACGCTATCGTCGCAGCGGCCGACGAAGTGATTGCCGGCAAACTGGACGATCATTTTCCGCTCGCCGTATGGCAGACCGGAAGCGGCACCCAGTCCAACATGAACGTAAACGAGGTCATCGCCAACCGGGGGAACCAGCTGCTTCAGGAACAAGGCAGCGACCAGCGTATCCACCCGAACGACGACGTCAACAAGTCGCAAAGCTCCAATGACACCTTCCCGACTGCTATGCATATTGCCGCCCTGATCGCCGTGGAGGATCAAGTCCTGCCTTCCCTGGTGAAGCTGAAGGAGACTTTCCGGGCGAAGAGCGAGCAGTTTATGGATATTATCAAGATCGGCCGGACCCACCTTCAGGACGCGACTCCGCTGACCCTGGGCCAGGAAATCAGCGGATGGCACCGGATGCTGGAGAAAAGCGAAGGCATGATCCGCAGCAGCCTGGAATCCCTGCGCGAGCTGGCGATCGGCGGGACCGCGGTAGGAACCGGGATTAACGCCCATCCGAAGTTCGGCGAGATGACGGCAGCCAATATCAGCAAGCTGACCGGCAAAACGTTCACATCGGCGGAAAACAAATTCCACGCGCTCACGAGCCATGACGAGATCGTCTATGTTCACGGCGCGCTGAAAGCGCTTGCCGCTGATCTCATGAAAATCGCCAACGACGTGCGCTGGCTGGCCAGCGGTCCGCGCTGCGGCATCGGCGAGCTGACGATCCCGGCCAATGAACCGGGCAGCTCCATCATGCCGGGCAAGGTCAACCCGACGCAGAGCGAAGCGCTGACGATGGTCGTCTGCCAGGTTATGGGCAACGATGCAGCGATCGGCTTCGCGGCGAGCCAAGGCAATTTCGAGCTGAACGTGTTCAAGCCGGTCATCATCTATAACTTCCTGCAGTCCGCCCGCCTGCTGGGCGACGCCATGCGCTCATTCAACGACCATTGCGCCGTGGGCATCGAACCAAACCGCGCAGTCATCGAGCGCAACCTGAATCAGTCGCTCATGCTCGTGACGGCGCTCAATCCGCACATCGGCTACGAAAACGCCGCCGCGGTCGCCAAGCTGGCACACAAGGAAGGCCTGACGCTGAAAGAAGCGGCCCTGAAGAGCAACCTGCTCACCGAAGAGCAGTTCGACGCGGTCGTGCGTCCGGAGGAAATGATTCATCCGAAGGAATAGTTCGGGATAGAAGCAAAAAAGTCGAGTTAAGGTCAGGAATCTTCCTGGCCTACTCGACTTTTTTATTTCACCATACTCCCCTCAGCTTGTCATTGCCCCTTGGTCTGCCCCAGCGGAGGCAAGTTTGGCTTTGGAGTGTGCCAGCCGGATTTCCTCCTGCTTTCTAGCGGCGTAATAACGCCGGAAGCGGACGGAATAACCGAGCACGTACAGCACCAGCAGCGAGGCCAGCGTGTTCAGCACCACGAGCGACACATGCAGATCGAAAAAGTACGTCAGCACCCCCGTACCCACAACAGGTACGATAAACCCGGCATAGCCGGCAAGGTAAAAGGTCGTGATGACCTTTGACCGAACCTCGGCGTGCGGCAGCTCACCAGCCAGACGCAAGCTGATTTGGAACGTCCAGCCGCTGCCAAGGGCTTGAACCAGCACCCCGATCCACAGCAGAACGATACTTCCGGTGGATCCCGAGAAGACGACCAGCCATGCCCCGATCGACAGCAGCGCGATGCCCAGCCGCAGACGGGTAACCGGTTCGCTCGCCAGCGGCAACAATTGCAGCAGGGCCCCTCCTCCAAGCAGCAGCAGTATCAGCAGGCCGGAGACGGACAGGTTGGATGAATGGAGCACGCTTTTCACAAAGGAAGGAATCAGGGACAAAATAATACCATTCAGCGTAAACAACGTAAAGATCGGCAGGGCGCTGAACGACCAGAAATGCGGGCTGATCTCAGACGGCACTCCCAGCGATATCGGTGCAGGTGCCGCTTTCGGCTTGCCTTTTTGCGCCAGAAAATCGGCATCCTTCAACGTTTCCAGAGCCATCCACGCGGTCACCAATAATGCCGTCAACAGCCAGAAAGGAACACGCAGCGGCATCAAGTGCAGATACTGAATGACGAGTCCCGTCAAAGCCGGACCGAGACCGAATCCGACCGAGACCGTTATACCCGATAAGGTGATGGCCAGCGGGATTTTGTCACCCGGCGTCTGCTTCAGCAGAAACGCCACCGCGGTACCGGTAAACGTCCCGTAAGCGATCCCCTCCAGAATCCTTGCGGCATACACGAGCCATGCCTGCTGACTGCCCATAAATACCAGAGTGGCAAATATGGAGATCCATATGCTGATCCGTAGCACCCGCTTGAGCCCCCAACCGCTTCCCCGGGATCCGGAGATCAGCAGTGACGGCAGGAGGAACAAGGCGTATACCGCAAACAAAATCGTGATCTGCAGGCTGCTTAAATGGTAACGCTCCTGATAGAGCGGAAATAACGGGGACGTAAACGTCGCCCCGATCGACATCATCAAAATGATCCAAAGCATGCGCTTCATATGATCACCCTCACTTTTATTGGAATGTTCGTTCAAGAAAAGGTATAAAAATCGGCCTCCTACCTACAAAAGGGAGAAGCAGCCGGTGCTGTAACTACATTTATCTGAACGATCGTTCAAGAAAATCTCAAAAAAATAGGGTCCAGACTCGCTGAAAACTTCCCCCATTTCTATTTATCTTTAAAAAACCGTAGACACCGCAACAGCACAAATATCCTCCAGTACGCCGCGATCAGCCGTCGTCCGGGCCATGACATGGACGCCCTGCTTGACGCCGTTCAAAAAACGGGCCAGCTGGCGCGGACTTTGCTTGCTTCGCACCAGCCCTTTGTTTTGCGCCCGCATCAAGAAGCTGAACAGCAGTCCTTCCGTATGCATATAGTGCGCATCAATCCGGCTGGCGACGTTCGGGACATAAGCTACCGCTCCCAGGGTCGTGTTCGTCATGAGGCAGCCGCGCCCACGAGCCGCGTTACTCAGTGAAACGTCCATCACTCTGGAAAAATAACGCTCCAGCTGCTCCTTGGGCGAGTCGCTGTCCTCTTTTAAAATATAGTTGTAATTCTCGTCCGTCCTTGCGCTGAAACGGTCCAGGCAGGCCAAAAACAGCTCATGCTTGTCGCCGAAAGTATCGTACAGGCTGCCCCGGTGAATCCCGAGATGATCGCACAAATCCTGGATTGAGGTGCTCTCATAGCCCTTCTCCCAGAACAGGTCCAGCGCCTGGTCGACGGCTTTCTCCTGGTCGAATTCCTTGTGTCTGCCCATACCGTAAACGCCCCTTTCTTGATCCTGATGTGAGGATAACATTTTCTTGAACGTTCAGTCAAGTATTTTGCACAAAAACAGGCGGGACGCCCCCGATCTTCACGATCTCCTTAAGGGCGCCCCGACGTCGTATCGCTGCTATGAATGGAAAATGGTCATTTGGCCAAAGCCCGAGGGCCGATTATTCGTTATCCTGGGTTGGCTGCTGGCTGAACGCTTCTTTGGCGTCCTTCACCATTTCTTTGGCGAACTCTTCTCTTTGTTTGTCCGGTACCGGCATTTTGTTCAGCTCGGTTCTTTGGACCTCGTGTTTACTAAGCTCTTGATCATTGTGATTCGTCATGTCCGGGTGCACCTCCTTTAATTGCAAAAAACTGCCCAAGTGGTAGGATGCACCAGTCCAGTTTTTTTATGCATACCGCGCCTTCTAGAGCCGCTTAATTGGCCTTTATCAGCAGCGCCTCCGGCCGGTCCAGCTGGTACAAGCTGCGGTAGCGGGGCTCGTTCTCCATCAGCTCGGCATGACTGCCGCGCATCACGATCCTGCCTTCCTCCATAAACACGATTTCGTCCATGTGCTCCGCTCCGGCCAAATGATGCGTCACCCAAATCAGCGACTTCCCCTGCAGCGAATCGAGCATGATCCGGATCAGCTCATTCTCCGTCCGGGGGTCCAGGCCAACCGTCGGTTCGTCCAAAAGGACCACCGGGTTGTTACGCAGCCAAATCCGGGCCAAAGCGATCCGCTGGCGCTCGCCTCCGGAGAACCGCTGCCCGGTCTCGTGCATCCGGGTATGGTAGCGGTCCGGCAGCGATTCGATCAGCCGGTCAAGCTTCACCTGCCGGGCAGCCCGCACGATATCCTCCTCGCCGGCGTCCTGGCTGCCGAGCCGGATATTGTTGGCCACGCTCGTATCGAACAGATGCGGATTCTGGTTCAGCACGGAAACGATATGGGGCATATGCTCCCCGATCGCCGCGGCCGGAACGCCGTTCAGCGTGACCTCGCCTTCGCTAGGGGTAAGCGCCCCTTCAAGCAGCTTTAGCAAGGTCGATTTGCCCGCACCGCTGCGGCCGATGATGGCGACCTTTTTGCCCTGCGGAATATCGAGGGATATATCCCGCAGTGTCCAGGACGAATCGCCTTCATAGCGAAAGCCGGCGCGTTCCACCCGAATATGAACGGGGCCGCCGGCCATCGCTGCGGCTTGATCTCTGCTCATCTGTCCTTTTCCGTATCCATTCACGTTAGACTCCTCCCCTTCCAAATCCGAGAGCCGCCGCAAGGAATCCCGGTAGCGGGGAAGATGCTCCAGGGCTTCCGAGACCGGGAGCAGGGCATCCGTCACCGGGAACACGACAAGCACAAAGGCCGCGATCAGCACGGCAGGCAGCTTCCCGTCCGCATGCATCCCTGCCGCCCAGACCAGCACCGTCAGCAGGATCAAGCCGACAACGCACTGGGCAGCCAGCTGTCTGAAGCGTACCCAGGCGCGGAGCTTCGCATCCGTTCGGGCGGCTTCCCCAGCCTTCACCTCGTATGCCGCCAGAAACTGGGCCTCCCGGCCGCTGATCACCCAGTCGCCCATGCCCAGCACGGCATCGGTCAGCTGCCGGTACATGCCGGCCTTCTGCGTTTTGGCCAGCTTCGTTTGGGCCTTGGTCATCAGCAGGGATAGCCATGGCAGAATGCCGACCAGGATAAACATATACAGCGCCAGGACCAGGGCAAAGCGAAGATCCCAGCGGCCCACCGCCGCTGCGGCTGCCGCGTACATGACCAGCGCCGACGCTGCGGGAAACACGGTCCGCAAATACACATCCTGCAGATGCTCGATGTCGGTGGACAGCACGCCTAGAACGTCTCCGGCGCGAAAACGCGACTGGATCCAGAGCGCCTGCGGCTCCAGGATCCGGTACAGCCGCTCGCGCATGGAGGATACGATCCGAAGGACTGTATCATGGCCCGCCAGCCGCTCGGCATAGAACAGGACGGCCCGACCGATGCCGAACGTGCGGACGAGCACGATCGGCACGTACACCATCAGAATGTTCTCCGGGCGCAGCGCCGATTTGGAGATCAGCAGTCCGGAGGTGAACATCAGACCTGCCGCGAACAGCAGCGCGAGACTGCCAAGCCCGATAATCAGCAGGCAGCGTCCCCAGTGGGCCCGGATGTATGGTACAATCCATCCTTCTTTTCTCACCTTACTCCCTCCATTTGCGATCGAATCAAAGCGTCATACGCCCCGCCCTTGCCGAGCAGCCCCGAATGGGTGCCCTCCTCGACGATCCTGCCCTGATCCATCACCAATACACGGTCCATATCGGGCATCCAGTGCAGGCGGTGGGTGGCCAGAAAAACAAGCTTGCCCCGGAACAGACGCAGCATCGTTTGCTTCAGTTCATACTCGGTTTCAATATCGAGATGGGCCGTCGGCTCATCCAGCAAAATAATCGGCCTGTCGCTCAGAAAAGCTCTGGCGAGCGCCACGCGCTGCGCCTGCCCGCCGCTCAGCTGGCGCCCGCCCTCGCCGATCGGCTCATCCAGGCCACCCGGCAAACTGCGGACCAGCCCAGCAAGGCCGGCTGCTTCCACAGCCTGCAGCGCTTCCTCCCGGGACGCCTCCGGCGAGTAGAACCGGATGTTGTCCAGCAGGGAGCAGCTGAACAGATACGGATGCTGCGGGATATAGGTGATCTGGCTGCGCCACGCTTCACCGGCCAGCGAACCGACCGGCGTCCCGTTCAGGCAAATCTCGCCTGCATCGGGTGCGAGGAACCCGCCCAGCACGTCGATCAGGGTGGATTTGCCCGCGCCGCTGGCGCCGATGATGCCGATGGTCGGCATGCCCTGAACCTCAAAGGACGCGTCATCCAAGGAACGAGGGCTCTGGAGGTTCTGAAAGCTCTGCCCCTGCCCTTGCTCCTGCCCGGCTCCATCCGTGAAGCCCTCTGCAGGGCGGTCAGCCCCAGCCTCCCGTCCGCGTTCAGCACCATCCGTCTCCGGTGCTGAACCGTACGCCTCAGCCTGGTGCTGCACGGTCACCCCCGACAGCGTCAGCCGGCTGAATGGCGACCAATGCCAATCGGCGCCCGGACCCGGCGCTCCGTCGGAATCAGCCGGCTCTCGCTCCGGCCGATCCAGGATGGACTGCATCACGGCGCCCGCCTCTTTGCCGTCCTGCGTCGCATGGAAATCCGTGCCGACCTGCCGGACGGGCAGGAAATATTCCGGCGCCAGGATCAGCACCGTCAGCGCGGTGACCAGCTCAAGCTGGCCGTTCACAAGCCGCAGGCCAAGGCCGACGGCGACGACGGCCACCGATAGCATCGTGAAGAAGTCGAGCGCAAACGAGGACAGGAAGGCGACGCGCAGCGTGCGCATCGTCGCCGTCCGGTAGCGGTCGCTCACCTTGGCTACCGATGCGCCGTGCTCCCGGCTCTGCCCCAGCAGCTTCAGCGTCTCCAGGCCGCGCAGCGAATCGACGAAGTGGTTGGACAGCACCCGGAAGGTGTCCATCTGCTTCTCGGCCTGCTTGCGGGCCGCCAGCCCGATGAGGATCATGAAGGCGATCAGGATCGGCATGGAGACCAGCAGAATGACGCCGGACGTGATGTCACGGAAAAAGACGTAGGCCAGAATCAGCCAGGGAATGATGGACATGCCTGCCATCCGGGGCAGGATCAGCTCCAGGTATTTGCGGAACTTCTCCGTCCCTTCGAGCCCCAGCGTGACCAGATGGCCCGTGCCTTCGGTTCGCGCAAACCGCGGGCCGAGCCGGAACAGCTTGCGCAGCACCCGCCTCCGGACATCTGCCGCGGTGCGGTCCGCAAACGCGCTGCCGATTTTCTGCTGCAGCAGTCCGAGCCCGTGCCGGAGCAGGAAGGCACCGAGGAACAGCGCTATCCTGCCGGTCTGCCCGGATAGCAGCGCCCCGGCGAACAGGGCCGATACGGCCTCGGCCAGCCCCTTGGCCATCATCAGGATGGAGACGCCTTGCAGAACCGTCAGGAGCAGCATGACGGCGAAAACGGGCTTTATCCCTTTGTAACCCAGCAGCTGCTTATCCATGGTTCTCAGTACTCCAGATGGCTCTGCTCGTGAACCCGTTTATGAAAGACGAAATAGCTCCAGATCTGATAGCCAAGCACGAACGGCAGCAGGGATAAAGCCACGATCGTCATGACCTTCAGGGAATACGGACCCGATGCGGCGTTGGTCAGCGTCAGGTTGAACGCCTGATCGATCGAGCTGATCATGACGTTCGGGAACAATCCGGCAAAGAAGAAGGCAATCGTCAGCGCAATGACGGCGCCCGTCATGCCGAATGCCCAGCCGTCACGGCGCTTGGCGATGAAGATGGCGGCCAGCACGTAAGCGGCGACGATCACCACGCCCATGACGGTCAGCAGGAAGGCACGGCCCTCAAAAATGTCCGTTTCGAAATAGGTCATGGCTCCGAACGCCGCGATCAGTACCGCCAGCGGTGCAAGCAGCACCTCCGCCAAGCGGCGGGCCCGCACCTGCAGGTCGCCGGTGACCCGAAGCGTCGTAAACATCAGTCCGTGCACGAGGCAGAGCACTACCATGGTGAGCCCGCCGACCACGGAATACAGGTTGACGATGTCGCCGAAAAATCCGGCTTTCATTTCCATCGCCTGATCGATCGGCAGCCCCCGGATCAGGTCGGCGAAGACGACGCCGAGCAGCAGCGGCGGCAGCAGACTGCCGATGAAGATGACGACATCCCACGTTTTTTTCCAAGCAGCGGTCTGCACCTTGCCGCGGAATTCAAAAGCCACCCCGCGCCCGATCAGGGCGAGCAGCAGGAGCACCAGCGGTGTGTAAAAACCGCTGAATAGCGTCGCGTACCAGTTCGGGAATGCGGCGAACATCGCGCCGCCGGCCGTCAGCAGCCACACCTCGTTGGCATCCCAGAAGGGGCCGATCGAATTGATCAGCACCCGGCGCTCCGTATCGTTTTTGGCCAGAATGCCCGTGGACATCCCGACCCCGAAGTCAAAACCCTCCAGAAAGAAAAACCCGATAAACAGGACAGCTACAAGGACAAACCACAGCTCATTGAGAGACAGCATGCGGAACTCCCTCCTTATCAAATGGATCGGCCGACTCATTCGAGTGAGCAGCGTTGTCGGCGTATGGTCCTTTCTTGATGACGCGAACGAACAGATACACCATGACCACCGCCAGAATGGCGTAAATGGCCGTAAAAGCAATGATGGAGAACAATACCTGGCCGGCCGTGACGCTCGGCGACACCCCGTCGGCTGTCGTCATCAGCCCGAATACGGTCCAAGGCTGGCGTCCAATCTCCGTCATGATCCAGCCCGACGTATTGGCGATAAACGGCAGCGAAATGGCAAACAGCATCAGGCGCATAAACCAGGTGTTTCGGTTGTCGAGCTTTTTGCGTGCCGCAAGATAGGCGCCATACAAGCTGAGCACAATGAGCAGCGAGCCGCTGGCCACCATGATGCGGAAGCTCCAGAAGGTCGTGCGCACGGGAGGAATGTAATCCCCTGGGCCGTACTGCTGTTCATATTGGGACTGCAGCTCCTTCATCCCCGTCACTTCGCCGGAAAACTTGCTGTAAGACAAGAAGCTGAGCAGGTAGGGAATTTGGAATTCCCCGGTATTGGTCTGATTTTTCGTATCGATAAATGCGGTGACCG
The DNA here is from genome assembly GCF_016624415.1 of Paenibacillus sp. S28. Lineage (NCBI taxonomy): Bacteria > Bacillati > Bacillota > Bacilli > Caryophanales > Paenibacillaceae > Paenibacillus > Paenibacillus sp. S28. The sequence continues at coordinate 109,352 of NZ_JACVTM010000012.1, read as the reverse complement.
TCCACGGCGCGGGATCGCTGCTCGTTTCCCAGAGCGCTTCGGTCGCAGCCATTTTCATCGGCTGGGTCTTCACCAAATATTGCGCCTGCTGGTGGCCCACCAGTGCCACGCCGATCGAGGACACAAGCCCGATGATCACCGCGATGGCAAAAGATTTTTTGAAAAAGGCGGTATCCTGCTTCTTCAGCAGCTTGTAGGCGCTGACCCCGGTGACCAGAAAGGCCCCGGTCATAAAAGCCGCCAGAATCGTGTGCGGGAACTCCAGCAGCAGCTGGCCGTTCGTAATCAAAGCTAGAAAGTCATTCATCTCCGCGCGGCCGTTATGGATCGTAAAACCGACCGGACGCTGCATAAAGGAGTTGGCCGCCAAAATCCAGAACGCCGACATCACCGTGCCGAACGCGACCAGCCAGATGCAGATCATGTGGACCTTTTTGGACAGGCGCTCCCATCCGAAAATCCACAGGCCGATAAACGTCGATTCGAGGAAAAACGCAAGCAGCGCTTCGATCGCCAGCGGTGCCCCGAAGACGTCACCCACAAAGCGGGAGTAAGCCGACCAGTTCATGCCGAACTGGAACTCCTGCAAGATCCCCGTCACCACGCCGACAGCGAAGTTGATCAGGAACAGCTTACCCCAAAATTTAGCCATTTGTTTGTACTCTTCTTTGCCTTTGACGACATACATCGTTTCCATGATCGCGATCGTGAACACCAGTCCAATGGATAGCGGCACGAAGAAAAAGTGAAAAATCGTCGTCGCGGCAAACTGGATACGTGACAGCATAACTACATCCATCGTCTCTTCCCTCTTTCCTGTCGTTATTCTTAAAACCCGCCTAACAGGTTCCGATAACTTGGCTTCATCGTTTCTTCCTGTATCATGGCAGACTTTGAATCCGAATATTGTGATTTATGTCACAATACCAAGCCCAAATCGTTAATTTTGTGAAATAAGTCACAAAATATTAAAAAATGAGGCCCTTCAAGCACAAAAAAGACGCCCGCACCTTTCGGCGCAGCCGTCCAATTCTTCAGTTCCTCTATATATGTTGCCTGCTTCAGGCTCGTTCGTGAAATCATGCTAGTCCCGTGCCACATAGTATTTATTGGTCATGTACCAGGCATCGCCCTTATCGGTCGGCACTCTGCCCTTCTTCTTGTCCAAAAATACGATTTCCTTGCACTTGGAACAATACCATTTGGTCGTGTAGTATTGGGAAAAGGTCGTGTAAGTCGTACCGCATTTGCAATCGACTTTGAAGTACACCCGATTTTCTTCGTACGCCTTCGAGAGCTGATCCGTGTTGTCTGGCTCCGAAGATGATACTACGGGCTTGATCAGTTCAGCGTAATTGGAGAACCGATTATGCACTTTAAAATCGGCGACCAGCTCCGGATTCAGGCCGAAAAACTCCTTACCGATCGCTGTGATGAATTTCGCATCTGTGCGATAGCACTCGATCCATTCCTGAATCTGCTTATTGGATAAAGGTACAGTTCCTTTAATGCCGCTATTCAAGGTGTAGGTCATGATGCTCAAATTCTCATTGTCTTCATAGAACATTAATTCGGAAACCTCCTTATGATTTCAATTAATAATGTACTACTTCTGAGGGACAGAATCAAAGTGAGAAATAGTGCCAAGTGCCGGAAATATAAAAAAGCCCCCTTTCGGGAGCCTTCCAAAGCGGGAAACCCGCAGCTGCCGGATGTAGAGCGCTTTAATGCGGCATGCGTGCGGCTTCATTTTTTGTATGAAATTACGACAAAAGGATAACATTTACCAGCCATTTTGTCGAAATCCGCCTGGTGTAAACGGTTGTTAGCCGCAGAAACAAGTCCGATTATAGACGACGGTATGGGCCGGGATACGGACCGTGTGGATAGTGTGGATGCGGAACATGATGGTGACGGCCGTCCGCCAGCACAATCACCAGCAGATCGAACAGTACGAGCGGCAGAATGAAAGGAAAAAACGAGATATGCGCCTTACCGGGACTGCTCGAGACCGAGGAAACCTTCAGGTATACCTTGGAACTGCTGACCTTGACGATCTTACCGTAGAACGTGCTTCCGTACTTCGTCTTGATCTTTACCCGGCGGTTCATATACTTCTTGGCTGCCGAATAATGCTTGGATGTCGTCATGCGTCTCACCCCCTTCACCCCAGCTTATTCCAGCTGAGGCGAAGGGAGCCGGGGCGGAAGGCTATTTCCTGAGCCGGTTGGAGCGGAACATCAGAAAGAGCAGATAAGGCGTTCCGATGACCGCTGCGACAAGACCGACCGGAATTTCCTTGGGGGCGATCAGCAGCCGGCCGACGATATCGGATACGACCATCAGCAGGCCCCCGAGCAGCGCCGACAGCACGACCGCGCGCCGGGTATGATGCCCGGTCAGCAGGCGGACGGCGTGCGGTGCCAGCAGTCCGACGAAACCGACCGTGCCAACGGCCTGAACGACGGCGGCCGCGATGAGCACGCCGATCAGCGCTGTGAGCAGCCGGGCCCGCGTCAGCGCCAGGCCAAGCCCCTGGGATACGGCATCGCCGAATCCCAGCAGGTCCGCCCGGCGGCCGATCAGCCAGGCCGCCGGAAGCAGGACGATCAGCAGCGCAGCCAGCCTGATCAAATCGCTCCAGCCGCGGGCATAGACGGTGCCGGCCAGCCAGGCCAGCGCCGGAGCAGCCCCCATGCCGGAGCGGATGACCAGGAACTGGATCGCCGCGGCGCAGGCCGCCGACACGGCGATGCCGACCAGCGTCAACGTGCTGGTCTCCAGCCCCTTCCGCCAGGACAGCACGCCCACCACGGCTGCTGCGCCCACAGCGCCCACGATGGCCGCAGCCGGCAGCCATCCGCTAGAGGCGGCCGGGAAGAGCACGATCAGCAGCAGTGCCCCAACGCCCGCGCCGGAGGTGACGCCCACCACCGAGGCATCCGCCAGCGGATTGCGGACGGTGCTCTGCAGCATGACGCCGGCCACGGCGAGACCGGCTCCGGCCAGCAGCGATACCAGCAGGCGGGGCAGACGCATATCAAAGATGATATTGCGGTACATCGCCTCCCCGCCGCCGCTCAGGACCGCGAGCGTATCGCCCAGCGGGATGCGCAGGCTGCCTGCCGATATGCTGATGACCGATGCCAGCAGGATTAGCACAATCATGGCTGCAAGCAGCAGCAGGTACGGCGGGCGTTTATGCAGCACGCCGGCGCTCATCCCGCCTCCGCCTTCCGCCGCAGTCGTGCGGCTGGCCCGCAGCGCCAGCCAGATCAGCCACGGCGCGCCGAACAGCGCCGTGACGGCCCCCGCCGGCAGCTCCCCGAGCGTGCCGCGGAACAACCGGGCAATGGCGTCGGCACCCAGCAGGATGACCGCGCCCCATAACGCGCTGCCTGGAATGAGCAGCGCATGCCGCCGCATCCCGAGCAAGCGGATGAGATGCGGGGCGATCAACCCCACAAAACCGATCGGGCCCACCACGCTGACGGTGACCCCGGCGAGCAGGACCGCCGCGGAGAGTGCGGCGGTGCGGGCCAACCCGACCCGCTGGCCCAGCGCCTGGGCGGTCTCGTCCCCCATCTCCAGCAGGTCCAGCTGGCGCCGGAACAACCATGCCAGAACGAGGACGCCGGTCACCCACGGCCAGCTGTAGGCCGCTCCGTGCCAATCGTTCTGGTTCAGCGAGCCCGAGCCCCAGACGAACAGCCCATTCGTCTCGTTCTCAAACAGCAGCTGGAGCGCGCCGGTGAACGAGGCGAGCACCAGCGACACGATCATGCCGGAGAGCGCCATCCGGACCGGCGTGCTTCGGCTTGCCCCGGCCAGCAGGTAAGACAGCCCTGCGCCCAGGCAGCCGCCGAGCAAAGCCGTGATAAGCGGTGACGAATGAATCAGGGACGGCATAAAGATCGTGCACAGCACCACGGCAAAATAGGCGCCGGCATTGATGCCGAAGGTTCCCGCTTCCGCCAGGGCGTTCCGCGTCACCGTCTGCAGCAGGGCGCCTGCCGCAGCCAGGGCGGCACCAGCCAAAATGCCCATGACGGCTCTGGGCAGCCGCAGGCCGCGAATGGTCTGATGTTCCGCGATGTTCTGCGGGTGAACGATCGCCTCATACACCGTACGAAGCGGAATATGAAGCTCCCCTTGCGTCAGGCTCAGCGCCAGCAGGAATATGAGCAGGACGCCTCCCCCGGCAAACACCAGCAGATTCAGGCTGATTCGGCGATTTCCCGGCCTTACGGCTGCCTCGTGCCCCGTTATCGGCTCCATTACCGGCTTCATTGCGTCAGCAGACTGACCGCTTTATCGACCAGAATTTTCGCCGACAGCGGGCCGCCGTATACCCACATATCGCCGCCGAGAGGATACGTTTTTTGTTCCTTGACGAAATGCAGGCCGTTCCAGACCGCATTGTTCTTCATCTGTTTCTCGATGATGTTATCATCATCCTGAACCACGTACAGCAGATTGGCATCCTGTACAGGAACCAGCGATTCCACTGTCGTCTGGGCATAGCCGTCCTCCGGAAGGGGATTAGGCTGATAGGCATTCTCGAAGCCCGCACGCTTCAGCGCGCCCGCAGCAATCGAGTTGTCCGAGTACAGCAGCATGACCGCCGCATCCTGATTCGAAAAGCCTTGAATCAAAGCATATTTCACATGTTCTTTGCCCGCGGCCTTCAGCTTCACTTTGGCATTGTCAAAGGTGGCCTTCACGTCAGCGAGCACCTTCTCGCCTTTCTCTTTCTTGCCGACGATATCGGCAATCGTCCGGAAGGAATTCTCCATCGTGGCGTATTGATCCTGGGAAGCTTCTTTGGAGTAGTTATCAAAAACTACGGTCGGCGCAATCGCCTTTAGCTGCTCGTATGTATCCTTCACGCGGAAATTTTCCGCGATAATCAGGTCTGGTTTGAGGCTTGTAATCAGCTCCAGACTGGGCTCCTGCCGCGTACCTACATCGATGACGTCCGCCGACAGCCCCGGCTGGGCGTTCACGTATTTCTTATACCCTTCCACGTCAGCGACACCTTTGGGCTGAATGCCCAGTGCAATCAAATCCTCCGCGTACGTCCATTCAAGAACGACGATGTTTTTCGGCGTCCCTTTCATCTCGGCGGTTCCCATCGAGTGCTGGATCGTGCGAACCTCCTCCTGTTGGGCCGGTGTGCTTGAATCTCCACTGCCAGCCTGTGGCGCGGCTCCTTCCTTGGCTTCTCCCCCCGTACTGCAGCCTGCAGTGAATAAAGCGATGAGGCAGCACACGATGAACGGAGCGAACAGCCCCCGTTTTAACCGGAATGTCTTCATGAACACAATCTCCCTCTCTGCTATGTACTAATTATTGATATTGAGAATCAGTATCAATTAAATATCTAAATGATATTGGTTCTCAATTGGGATGTCAATAGCGATTTTGGGAATTAAAAAGCGGCCTTCCGCCGCATTGGCGGAGCCGCTTATGTACAGCTTGATAGAAAACCGCTTGCAGAATATATTCCGGCCCTTAGCTTAAAGGTTACGGAAGGCCAGTTTCCATGCGGCAATATTGGCGATCAAGGCCATAGCCATCAGCACATATACTCCGTAAGTCGAGAAACGGAGTGCAAAATGAAGCCCTGCCATGGCCCCCAATATCAAAAATAGTAGGAGCATCAAGCCGGCCCTTCCGGATTGCGTTCCTGCCTGAGCAGGTTCGGTAAACGGCATCTCCAAACCCATGAGCCGGAAGCTGATCACGGTATACAGCAAGGTCATGACGAGTATGACCAGCAGATCCGGCAGAATTCTGACGCCGAAAATCACCGTAAAGATCACGCTCTCCACAACGAAAATCGGCAAAATAAGCTGAGCAATGCATGCTTTAAGCGTGCCTTTATAGACAGGCTCATGATTACGCAGCGGTACCGTACTGAAAATCCACGCCCCTTTCGGCGTGCTGGTGTACTGCAGCATCATGACGGCGCTGGGGATCATCACGGCACAGAAATACATAAACAAATAAGAGTTGCCTGCACGAATCTCCTCCCAGCTGCTGCCCGAATTAAACGTATTAAACATGAAAATAAACGGAAAGATGAGCGAGAGTCCCAGCGAAGGGTACACCTTTAGTTTATAATCCCGCTCCTTCCGGATCATGCCGAGCGCAAAGCGGAAAAACACCTGCTCTTCCCGGCTTCTGCAGATCCAGCGCCCCAGAACATTCGGCCACCGTCCGCCCCTTCCCTTCTTGCGGGCAGTCTGGGTGGACAGTTTCCGCAAATTGGCTTCAAACGATGGGATCATCCGAACATAAATCCATACGGCCAGGAGCGGCAGGAGGACCGACAATAGGCTGAAAACGATGATCGCCTCTCCCCTATGTCCACCGAACAGCCATCCAAACGGAGCCGCAAACCAGACCGGGAACAGAAATACATGCCACCATTGGGCTTCATACCCGATCTGCAGATCCACTAAATTGAACACTCTGGCGATGAGCTGATAACCAACCGCCATTACCATCGTGAGGCCGATTTGCACATAATTGATAATGTCCTTCAGCTTTTCTCCGTCGAAGAAGCGGAGGACGAGCCAGTATAACAATGCCGTTATCGCGACGATCAGCAGATCCATCAGTACGATCTCCAGCACAAATACCAAAAAGAACAAGATACCATAACGGAACAGGACACCAACGAGCGGTGCGGCCGTAATCGAGCCTGTAATAAAAAACAAATAAATCATAATATGAATGGCCTTAGCCATATTGATCGTCTTAGCGTTTACCGGTTTGGAGCCCAAAATGGTATGGTCCCGAACGTCCAGCAATACGGAGGAGAAGTCGGAAATCATCGACGTCGTGATCATAAACATCAAAATACCGAATACGATGCTCATCTGAAAAATAAGGTTGTGACCCATGACCACGAATGGGGTCATGACCACCCCCATCACGGCATAAATCCACAGCGACTTAAGAAACTGGTTCGACAGCTCATCGGGATCAGCAGATCGGGAAGTTTTACCGATGAGTGTCGGCGCCCGGCGGCCATCCATCGTGAGTTTAACCTGTAGGATACGGCGCATCTGCACATAATCCATCCCTGTCTTTTCGAACAGAGCCTTGCAGCGGTCCAGCACAATCAGCGTTTTGAAATCATTCATCGCTGTACCTCTTTTACAATGGACACGATTCGAGCTGCCGTATCTTTATGCTCATGATACCCGGTCAGCTCTGTAAAAATCTCTTCCAGTGTTCCTTCATGCAGATGTTCCTGCAGCTGCTCGAAGCTGCCATCGGCGACAACATTCCCTTCATTCAGCAAAACGATCCGGCTGCTGATCTTCTCCACAACCTCCATAATATGAGACGAATAAAAGATCGTTTTGCCTTCGGCTGCAAGGCTCGCCAGCATCTCCTTCACCACCATAACGCTGTTTGCATCCAGCCCGCTGAGCGGCTCATCCAAAAAAAGAATGTCAGGATTATGCAGGAGGCTTGAGATCAACAGCACCTTCTGGCGCATACCTTTACTTAAAGAGGAGATCCGGTTATAGTAGACCTCTTCCAAGCCAAACTGCTTCATCAACCGCTGGGCCTTGTGATCGGCAAGCCGCCGCTCAAGACCGTACAGCTCACCAACGAACGTCAAGTATTCCTGGGCGGTCAAGCTATCGTACATCTCGGCGATCTCCGGAACATAGCCGATCCTAGCCTTATACTCTACCTCTCCGTCCGAAATATCCTTACCGAAGATGCGAACCCGGCCGCTGTAACCTTTGACAAGCCCCAGCATGATTTTGACTGTCGTACTTTTTCCCGCGCCGTTCGGGCCGATATATCCGATGATTTGCCCTTCATACACATCCAGGTTGATGCCCTTCAGAACCTGCTTTCCCCCATAGTTCATTTCGAGTCCTTGGATGGAGATGATCGGCTCACGGTTTGATTCTGGCATAGCAGCTCCCCCTATCATCTTTATTTTCCAAATACTAGCATAGCAGATATAGGGATGGAAGCGGACCATGAATCATACAATCGCCGTATTTTTTGCCGATATGCGACAACTTTCCTTCATTTTACGCGTTCTACACAATGTCCGGTTAAATGCACACCGAACCGGCATCATGAAAGGAGAATAACGTTATGGTGACTCCCGGGCCACCGCCCTTTGGCGGAGGAGGCTTTGACTTCTTCGATTTTATGTTTAGAATTTTCCCCTTTATTTTCGGCATTGTGTTCATCATCATCGTTGCCAGCTTCATTATGAATGGTGCCCGTTATGTAAAAAATGCCCGTACGCCCCGGTCGTCCGTTTACGCTCGCGTCATTTCCAAACGGATGGACATCCGCCATCACAGCGCCAGCCATCATGATAACGGCAGCGGCTTTGCCAATTCCAGCGGCTCCTCCAGAACGTACTATTACATCACCCTGGAATTTGATAACGGGGAGCGGAAGGAATACCTGGACGTGAAGCATCTGTACGGCTTGGTTGCCGAAGGAGATGAAGGTTATGCGGCGGTCCAAGGCGATTGGATCGTCGGTTTTGAGCGGGAGGTTGGGCAAACGCCCTAATACGAAAAAGCAGCCTTGACCGCGGGTTCACCCGCAGGGCAATGGCTGCTTTTTTAACATTCGGGGAAGCCGTCGATGATAAGTGCCTTTTATTATACAAAAAAGAAGGCCGGCGCTTCAGCCGACCCCTTCCCCGCATATACTGCATATGAACGGCATCCGGCAGATGCCTGCTTACTTCCAGGCCTGTCTGAACTTCATCACTTTACGATACATGGATTTATCCTTCAGCTGGTTAAAAATGTACGGATCGGGCTTCGTATTCACTTCAATGATCCACGGCGTCCATGTCCGGTCAAAGCCGATGTCCAGGCCGATGTGCCGGAAACCGGGGTACTTTTTGTGCAGATGCTTTGCGGTAGTCACCCCGAGCTTGTTCAGGGATTGGATGACTTTAGCCGTCTCTTTCTCATTTAAATGGGCACCGAGCAGCGTTTTGACATCCATCGGCGTGCCCCCGCTGTGGTAATTAGTCACGATTTTGCCTTCATGGGCCACTCTTCCGATCAAACCGGTCGCCTCCCAATCTCCTCCAGGACGCCGCTGCACCATCACCCGGATATCGAAACGGCGCTTACGGTACTTTACGAGATGAATCCCTTTTTGAATCAGGTAGCTTCGCTTCCCGGTCAGCTTCTGCAGGGATTGATAGAACGGATCATAGCTGCCGAAGGTCTTTTTTACCGTCTCCACCTGATACGTATAATCTCCGTTATCCAGCTGTTCCGCTCGAATCACCCCTTTGCCGTGGGTGCCGTTTTCCGGTTTGACATAGACCATACGGTACGACTTCAGCATCTCCTTCAGGTCGGTTTTGCTGATTTTACGGGTATCGAGCATAAACGGCCGGACTTCCTTGCTGTCAAGCAGCACTTTCGTTTTAATCCACTTGCTGACGACTGCCGTGCGGTTCTTCTCCCCCATCCACCGATCTCTCCTGTCCTGTCTTCAAAATTGATTGTAACGCGCTTGCAAAACCTGTTTATTGTATGCAAGGCACGGCGGACTGGACAGGACATTCATCCCGCAAGCAGAACAATAGATTCCGTTTCTGGGCTGGCATCCTGTACTCCCTTATGAGAGCGCGCATAAATAATAGAAGGATCAATTGAAGCAGCAGATGCGGGGATCAGCATCTTTGCTGTAAGGGAGGAAAGCGGCTTGAACATACTGATCGTAGCCCCCGAACGGCTCCCTGTTCCCGGCAGCGGCTCGGTGGAAATCTGCATTTTATCCATCGCCAGGCAGCTTGCCAAGAAGCATGCGGTAACCGTCTTAAGCAGAGCCTCCGCGGGACTGCCTCTGGAGAGCACGGATGAGGGGTTTCGTATTGTCAGGGTCCGTTCCGGCAGCTCCAAAGTCTACCTCGCGTCGGTGCTTCGATTCATTCAAGGGAGAGCTTACGACGTCATCCAGGTGGATAACCGTCCCCAATATATGGCTGCTATTCAGCGGGCTTTTCCCCAGGCCAAAGTAACCCTGTTTCTCCATTCGCTCACGTTCGTGCCTTCGACACGGCTCGTTGCCGCGAGACTGAAGCATGCATGGTGGATTGTCGCCAACAGCGCTTCGCTAAAGCAAAAGCTGTCCGTACGGTTTCCCTCACAAGCGCACAAAATACGTACGGTCGAGCTTGGCGTCGACACCGACCGGTTTCGTCCGCCAACCGATTTTGAGCGGGCGCAGGCCCGCAGCCGGTATGGAATCGGGGATGTCTTCACCGTGCTGTTCACTGGACGGATCATCCCGAGAAAAGGCGTGCCCGTTCTGCTGAAAGCCGCGCAAATCGCAAGCAAGCAGGTCCCACTGCATCTTGTGATTGCAGGCCGGAGCAAGGAGGGATATATCCGGAAGCTGAAAGCCGAGGCCGCCAAGCTGAGGGTAGCGGTCACCTGGACCGGCAACAAAAACCACAGCGAAATTCACAGCATCTACCGGATGGCCGACTGCTTTGTCTGTCCCTCCCAGCGGCACGAAGCCTTCGGCCTCGTGAACGTCGAGGCCATGGCATCCGGGCTTCCGGTCATCGCTTCGCAGATCGGCGGCATTCCCGAAATTATTAAGCACGGGGTAAATGGTTACTTGGTGGATGACTACTGGCGTCCGGAAGGTTTTGCGGAATATCTGGTCACACTGGCCCAAAGCAAAGAGCTGCGGCGCAGCCTGGGCGGCAGCGGACGCAGCATGGTACTTCAGTCTTTCACATGGGGCCGGACCGCCGAAAAGCTCGCGGCGCTGTACTCCTAATCGGTTCTCCTCTGGCTGCTGAATACAAATGACTCATTGCATTTTTCTCAGTAATCCGTCCGCGTTGCGCAGCATCAAAGCACCGGCAGCCAAGGAGAGCAGGAAGCAGAAACCGGCAGCAACAGTGAGCGTTGACCATTCAAGAACCGTATGGCCCAACAAAGTCTGCCATCCGATGAAGACCAATCCAAGCACGTAGCAAATGCCCGTCAGGTGGATCATTCGGAGACGTACCCAAACGGAGAGCGAAGTCCGAGTACTCAGCCAGGCGACGAGCGGGATGGCCTGAAGTGCGTGGAAGCCCAGGCCGTGCAGCCAAATAATGTTACCATGCAGCCCCACGGTCCGGCCTTGGTTAACCGAAATCCAGATCCCCGCTGCAAAAGACAGCATCACGGCTACCATGGCATAACGGATGCCCGTCACCAGCTCGGGATGAGCCGCGTATACTTTGCGACGGAAATACTGCGCGGCCAGGAACAGATAAAAGACGACGAGCAGCAGGGCGATGAACGCAAAAACGTTGCCCACTGCCTTGTCAAAGGCGGACCCGTCTTTGACAAACCGGGGATTAACTCCCCGGAAGTTTTGTACCGTTTCGGCAAAATAGGAATACAGTGCGAGCACGATATAGGGGTAGCGGTAAAAGGCTCTGCCTCTTCGTCCGAGACCCGAATACGGGATAATGAGAGCCGTCGACAGCAAAAATATCCCGATCGCAGCGTTAAAAGAAAATGCGTTTTGAACATTGCCCCCGGGGGCTACTTCCGCCCCGTTCACAAGGGTCCAGATCCCGCAGAAGGCGGACAGCAGAAATCCCAAGACAGCGGTCAGGACCAGCCACTTCTCCCCTTCAAACCAGCGGAACGCCGGCCGGGCGCCCACGCTCCTTACATTGACCATTTCCATGAATAATCTCCTCCATCCGAACGTTTTGGCATTGATTACGTCTTATTGTACAGAGAAGGAGGTTCCGGCAATTCTATCCGGGGTCCAGACTTTTCCCTGGACTTTGGTCGATGCCGCCCCCGACCAAAGTGCGGGATACAAGCCTCTTCATTGTTTAGTTCGCTTACAGAATAAGCAGGGGGAGTTTCAGCCAGAACAAACAGCCCTGAGCCGGTCGATTGGCTCAGGGCTGTATTGGTTAAGGCTTTGTTTGTCTGGCTGCCAAGCGCTTCTGGTGGAGTTCGCAGAAGGCGTGCTCATGTCCGGGAGCTATCCGGCCTGCACAGGATCAAGGCAGCACCGTCTACCCGGATACCTGCCGCAGGGGTTCTTCATGGGCGCGTTTCTTGGCGTCCGTCGGCCAGAGCATCCGCTGAAGCAGAAGGCAGATGATACCAAAAACAAGTACGAGCAGGCCAAGGACGCAGAACACCTCTCCCACGCCAAATCCTTTGATCAGCAAACCACCGGCCAATGGAGCTGCGATCATAATCGTACTGGACATCATGTTCTGAATGCCGAATATCCGTCCGGTCATGCCTTCCGGCGTTTCCTTTTGCAGCGCGTAATTGTTCGTCACCATAAACAGCCCGTTGCCGATCCCGATGACAAGGCCCAGCACGATGCTCCAGATCTCCGGAGAACCGGGTCTCAGCAGCCCCATCGCCCCGATAGCTGCGCCTACCAGGACAATACCGCCCCCGATCCCTGTGCCATAACCGATCCGGTTCCGGCGGTTCAAGATCATGATCGTGGCTACGGCACCCACGCCGGTTGAGGAGACCATCCAGCCCAGAAGAGATTCGTTATCCGGCGCAATCTCTCTATAGAGCGTAGGAAACTGGAAATCGATCATAAGAATAACGAGGATGACCGTCATATTCACAATCAGCGTGGTGAGCAGAATCCGGCGCTGCAGCAGCACCGCCCAGCCCTGCTTCCATTGCTCGATGAAGCCCGGTCTGTGCTCCGGACCGGCATTTACACCCGGATTCATGTCAGCCTGAGGAGCCGTATGATTTGCCTCGATACGGCGCAGCGTAAACAGCAGCAGGCAGGAAATTAACCGGGTTACGGCATTCACCAAAATGCACAGCTGCGGGGATAGCACGGTCAGGACGACCGCGCCCAGCAGCGGACCGGCGATTTTGGAGAACTGGTTGACCAGACCGTTATAGGAAGTCGCCTTCAGCAGCTGATCCTCGTGGACCACCTGGCGTGTCAGCGCCTGATGCGATGGAACGCGGAATACGCCCATGGCGGCACGCAGCGCCAGCAGCGGCAGCAGCCAGTACATGCCGGGAGCAAACAGCAGCAGGACCGTTAGAACGGTCTCGGCCGCATCGGCGATCAGCATCAGGTTGACCTTTTTCCAACGGTCGGCGACCACCCCCGCGAGCGACCCGAGAAGGATGCCCGGCAGGGCCATCATGACCGGGATCAGCGCAATCATTAAGGGATCGGCCTGCCAGCGGTAGGCGACCAGAACCTGGATCGCGAAGGCGTCGAACCATTCACCGAACGACGAGATGGCATAAGCCGTAAACATTTTGGCATAGATGCGGTTGGTCCAGACCGATTTTGTGGACGGCCGCGGCTCGGTAACAAGGGTAGACATGAAAAATTCCTCCGTTCAGTCAGAATATGGCGTACTCTCACTGTAACGAAGGAATATCAGAGGAATATCAGACAGCACCCAGGATGCTTTCGATTTTTTCTTCGATCGGCACTTTATTGGCTTCCAGTTGATACATCCGGTTATATTCGGCGTATTTCGCGGCGAACTGGCGATGAAGCTGTGGATCCTGCACTTTTTGCTCCAGAAAGACCAGCGTCTCCCGGATCGATCCGACGATCAGCGGCACGTTGTGCGTCATCTCTCCGACCTCGATCCCGTAGTTCAAGGCAGCCGCGGCCTCGGCGCGTTTTCCCTGCCGGAGCAGCATTCGCCCTTTAAGACCGTGGTAAAAGCAGATTTCCCGTAAATACGGGGTTTCTTCCAGCATCCGTTCGACTTCGCCAGCGCAGCGTTCGGCTTCGGGCAGGTTGTCTGCACCCAGGTGAACGTACATCTCCGCCATTTTGATATGGACGTTGAAAAATTCCAAATCTCCCCCCGCTTCGCGAACGGCTTCGTATGCCGCCCTAATCCTGGACAGATCTTCTTCGACCCGGCCGTTGTCGGTGTACAGTCCGATGATATTTAAAATCCTCAGCTCCCGCTGATGATCTTCCGGACCAATATTAGCGGCCATGGTTCGCTCGAAGTAATCCAGGCATTTTCCCGGTTCATGGTAAAAGTACAAATAAAAATGCAGCAAATAATACAGCTTGCTCGACGGCGGGAATTCATTATCCGTTAAAAACCAGTGGATATCCGCCTGCGCGTACCGGATAAAAATCAGGTGGGATGGCGGGAGCTCAAAGCCGAGCAGATCCTGCTGGCTCGCCAGCGTAATCATCGACTTGCATTGGCCGTACATGAGGTACTTGTTCATCAGCTGCCGCATTTGGGCCTGCAGCTCGGTATCCTGCATCGAAGGATTGCGGAGATCCGGCTCCTTGACCGTCAGGCTGTAGCCATAGCCGCGCACCGTGTTCAGAAAGATGCGGGCACTCCAGGGACGCAGCTTCTTGCGCAGACGGTAAATGTGGTCGTCCACCGTCCGCTCCACCGGATATTCCATCGGCCATACCCGGTCCAGCAGCTGTTCCCGGCTGAAAGCCTGGCCGCGATGGCTGTATAAAAATTGCAGCAGCGCATACTCTTTGGCAAGCAGCGAAATGCGCTCCTCCTGGTAGCTGACCGTATATCCGCTTGGATCAAAATCCAGCTGGGCCACCATCCTCCCTCCTTTCTTTTACGCGTACCTTGGCGATCGTTTATAACCCTTTCTGTTATTTAAGCATATTCCCGATTTGCCGCACAATAGGATGGAGGCATATGATGAAATGATGCCATTAGGCCAACTTTTATCACAGCTTAACGTTTAAGAGTAAAAGACGTTGGGATTTGAGGTATGAGAAGGAGGTACAGCCGTGATCAAAATTCAAACCAGACTGGTCATGGTACCGGTTGTATTATATGTCATCTGCCTGTTGATAGGCTGCAGCCGTGCAACGTCGGCGTCGCCCGGCTCTCCATGGTTTCATAGTGCTGAACAGGCCGTAGAATATGGCCTTCATGAAGAGCAGGTTGAACTGTCCGACGTACTCACGACCATTACGGTCGACGGGGAAGAGCTCATCTTTTACGAAAAATACGGCGCTTTCGGAGTGGGTGGGGTGAACGAGGGATCCCGCGGGTATCAGTGGTACCGGTCGTCCCCCTATCGGAACTTTCAAGGAGAGGATACTCCTTATATGACTGGGGGCTTTACCGTTCAAACCGCTAAGGGGCGTAATGTGAATATTCTTGCCGGAAAAGTGTTTGACCCGAAGATTACCAGCATGACCGTAAAAGGGAATAACGAGGCTCAAGTGCTGTCCGTTACGGGACATTCCCGTTTCTTCTTTATGGCTCACCAGTCGCCTTTTTCTGAATTGGAGGTCACTCCGGTTCTGGGCGGCGGGGGCAGCCAGGATGGGGGAACGAAAGGAACCAATAGATAGCACCCCGATTTATTCAAGTGACGAAAGAGGTGTTTTATCGATGATACGTCAACTCAGACGCCCGGCGGCTCTGCTAGCCACGACTGCCGGTACAGCCACCATCCTGCTTTGGATGATGCTGGGCTTTTTCAATCCGTATTCATCCAGCCTCGAAACCGGCCCCCTTCAAATCACCTTCTTTACGCTGTGCGTGCCGGCCGTCCTTGCGATCGTGTCTGCTTGGTTTCGCCTTAAAGCGCTTGTGCTGATCGCTTTTCTTTGGTCCCTGCCCATTAGTTTGTTCCTCGCGATGACCCCGGGCATATTTGCATGGTTTGGAGCAACCTCTTGCGCTTATCTGGTCACCTACTTCCTGATGCTGGCGGAACGGCCGCGATAAGGGGGCAGAGAAGAAACGCAAAAAAACCGCCGCGGCGTCCTTACGGACCTCCGCGACAGCTCCTGGTGGCACGCGCCTGAACGGCCGCGTACTCTTTGCCTAACTACTGAATGCTTGCTCCGACTTCCTTGACCATTTCCTGCACGGACAGCAGTCCGCCGCCGGATAGGTACCAATAGTTCGGATCGAGATATACGATGTGCCCGTCTTTGAAGGCTTTTGTATTTTTGATCAGATCGTTCTCCACCGTCTGCTTGGCGGATACGGATTCCCCGCCTTCTCCGGCAACAGCCGCGCCGCGGTCCACGACGAACAGGTAGTCCGGATTCTTCTCGGCTACGTATTCGGATGTGACGCTTTGACCGTGCGTGGAAGCTTCAATGTTTGCATCCACCGGTGTAAAGCCCAGCACATCGTGGATCAGTCCGAAGCGGGAGCCCGCGCCGTAAGCGCTCAGCTTGCCTTCATTCGCCAACACGATCAGGGCGTTTTTGCCCGAAGCAGCGGCTTTATCGTGAATTTCCGCGATCGTCTTGTCGACATGGTCCAGCTCCGTTTGGATCTCGTCTTCTTTGCCGAAGATTTGGCCGACGGTGTTCATATTTTCCTTAAACGATTCCATGTACCGCGCCGTATCCAGGCCCAGGTAAACCGTCGGCGCGATCTTGCTGAGCTCCTCGTAAGCATCGGATTGGCGGCCGGAGATAATAATCAGGTCCGGGCTCAGCGCGTTGATTTTTTCAAAATCCGGCTCTTTCAGGCTCCCCACGTTGCTATATGCATCCTTGTCGGCGTACTTGGACAGGTACGGAGGAATGTTCGCCTGCGGAACCCCGGTAACCTGAACGCCCAATTTATCCAATGTATCCAGAATGCCAAAGTCGAACACGACGACCTTCTGCGGATTTTTTTTGACCTTTGTCTCGCCAAGCTTATGTTTAATCGTCAGCTCCTCGGAACCTGCAGCCGCCGAAGTGTTGGTCGGTTCAGCAGACGCCTCTTTCGCGGGTTCTGCCGTATTTTTATTGCCGCATG
Source organism: Paenibacillus sp. S28 (assembly GCF_016624415.1). Lineage (NCBI taxonomy): Bacteria > Bacillati > Bacillota > Bacilli > Caryophanales > Paenibacillaceae > Paenibacillus > Paenibacillus sp. S28. Next base: position 92,563 of record NZ_JACVTM010000012.1, on the reverse strand, counting down.
CCGCCAGGACGACGACCAACACGGCCGTGATGATGAACAGCATCATCTTTCTTGTTTTCAACTTCATCCACCCCATATTCTGATTTGGTTTTCGGCTTGAACCAAGCCGTAAATGTATAAAATTATGTGATGAACTACCCGCCGGCGCCTGGCTGGGATGAGTCCACGCATATAATTTCCCTTGGTTAGCATTCCATATGATTCTTCACCTGGCCCGTTCAACTCAGGGAGAACTTTATTTTTCGAATAAGCTGCCTCTTACCTCTCCCGGGCCTCAGGCTTCAGGCAAAATAAACGCAAATTTTGTTGTTGTTAATGTTCTCAATGGGGATGTCCATCCCGTAGACCTGCTTCAGCACCGGCGTATCGATGATCTCGTCTGCCGTTCCTTCCTTCACGACCCTGCCGTTCTTTAGCGCGACGATGTCGTCTGAATAGACGGAGGCAAAATTGATGTCATGAATGACGATAATGACCGTCTTACCCAGCTCATCCACCATCCGCCGAAGCACCTTCATGATCTGCACCGAGTGCTTCATGTCCAGGTTGTTCAGCGGTTCATCCAGCAGCACGTAGTCGGTGTTCTGGGCAATGACCATCGCGATAAAGGCCCGCTGCTGCTGCCCTCCGCTCAGCCGGTCCAGGTATTGGTCCTGCAGATCGCCGAGCTCCATATAATCGATAGCTTCCTGAACGTATTTCCAGTCCTCGGGCTTCAGCCGGCCCTGCGAGTAAGGGAACCGGCCGAAGCTTACCAGTTCCTTGACCGTCAAGCGGACGTTAATATGATTGGACTGCTTCAGAATCGAGATTTTCTTGGCGAGTTCGCTGCTCTTGCAGCGCTCCACCCGCTCCCCTTCGATCAGGATTTCACCGCCGTCACAGGAAATGAGGCGGCTGATCATGGAGAGAAGCGTGCTTTTGCCCGCCCCGTTGGCACCGATAAAGGAGGTGATTTTTCCTTTGGCGATGCTCACCGAGACGTTGTCGACCACTGTTTTGCCGCCATATTGTTTGGAAACCCCTTTAACCTCGATCACGATGATTTACTCCCCTTTAGCAAAAGATAGATAAAGTACACGCCGCCGACCATATTGATGATGACGCTCAGCGTCGTGGAGAAGGTAAACACCCGCTCCACCAGCAGCTGCCCTCCGACAAGGGCGACGATGCTGATCAACACCGCAGCCGGAATCAGCAGCGTGTGCAGGTAGGTCCGCATCAGCTGATAGGCCACGTTGGCCACGAGCAGCCCTAGGAAGGTGATCGGCCCGACGAGCGCCGTCGCGATGGAAATGAGCACCGCTACAACAATGAGCAGCCTTTTCACCACCCGGTCGTAATCGACGCCCAGATTGACAGCGTGATCCCTTCCCATAGCAATGACATCGAGATACTTGGTATAACGCGTAAAATAGGCGGTCACCAGCATAATCCCGGCCGCCGACACCAGCAGCAGATCCGTATTGACGTTGTTGAAGCTGGCAAACATTTTGTCCTGGACGATTTGGAACTCGTTCGGATCGATGAGCACCTCCATAAAGGAGGACAAGCTCTGAAACAATGTGCCGAAGATCAGACCGAGCAGAAGCAGAAAGTAAATGTTCTGGCCATCCCTTTTGAACAGGAGCTTGTAGAACACGACCGAGAACACGGCCATCATGCCGACGGAAATGAGAAAGTTCACGTTTTTGCCCATCGCCGTCAGGCTGATCGAGCCGAACACATAGACCATGAAGGTCTGAAACAGCATATACAGGGAATCCAGCCCCATAATGCTCGGCGTCAAAATGCGGTTGTTGGTAATCGTCTGGAATACGACCGTCGAGAAGGCGATCGCTCCGCCGGTCAGGATCATGGCCAGCACTTTTTTGCCCCTGCGCGGAAGGATATAGTCCCAGTTGCCGCCGGACTGGATCACCATAAAGACAGCAATCAGGACAAGTGCGATGACAGTTAAAACGATCAGCTTGGTCAGATTGGATTTGCTCATGTGTATGCCCTTCTTCTCAGCAGTAAATAGATGAAGATCGCGCTGCCAATCACCCCGACGGTGACGCCGATGGAGATTTCATACGGAAAGATGATGACCCGACCCAGAATGTCGCAGAACAGCACGAACACGGCTCCCAGCAGTGCGGTATGTAGCAGGCTTTTCTTCAGATGGTCCCCCAGATACATCGTGACGATGTTCGGAACGACCAGGCCCAGAAAAGGAATCATGCCCACGGTTAAAATCACGACTGATGAAATAGCGGCGACGATGACCAGTCCGATGTTGACGACGGCCTTATAGTTAAGCCCCAGGTTCACCGCGAACTCCTCCCCCATGCCCGCAATCGTAAAGCGGTTCGCGAACAGATAGGCGATGATCAGGAGCGGAATGCTGATGTACAGCATCTCGTAGCGGCCTTTGAGGATCATGGAAAAGTCGCCCTGCAGCCAGGAGGACATGTTCTGGATCAGATCGCTTTTATAGGCAAAAAACGTCGTGACCGAGCTGACAATGTTGCCGAACATGAGTCCGACAAGCGGAATGAAAATCGCGTCCTTGTATTTGACCTTATCCAGGATCCGCATGAAGATCATCGTTCCCAGCAGCGCAAAAACGAAGGCCACCAGCATTTTCACCAGCGGCGCCGCGTTACCAAACACCATGAGGGCTACCAAAATGCCGAACCTTGCCGAATCCATCGTTCCGGCCGTTGTCGGCGACACGAACTTGTTTCTCGTCAGCTGCTGCATGATCAGGCCGATAATGCTCATGCTCGTGCCGGCGATGATAATGCTGATCAGGCGCGGCAGGCGGCTGATCCAGAGCACCTGCTTCTGTTCGGCTGTGAGATGAAACAGATCCAGCGGGGAAATATCCTTCACCCCGATAAACAAAGAAGCGGCTGAGAATACGATAAGCAGGATCCACAGCGTCCACAGGTAAGTGTTTTTCATGGCTATCCAACGCTTTCTTTAGTCTGGCCAGTCATTGAAAATAATGAAAATATTCCGAAAAAGCATATGTCACTTTCGAACTAATTAATAATGATATTCATTCTCAATTATCTGACTTAGTTATTATTCTAACAGCTGACCGGTTTTTGTCAAACGTTTCTGGGTATTTTTATTCTTCTGCCTTCCTCACGCAAGATGAATGCAGGCCGCCCGGAGTGGTCATAGTAACAGGGAATGCCGACTGCAAACACAAGGAGGTTGAACAGCCATGGACAGCACGCACGAGTATGTGGAGAAGCTCCACGATACCCAAGAAAAAGCTCGCAAACACAAGGATGGCATCAGCAAAGGAGCCAGCGCAAAGCTTCCGACCAAGCAGCATGGCACGAAGAAATAACCGGTAAACATTAAAAAAGGGCACTTCCCTTTCGACCGAAGGGGAAGTGTCCTTTTTATTTGAAGATATAAGAAAGTATAAGCTCCAGAAAGTGCTCCTACTTATATCGTAAGATAGGCGTTTTTCTTATTATTCAAGGATTTTCGCAAAGTTTCTGCAATCTCCAAGACCAAAGTCCAGTTTGAACCTAGGCCAGAGACAGTTTCTGGATGACCCGCCGCTCCGTTAGAATGGACGAAAGCATGAGACGGCATCGGCCTCAGGTTGGATTTGACTGCAGGCGGCGAAGGCCGGTAAGGAGAGAAACTATGGAGTGGATCATCCATCTGTTTGAACAATACGGGTATATGGTGCTGTTTGCCGGCCTCTTCGCCGAATCTTTGGCGATCCCCTTCCCGGGAGAGCTGGCCATGGCCATCTCCGGCCATATGTCGACGCTGGGGAGCTTTCACCTGCTGCAAATTATTTTGTATTCGTATATCGGCGCCATTGTCGGCACGACGGTGACGTATATTATCGGGTATCGTATGGGAACGCCCTTCTTTGAAAAATACGGCAAGTACGTCCTCCTGAACCCGGCCCGGATTGCCAAAATTACCGGCTGGTTTGATCGGTACGGCACCAAGCTCATTCTGATCTGTTACTTCGTGCCTGGGCTTCGGCATTTTACCGGATACGTGTCCGGCGTGCTCCGGATCAATGTCCGGACCTTCTTTATCTATAACTACATTGGCGGACTCGCCTGGGTTATTGTCTATGTCATGATCGGCAGGCTGGTCGGCTCGAAGATCGAGCAGTTCCTGCATTTGATTTCCCAGTATTCGCTAGCGGCTATCCTGGTGGCTGCTGCGGTCCTGGCTCTCGTCGTGTACCTGAAACGGAGAAAAAAATCCGCAGCCCCTCGGGTCAAAGCCGAAGTTCGGCAGGAGGACTAAGGCCAAGCGCACACGAACGAGCAGCTAACAGCCGTGGAACAGACGGCGGCTGCGATGCCAGCACGCTTACAGCACTGCTTTCGTCAAGAAAATCAAAAGCCGCCCCCGGTGCTTGCCCGAGGAGCGGCTTGTAACAAACGCTTTACACTTTATTTGACGGCGCCCTGTGTCACGCCGTTGATGATCCATTTTTGCGCGAACAGGTAGATAATGATCATCGGCAGCATCGCCATCAGATACGAAGCGAAGGCCAGGTTGTAGTCCGTGTTGAACTGTCCCTGGAAAATGTACTGCACGAGCGGCAGCGTATAGCTCGACTGGTCGCTGATAATGATCAGCGGGAGCAGGAAGTCGTTGTAGGTCGACAGGCAGATCAGGATGCCGACGGTGGCGTTGATCGGCGCCATCAGCGGGAAAATGATCCGCCAGAACGTGCCCCACGTCGTCGCGCCGTCCACCGTGGCGGCCTCTTCCAGCGCCGTCGGGATCGAGCGGATATAGCCGACGTAGACGAAGACGTTAAAGGCCAGCGCATAGACCGTATGCAGGATCGTCAGGCCGACCAGATTGGTCATATGCAGCGCCGACGCCAGCTTGACGATCGGCAGCATGATGATCGGGAACGGAATGAACATAGCGCTGATGAAGTAGAAGTACAGCCCTTTGAAGAACTTCCGGTGCATATTCCGGGCGATGGCGTACGCCACGAGCGAGTTGGTGAGCAGCGTCAGCACCACCGTCGAGATCGTCACGAGCGCGCTGTTGCGGAATGCGCGGAAGAAGTTGGTCATTTTCACCGCGTTCGAGAAGTTTTCCCAGTGAAACGTCGTCGGAATCGCGAAGACCGACCGCGTCATCTCCTCGGGATTTTTCAGCGCAATGGTCAAGGTCATGTACAGCGGGAACAAAATCAGCAGCGTCCCCAGGGCAATCAGGATCATGACGGCCCAGTTCGTTTTCGTTCTCATTACATATCGCTCTCCCTTCCTTGAAGAAATTTAAGCTGCAGGATGGAGATGATCGCAATGACGATAAAATAAATGACCGAGTTGGCGGACTGGTAAGCGAACTCGCCTCCCTGGAACCCGCCGATGTAGATCAGGTGCGAAATGGACTGTGTCGCCCGGCCGGGCCCGCCATTGGTCAAGGCAACGATCTGATCGAAGACCATCAGCGAGTTTTTCATCGCCAGCACCATATTGATCGTGAAAAACGGGGAAATGAGCGGAAAGGTAATTCTCCAGAATTCCTGCCAGCGGCTGGCCCCGTCCAAATTTGAAGCTTCGTACAGCGAAGCCGGGATGGTCTGGAGTCCCGCCAGATACAGGATCGTATTAAACGCAATCCCCTGCCATACCGCCACGATGACGACCCCGATCCAGGCCAGATTTTCGTTGCCCAGAATGTTCGTTGAGAACGCATGGATGCCCAGGTTCTGACCCCAGATCGTGAAGACGTTGGAGAACAGGTAGTTGAAAATGTAACCGACGATCAGCACGCTCAAAATGTTCGGCAGAAAGTAAATGCCGCGGAGGAAATTGCGCGCCTTGATCCGCGCGTTCAGGCCTAGAGCGATCAGCAGACTGAGCACATTGATCAGAATGGTGACGACAATGGCGAACTTGAAGGTGAACAGATAGGCGTTCCCCACGTTGCTGTCCGTAAAGAGGTTTGCGTAGTTGCGGAACCCAATAAAGTCATAATGTTTCCCGAACCCGTTCCAGTTCGTGAACGAATAGTAAATGCCCTGCAGGGCGGGCAGTGTCATAAATACGAAGAACAGTACGACCGCCGGCACGGTCATCCAATAAAACGCCGTAAGTCGCTTGGACATCCCTTCATCCTCCTCTTTTGGTCATGATGTTATTTCCGGCTCTGGACTTTGTCCCACTCGGTATCGAGCGTTTTCAGGTAGGCGTCGATATTCCGGTTTTGCAGGAACCCCTGAACGATCGAGTTCAGCTGCACGGCAGCCGGGATATAGTGGTCGGCAAAATCGACGACTCGGCCCGCCTTGAAATAAGGCTGCAGCTCGGCAACCGCAGGGTCGTCCTGCGTCACACCTTTAACGGCCGAGAACGCGGTCTGTTCTTTGATGTACTGGCCGATATTGTCCGGCTCGAGGAGAAAAGCGATGAATTCCTCCGCTTCTTTTTTATGCTTGGTGCTCTCGGAGATGGTCAGTAGCGTGTCCACCCCGGAGATCAGCTTGTTCTTGTCCGGGTCGTTTCCGGTCGGGAACGGGAAGAAGCCGATATTCGCGTTCGGGTTCGATTTCCGGATTTCCGGAATGGCCCAGCTTCCCTGGATATACATGGCCGATTCCCCGCGCGCAAAAGCACGGTTGCCGTCCGCGTACGTTTTCCCGAAGTTGTCCCCATGTCCGTAATCGAGCAGCTTCAGCTGCTTCTCCGCCACCTCGCGGAACTTCTCTTGGAAGGTCACCTGATTCTCACGGCGCTGCTTGAAGAAATCGATGCCGACCAAGTTGGGTGCGAGCGCATTAAACGGCAGATTCGTCTGCCAGTCGTCCTTGTATGTAAAATAAAACGGAATGATGCCGCTGTCCTTCACCTTTTGGGCAGTCGCAATCAGCTCATCCCACGTTTTCGGAACGCTCAGCCCCAGCTTCTTGAAGATGTCCTTGTTGTACATAATGCCGTTGGCGTTGGTTGCGTAAGGGATGCCGGTAATTTTACTCAGCCCCGTTACGTCCTTGAGCATTTTTATGTAGTTCGGATCAATGGATTCGACCAGCTTGCTCTGGGTCAGATCGGCGAAAATATCGCTCTGCGCCAGGATCGAATACGTGTCGGTCGCGCCCATGCCGATGACGTCGGGAATGTCGTTCTTGACGACCCTTGTCTTGAGGACCGTTTCGGCATCCGGCGGATTCACCTGGGTGACCTGGATCCCGGGGTGCGAAGCGTTGAACTTGGCCACCAGCTTATCAAAGGAGCCTTTGGCCTCCGGCTTGTTTTGAAAAAACTCCAGCTTGACCTTCCCGGCGTTCTCCCCGTTATTCCCGCAGGCCGTCAGCATCGACGCGAGCAGCAGGCAGGCCAGAAGGATTCTTCCCATTTTCATGCGAAACCCCCCATATCGAAATTCTTGATGTTGAATTTTCTCTAAAATTACCCGATTTTGTCGAAAAATAAACAAGCCGCCAAGCATGAAGCCTGCGGCGAACATGCGAATGCAGCGCCGTCTTCCCGGTGAAGTAAAAAAGCAGCCCCCTGACAGAAAGGCTGCTTTTTGCATGGCTGGGCCGAAGCGCGCTTATTTTTTGGCGGCCAACCACTGGGCTACGCCTTGAATGTCAGCATCGGACAGTTGGCCTTTGAAAGCCGGCATGCCGCCGCGGCCGTTCGATACGATCCCGGCGATCTCGTCCGCGGAGTATTTGGCTCCGACCTTTTGCAGGTTCGGTCCTACGGCGCCTTCGAGATTGTTGCCGTGGCAGCTGACACAGTTGGCTTTAAAGGTCGCTTCCCCGTTGCCGGCTGCTGCGTTGCCGCCGGTTTGCCCGGTCGTTGTACCCGTATTACCGGTAGTGCCGGCGTTGTTATTGGCTGCGCCCTGGTTGTTGTTATTGTCGCTGCTTTTACCGCAGGCGGACAGGGAAAGAACGAGCAGCAGGCTCAGGAAAATGATCGATTTTTTCATTTGGAGGTGTCTCCCTTCAACTTTTTCAAATTTGCCTCAATACAGCTACGATGCCCCAGCAATAAGCTTTTCATGTACGCGGATTATCGTGATTTTTCGTATTTGCGGTTTTTTCGGCTTGGCATGGCAAGTGCATAATATACCCAGCAAAGGGGAACATATCCCACAAGGAGGAATGAAACCATGGCAGAACAACAAAAGGAACAACCACCAAGCGGGTCCAGGCGCCAGTTCCTGAAATATTCAGGGACGGCGATCGGCGGTCTGGTCGTCGGTGGCGTTATTGGCGGGGCCATTACCGGCGGCTTCAGCAAGAAAAAGCCGGCTGCAAATGCGCCGACATCGCCGCAAACCGGAACGCAGCCTGCTGCAGATTATAACCATGCGACCATGTACTTCAACCAGCGCCAGCTGCAAATTACACAGGCAGCGACAGAGCGCATTTTTCCTAAGGACGATAACGGTCCTGGAGCCAACGACTTGGGCGTTGCTTACTACATCGACCATCAGTTAGCCGGTCACTGGGGCTTCAACGCTCGCGAATACCGCATGGGGCCTTTTGTTAAAGGGGAAGCCACACAGGGCGACTATCAGAGCATTAACCGTAACGAGGTCTTCCTGCTCGGGCTTACCGCCATTGACAATGCAAGCCAGAAAAAGTACCAAAAGGGGTTTACCGACCTTGCCGACGAAGAAAAAGACGCCATTCTGACTTCGCTTGAAAAAGGTGACATTGAAGTGATTAACGGCATCACCGGCAAAAGCTTCTTCGACCTGCTTCGCAATATGACGCTCGAAGGCGTATATGCGGACCCGCTCTATGGCGGCAACGTCAACATGGAGGGCTGGAAGATGCGGAACTATCCGGGCAACCAGATGTCCTATGCCAAAATTGTCGGTGAGGACGCTTTTGCAAAAACAGATCCGCTCAGCCTGCATGACCATTTGGCCACACATTAATTTTTACATGCTGACAGAGAAGGAGAGTTATCCATGGCTACGAAATTGCCAAGAGTCCCGGTATTGATCGTCGGGATGGGATGGATCGGCGGCATTATCGCCGCCGAATTAAGCAAGCAGGGAATCAAGGTCGTCGGCTTGGAACGCGGTAAACCCCGTTCTACTGAGGACTATTACATGGTCCATGACGAGCTCCGTTACGCCCAGCGCTATGAGCTGATGCAGGACTTGTCCAAGGAAACGATCACCTTTCGGAACACGTCGAAAATGACGGCCCTGCCGATGCGCCAATACGGCGCCTTCCTGCTCGGGGAAGGCCTCGGAGGCGCAGGCATCCACTGGAACGGACAAACGTACCGGTTCCTGCCGTACGATTTCGAAATCCGGAGCAAAACGATCGAGCGATATGGGAAGAAAAAAATTCCGGATGGCATGACCATTCAGGACTGGGGCATTACATACGACGAGCTGGAGCCCTATTTCTACAAGTTCGAAGAGGTCGCGGGCATTTCCGGGGATCAGGAACAGGCGGCGATGGTTGGCAAACGCTCCAAGCCGTTCCCGACCAAGCCGATGACCAAGACGCCGATGATCAAAATGTTCGAGGAAGCGACCAAAAAGCTTGGCTACCATCCGTATATGATGCCGTCGGCCAACCTGTCCGAGCAGTATACGAACCCGGACGGCATTACCCGCGCCCCTTGCCAGTACTGCGGCTATTGCGAGCGCTTTGGCTGCGAATACGGCGCCAAGGCCGATCCGGTCGTGACCGTGCTTCCGGTCGCACAGAAATCCGGGCATTTCGAGCTCCGTGAGTATGCCAACGTGACGGATATTCTGCATGACGGGAAGAAGGCCACAGGCGTGAAATATGTTAACCCGTTGACCGGCCAGGAATACGAACAGCCGGCAGACGTCGTCATTCTGGCGAGCTACGTGTTCAACAACGTCCGGCTGCTGCTGACGTCCAAGCTCGGCAAGCCGTACGATCCGAATTCGGGAACGGGCGTTGTGGGCAAAAACTACGCTTACCAAACAAATGGCGGTTCAGCGACCGGTTTTTATGACGACAAGCAGTTCAACCTGTTTGCCGGAGCCGGCGCGCTCGGCATGGAAATCCCGGACTTCAACGGCGACAACTTTGATCACAGCGATCTGAATTTCATCCACGGCGCAGGCATCCGGATTTCGCAAACCGGGCTCCGCCCGATCGCGAACAATTCGGTTCCGAAAGGGACGCCAACGTGGGGCAAGGACTTCAAAGCGACTTCGCTGAAATACGCGAACAATTATTTGACCGTGGCGGCGCAGGGATCGAGCATGCCTTGGAGGCACCACTATCTCGATCTGGATCCGACCTACAAGGACGCTTACGGCAAACCGCTGGTCCGGATCACGTTCGACTTTGAGGAGCAGGACCGGCAGATGATCTCCTTCATGGCAGGTAAAACCGAAGCCATCATGAAGGAAATGAAACCCTCGTCTATCGGCTCATCCAAGGAGCTGGGGCCGTTCAATATCGTGCCGTATCAATCCACGCACAACACCGGCGGCGCGATTATGGGATCGGACCCTTCGACTTCGGTCGTCAACAACTATCTCCAAATGTGGGATGCCGAAAACGTGTTTGTCGTCGGCGCATCCGCCTTCCCGCATAACAGCGGTTATAACCCGACTGGTACCGTTGGCGCCCTCGCTTACCGGGCTGCGGAAGGCATTGCGAAATATTTGAAATCAGGCGGATCTCTCGTTTAAGCGAAAACACCGCCTGTGGGCAAGGAAAATGCGGAGGGAATCAAATGGATCAAGACAATTGGATTGTTCATGTCGCCGAGGCGCGAAAGCGGCTGATCATCGTCGGCATCTGCTTCATCGTGACGTTTGCCGCCGGATTGTACGCCGCCCCCGGCATCCTGCTCTACCTCAAGTCTCAGCCTTTGGCGGAGCCGATCGCCTGGAACGTGTTTTCCTTTACGGACGGCATTCTGATCTACATGAAATGCGCGCTGATCTTCGCGCTCATGTTCACGGTTCCCGTCCTCCTGTACCAGCTGTGGGCTTTTGTGAAGCCGGGGCTCACGGAGCATGAGGCGAAGAGCGCGTTCCCCTTCATTCCGGTCGCATTCGTGCTTTTTCTGGCCGGGCTGTCGTTCAGCTATTACGTTGTGTTTCCGATGATGCTGAAGTTTATGAAGCGCATGAACCAAACAATCGGGGCGATCGAAACGTACGGGATTGACCGGTACTTCGGGTTCCTGTTCGATCTGGTCATCCCGATGGCCATCGCCTTCGAGCTTCCAGTGGTCATTCTGTTCCTGACCCGAATCGGAATCCTGACGCCCGATACGCTGAAAAAGACGCGCAAATACGCTTACCTGGGGCTGGCGATCCTCGGCTCCTGCATTTCGCCGCCGGACTTCGTCTCGCACCTGTCCGTCACCATTCCGCTCATCCTGCTGTTCGAGATCAGCGTTTACGTATCCGGCCGCCAGTGGCGGAAAATGCAATCCAGCCCATCTGGCAGCTAAGTCGTTGCATTCCCGCCATCCGGTTGCTAGACTACTGCAGTTCCTGCTCATTAGCAGCTGCACAGCCCGTCCGGCAGCTAAATCGTTGCAGTCCTGACCATCCGGTTGCTATATCGAGCACTCCCGCCCTGCGGCAGCTAGGAAACTGCAGTTCCTGCTCATCAGCAGCTGCACAATCCCAAAGTCTGGCAACTGCAGCAGTTCAATCCGTCTGGCAGCCAGGAAATTGCACTCTCCGTCTATCCGAGACCGCATCAGTTCCGTAGTCCGGCAACTCGGGGGTCGCAGTCCTGACCAGACGATAGCCGCCATCCGTCCAGCGTTCAGTCATCTGGGGGGCTAGGACGTTAATCCAGAAAAGAGGTGTACATGCTATGCTGAACAACATTGGTGTATCCGGCCTGGTCATTATTTTGGCCATCGCCCTCGTCCTATTCGGGCCATCGAAGCTCCCGCAGCTCGGAAGAGCGTTCGGGGACACGCTCCGCGAGTTCCGAAGCTCTACGCGCGGAATCGTCGAGGAAGAAGAGACTTCCTCCGAGTCTTCGGTGAAGCAGCTTGTCGAGAAGCGCTAATATGCCCAACGCAACGCCTATTAAACAGAGAAAAAGCAGCCTCCCCTATGGGGAATGGCTGCTTTTTCATTGAGGGTCCCTTCGATGGGGACCCTTTTTGCCTCATCAATGGGGCCCTCAAAAGGGACTGGTTGCTTGTTCGTTATTTTCATCCTGGGCCTTCCAACCTGAGTGGCTGGTGTATTCTTGCACGCCCCAATTCTATTGGGACCTTCACGTTACCCAATAAGAATAACAGAGAGGATATACCAAAAACGTACTTATCCAATGGACACTTTTCCATTTTGTCCTACAAAAGAAAGACACGGCACTAATATTCTTCAGCTCGCCACTTCAAGAGTTCACCCCTATATTTAGCGTTAAAACCCAGCCTTTAACTATATATAGAAGTTTTATGCCGAACCAAAGAATGGTACTAGTGTCCGCCTTTTAAAAGACAAAATCGCAATATGTTCGTTGTCAGTAGACAAAACTGGTCTAATCGGGAATCAGCATGAGGTGCAAGGGTGCAAACCGACTTTCCCCCGTTGTTCTTCTGGTTTCAAACAAACTGCTTCCCTGGCACTCCACAAATCTAAGTCAATCAGCCTTTTCTCCGGCACTGTTCAGATCTCAAAACCACCAACACTTTTCCTAATCTCAAACCAATCAACTGTCTTCTCGGCACTCTCTTGATCACAAACCCACTAACTGCTCCCCGACACTCCACAAATCTCAAACCCACCAGCTGCTCCCCGAGACTTTCCATTTTGTAATAGCTCTCGTACATCCTCTGTCCTCGTATAATGGACATATCCTTGTTTTGTTTTATAAAAGGAGGACACGACACTATATTCTTCAACGGGCGGCTGGATAGGAAATTTTCCTATATATTGTGTTAATATTTATATTCAAATCAATATACGGGGTAGTGACTGAGGACAAAGATATGGTGTTAGTGTCCACCTTTTGAAAGACAAAATTGCAATTTGTTCGTTGAGAGTGAACAAACACTATGAAAATAAAAATTTGAATTTTGTTCGTTATCACTGAACAAACACCTTGAAAGATACAATTTGATTTGCTCGTTATCACTCAACAAACACCTTGAAAGATACAATTTGATTTTGCTCGTTATCACTCAATAAACACCTGGAAAGATACGATTTGAATTTGCTCGTTATCAGTGAACAAACCCTGGAAAGATACAATTTGAATTTGCTCGTTATCAGTGAACAAACACTTTAAAAGATGCACTCGAAATATGTTTGTTGTCAGTGAACAAACTCCTTAAAAAGATACAATCCGAATGTGTTCGATCTGGTTAAGACAAATTCAATATAATCGTGAACAAGCTCCGGGAGCGCAAGCAACCAATTATTCTCCTGCGCTCTCCAGGTTTTTGAACTGGCTCTCGAACATCCGGGCGTAGAAGCCTTGGCGCCCGATCAATTCGTCGTGGCTGCCCTGCTCCACGATCTCGCCATGATCGATGACCATGATGTTGTCGGCGTCCCGGATCGTATTGAGCCGATGCGCGATAATGAAGGTCGTACGATCCTTCATGATTTGGAGCAGCGCATCCTGGATATGCAGCTCGGTCCGCGTGTCGATGCTGCTCGTCGCCTCGTCGAGGATGAGGATCGATGGCTTCGCCAGAATGACGCGGGTGATGGCCAGCAGCTGGCGCTGACCCTGGCTGAGGTTGCCGCCGTTCTCCGACAGCTCCGTCTCATAGCCGTCCGGCAGGCGGCGGATGAATACGTCGGCGTTCGCCATTACGGCGGCTTCGCGGATTTCCTCATCCGTCGCGTCAGGCTTGCCGTATTTGATGTTTTCCTTGATCGTGCCGGAGAACAGGTACGTGTCCTGCAGCACGATCCCGAACGTGCGGCGGAGGCTGTCGCGGGTGTAATGGCGGATATCGACGCCGTCGATCCGGATGGAACCCCCGGTCACGTCATAGAACCGTGTCAGCAGATTGACGATCGTCGTCTTGCCCGCCCCTGTCGGCCCCACCAAGGCCGTACTGGTCCCCGGCTTTGATTCGAAGCTGACCCTTTTCAGGATCGGCACCTCTGGCCGGTACCCGAAGCTTACGTCCTTGAATACGACGTGGCCTTTGGTGCGATCGAGCCGTACCGCATCCGGCAAATCGTCCGGCTCCTCCCTCTCGTCCAGCACCTCGAACACCCGCTCTGCACCCGCCACGCCGGACTGGAGCAGATTATAGATGTTGGCCAGGTCGTTCAGCGGGCGAACAAACTGGCGGGAGTAGCTCAGGAAGCTCGCGATCACGCCGACGGTAATGAGGCTCTTGACGGCGAGAATCCCGCCAACGAGCGCAACCGCGGCAAAGCCGATGTTGTTGATGACGTTCATGAGCGGCATCATGAAACCGGAGCGAATCTGCGCTTTGAGCCCGACTTCAAACAAGCGGCCGTTGACCGCCTCGAACTCGTTAATCGCTTGGTGCTCGTGATTGAACGCCTTGACGACTTCCATACCGGAAATCGTCTCTTCGATATGTCCGTTCAGCATGCCGAGCTGAACTTGCTGTTCCTTGAACAGCACTGACGTTTTGCGTGTGACCGTGCGCGTCAGTAAATACAAAATCGGTACGGTAATTAGGCTCGCCAAGGTCAGGATCGGGCTGAGCACGATCATCATCACCAGCGAGCCGATAATGGCGATGCCGCCGGCCATCAGCTGCGTGGTAGATTGGGAAACGGTCTGGCTCACATTGTCGATATCATTGGTCAGCCGGCTCATCACTTCCCCGTGCGACCGGGCGTCGAAATAAGATACCGGAAGCTTCTGCAGCTTCTGAAACAACGAGCGGCGAAGCCCCGCAACGATTCGCTGCGACACGCCGGCCATCAGCCAGCCCTGCAGAAAGACGAGCACGACGTCCGTGATATAGGCAGTTGCCAGCACGATAATAAACGACTGCAGCAGCCCGAAAGCGACGCGTCCATGGTTTGCGGACATAGCGTCGATCGATTTGCCGATCAGAAACGGCCCGATCAAGGTTACGCCCGCATCGATGATGATAAACACCATGATCAGGCTGAGCAGCTTGCGCTCGCGTCCGAAATAACGCCACAGGCGCCCCATCGTTCTCCGGAAGTTTTTGGGCTTGACCGGCTTGCCCCGGTTCATGCCCCCGCTTCCGGGTCCCCTCATCATCCCGCCAGGGCGTCCCGCAGGACCCGGTGCTCCCGGAGGCGGCGTCTGCTGTGCCTGTGCGGCTTCATTCTGCGGCATGCGGATGCATCTCCTTCCCCATCTGGGATTGGTAAATCTCCTGGTAGACCCGGCACGTCTCCATCAGCTCTTCATGCGTGCCCGTGCCGACCATCTCCCCGCGGTCCATCACCACGATCCGGTCGGCATCCATGACCGACGTGATCCGCTGGGCGATCAGGATGCAGGTCAGCTCGCTGGCATACGTCCGCAGCGCTTCCTTGATTCTGGCTTCGGTCGCGACGTCCACCGCGCTCGTGCAGTCGTCGAGAATCAAAATTTCCGGCTTCTTCACCAGCGCCCTAGCAATGGACAGGCGCTGCTTTTGTCCGCCTGAGAAGTTGACGCCGCCTTGGCCGATCCGGCTGGCATATCCTTCAGGCGAAGCCATGATGAAGTCATGCGCTTCGGCGATCCGGCACGCCTCTTCCATTTCATCTTGGCTCGCGTCTTCCTTGCCCCATTTCAAATTGTCCTCCACCGTGCCGGTGAAAAGCATGATCTTCTGCGGAACGACGGCAATCATCTCGCGCAGCGCATGCGGGTCCATGTCCCGCACGTCGGTGCCGGCCACTTTGACCCGCCCTTCGCCGGCATCGTAAAAGCGCGGAATCAGGCTGACCAGCGTGCTTTTCCCCGAACCGGTCGAGCCAATAATCCCCACGGTCTCCCCGGGAAGGCAGGTCAGCGTAAAGTCGCGAATGACCGGGTCGCCCTGGGTTCCCGCATAGGAGAAGCTCACATGCTCGAAGTCGATGCGTCCGCGCTGAGAATCGCGTTTCGTCGCCGACTTGCCTCCATTGTCCAGCCCGCTTCCTTCGGCAAACACTTCGCCAATCCGGCCTGCGGACGCTTTGGCCCGCACGAACATGTTGAAGACGTTGCTGATCATCATCAGCGAGAACAGCATTTGCGTCATGTAGTTGATGAACGCGATGATGCTGCCGACCTGCATCTGCCCGTTGTCGACCCGAATCCCGCCGATCCAGAGGACGGCGATGATGCCGAAATTGAGGAAGAGCGAAATCCCCGGTCCGAAAACGGACATGACCCTCATCGACAGGACCGAACGGCTGGACAGCTCCGTGTTGGCGCTTTCAAATTTTTCCACTTCGTAATCAAAGCGGTTGAACGCCTTAACCACCCTTACGCCCGACAAGTACTCGCGCATGACGCTGTTCACTTTATCCAGCGCCCGCTGTACCCGGATAAAGAATGGGAAACCGATCTTCATGTTCAGCACGATGAGAACGGCCACAATCGGCACGACCACCGCCAGTACGAGCGACAAATGCACATCCAAACGGATGGCCATAATGAGGCTGCCCACGCACAGCAGCGGCGCCTTTACGAAGAACCGCATCATCCCGTTCACAAAGTTCTGCACCTGGGTGACGTCATTCGTTAGCCGCGTGATGAGCGAGGCCCGGTCGAACTTATCCATGTCCTCGAACGACAGGGACTGGATTTTCCGGAATAAATCCGACCGCATTTCCGCCCCGAACCGCTGTGACACATGGCTTGAAATGATGTTCCGGGTGGAGGCCGACACCGCTCCAACGGCGGTGATCAGGAGCATGAGCCCTCCGTAATGGAAGACTTGATCCATCCGGCTCTGGGCCACCCCGACATCGATGACCTTGGACATCATAGTCGGCTGCAGCAGGTCGCACAGCGACTCTACCGCCAGAAACAATACCGCTACGCAAAACAGTTTCCAGTATTTCTTGACATACTTGTTGAAAAAGGACATGGCTGCATCACCTTTTTACGCTTATTTGAGGTAAAGCTACATGTTCACCGATATGTAATTTAAGACATATACACTAGTGAAGATTACTCCTTTTTCGGTCATCTGTCACGACCAATATCCGGCAAAAACCTTTTATTCCCTAAGCCACTTGTCAAAAAACTCTCGGTAACCTTCCTTCATGATGCGGCTGGAAAAGCTCTCGAACGCGTAGCTCCGGTTGTCCCAGGAATAAGAAGACGGCGATGCCGCAGCCATGTTGACCAGCTCAAACCAATTTTTTTCATTCCCTGAAAAGGAATGGCGGGCGCTGATATGGCCGTAACAAGGGTGCTCGGGCTTTACGACGATTTTACCCATGGCGAGCGCCTCGGTCAGCGGCATGGCGAACGTATCGAATTTCGAACAGTTCCAGTACACCTTCGCCGTGTTCATCAGCTTAAAAATATCATCCTGGCTCAGCGCAAACTGCAGCCGGACATTGAGCGGAATGTCGTATTTCTTCATGCTCTCCCGGTATCGTTCGCCCCCGAAGACCATGTACACCTCTTTGTCCGGATTCTGCCGGGCATACTCCAGCACGAGATCCGGCCGGCGGTTCTCCTCGTCCCGTCCGATCCACAGAATGCGGTTGTTCACGATCTGCGACGGGTCAAAATGCCGCTCCGCCAGATCCTCGCTGAATCCGATCGGGATCACATCCACGTCGGTTACCCCGAAATTGCGGGCAAGCTCGCCTTTCAAAAACTCGGTCTGCACGACCGCCTTGTCCACTATTTGATAAAAAGGCTTCATCATATCGTACCCCGTCAGGGCCGGATCGGGAAAGCTGTGCGGAAAAAGTACGCTGTTTTTAAGAAACATTTTCAGATAGGTAAATCCGGATACGGTATAGATCACGTGCTCGATGCCGTTCGCGTAGATCTGGTCCAGCACGATGTCATAGTTCACCAGGTCACCCTTCTCATGCTCATATCCCGGCACCCAGTCATACCCGCTCACATGGCGCTCCGGGGATATGAAGACGATATCCACCCCCAGCTCGCGGCCGATGGCCTGCAGGCGGTCCGCAAAGACGCGCGGCCCCTGCCTCTCGGTAAATTGGATCTTTCTCATGACCAGTCCGACTTTGTTCATAACTTCATCATCCTTTATCTGCACTGCCTTTCTGAGTTGGAAAATCAACAGGTTTACGGGTCAGGACAGGAGCGGGCAGGCCAGCAGCGCCATTTCCAGGCATATACGGCGTTCCGGCTCCAAAAAGTCCTCCCCGAGAATTTCGTTTAGTTTGTCCAGACGGTTGTACAGGGTCTGCCGGTGGATAAACAGCGCCTTGGCCGTATCGTTCTTCGAGCCCATGTACTGCAAATAGACGTCGAGCGTCTGCACCAAATGCAGGTGATGCTCCTTGTCGTAAGCCATCAGCGCCCCTAGCTGCTCCTCGACGAACGATTGGAGGAACGCCTTGTCCGGGATGGCCTTCAGCAGCTGGTAGACGCCGATCCGCTCGTAGAACAGGCTGCTGTGCATCAGCTCCACCGAGCGGGACACCTCCATCACTTGCTCCGCTTCCTTGAAGCTCTTGTGCATGTCGGTCATCCGCGGGCGGATGCTGCCAAAGCCTGCGTGCAGGCTGAACGGCTGGGTAAGACCCACGCCCGTCAGGCGCAGGCTCTCCACGATCCGGCGCACCGCCTGCTTCAAGGCCGCCGCGTTGTCCCCCGAAGCGGAACGCTCCCGCGCGCACAAAATGTAGATGCGGTGCCCTTTCTGCATCAGCAAATTGCGCAGCCCGTGCTTCTTGAGCAGGGCGCGCAGCCGGACGAGGAGATCCTGCTCCTCCGCTTCGATCCGGTCCCGGTCGGGCCGCAGGGCGCTGTCCGGATACTCCAGCTCGACGATGCCACCGATGAAGAGGACCTCTCCCTGCTTGGCCGGACGTACGCCCATCCGGGATCGCGCTGCCTCTTCGTCCTCCAGCTGGTGGGACAGGATATCCTGGATCAGCTGGTTCTGATCCCGCAGATGCTTCTCCTCCAGAAACAGCATCCGCAGCAGCAGCGTGGCCAGCGATTTGGCCGTGTAGTCCAGCAGCAGGACGATCCGGTCCAGCGGCTGCTCGCCTGGGAGAATCATCCCCACGTACGCCAAAGTCTCGCCGAGGCAGATGACGGGCTGCGAGAGCAGCAGCCGGTCGCCCGGCATCGGGAAGCGGCTGGGCTCCTGGGCGGCCGCTTCATTTCCCTCCACCTGCTTGCGGTAGAAGAAAGTCAGCTCATCGGCTTCCTCCGAGGTTGCCGGCTTCGGACAAAATTTATTCGCCTCCACGGACGAATGATACACAATTTGATAACCCGTGTATTCATATAATACATGGAGAACGGCATGAACATCCGTACTCTGCAGGGTAATTTGCTGCAGCCGGCGGGAAAAGGCCTCCAGATCCTTCAGCAGCTGATGCTGCTGGTTGATCAGCAGCCCGTGAATATTCTGGGTGATTTCAACGAAGCGGACAGGCTGCTCGAATACGAGCAGCGGAAAATCGCACTGGTCCGCCAGCTCGATAATTTCCTCCGGAATATTCTCGATGCTCGTGCCCAGCTCGACGCACAGCCCCGCCGCCTGCTGGCGGATGAGCTGCTGCATGTAGGACAGGCGCTCCTGCTCGTAATGATGGAGCCAAAGGCCGGTGGTGAGGATCAGGTCGTTCTTCGTCACGAACGGGGCCACGTTCGTGATTTCGAGAATATGCACCCAGCCCACCTCACGGTCCAGGCCGTTCGCTCCGGCAATCAGCCGGGCCCGCTTGAACACCGGGCGCTCCAGCACTTCCCGGATATGCAGGTTGAAGCCGCTGCTCATCGGCATTCACATCCCTTATGTTAATTATGGTAACACCAGCCGAACATTATGTCCTGCCGCTGCGGCAAACGGATTGACAAGACGTATGATGAATACGCACCGATTCGATTGTACACTTTTAATATATTATGAGGTGAGGTGATCTGTCATGAAAATCGGAGTACCCAAGGAAATTAAAAACAACGAAAATCGCGTCGCCGTCACGCCGGCAGGTGCCCTCGAACTGATTCAGCACGGACATGCGGTATATATCGAGCATCAGGCCGGTGCGGAAAGCGGATTTCCCGATGAAGAATACAAGCAGGCCGGAGCCACCATTCTGACGGAAGCATCGGAGGTGTGGTCCCAGGCCGATATGATTATGAAGGTGAAGGAGCCGCTTCCCAGCGAATACGGATATTTCCGTAAAGGGCTCATCCTGTTCACGTACCTTCACCTGGCCGCCGAGCCGAAGCTGGCCGAGGCGCTGGTGCAGTCCGGCGTTACCGCCATCGCCTACGAAACCGTAAACGTGAACGGCACCCTGCCGCTGCTCACGCCGATGAGCGAGGTGGCCGGACGCATGGCGGCGCAGATCGGCGCCCAGCTGCTGGAGCGCCCGCATGGCGGCAAGGGCATCCTGCTCTCCGGCGTTCCGGGCGTATCGCGCGGCAAGGTGACGATCATCGGCGGCGGCACGGTCGGCATGAACGCGGCGAAAATCGCGGTGGGTCTCGGCGCCGACGTCACCCTGCTCGATCTCAGCATTCCGCGGCTGCGTCAGCTGGACGATATTTTCGGCAGCCAGATCAAGACGCTGGTGTCCAGCCCGTCGAACATCGCGAAGTCGGTTCAGGAGGCGGACCTCCTGATCTGCGCCGTCCTGATTCCAGGCGCCAAAGCGCCGCGCCTCGTCACCGAGGAGATGGTCAAATCGATGAAGCCGGGCTCGGTCATCGTGGACGTGGCGATCGACCAGGGCGGCATCGTCGAGACGATCGACCATATCACGACGCACGATAACCCGACGTACGTGAAGCACGGCGTCGTGCACTACGCGGTGGCGAACATGCCGGGCGCGGTGCCGCAGACCTCCACCTTGGCGCTGACGAACGCCACCATGCCGTTTGCCCTGAAGCTGGCCGGCGAAGACCTGCAGCATCTGCTGGCAACGAACAGCGCCATCCGCAGCGGGGCGAACGTGGTCAACGGCAGCATCACCTACGAGGCGGTGGCCCGCGACCTCGGATACGACTACGTGCCGGCGGAGAAGGCGCTCGGACGCATTAAAGTATAGCTTTCACTCATCCCTACGGGATCGATACCCATGTCAAAAACCGGCTTCCTGATGTATAGGAGCCGGTTTTTTGGGGTCCGCTTCGGTTACTTTACTTGACAGTAATTTGAATCTCGGCCGATTCCTCGAAACGCTCGCCCGTGGACTTCAGGCTGAAATCAGGACGCGCGGTGATCGTGTACTTCCCAGGAGGAAGGGTGCTCCACCTGGTGTCCTTCAGCATCTGGGCGGGCAATTCCTCATTCGGGTGGGCCTTCTGATAGATCGTAAAGTTATAGCTTGGAATATCGATGAATGAGTCCAGCTGATCCAGAAACACATCGCTGCGGCCGCCAGACCGGTTACCGCAGCCGCCCGCATCCATAATTTGCTCATGCTGCTGCACCCTCTTTTCCATGAATCTGTATGCCTCAGAACTCATTGGACATTTTAATCACTTAGCCCAATCATACATGGTTATGGAAATTATTTGAAGTACCAGGGGGTGCAGCAACACAGCATGATCACCCTCTTAGGCTGCATCCGGGAGGTAATCAGGACTCGGAGGTTCTCACGAGGTCCTTAAGAGGTTCTTAGCAGCGTCTTCGCGCCATTGTCTGCCGCTGCGGTTCTGTAGCGCCGAACAAGCACCCAGTCATAAAGAAGCGGGATGAGCAGCAGACTGATCAGGGTGGAGCTGATCATGCCGCAAACGACGACGATGCCTAGCATTTTTGAGATGACCGTGCCGCTGCCGCTTGAAAAACACAAAGGCAGCAGCGTCAATACGGTGGTCACCGCCGTCATCAAGACGGGGCGTACCCTGGAGGAAGCGCCGAGAAGAATCGCTTCCCTCGGGGCCATCCCCGCGGATAGATGGCGCTCGACCCGGTCCACCAGCACGATGCCATTCGTTGCGGCAATACCGGTAATCATCAGCAGGCCGACAAGCGTAGCCAGATCCCACTCTCCCCCGGTCAGGACCAATCCGGCAATGGAGCCGATAAAGGCGAAGGGAATACCGGCCAGCACGCAGAGAGGAGCCCTCCACCCCCGGAAAACCATGCTGAGAATCAAGAGGATCAGCACAACGGAAACCGATAATGCGATCGCCATTTCTCCGATCATTTGTCCGACTTGAGCGGTGATGCCATTCATCGAATAATGCACGCCGGCGGGAAGCGTAAGCTCGCTCAGACGTTTCTTGACTTGTCCGGCGACCTGCTCGATATTCCTGGATGTAATATTCGCGGTCACCACGGCGAATGGCTCGCCGTCCCGCTCCCGAATGACCTGCGTCCCGGCAGCCCTTGTCAAGGTTGCCAGCTGTTCCAGCGGCACAGGCTTGCCGTCTTTGCCCTGGAACGTTTCGCGTCCAAGCATGGCCAGTACCTCCGTTTCCGGCAGCTCCATGCCGGAAGCGTCATCGCGGGCGGCCGGGAGCTCGGTACGGATTTCAAGGGGAACCGCATCCTGCCTTCCAGCGTTCATCTCGAGCAGCGTCCCTCCGGCCAAATAATTCCGGACTCTTTCCATCACCTGCTCCGGCTTCACACCGGCGCTTTCCAGCTTGGCCCGGTCCAGCTCGACCCGGTAACCCGCCAGGCCATCCTCATCGTCGGCGGCTCCCAGAACGCTCAAGTCCGCCATCCCTTCCAGGCTGCTGCGGATCGTTCCCGCGGCCTGCTCCAGAGTGGCGCCGTCGGCCCCGGTTAAATCAATTTTTACTTGGGAATCATCCCCGGAAATATTCTGGTTCGTGACGGTCACCACAGCGCTCCCCGACAAAGCGGTCAGCCGCTCCTTCAGCCTCGCTGTTACTGCGTCAACGTCCTCGCCCTTCTGAACGGACACGGCAATATTGGCGATATTGTCGCCTTGGATCCACCCCCCGCCCGCGTCAAACACATCGTCGAATTGAGGCGTGAAAGTGGAGCCCAGTACCGAAGAATAAGTGGAAATTCCAGTATCCGAGGCCAGAACTTGTTCCATACGCTTTACAGCAGCATCCACTTGAGACAACGTCTTCCGTTCGGGAAATTCCAGCTGGACGTTAATTTGGCCCGTGGAATTGGCAGGTAAAAAGTTTACCGGTAGCAGGAACCCTCCGGCGATGGCACCTGCCAGCAGCACGGCAAAGACGGATATCAATCGCGCTTTCCGGAGGAAGGCCCACTGCAGGACGCGCCGGGTAACGGGTTCGAAGGCTGCGCCGGAAGCGCCAGGTCGGTCTCTTTGCCATACATAATACAAGGCGGGAACTACCAAAGCCGCTACTAGCAGAGAGGTTAGCAGAGCAATAACCACCGACCATGCGAACCCCGAAAACGCGGCACCAATCATCCCGCCGACCAAAGCGATGGGGACAAACACCGCAACGGTCGTCGCCGTCGACGATACGATGGCAGGCAGCATTTCCTTGGCCGCTTCGGATATCCGCCCGGAAGATGAAGATTTGGCTTGGCTCTGCTTGCGGTGGATATTGTCAAGGATCACGATCGTGTCGTCGATCACCCGCCCCATCGCTACGACAAGTCCCGAAAGGGTGAGAATATTGAGGCTGAATCCCATCACGTGAAGCAGCCCCGTGGTTACCAGAATGCAAATCGGCAGCGACAGCGCAATGAGCAGCGTGGACCGGATGCTGCGGAAAAAGAGAAATACGCTGACCATGGAAAATAAACATCCTAACAGCCCTTCCCGAAATAATCTGTTCAGGGAAGAGTGAACCTGCGCTCCCTGGTCAAACATGACGGAAAGCTTCACATCCTCCGGCGGGTAACCGGTCATGCCTGAGAGACGGCTGCGAATGTCCTCCGATACTTCCGTGATGTTGGCCGACGGTTTTTTGAGGATATCCAGCACGACACTCGCAGCACCTCCGGTTCTGGAGATCGTCTGCTTGTCGACCAAGGATGGGGACAAGGTGGCAACCGAGGAGAGAGGCTCGCTCTGCCCGTTGGCCCCTTGGATGGGAAGGTCCATCCATTCCGTCTGATTCGGATTCCAGCCCGAAGCCTCAAGAGGAATGGACATGACACTGTCCGTCAGCTTGCCTTGGACCGAAGGAAAACTCACCCCGGCCAGGGACTGCTTGACGTTATCGACCGTTAATCCTGCCTTGGCCAGGTCCTCCATCCGAACCGACAGAACATAGCCGTTCTTTGCGGAGCCGGTAGCCCGGACTTCGCTTACGCCAGGCGTATGCAGCAGTTCATCGGAGATTTGAGCCTGCACGGTCGTTCTCAGCGTATCCTCATCCACTTTTCCTGAAGGGCTTGTGATGGTCAGCCTCATGATCGGAAAAGAGCTCGTGCTGACGCGGGTGACGGTCGGCTCGCCCGCGCCTGCTGGCAAAGCTACATCCCGCAAAGCATCGGTTACGTCCCGCTCGGCACGATCCATGGTGTAATTCAAGGGAAAATACAAGCTGATCAGAAGTCCGCCGTTGAAGCTGTTCGTCTCCAGCGATTGCAGCTCTTCCACGCCCCGGACCGCCTGCTCGATCGGCCTCGACACGGCGTGTTTGATCTCCTCGGCCAGGAAACTGGGGGCATGAATCGTGATCATGAGCGTAGGATTGTTGATCGGCGGGAGGTAGTCCCGGTGCATACGGTAAGCGGATACTCCCCCCCAAGCCAAGATGATCGCCAGCAGGATCAGAATCAGCACCGTTCGTTTCATCGCTGCCTCGATGAGTCTGTTCATCATTACTCAGCTCCTTGTGGGATAGACGAATGCAGACAATCCCCCATGCTCCTGAACGGAACGATGGGGGAATATGTCCGCACCTTTGGTTTTACGCTAGTCTACTGACGGTACAACCCTTTATTGAACGGCTTTGCTGTCCGGCTGACTTGCAACTTCCGCAGGCGTAAGCACCTTGTCCTCGCCCGGATACGGCGTGTCAAACCCTTTGGTTGCATACCAAGTCACATGGTTCAGCATATTGGCGTTCGTCTCGTCCGGAGAAGCCTTTTCCCCGCTGAAATGAACCTTATTTTCGTTCGACCATGCCGTCCACGCCTTCTCGATTTCCTTGGCTTCCGTCGTCACCTCTGCCGTATTGGCCAGTGCCGCGGCATTGGACCCGGGCTGGCCGTTTAACGTATCGAGCGGAATCTGGTTCGGCACGAACTCATACGGCGTGAAGTCCGGCTTGTCGGTAAAGAGCTCGCTCATCGGAACGGCTGCCGCATCGTTCTGATTCATCGGCGGCAGGCCCAAAATTTGCTCGATGCTCCGGACCATGTTAATCACCGTCCAATAATGGCTATCGGTCACGCCTTTCTTGACCCAAGGGCTGATGACGTAAGCAGGTGCACGGTGACCATCCACATGATCCACCCCGTTCTGTGCGTCATCCTCGGTCACCAGAATCAAGGAGTCTTTCCAATACGGGCTGTGGGAGATCAAATCAACGATCTTGCCGACGGCCAGATCATTATCGGCCACCTGGGCCTGCGGAGTCGGGAAGCCTGTGGATGTTCCTGCCGTATGATCGTTCATGACCCACATTTGCACGAGTTGCGGCAGGTCGCCGTTTTTCACATAATCCTCGAACTTTTGCTTGAAGATTTCGTACCGGTATTGATCCGGAATGCCCGAATCGAACGTCGGGAACGGCTTATAGGTGATCGGGTCGAGCGACGGAATATCGGTCTTGGCCGTGTAATCCCCGATCGGCACATGAAGCTCTCCCTGTTTTTGCCCCGACAGAATCAAGTAATCGTTATACCAGTCCGTCCAAGTACCGAATGCCTGAGGGCCACTGAATGCCGTGGTGTCTTCCCCGAAGTTGACGACGGATAACCCATGCTTCAAGGCGTTGTCCCACAAGTGTCCGGTCGATGCGTAAGCCAAGGAATCTCCCGCGCCCCCCGGATAGCTCCGTACGTTGCCTACGTCCGTTTCCTTGTCTTCATAATCGGTATTGGTTGCCTGCATGACCCACTGGTGTCCGCTTGCCGACTGAATACCGGATACGTAGAAGTTATCGAGAAGCGGGTAAGTATTAGCGATTTTGTGGAAGTTGGGGGTTACGTCTTTTCCGAATTGGGTTAGAGCGGGGTCCGAGTTGCCTTTGCCCATATCCCCGTGGACCTGGTCATAGGTTCGGTTCTCTTTGACGATGTAGAAAATATGCTTGATCGGCGAAGGCTCGCCAATCCGCTCGGGTATGGCCACCGGCTTCTTGTTGTTGCGGGGCTTGGCATTACGGCCGGCAATTTCGAACCAATTGTTGTTGGCATAGACATCATCCGTCCATTGGACAAGCTCTTTGTTTCCAAAGGATGCCGGAATGATGGAAAGAGACCCTTTCTGGGCATAAGAGGAATGTCCCGTTACGCTGATCCCCTGTATCTTCAAGTTGCGCTCCGGTCCGAGGGAACCGACCCCGTCGGCATTCGCCACGAGCAGCCGATTATGGGTTTCGTCGGTTGCGATATCGACCGGGAACCATGCGGTCGGTACCAGTCCACGAAGTCTGGGTTCCTTGGACGGCCCGTTCCAGTCATAGACAGCCAGCGCGTTGTTGCGTCCGAGACTGACCGCAAGCTGGTTCCCGTTAATCATCTTTACCGCATTGGGCGCCGATCCTTTGGGTGCATCAGGGTAAGGCTTGACGTCGATGGTCTGCACGACATGGTTTGTTTTTGTATCGATGACCGACACCGTGTCGCTGTTCGTGTTGGCAACAAATACATACGAACCGGAGACATCCATCCGTGCAGGCTGCAGTCCCACTTCGACCGTTGTGCTGACCGTTTTCCCGGACAGATCCACTACGGACACGGTGCCGCTGGCCGAGCTTCCCGTTTGCTCCGCTACGATTGGCGTCCCGGATGAGTCAACCGTGAGGTCGCCGGGCTCGGCGGCTCTTCCGCCTGTGTTCGTTACATAAGCCGTATTGCCGCTGACCACGACGCTGGTCGGTGCGTTGCCTACGGGGATTCGATCCGTGAGTTGGCCCGACTCCAAGTCAATGACACCGAGGCTGTTATCACGGCTAAGTGCTACGAGAAGCGTCTTCCCGTCCGGCCCCAGTGCAATATCCTGAGGGTTAATGTTGCCGCCTACAGCTGCCAAAGGAAGGCTCACGGTTTGCAGAATCGACGGGGTGCCGTCATCGGCGACCGACATGATGACGACTTTGCCGGTCGTCCCGGACGAGCCAGTTGCATACAGCCGGGTGCCGTCGGCAGAATAAGCCAGGCCCCACATATGCGAAAGGCTTAACGGGATGTTATTTTTGACCAGTGCTCCCGTTTCCAAATCCACAATGTTGATGCCGTTGCCGCCATAATCGCTTCTTCCGATAATGGCCGCTGCCGTTTTTCCGTCCGGACGCACCTTCACCGAAATCGGATTTCCCCCGAATTCGACTTGCTGGCCTACCGGCGTGACGTATTGATTGACCGGTGTTAATACTGAACCGTTCGCCTGCCGTCCGACCATGTCTTTGTCAAAGGGGTTTCCTACCGCCGCGTATACGCTTCCTGCGCCGAGCAGCAAAGACGCCAGTGAAATCAAAGCCACGCCCCTTTTCTTCCCTAACTTCTTCCGTCCCATTCATTCCCTCTCCTCTGCTATCGATTTCAATCGTCCTGCAGGATAGATATTAAGAAGGGAATGTAACGCCAATGTAAAAAGAAACAACGTATCTGATTAAACGGATGAAAATAATTCCAAACACCTATATGTATCATTCTTCATAGGGGGCATATTCGACTACGGCCGCATCCATAGACCCGTATGCAGAACATCCGCCTGAAAACGAAAAAGAGGCCCCCGCAGGACCTCTTCATACTGTGTTTTTAACTGACCGAACGAGGCGCCCTTAGATGAGCGTCCCCTTCTTCAGCATTTTCGTCGGATGGTCGTTGACGACCAGCGGCAGCATCTTCATGCTGCTCACCATTGGAGAGTTGCACTGGACGCAAACTGGCTCCGTTTCAAAAGCAAAGTTGTCTCTCATCCAGCCGTTGCATCCATCGTTTACGCATGACCAGATTAAAGTATCGGCCTCGGGAATTTCCTCGACCACTTTTTTTCCGAAATACATCGCGAACCCTCCCGTTATTTACCTCAGTTCATCGGTGTCCGCTTAGTATGCCCCAGAAATATATATTTATGATAAAAATCGCCTGATGATCCGTAAAACAGCTACCGCTGGATTTCGTAGTACGTTTCGTCCGCGTGCTTGCGGTCCGTTCCTTTCAGATATGCCCATATAATTTTCGGGTTCTTGACGACGCCCCAATCGCCGTACTGATCGAACTTCCGGCAGGAGGTCGTCATGCTGGCCTTCGTGACGGTGCCGTATTTCTTCCCCTGCTGCTTGCCCCATTGCTTGAGCCGCTTGGCAAACTCGGCGTCTTCCGCCATCAGCATGTTTTCGTTAAAGCCGCCGATCGCTTCAAAGTCCTTCTTGTGCCCCCAGAACAGTCCGACGGTGACCAGTCCGTATTTGAACAGAAGGGGCACGATCAGCAGCATCCCGGAGACGATGATACCGAGTGACACCCGCTCAAACTGGCTCCTCACCCCGCCGCCGATCCATTGTCCGGTTGCCAGCAGCCGGTCGATCTCCGTCAGCATGTTGTCCGTCACCCAGCTGTCGGCGTCAATCGTCACGATGATGTCACCCCTTGCCGCCTGAATCCCGGCGTTGCGGATCTGCGACAGATTTTTGCTGTCGTTCTTCACAATGACGGCCCCGTACGACGAAGCAACCTCCTCAGTCCGGTCGGTGCACCGGTTTAAGACGGTGATGATCTCCACCTGTCCCGGATAAGGCTTCGCCGCGGCAGCCAGAGAATCAAGGCAGCGCCCGATATAGTTCTCTTCGTTTCTGGCCGGAATAATCACCGAAAATTTAATGTTCCCCGTGTGGTCGGTACCTGCGAACCGCTTTGTTTCCATCAGCCATCTCTCCCTAGGATTGATTACTTGCGAATCCCATCAAGCAGTAACGTGGTGGCTTTGCGGAACAGCTCTTTCATCGCTGCCTTGTCCATCAGGTGGTAGCTGTCGCTGAGACCGGAGTAATAGCTGAGAATAATAAAGGAAAGCTCCTGCACGCTCTCCCCTTTCCATTCCCCGCTGTCCAGTCCGGCCTGGACCAGATCCTCAAATCCCTTCATGTAGTTCTGGATGATCTCCATGAACCGCCGCCCGGCTTCCGAATCGGCACCCACCCGGATCATAAATTCCTCGCCGGCCTTGTTGAGCGGCTTCTGAAGCGTGTCGACAAAATAGTCAGCGTAAGCGTAGAGCTGCTCCGTCGCGGAACGATCTTCCCCGGACTGCTCATGCCAGGTCTGCCAGGAGTTCGTAAACGCCTGCTCCGCCAAGTAGAGAAACAAATCCTCTTTGCTCTGAAAATGGTGGTAGATGCTTCCCTTGCTGCAGCCCGTGGCCTCGCAAATATCCATCATGGACGTTGCGGCATACCCTTTGGCGGCAAACAGCGCCTTAGCTCCCTCGACAATGGTCTGTTTGGTCTGTTCGGCTTCGTATTTACGCTTTTTCATGATCGGAAGGCTCCTTGTTGTTTTAAAACCGACCGTCCGGTTTGTATCCATTATATGGTATTTATGGGCCTGGTGTATGCTGCTTCTTTGTCTGTTTTTTGACATTTTCGGGCAGCCTGCTCCGTCGGGTAGCCCATGCTCATGCAGTAGCCACGCCGGATCGGTTATGTCATAATCAGGATCAGGGAGATTGTAAAAGGTACGGAATAAACGTTTGGTAACCGGTGGTCCCGGTATCACCTGAGGAAAAGGAAGCGGTGCGCATGTTTGAAGATATTACGGAAATAGCGGGGCAGATGCTCATTTTGGACCGGACGGCACACCTGGAGGATGTGGATGCTCTGTATCCATTCGCGATGGACGAGCTGCTGTGCCGGCGCACAGGAGAAGGCGGTCCGCCATTATGCCATATTTGGCGCCATCCCCGCTCTTTTATTATCGGTCTGAGGGACAGCCGGCTTCCCGGAGCGGAGCAGGCCCGGGCTTGGCTGGAATCGCTCGGGTACCGAACGGCCATCCGCAATTCGGGCGGCGCCGCCGTTCCGCTCGATCCGGACGTGGTCAACGTGTCGCTCATCCTGCCGAAGCGGGGCGCGGGCGATCTCCACTTCCACCGGGACTTCGAGCGGATGTACGCGCTCATCCGGCAGGCGCTGGCCGCCACCGGCAAAACGGTGGACAAAGGGGAAGTCGCCGGGGCTTACTGCCCGGGTGACTATGATCTGAGCATCGGCGGACGCAAGTTCTGCGGCATTGCGCAGCGCCGCCAGGCCCATGCCTACGTGATCCAGGCTTTTGTCATCGCAGGCGGATCCGGGCGGGAGCGCGGTCAGCTGGTCAAGTCGTTCTACGACCTGGCTGCAGCCGGGGCCAAAGACGGAGATTACCCGTCCGTTGAGCCCGGTACCATGGCTTCGCTGGACGAGCTGACCGGCATGGGCCCGGGGGCGGCCGATACGTTTGCCGCTTCCGTCAAAGAAGTGGTCCGGAGCCTGCAGACGGCCGCGGGAGTATCCGAGGCGGCGAGCCGCCTGCATCTGCCGGCCGAGGAGGAAATCCGGGAGATGACGGTCAAGCTGATGCACCGTTACACGCCCCGTACGCCATAAGCCCGCCACTGTAAAATTAAAATCCGCCCGCGAAATTTATCGGGGCGGATTCATGATCAGCAGAAGAATGCTCTTATCCAGCGTATCATTCCAGTCTATAAAGCAATCGGATACCGGCTGATGCAGCAGGCCGTTCAGGTGCTTGCTGCGCATAATATACTCTTTTTCCAGTCCGCTCTTCACCGACTTCAGCAAGCGGCCATGGCCCATCCGGATCAGTGCCTTCTCCAGCTCCAGATACACGCCGCTTCGCACCACCAGCAGCGTTCTGGGATTGAGCTCATAAGAGTCGATTTGCTCGGGTGATTTTTGAATCTGCCGGCAAATGTGGAGTATTTCCGCTTCCACTTCGGATTTCGCAGGGTACTCCCTGTTCACCGCGGTGCCCTGTTTGACCGCCTCTGCCGATACGACTGCGATCATCCCCGATCTTTTACGGAGATTCCAGTCATAATACACCTCTTCCGGCTTCGATCCGTTCATGATTTCAAGATAACTGATAATTTCGGGAATCACCGCCCGCATCAGATTGGCTCTGGTCTGCACAATCATGTCCTCCTGCTCCTGTTCCAGCAGGATGCGTTCAGACGGCGTCAGGAAGTTGCGCAAATATATCGTAATAAAGGTGTGACCGACAGAAACCACCACGGATTCAGGTCCTTTGCCAAAGTGGTCTCTTAATAGCTTGCTGGTATAGCTGGCAAAGAGCTGATGAAATGGTTGTTGGTTATGTAATTGATCCATTGAATTAGACGCGTCGTTGCGGTACGCTGCTAAACATAATCGCGGCAGGCCGCTATATCACGTGTCCGCAAAAGCGTGTCTTTATATCCCTCCTGATTACGAAATAAGCGGGTGTTTCCCTGTCCCCGGCACAACCCCCGGGTCCTCAGCAAAACAAAAAGGCCTAACTTTCCCTTTAACAGCAAGAAAAAGTTAGGCCATAAATGACTTTTATCCAAGGATATATTCATTCATTTACCCGACAATATGAAATTGACGTTTACCAGTCTTGATTATAGCATAGGTATCGTTCCAAGAACAACCGCGTTTCATAAAGTGCGAATATGTTTATTTACATTCCAAATTAAAGCAGATGAGCGGAGGTTGACGGCATGAACGGTGCGGAGATCAAAACGATATTTTTTAAGGATGATGGTGTCATTCCGGGCAACCCCAACCTGCCGGTCATCCTATACTTGGGTTCGCTTAAGGATGAACCGGAGGAAACGGAAGCTATCTTTAACCGCAACGGCTGGCTGAACAGCTGGACGAACGGCGTCTTTGATTACCATCATTATCACAGCAATGCACATGAGGTGCTGGGGGTTATTCGCGGCTCCGCCGTGCTTCAGCTCGGCGGTGAACATGGCCAGAAGTTCGAGCTGACCGCCGGTGACGTGGCCGTCCTTCCGGCCGGAACGGGGCACAAGCGATGCTCTGCAAGCAAAGATTTCAGGGTCGTCGGAGCCTATCCGGACGGCATGGATTACAATCTGTGCACCGGCAAGCCCGGGGAGCGCCCAAACGTGCTGGAAGACATCGCCCGGGTGCCCCTTCCGAATACCGATCCGCTGTACGGTGCGGCGGGCCCGCTCATGAGTGCCTGGAAACCTCAGCAGCAGACGGGAAATCACGCTTAATCCTTCCTTGGACGACCGCTGGTTGAACGAGCCTCGTGCAGCGGAATGCATTACGGCTCTGAACAAGTTAAGCCGCAAGCAGCTCCCCATTTGACATTCCTGACAAAATAGGTTTCGATTAGGATCAAACGTCAATTGAGGTGAACATGCCATGCGGCTTCTTGTCATTGAGGACGACAAGCATTTATCCGATACGGTATGCGAGACGACCCGGGACCTGTTTGAGGCCGATCAAGCCTTTGACGGCGAAGAGGGACTGTATCTCGCCCAGCAAAATATATACGATGTCATCATTCTGGATATTATGATGCCGGGTATGAACGGGTACGAAGTGCTGACCCATCTTCGGGAATACGGCATCTCCACGCCGGTGCTGATACTGACCGCCAAGGACAGCATCGACGACAAGATTCAGGGCTTCAAGAAGGGGGCCGACGACTATCTCGTCAAGCCGTTCCATCGCGAGGAGCTCCTACTTCGCCTGGAGGCCATCGTCCGGCGCTCTGTCGGTGGGTTCAGGGAGCACACCCTCTCCTTCAAGGAACTGAAGCTCAATCTGAAGAGCCGTATGGTCAGCATTGGCGAGGAAGCGATCCTGCTGAACGGCAAGCAGATCGACCTGCTGGAATACCTGATGAACAACAAAAACATTATCGTGACCAAAGAACAAATTTTCGACCGGGTCTGGGGTATGGATTCCAACACCACCAACACGGTGATCGAGGTCTATATCAGCAACCTGCGCAAAAAGTTCAAAGCGGCCGGTTACGACAAATACATCAAGACGATCCGCGGCATGGGGTACATGCTGTCGGAGAACGGTGAAGATCATGAATAAAAACAAAGTGATCCGTCACCAGCAGCTCCGGCTGATTCTGTACAATCTGATCGCATTCACCCTGCTCTTCGGCTTCTTCGGAGCGATCGTATTCGGCCAAATGCGAACAACGCTGTTCGCCAAACCCGACCGGGATCTGACCATGTACAAAAGCATCATCGAAGCCAGGTTCGGCGGCAGTCCGCTCAAGGATGGGGCGTCGGAGCGGTTCCGGTTTGGCAGGGTCATGCCCCCTCCAAGCCCCCGGATCATTCCCGTTCAATGGGACGCCAACGGAGAAATTACCAACATCCAGCAGATCGGCATGCTGAACTACGAAAATTACGGCTTGGAAAATCTCAAATTCGACCTGTCTACGATCGGCGTCATTTCCAACCTGACCTTGAACGGCACGTACCATTTCCGCACACTGACCGTTCCCGACCCCCTTTTCAAGGGCAGCTACATCCAGCTGCTGGTTGATGTCGATACCGAGCATAATCTGCTGGGCAACTTCAAGCGCATCATCATCATTTGTGCGGCCGTGTTTATCCTGCTATCGATCACCGCCAGTATCATTTTATCTCGGAAAACGATGAAACCCGTCATACGCTCTTGGGAGAAGCAGGTGGAGTTTGTGGAGAACGCATCGCATGAGCTGCGGACCCCGCTCACCATCATCCAGAACAAACTGGAACTGCTGCAGACCATGCCGGATAAAAAAATCGTGGACACGTTCGAGAACATCGCCTTGTCCCTCTCAGAAACGCGTCGGCTGTCCCGGCTGACGACCGATCTGCTCACGCTCGCCAGGGCCGATTCCACCGAAACCCAGCTGGAGAAGCAGCTGGTCGATATAGACGAATTGATCCACGAAATGTGCAGCCCGTATATCGAGATCGCCGAGCTTTCGGACAAGCATATCTGGCTCCGGCTGACGAGCATGGCCCGGATCCAAGCGGATCCCGCCCGGCTTCACCAGCTGATGGTCATTCTGCTGGACAATGCCCTCAAATACACGGGAGAGCACGACAGCATCGGGATCAGCACCTATATCAAGGAAAATCGGGTGTTTATCGAAGTCATCGACACCGGCATCGGGATCAGCGAGGAGGGCCTTCAGCGCGTCTTCGACCGGTTTTACCGGGAAGACCGGGCACGCACCAGGGAGAGCGGCGGCTCCGGACTCGGGCTCTCGATCGCCCAGTGGATCGTGCACAGCCATCACGGCACTATCCAGGCGCTTCATAACCATCCGAAGGGCGTCATTATCCGCATTCGTCTGCCTAAATAGCTGCCTCCCTCTACTCGGATTTCCAGGCAACGTATCATCCCCCTCACGTCTTGAACACGAAGATGTAGAACGCCCAGACCAAAGCGGTCGGAGCCGCACACCAACGAACAATCGCGAGCTGACCGCATCATGCTTCGATAGCAAAGCAAGCTTCGCTTTAACAACAAAAGAGGCAGTCTGTACCGGCGACCCTATTAGGGGTCTGGTACGGTCCGCCTCTTTTTATATCAACAATAAAATTAAAATGTGACGATGATCATTTGCCTTTTGGCCATCCACAGCATAAAAAACGGGATCTGTCCTTATACAATGGACACATCCCTATTTTGTCCTACAAAAGAAGGACAAAACATATATATCCTCCTGCATGCGGTCGGACTCAAAAATAACTATATTTAGTGCCAATAT
Source organism: Paenibacillus sp. S28 (assembly GCF_016624415.1). NCBI lineage: Bacteria > Bacillati > Bacillota > Bacilli > Caryophanales > Paenibacillaceae > Paenibacillus > Paenibacillus sp. S28. Next base: position 57,653 of record NZ_JACVTM010000012.1, on the reverse strand, counting down.
CCGACCCATGTCCTATATATGGAGGCGGATGTTTGAGCAAGGATATGTCACCTCTGTCCACCATTTAAAAGACAAAAACTGATTTTGTCCATTATAAGTAGACAAGATCAATTTAACCGTGAACCCGCTCTACATCGTCTAAATCGCAAACCATTCAGCTATTCTCTTCTCCGGCATTCTTCAGGTTTTCTGGACTGAATTTCCAAATTTACGGCCAGCCTGGCGGTAAGGATGTTCTACGCTGGCTGGCCGATCTCCAAACTTCACAATATAAAATACTGGATCTTTGCCGCCATCCTGAGCAACGCCACGCCTGGCATCCTTACACCCTGCGCGATACGAGCCGCACCAGGTCGACGGTCAGCACTGGCAGGGACACAGAAGCGGGATATGCCAGAAACCGCGGTTCCCATTCGGGCGAAAACTTGCTCTTGTACTTCCGGAGGCCCTTAAATCCGTACCAATGCCCTCCGTACTGGAACACCAGCGCGGCCAGCTTCTCCTCGCGCAGCGCGCTCCGGGTCTCGCCCACGCTTGCCAGCGGCGCGTTCCCGAGATTAAAGAGCTCGTATCCCTGCTCCTTGGACCACTCCAAGAGCTGGACAAACAAATAATCCATCGTCCCGTTCGGAACCTGGCTGCGGTGGCGCATCAGATCGATGGATATCGTCCGTCCGCCGTCATAAGCCGGGGCAAGGGACGCAAAGGCAAAGATGCTTCCTCCGGTCTCCCGCAGCACGGCAATCGGCGCCTCCTGCAAATAGCGCTCGTCAAACCAGCCCAGGGAAAACCCTTTTTCCCGCCTGCCGTGCATCCAGTCGTCCGACACTGCCCGCAGCTCGAGCAGCAGCTCCGGTGCAAAAGGCGGATGAACCACTTCAAACACCGCCCCCTCCCGCTCGAAGCGGTTGCGTACCGTGCGCAGGTCGGTGTTTTTCTTGCCCGACAGCGTAAACTGATCCAGATGCACCAAGGCTTCTTCCCCGAGCTTGAAGAACCGATAGCCGAACTCATGATACATCGGCAGATAGCCGGGGGTCGCCTGATAGAAGACCACGGACATCGCGTAGGTATCGGCCATTTGCAAAAACTCGCCCAACGCATCCGGTACCAGCTTCTCCGGACCGAGCGGATCGCCGAGCACGACCAGCTTGTCCCGCGAGCGGGCGTAAGGGATCAGCACTTCGCCGTCCACGGACCAGTAGAAGCTTTTATCCCCCGTAAACAGCATATGGGTCAGCAAATTTCCTTGATGACTCTGCAGATACTGCCGCAGCCTGTCCAGATCGGCCGGTGTCGCCGGGGCCGCCACCTTGCGGCTGGGGCGCAGCACGATCAGCATGGTCAACAGGATCCATGCCCCGGCGAGACCGATTACGGCGGATGCGGCATACGGATTGGAGCCGACCATCCAATGCATCCGCTCCGTGGTCGGCAGGTGGCGCAGCCATCCGTGGTGGACATGGGCACCGACCCAATAGTAAGCCAAGGCGATGACCGCAGAGAGCACGTACCATACGGCTGCGCTTCTCCACTCGATCAAGGCGCCCGAGCGATAAAAGCGGGCCCGCGAGATCCACAGCATCAGTGCAACGATCAGCAGAAAGATCGCCTCTTCGAAATCAAACGCCTTCGTAAAGGTGAAGACCGCCCCGGCGAACAGCAGCCCGCTCGTCCACAAATACGCCCCGCGGATACGGAGCGAAATGCCCCGGGAGAGGATAATCAGCATAAAGCCGATCATGACCGACAGCAGGTGGGAGATGCGCATGATCGGCATGGACAGCAGTTCCTCCGACAACCGCAGCCGATACAGCAGTCCCGGCGTAGCCGCCGACAGCAGCAGAAGAAGACCGCTGACCAGCACGAGCTTGCCAAGCGCCCACACGCCCAGATCGCTGAGAAAGCGCATCTGCCCCGGCCAGCGCCACAGCCGCTGCCAGGCGTTCAGCGGAATCTCGACGGCGGTCTCGACCTTCTCCAAGGTGCGTTTTGCTGGACTGCCGAATTCGAAGGCCGACATAATCAGCCCGATCAGCCAAGGTATAACGTAGTAGAACAGCCTGAAGAGCACCAGGACGGCCATCGCCCTTTCGGCCGGAAATCCCATACGCTCAATGCCAAGAAGGACGGTCAGGTCAAACGCGCCGATCCCTCCCGGCGCCATGCTGAGAATGCCGGCAATGGCGGACACGGTATACATGCCCATGACGCCCTGGAAGGTCACGTCATGCAGGACGCTGGCGGCAATCAGCCAAAACGTCACGCCGGCGCAGGCCCACTCCAGCAGCGATGCGCACAGAGAGACGGCCACCGTGCTCCACGGCGTTCGGCCTTCCCCTTTGTTGAACCACCGCGCGAATAGCGATGAGCGCTGCATCAGAATAAATAAAGGCAGGTAAAGGGCCATCCCCCATACGGCGAAAATCAGCCAGCGGTGCTCCCGAATCATCGCGGTTGCCGGGAACAGCCCGGTTAAAACGGCCCAGGACATGATGGATAACCCCGTTATGATGACCGGTGACAAAAACACGACCGCAGACGCCATCAGTGAGGGCGCAATGCCGCTCCTTTTATACAGCAGGGTACGGAGACCGGCGCCAGTCAGTCCGGCAAAACCGATAATATTGTTAAACGTGTTGGCGATCCAGGCGTAGCGGAACGTGTTCCACCAGCCAACTTTCAGCTTGAAATGCATGCGGATCATGTAATCGTACAAGCTCATCACCCCGACGGAGAACAGGGAAAACAGACAGATCCCCACAACGGTGCCCACCGGCAACAGACGCAGCTCATGGAACGTACGCCCCAGGTGAATCTGCCGCAGCTCCCGCTGCCCCTCCCAATAGACGAGCGCGATCACCGCAAGCGGAATGAGCAGACGAATCGCTTTGATCTCATATATCGAAGCCAGGATACGGAAAAATTTGTACCGCTCCAGCTTTTCCTTCATGCTATGCACCCTTTCAGCAGCGAAAACCCATTGATGTTAGTCCTGACATTCTTCCTTATCCTACCATAAAGCACTCTTCCCATCCAAACACGTCTAATGAACCGGGTTTTTATGGGGAGATCGCGATGAGAGACCGGCAAACGGGGCGGAGAGAAACGAAGGCACGAAGGCCAGATTCGGCTGCCAAGTATCGGAATAATGCTGTCGGAATAACGCTGAATGTTAAAAAATCCGGCCCCGCAACAAGCGGAGCCGGACCATTCCATTTTTATTCTCAATCGATCACTTCATTGGAGAAATCATCTGCATTTCCCGGCCCCAATGGCGGTGCATGGCGATGGACTCGACCAGCTGCCGGGCAAAGACGCTGCCGTCTTCCGTCTCCTTGCGGATTACCAGTCCGGTATCCTCCCCAGGAGATGTCAGATGGCCGGAAGATGCCGAGGCGTCGGCAAAATGAATGCCTGAGCCGGACAGCAGTCCGGTCGCCAGCTCGGAGGCGCCTACGGTTTTGAAGTGGTTGTAGGCTTCCGTCACGAAATTGACCGCCTCTTTGATACCCTGCAGCTTGGCGATGCTCTGCTCCCCGCCAGCTACATAGACGGCGTCAAACAGCACGGAGTCAGCCGTCAGGAAGGTATGCATGGCCTCCAGCTGGCTGCCGTCGGTTCCGGCGATCATCCCCAGATTCTCGCTGACGACTTCCGGCACGACGCCTGCTTCAGCGAAGGCCGTGAGGACGGCCTTCATTTCACCCGCGTCGAATCCGTCAGCGGCCAGCACCGCCACCTTACGGGTAGCCGGAGACATCGCGGTGTGAAGCTGGCTCAGCGCCGGGGAAGCCTTGGTTTCCGCACCTCCTGCCACAGTCGCTCCGGAGGCTTCCTCTCCAGCCTTCGGCGGGTTGACACCAACGCCGAGGGCGATTTGCTCAGCCAGCATGAGATCAACGTTGCCGAACATATCGACAACCTGCTGCTGCACGCTTTTGTTTTTCACCTTGCCCACTTCAAAGCGGAAAGCTTTAATGATATGCTGCTTCTCCACGTCGGACATGCTGTTCCAGAACAGCTTGGCCTGGGTATAGTGGTCCTTGAAGCTGTCGCTGCGCGCCCGGACCTTGCGTCCCTCCACCTTTTCCTGATAGTGGGTGTATCCGCCCTCCTGCTCCGAAACTGGATGGGGATCGTTGTTTCCAAGGGAGTTTTTATGATAGCTCGTTTGGCCCCGGTTGATCGTCATGCGGTGGTATCCGTCGCGCTGGTTGTTATGGATCTCCGCCACCGGCCGATTGATCGGAATCTCATGGAAATTTGGTCCGCCCAGACGGATCAGCTGCGTATCGGTATAAGAGAACAAGCGTCCCTGCAGCAGCGGGTCGTTGGAAAAATCTATCCCCGGCACGACGTTGCCAACGTGGAAGGCCGCCTGCTCCGTTTCGGCGAACACATTGTCCACATTGCGGTTCAGCGTCATTTTCCCGATGCGCTGAACGGGAATGAGCTCCTCCGGCCATATTTTGGTCGGGTCGAGAATATCGAAATCGAAGTTGAACTCCTCATCCTCCCGGATCATTTGCACGCCAAACTCATATTCGGGATAGTCGCCCATTTCAATCGCTTCCCACAGGTCGCGGCGGTGAAAGTCGGGATCCTTGCCGGCGATTTTCTGCGCTTCGTCCCAGACCAGGGAATGCACGCCCAGCAGCGGCTTCCAGTGGAATTTGACGAAATGCGCTTCGCCCTTGTCATTGACGAGCCGGAAGGTATGTACGCCGAACCCCTCCATCATCCGGTAGCTGCGCGGAATCGCCCGGTCCGACATCGTCCACATGACCATGTGGGCCGATTCCGTGTTATTGGCGACAAAATCCCAATGCGTATCATGGGCCGTCGACGCCTGCGGAATTTCGTTATGGGGTTCGGGCTTGAACGCATGCACCAAATCAGGAAATTTCAGCGCATCCTGAATGAAAAAAACCGGAATGTTGTTGCCCACCAGGTCGAAGTTGCCGTCTTCCGTGTAGAACTTGGTGGCAAAGCCCCGGGCATCCCGCACCGTATCAGCCGAACCCCGCGAACCAGCCACGGTGGAGAAACGCACGAACACCGGCGTTTTCATCGACGGGTCCTGCAGAAACTTCGCCTTCGTATATTGCGTCATCGGCTTGTACACCTGAAAATACCCGTGTGCGCCAAAGCCCCGGGCATGAACCACACGCTCAGGAATACGCTCATGGTCAAAGTGGGTCATTTTCTCCCGAAAATGAAAATCCTCCATTAACGTCGGCCCGCGTTCGCCTGCTTTGAGCGAATGTTCGTCCTCAGAAACCCGAACGCCTTGGTTCGTAGTCATGGGTTTCCCCGCATCGCTGACGCGGAATTCCTCCAGCTGGCTGTCCTTAACATCCTTCTGCGGCTGCTGTTCATTCTTACGGTCCATCAATGCATCCCCTCCTGGTCGGTTACGGACGGTGTCCGAGTATTTACACCCGTTATTACCCGAATGAAAATCCACCCAAACGGGAATGTTAACCTGGACATCTGCGGTGCATTCGTTAAAAGCCAGGCTGCAGAGGCGTTTTTCGGATTCCAAACTTTTTTGCCAAACCATATTTACATTTCTATAAAAATAGATATAATAAGATTCATGGATACCTTATTAACCATTAAAGCACTATCAAACGAGACCCGGTTTAAAATTCTCGAATGGCTGAAGCATCCGGAGGAGCACTTTGACCCTCAGGAGCATATGCCGGCATCCTGTAATTTCAAAGGCGGCATTTGCGTCGGCAGCATTTCGCAGAAGACAGGGCTTGCACAGTCGGTTGTTTCAGGCTACCTGGTGAAATTGCAAAAGGCTGGTTTGCTGGAATCCCACCGGGCCGGCCAGTGGACCTACTACAGACGGAATGAGGAGGGTATCAATCGTTTTATCGAACAACTCAAGAAAGAGCTTTAGGCTAAAATGACATATGGTACACATCTGAACCTTTTGGCTTAAACGCTCTTTCTTTTCATCATATATATCTATTTTTATGTAAATGTATAAAGATATAAATCTCACATATTGGAGGAAACCGATACATGAACAGCAATCCACAGCATACCCGTTCCACCGCAGCTTTATTCGAACCGTTTACCATTGGCAACTTGACGCTGCCCACCCGCATCGTCATGGCGCCCATGACCCGCGGATTCTCCCCGAACGGAGTACCGGGCCCGGACGTAGCAGCCTATTACCGCCGCCGTGCCGAGAACAACGTCGGCCTCATCATTACCGAAGGTACGGTAATCAATCACCCGGCGTCTACTGACAGCCCGAACATTCCGAGATTTTTTGGTGAAGACGCCCTGAACGGATGGGCCGAAGTGGTCAAGCAGGTTCATGAAGCCGGAGGCAAGATCATGCCGCAAATCTGGCATATCGGCATGACCCGTCCGATCGGTGCCGAGCCGAATCCGGAAGCGATGCCAATCGGTCCCTCGGGCCTTGATCTGAACGGCAATCAGGTTTCCGAACCGATGACCGAAGAAGAAATCGCCTACGTGATCCAGGCTTATGCCGATGCGGCTGCCAATGCCAAACGGATCGGGTTTGACGGTGTGGAAATTCATGGTGCCCACGGTTATTTGATCGACCAGTTCCTGTGGGAACAGACGAACCGCCGCACGGACCGCTACGGCGGCGACATGATGAAACGCGCACGCTTTGCGATTGAAGTCGTGGAAGCCGTCCGCCGTGCCGTAGGACCGGATTTCCCTGTCGTGCTGCGCCTCTCCCAATGGAAGACGAACCAATACGACGCAAGGCTCGCCCCAACACCGGAAGACCTTGGGAAGCTGCTTGGCGCCTTGTCTGACGCGGGCGTCGACGTGTTCCACTGCTCGACCCGCCGTTTCTGGGAGCCGGAGTATGAAGGATCTGACCTGAACTTCGCCGGCTGGGCCAAGAAGCTGACGGGCAAACCGGCCATTACCGTCGGTTCCGTCGGACTCGACGAAGCATTCACGAGCCTGTTTGCCGAAGGCAAAGGTGCAGGCAGCAAGGATATCGACGATCTCCTGGAACGCCTGGAGAACGGCGAATTTGACCTAGTTGCCGTAGGCCGTGCATTGCTTGGAGACCCGGCTTGGGCCACCAAAGTGCGTGAAGGCCGCTTCGACGAGCTTGCTCCGTTCACGCCTGAAGCGCTGAAAACACTGGCTTAATGCGGTCCCGCCCCACCCCCGGGACAACGCGCCGCGTGAAGCCTTGATATAAATAAAGACCGGAAGAGGGCTGCAGCCTCTTCCGGTCTTTTTGCTGTGTACAGAATATTGTTCTTTTTTGACTTGTGCACAATGCGTTCATACGTTTACAAGTTATTAGGAATCCAGCGTGGAGTCCTTCCCGCTGACATGGGCCATCTGCTGCTTGCGGGACCGCCCGCGCGACAGGGTTTCCGGCAGCACGATCAAGGCCGGAACCAGCATCGGCAGCAGGATGAAGCAGAGCACGACGAGACCGACGATCACGGCCGCAGCCAGCTCGATCAAGAGCACGAGCCCCGAAGGCATCAGCGTTGCGAACGTTCCGCCGAGAATGACCATGGCGGAAATAATGACGCCGCCCACGCTTCGGGCTGCCTTGACGATCGCTTCTCCCGGAGACAGCTCCCCGTATTCCTTGTAGCGCTCCATCAGGAAGATGCTGTAATCCACGCCGACCGCGACGATGACGATGAAGGAGAAGAACGGTACAAAGGACGATACCCCTTCCGCCCCAATGATATAGGTCGTCACAAACTTCGAGGCACTCATCGCTACGTAGTAGGAAGCGACAAGCGACAATACGATAAATACCGACGGCCAGAAGGAACGGATCACGAACAGCAGAACGACGAACACGCTGACGATGACAATAATCGCCGTGCTGTTGAAGGATTTGATCTGGGCCTCATTCGTATCGTACGTCGTTGAGCTTGGTCCCGCAGCTCCGAACTTGGCATCGCCCAGCACGGTTCCCTTCAGCGTACCGGAAACCTCGCTGTTGATTTTCTCAATCGTGTCCATGGCCGCCGGGGAATACGGATCGTCGTTCAGGATGACGATCAGCTTCGTAATCTTGCGGTCCTTGGACATAAAGGCATCCACTGCCTGCTGGAAGTCCTTGTTCTCCAGCGCTTCCCGTGGAATAAAGAAGGTCTTCGAGCTGTTCAGCTGGGTCAGGAAGTCATTGGTCTTGCCGAGACCTTCAGAGATGTCACCCAGTCCGTTGCCGCTCTGGTCGATGCCTTCTTTCAGCTGGGACATGCCGCCCGAGAGGCTGGATAGTCCGCTCAGCAGCTGCTGCTGCCCGCTTTGGACGCTGCCCAGCGCAGCATTCAGCTTCTTCATGTTTGCGGCGATTTCCTGGCTGCCGCTGCTGCCTTGGCGCAATCCCTTGGCCAACTGGTCAGCCCCTTGCTCCAGCGCTGCCAGGCCGGTGGCCATTTGCTTCTGCGCCGCGGCAATTTGGCCTAAGCCGCCGGAAGCCTGGGCGAAGGATGCGTTCAGCTTGGCATAATTCGCATTCAGTTCCTTGAGACCGCCGTCAAGCTGCGCCAAACCGGTAACGAGTCCTTCGCCGGTCTGCTTCAGCTGGATATAGTTTGGATCCTCGGCCAGCTCGCTGTGGCTGTCACCCAGATTGCCGATCAGCGTATTCATGCCGGCAAGCCCCTGCTGAATTTGCGGAATCTGTCCGGATACCTGCTCATAACCGCCTGCGAGCGAAGTGTATCCTTTGGACAGCTCGGTGAGTCCTTGGTTGATTTTGGACGTATTGGTGCTGACGGTGTTCATGCCGGCTTCAAGCTTCGCGATGCCCTTGCTGAGCTCCGATGCGCCGCTTGCTCCCTGCTGTATGCCGCCGGACACCTGCGAGATCGCATCCGTAATTTGATCGTAGCCCTGCTTGACCTGTCCCGTACCCGACACCAGCTGATTGGCGCTGGAGAAGTCAGGCGTCGTCAGCTTATCACCGATCTGGTCCAGGCCGTCCTTGATCTGGTCCACGCCTTTTTTGGACGCCGAAATGCCGTCCGTCACCGTTTCCGTCTGGCTGCTGATATAGAAGTCCTCCACAGGCTCCGACTGCGGCTGGGTCACGCTTGATACCGACTTGACCCCGTCGATGCCCTTTAACTTCTCGGTGAGCTTGTCGATAACCCCAAGCGTGTCGTTATTGTCCATCGTCTTGTCGTCTTCGATGACGACAGTCGTCGGCAGCGCCTGGCCGCGGCTGAAATGATCGGCTACGATGCTGAAGCCTTTGGTAGACGGATAGCCGTCCCCGAGCTCCTTCAGCTGGTCGAAGGACAGCTTCTGGCCGCTGGTCAGCAGCACCGGAATCATCAGAATGACGATGATGACCGTCACGATGACCGGATGCTTAACGGAAACTGCCGTCAGCTTCGCCAGGAAGGTGCTTTCCTTGTGGCCCGCCACCTTTTTCGACGGCCAGAACAGCTTCGGTCCGAGCGTCTTCATCAGGAACGGTGTCAGCGTTAGAATTTCAAGCACCAAGATCACTGTGCCGATCGCAACCACATTGGCCGATTTATAGATGCCGAAGTCCGAGAAGCTGAGTCCCGCAAAGGCAATAAAGACGGTAAGAATGCTGTATACGATCGTTTTGCCCGCCGTTCTGTAGGAAGCGACGATGGCTTCATCGACGGATTTGCCATGCGACAACTCCTCTTTAAAACGGTTGAACAGCAGAATGTTATAATCCGTCCCGATTCCGAACAGGATGAGTACCAGCAACATCTGGGTCACGCTGGTGACCGGGAAGTTCATTTTATCGATAATCTGCGCCGCAATCCCCATCGAGCAGAGGTAGGATATACCTACGGCAAGGAGAGACACGAACGGGATCACGATCGAACGGAACATGACGATGAGCACGACGAGAATAAAAATAACGGTCAGCGCCGCGCTTTTCTCCACCCCTGCCGTGGACGCCTTGATGTAGTCGTTCTGGATGAAATCCTCGCCGCTTAGGTAGTATGTCGCTTTGACATCCTTCAGCGCCTGATTGAACTGATCCGTGATTTCTTCCATATCCCGCCCGTTCTTGTCAAGGCTGAAGCTGACCATCACGGTCGTGCCGTCCTCCGAAATCAGCTGAGATTTGGCTTCAGGCATCGAGAACGGGTCCAGGACTTCAGTGATGCCAAGCTCAGACTGCTTCGCCTTCATGTTCATCACGCCGCTCTCGATGCTCTTCATATCCTCATCGGTCAGCTTGTTTTCTTCGTGGAACACCACGATGTCGCTGGTCCCGCTCTGGCCGGTCATTTTATTGAGCAGCGCCCCCGCAACCTTGGAAGGGCTGTCTTCGGCGAGGGGATCCTGGCCTCTCTGCTGGAGAATGGCATTCACGTTGGGCTGGAACACGGTCAGCAGGACCGTTGCCACCAGCCATAACACCAGAATCGCCCAGCGCCACTTGATGATTTGCCGCATGTTGTTGTTATTCCTCCTTCAACTTCCTTAGTAAACAAGCGTTCATTTTTGAGCGAAAAAAAGGGAATCCCTTGGATTCATCCCTTTTTCTTATTCCAATGATCGGTGCCAAAGTAGTACAGATATACCAGTTGGTTCACCAGCCGTTTGACCGTTTCCCCGTCTTCATGATCGCGCAGAATCAGACATACGCCTTCCACCACGGTTCCGCCCAGCATCTGGGCCGTCTGTTTCTCTTCCAGCGTCAGCTCGCTGGTCTCATCCTTACCGAAGCGGAACATGCTCTCCAGAATCGATACGACCAAAGCGCATATACTTGCCTTCACGCCGGCGTATTTGGAACCAGTGCTGCGGTTGAGCAAAATCATCAGCTCGGCGCTGGATTCCTCGAACAGATCGAGAATAATACTCTCGACCATCTGAAGGCAGTCGCTCGCCTCCGTCCCTTTGGCGAAGTTCTGGTCCACTTCCTCCTTGATGACCAGGATGTTGGCGATGCAGCGCTCATAGACCGGCCCGACCAGCGCTTCGAACAGCTCCTCTTTATTTTTAAAATAACGGTAGATATTCCCGGTGGTCATGCCGGCGGAGGCGGAAATGCGGCGCATGGAGGCATCGGCGTAGTCGTGCTGCTTGAATTCGGCCAGTGCGGCGTTCAAAATACTTTGGCGGACGTCATCTTTGAGAATTTGCATAAATAAACACCCGTTTACTGATAGATTAATGAGTTTATTATAGCGGCTCCATCGCCTGCTGGCAAATGTCGTTTTTCCGGCTTTTCATCCTATGCGGGAAATTGTCGAAACATACGTTCATTTTAGGCGGTTGTGGACGTTCTACTTAAGTATCGAAGTGCTTTCGGTCCGGCTGCCCTTCCACCCTTAGTGATGTGCCACCTCGATCAGATAAGTAGCAGCACCTGCCCGCATTCCTGCCCTTCGGCTCCGCATCCTCGGCTAGACCGCCCGCTCCTCGATCTCAAAGCCGAGATCCTCGATCATCGCATGGTCCGCAAGCACGTCCTGCCCTTCGGTCGTCAAGTAGTCGCCCACGAACACCGAGTTGGCTGCGTAGAGCGCGAGCGGCTGCAGAGAACGGAGGTTCAGCTCCCGGCCGCCAGCCACGCGGATTTCCTTAGACGGGCACGCGAGGCGGAACAAAGCCAGCACCTTCAGCGCCTTCAGCGCGGGCGTACGTCCGGCCTGCTCCAAAGGCGTCCCCGGGATCGCGTTCAAAAAGTTGATCGGGATCGAATCGGCGTCCAGTTCCCGCAAGGCGTAGGCCATGCCGACGATATCCTCGTCACTTTCGCCCATGCCGATAATGACCCCGGAGCAGGGGGACAAACCGGAGGCTTTGGCCTTCTGCACTGTGTCCACCCGGTCGTCATAGGTGTGCGTTGTGGTAATGCGGCTATAATTCGCTTGGCTCGTGTTGAGGTTGTGGTTATACCGATGCACCCCTGCCTCAGCCAGTTTCTCGGCCTGCCCGTCCTTTAGCAGCCCAAGGCAGGCACAAATTTTAAGCGGCATCGTCTCCCGGATTTCCTGAACCGCCTCCACTACTTGATCCAGTTCTCTTGGCGACGGGCCCCGGCCGGAGGCCACGATGCAGTATGTACCCGCTTTACGCGCAAGAGCCTCCCTGGCTCCGGCAAGCACCGTCTCTTTATCCAGTAGGCTGTACTTCTCGATCGGCGCCGTAGATACGATGGATTGGGAGCAGTAGCCGCAGTCCTCGGGACACAGCCCGCTCTTGGCGTTTAAGATCATGTTGAGCTTCACCTTCAGGCCGTAGTAATGCTTTCTTACCGTAAAAGCAGCCTGCATCAGTCCCAGAATCTCATCGTTCGGTGCGTTTAATACGGCCAGTCCCTCTTCCATGGTAAGCCGCTGCCCATTCAGCGCCTTGTCGGCCAATGCCTGCCAGTCCTGCCGTACCGGGCTTCCCAGAACCATGTCCTTCTGCATAGGTTATCATCCCTTCGAGCTGTTATATTTTCGGTATTTGTTAAGTCGTTACATCGGTCTATTTGCTACTCGTTAATTGTCAACCAAACCAGTGTTATGTTGGTTGACAATTAATTTACCGCTATTCTAGCAGATCCATCATCCGCTGTAAATGTGCGAAAAAGGCAATCCACTGTCTCTGATTTTGCATCTCCCTTGCAGGCGACTCTACCGCACCTACCAAAGGCAGCCGCTGGACGCTGTTGTTCTCCAAGCGGCACCGGTTCCCGAAGGGATGCCTTTCACGAATGACGCAAAAAGGCAGAGAGCTTTAGCTCCCTGCCTTTTCTGACACACAGATGATCCAGATTACCGCAGATGGTACCGGTTGGATGGTAAAGAACACCGGGGACGAGGGGCAGCGCCCGAATATCCTAACGCGTTCCTTATCCGTCTACTTTAATATGATATTCCTTTTTCAAGTACTGATGAATCCGTTTGAAGTCTTCCTGGTTCAGGTCGTGCAGGTGCTTGCCCTGCTTCAGCTCCCTGCCCAAAATAATGCCGATTGTCTGCGCCGCCAGGGCGGTGTTCGGCATGATGCGTGCACTGCCGTAGGCCTCGATGGCTGCCCCGATATTTTTGCCGGTCACCAGGACGTTGTTATAGCCCTTCAGCTCAAAAGAGCGCAGCGGAATGCCGTAGCGGTCCGGCTGCCCGAGATGGATGCCCTTCGGCACCGTCCGGGTTCCCTGCAAATCCAGCGCATAGCCGCCGATGCTGACGTTGTCCCAGAACATCCGGCTGTTCATGACGTCCGAGAAGGTCAAGATATAATCCGTTTCGAACCGGTTATAGTCACGGATATACAAATAATCCGGAAAGCCGTTCAGCTCGGCCCGGTCGAATCCCGGGATGTTCTTCCTCAAAAATTGCAGGATGAACGGAGCCTCTGCCTGTGCTTTATCCAGGGCGGTCTGCACCGACTTCGGATCGGAAGGATTGACGTCGAAGATCAGAAGGGAGTTCATAATGGCTTCGCCGCCCTTCTGATAAGAGGTGTTCATTCCTCTCAGCAGCAGCTGCGGATCGCGCGGCTTGTATTTGAGCGTGATGTTGCTGAACCCGGTGGCAAAATCCCAATCGACATACGTATTTCCGCCGTACTTATCCCGGACGTTGGTCAACGGGTAGTCGTCCAGCACGGCCTGGTGGAGCTTGCTCCAGTTCACATGCTTGAACTTCAGCATCATCGTGGCCGCCATGTAGTCGGGATGGCCGACCTTTGAAATGCGCTCCATCCCGGTAATCCGCTTCGCATTGAGCTTGCCGGTCAGGGCATTAAAGTCCGTATTTTCCACCCAATAGCCCGCCTCTACCGTAACGACGCTGCCTTGAGGATCCCGGTACGTCAAGGATTTCAGCAGCTTTTTGCTGCCGCCGGAAGCCGCAGCCGTGACGGACTTGACCGTGATTCCGCTTTGGACCGGAATTCCCTTGATCAGTCGGTTATAGTACCGGTTAAAATCGGCCGTCTTCCGGATCTTCCCGCTGTTGTAGCCGTCAAACAAGGTTTTGATCTCGCCCTGGACCAGGCTCCGCTTCTTGGCGTCATGCGGCTCGTCCAGAAACATCATCTGCCCCTGAATCAGCTCGCCGCCCGGCTTGCTCCGCGGATCGAGAATCAGAACGCTCAGCCCCTGCTTTTGCGCTTCCCGGGCCAGCAGCACCCCCTGTATTTCACTGCCGATGACGACAACGTCGTAATACTTGCTCTGTGTGTGCGTGCCCTGCGCTTGCTTGCCCTGCGTTCCCGCTGTGCCCCCCGTCCTTACGGGAGCATCCACCTGAGCCGTCGCGGCCTCATGGAACAGGGATGTCGGCGTCAATGAAATAGCCAGCCCTATAAGCAGGAGTGGAACAAGGACGAAATATACGAATTTCCTCTTATTGATCATGAAAAAGCATGCGCCCCTTATCCCTTTGTAATCGTGTCTGGAAAACGTCTAATCATGCCGTCTTGGTTATCAATAACCCGTGACGGATATTATAAGGCAACGTCAGAGCAGGCGAACCTTTCCATAAAAGATGCCCCAAAAACGCTCCCCGTATGTTTGCGGTCATTCCCTCAGTCACCCTCCGCCGGCTTTAGGAAACGCGGCTTAAGTTTACCGGAGCAGCGCCTCCCAGTCCGAACCCGACAAGTCAACCGGAATGTCCTGAAAGCTTCCCTTCAGCACATCGGTATCCTTCAGAAGGTTTCCCGTCAAAATGCAGACCGCCGTCTCATCCTTGGTAATCGTCCTCTCTGCGATCAGCTTCTGCAATCCGGCGAGTGTCGCCGCCGATGCCGGCTCGCATCCGATTCCGCTCCGGTCGATCTGCGCCTTGGCGGCGAGAATTTCCGCATCGGTGACGGAGCAGGTTACGCCGCTGCTCATCTCCAGCACGCTGCGCGCTTTTTTCCAGCTCGGCGGGTTGCCGATGTTCAGTGCCGAGGCCAGCGTATCCGGCCGGGGTTCCGGCGTCATCACCGGGCTTCCCGAAGCCATCATGCGGTGGAAGGGACTGGCCCCTTCCGCCTGGATCAGTGCGATCCGCGGCACCGACGGGATGAACCCGAGGCTTTTCAAATCGGCCAGCCCTTTGCCAAGTGCAGATACGTTGCTGAGCGCGCCACCGGGAATGATGATCCAGTCCGGCAGACTCCAGCCGAGCGTCTGGGCGATTTCATAAATGATGCTCTTCTGACCCTCAATCCGCAGCGGGTTCACCGAGTTGCAGACATACAACCCCAACTCCTCGCCCCGCTTCTCCAAGAAGCGGATTCCGTCATCATACGTGCCGTCAAAGCTGAGGACCCGGGCGCCATAAGCCTGAGTCTGCAGCACCTTGTTCGCGGATACCTTCCGATTGGGGACGAATACATACGCCCGGCTCCTTCCCATGGCTGCATACATGGCGAGCGATGAGGAGGTATTGCCCGTCGAGGTGCACGCAAATGCGGAGTACCCGAGAGAACGACCATGCGACACGGCCACGGTCATCCCGTTATCCTTGAATGAGCCGCTCGGATTCTCGCTCTGCGCTTTGAAGTACAGCCCGCGGATTCCCAGCGTTTCGCGAATCGGCTCCGGAGCGTACATTCCGGTGTTGCCTTCATATTTAGTAACAATATATTCGTCCGGAAGTTCCGGATAAATTAATTCTTTATACCGCCATACGCCGCTGGCATAGACCCCCATCCGTTCGGACAGGCGCTCCTGAAACTGCCGCTTCAGAAGCTCGGCATCGGCCAGCGCCAGGTTCTGCTCCACTTCCAGCAGCCCGCCGCACCCGCATCGAACCTGAATCGGCTCCAGGGGATAACTGCTGCTGCAATCCACGCATTTCAGCCTCATTGACAAATTCCTCCTATTTTGACGTTGTGCTTCCTCAAATGGTTGCACCCGCCTGTAATTTAAGCTTAGAATATGCTCTGTTATGGTATAAATCTAATATATTGTTTTTCATAAAACATAAATTTCAATTATGAATAGACCTGGATCTCTAATCCCTATGTAAAGTGCGAGTTCAAAAAGGCCGGTTTTCAGCACCGAGGTTTATGCTTCCGATGTGTGTTTTTTCAAAACACTTGAATTGGATGAAGCAAGGGACTGAGGAGCAGAGCGTACGTAGTGGGTACGTGAGCACCGGATGGCCCGGCTGAATTCAAGATTCGATGCCGAATCAGCTTCCCGATTTACTTCGTGATCAAAAGCGGACTTTTTGAACAACCTCGTAAAGGAGAATTTCCATGAACCTGCATGCGCTTCGCCTCTTCTACCAAGCCGCTTCCCTCGGAAGCGTAACTCTCGCAGCCGAGGCTCTGCATCTCAGCCAGCCCGCCGTGACGGCCCAAATTAAAAAGCTGGAACGCGAAATCGGCCTCCGCCTGCTGATCCCTCAGGGGCGGGGCGTCATGCTGACAGAGGCCGGCAGACATCTGGCCGCCGAAGCCCGGCGGCTGTTCGAGCTGGAAGGCCATATCGAGGAGACCCTGGAGCAGCTGAAGGCGGGCAGCGCCGGCAAGCTTCACTTGGCGGCCACCTATCTTCCGGCCAACTTCCTGCTCCCCAAGTGGATTGCCCGCTACAAACGCGCTTATCCCGGCGTCGGCGTCGAGCTCAGCACCGCCAATTCCAGCCAGGCCGCCGATCTGCTGCTGCATTACCGCGCGGAGATCGCCTTTATCGGCGGCATCCGGCTGGACCATCCGCTTCTGCTGCGCACCCCTTGGTATGAGGACGAAATGTGCTTTATCGTTCATAAGGGGCATCCTCTGGCCGGCGCCCGGGTCACCCTGGAAGAGATGCTGCAGGAGCCGTTCATCTACCGCGAGGAGGGCAGTTTCGGCAGAGAGCAGCTGATCGCACTATGCTCTGCCCGCCATCTGCCCGCCCCGCCGGTCGGGCTGCAGATGAACGGTCTGAACGAAACGCTGCGGGTCGTGATGGAGGGTTACGGCGCGGCTTTTCTGTCGCTGCTGGAGACCCGCGAACATATCGCGGCAGGCGTCATTTCCCGGGTGGAAGTCGACGGCGTGCATATGACGAATCCGGTCTCCATCTACACCCGGAAGGAGGAGGCCTCTCCCCCTGCACAGCGGTTCATCGATATGATTTTGGCCAAGTCATAACTTGTCGAAAAGCGTAGTCTTTTTCAGTACAACTATAGGAAGCTTTGTCGAAGAACGGCTGGTGCTGGCGGTAAAGGCTGGAGGTTAGAGTTAAAGGTAGATGAGATGAGATGTGATGTGATGTGATGTGATGTGATGAGATAGATAAGATAAGGAAAGGCAAACCGCGGGACATAAAGTCCATACGGCTTGCCGAAGAGGGTAGATTATGATGATTTGATGGCAGGGGGCTGCGCCGTGCGGTCCCGGATCTGCAGCGCTTCATGAAGCCCGGCCAGTTCATGCTGCAGCACAGGGATGGAGCTGAGCGCTGGGATGTTCGCCGGCTTAGGCGTGAGCTGCCGCTCGGCAGCCTGGGCCATCTGTTCAAAGAACAGGCTGCAGTCCGACGCTTCATCCGGTGCGGCATGGCGTTGAGCGTTCCCGGCCGCTGTGATCAGCGCGTAACCGATGTGCTGCACCGCATCCAGCGCAGGCCACCAGGAGCTGGCCTGATTCCGCCGGCCCACCGACTCGGCCAGCGCACCGTCATAAAGCAGGCGCAGCCGGATAAGAGAAGTTTCCAGCTCGTTCGTCCATGTGGTAACCCTACTTGAGGGGGAGGAGGACAGGATGCTCTCCAGCAATTTGCCTTCCATCCGGATGACGCCTGCGAGCGCCCGCGGCAGCTTGCTGGAAGAGGCGCGTCTCCAGAGGAGAAGCATGCCGATGATGCCGATGGCGCTCCCGATCAGAATATCGGTCAACCGGGCCGAGATGAAGAAGCTTACCGCCATATCCGGATGGCTGCTCTCTGCGATCAGCAGCGAGCTCGGCGTGATGAAGATGACGGCCAGGGCGTAATTGCGCAAGTAAATCAGTTCGATAATAAATTGAAGAACAGCCATGATCAATGCGATATAAATGCCCTCGGGCCGCAGCGACAGAATAAAGGCGCCGAGAAGCAGCCCGACGACGGTGCCTGCCGTCCGCTGGATGGCCCTGTGAGCCGTGCCGAGCACCGTCGTACCGAGCATCACCGCCGTGCAAGAAAGCGGCACCCAGTAGGACCGGTTCAAATCCAGCGAGTAGGCGACCGCAGCAGCGACGGCAATCATGATGCCGTACCGAAGCGAGGTATGGAGCAGCGCCGAGTGCGGATTCAGAGCGCCGGATAAGAGACGGCGCAAGGAAAAAGAGGGAGGAAGGGTCACTTCCTCCGCCGTTCCGCGGCCTGCATCTTCCCCCAGGCAGATGGCGGCCGCCTCGTTCAGCAGCCCGGACATGCGCCGGACATGCCCGTTCGGGATGTCCGCAGCCGCCTTGGGCTGCAGCATCTCCTGCTGCGGATGCTGCAAGCGATCCGCAATCGAGAGAAGGGACGCCGCCGTCCCTTCCGGCACCTTCGCCGCCTGGCGGTCCAGCGAGATTTCGACGGCCGCCATAAACATCTCATTGGCCTTCCGGGTCAATGCCATCAGGCGCAGCGTCGGCCCGTAATTCCGGCGCCAGCGCAGCTCCCCGCCGGACACGGCAGCGTCGGCTGCTCGAAGCTGAACGGCCGCCTGGTATCTTTTCTCCGGGTACAAATCGGTTCCGATCGCATCCACAAAGGCGGCCAGGCTCCGGTAAGCCCCGGCGACCGCTTTGGTCTCCGGCCCATGAGGACGAAGCAGCCAACCGCTCATTCCCACCATCCAGGCAAAGGCTCCGCCGGTCAGCACGAGCAGGGTTCGCAGCGGCAGGGCGTTAAGATCGTACGGCAGACTCGTTCCGACCGAGAAGGTCAGAATGAAGAACATGGCCGACGGTCCGGCCATTTGAAATGCGCCGAAGCCGAATACGGCAAGGGCTCCGATCAAGCCAAACAGCAGCACCATCAGCCAAGGGGTTGCCGCCGAGAGCGACCCAAGACCAAAGGTAAGCGACAGGCCCAGGGCCACACAGGCCAGCTTGATCGCCCGCTGCCGGTACGTCTCGCTGCCCACGTACAGAAAAGCAAAGCCCCCGATTGAAGCGCACAGCCCGTAATCAAGATGCCCGGTCAGCGCGCCGATTAGCGTAGGCACACCTGCCGCAACGGCCGAGCCGATCCCCCGGAACCACTGCAGCGGCATCCGCCGAATGCGGAACGCGTCCCGGACGGTTCCGGGAGCCGGGCCCTTGTGAACCGCTCGTACCCCCGGATAAGTATGCATCGTATTCAATTCGCATCATCTCTTTCTCTTAGATTCCATATTTATTCGCACCCATTCAATGCGGTACGTTCTATCTTTTCATCTGTACCGTTTCATCACTGCTCAGCCTCATATTCATCAACGAACGGACCGCTCGCTCCGATATTCCGGTTGATTCGCTTCAGCATCTCGCTGAACAGGGCCAGCTCCGCCTCGGGAATGCCGGCGAGCACCTCTTCCCGGTACAGCCGGTTGATCCGCCCGACCAGCTCCCCATGCAGCTTCCTACCCTCTTCCGTGATATAGATCAAGAACGACCGCCGGTCCTCTTCATTTCGGCTGCGGCGCACGAGATGTTTACGTTCCAGGATGTCCAGAATCTTCGTCAAGTTCGCCTGGTCTTTATCGGCAATCCATGCGAGGTCCTTCTGCGTAATGCCGTCCTGCTCACTGAGCCGCTTAATGACCGTCCATTGTTCCGGGGTAATATCGTCATCCTTTAAATGTAACGCCATGTACCGGTTCAGCGCGCGGCTGGTTCTGGAAACAAATTGCCCGTACAGATCCTCGTAGTCTCCCTTGTTCACGGCCGGATCGTCCCTTCTCTTGTGCATGTTCTTCTTTTCACTTTACAGCCAAAAATGTTTTTTGTAAATAATATTTGTAAACACATAATTAACATACAAACTATTTATTCAATCGCATCCCTTCCCCTACATCATGCGCAGTACAGGTGTAAGGGGATACATCCGGTTTTCAAAAAAATGTACGCCATACGCCAAAAAGCAGCCATTCTACCCGAATGACTGCCATGCTATGTATTTCTATTCTCTTTCCAGTTGGTTCAAAATCAGCCTGGCCGCCCCGATCGCTCCTGCCTGGTTGCCGAGCTGTGCCGGGCGGACATCGATCCCCGGACTTAAGCTGGAGAGACATTCATCAAGCAGCGGCCACCAGATTTCCCGTGAATCGGTCAAGCCTCCGCCAATGACGATCACACCGGGGTTGAGGCCGATATGAATATTGTGCAGCAGCACACCTAAATTTCGGACGTATTCGTTGACAACCTTCACAACAGCCGGAAGCCCTCGCTTAAAGTCCCCCAGCACCTCAACCCCTGACGGATAGGATACGCCTGCAGCCTCAGCCGCAAGGGAAACCAGCGCCGTCCCAGACAGATATTGCTCCACGCAGCCCCGCTGGCCGCAGTTGCATGGCCGGCCCCCGGGTATGAGAATGGTATGTCCCCATTCTCCCCCGTTCCAGCCAGCCCCCCTGAACAGTTCAGTGCCCACCATATTTGCCCCGCCTACGCCAGTGCCCAGGGTAAGCATGGTGATGTCGGGAATCCCCTTGCCAGCGCCCAGCCAAGCCTCTCCGACGAGGGCTGTGTTGGCGTCGTTATCGACAAAGACCGGCCGGCCGTATGCCTGCTCCAAGATCGCCTTCAGCTCAGTTCCCTGCCAGCCCGGCAAATTGTCGGTCGCATACACAATCCTTCCGGTATGGACGTCGACCCGGCCGGCGGTGCCGATACCGATGCCGGTCACATCCCCGTTTCTTTCCAGCAGCTCACGCAGAAGCGAATGCATGTTGGCCATAATCCGGTCTTTCCCCTGTTTCGCATCGGTCGCGATTTTACCGAGGTCGAGCACCTGTCCGTTCCTATCGAGCACCATGCCCTTGATGGAAGTTCCCCCAATATCCAGGCCAATTGCTTTCATGTATCGCACATCCCTTCGGTTCTGCTCAGATGCCTCCATTATAGCAATTTTCAGATATTTTCTCCATAAACATGTTTATAAAAGGAGAAATAGTTCAGCACTACAATCGTACCTGCACCCCATCAACAGTACCGTTTGAAATGGATATTCTCGTACTTCATTCTCAGCCGGTCCCGGAGCGCAATCAGCTCGTTTTCAGTCATGGGCTCCAGCTTCTCCCTCGTATAATCCAGCCCATGCTCCTCCGCTATATCCAATATCCCCCGAATATATAGTTCCCGGTAATCTTTCATCCCCGGCCCGCCTCCTTTGAAGTTTATCCCCTACTTCATACACTACCCCTCTGTTCTGTGATCAAACAGCAACCTCTGCCGCCTGCACCTGGTCGCGTATAACTGTATCGCAATTGGATAGAATACCCACGAGGTGTGATTTATGGACATATTTGCAAAAATTAAGCATTTTTTTGTAGCCGGGGAACAAGAGAAAACAACAGTCAAAGAGCCGGAAAAAAATGAGCACCCTTCGCTGGAGCACACGATCCGGCAGTTCGAAAACTCGATGGATTTTATACACCGAACCTACCCGCATTGCAAAGTGGATGTCATCTATTTGGCTTTTCTCGTCGGCAATGACCAGCTGCTGCAGGAAATCATCCAGCCTTTTACCGATGCGGACGAAGAACAAGTCAAAACCGTCCTTAGCCGTTCCCAATATGTCGTCGTCGTAGACAGCAAAGAGTGCATCAACGGCATACTAAACGGCAAGGCAGCTGTTTTCTTCCGAGACAGCACTTATTTGGTCGATATCGCCAAACCGGCCGGCCGCAGCATTGAACAATCCGAGACCGAAACGGTCATCTCCGGGCCCCATGACGGCTTCGTGGAGAATATTGGACAGAACCTCGGTGTCCTGCGCCAAAGGCTGAAGAGCTCCCATTTAAAGTTCATTAAACTGGAGGTCGGGGAGGTCACCAAGAACGTCGTCGTCATCGCTTATATAGAAGGGCTCGCCAATCAGGAAATTGTCGACGAGCTGATCAGGCGGATCCAAAGGATTGAATATAACGCCGTTACCGATTCCAATATGCTGATACAGTTCATCGATGAGAATCCCAACTCCATCTTTCCGCAATTTATGACGACCGAGCGTCCGGATGCAATCGTGTCCAAGCTGGTCGCCGGGCGGGTCGCCGGATTTGTGGATGGCAGTCCATCGGGCTTTACCTGCCCGACCGCCTTCTTCGATTTCTTCTCATCGCCGGACGACTACTACCAGCGGTGGCTGATTGGCACGGCACTGCGTGTTTTACGGTTTATCGGATTCCTGATTACGATTTCCTTCACCGCATTCTATGTATCGGTCACGACCTACCATTACGAAATGATTCCGCACACGATGCTGCTCAATTTGACAGAATCCCGGGCCAAGGTCCCGTTTCCTCCGCTGCTCGAAGCACTGCTCATGGAAACGACGATCGAGCTGCTGCGGGAAGCCGGCGCCCGGCTGCCGACGAAGGTCGGACAGACCATCGGCATCGTCGGCGGTATCGTCATCGGGCAGGCCGCGGTTCAGGCAGGATTTACGAGCAATATCCTGATCATTGCCGTGGCGACATCAGCGATCGCTTCCTTCGTCATCCCGAGTTACATCATGAGTGCATCGATCCGTCTCATCCGGTTCGGGCTGATCATCATGGCCGGTATTCTGGGGAACCTTGGTCTGCTAATGGCCATCGGCATGGTCGTGATCCATTTGGCGGGAGTCACGAACATGGGGACCTCTTATCTCACACCCCTGGCCCCAATCAACTTTAAGGACATGCTGGACACTTATATCCGGGGGCCGTTTTGGGCTTTGCGCAGTCGGCCGACGATAGTGAGAACACCCAACAAGAAAATCAACAAAATGCGGAAATAGCGGCGGTGATGGACTGTGAACGAGAAATTAAGCGCTTTTCATATTGCGACCTTGATCTATATGATCGAGAACAACATCGTCCTGTTCGCCCTGCCGCGGCTGGTAGCGGAGAATATGGGAACCAACGGCTGGGTGGGATACATCTTTCTTGCCTTGGTATCCACCGGCAATATTTTGCTGTATTTGGTCGTCTATCGCATGGGGAAGGGACGGTCCATGTTCGACATTCTGGAGAAATCCCTGTCCAAATGGATTCTCTACCCGGTATATGCAGGATTGGCCGTCTTTTATATCATGATCGCTTCCTTTGTCGGAAAAAACTTCTTTCTGATCTTCCAGATGATTTCGTTCCAGACATCCAATGTAATGTTTATCTTTTTGCTGTTCTGTATTATGGTGTATTTCCTGCTCATCAAGCCTGTTTACAGCATCGGCAAAGCAGCCACGGTGTTTGCATTTATGACTTGGTGGACCTTATTGCTGACGTCCTACCAGGCGCGCGAGTGGAAGCTTGTCCGCCTCACGTCTTATTTTTTTGAGGATCCTGCCGGGGGGCAGGTTCTTCACAATTGGGCCGAGGTGTATACCTCCTTTATTGGCTATGAGCTGTGCATCTTTCTATTCCCTTATGTCAACAAAAAGAGCAAATTGTTCAAGGGGGTTCTGTACGGTCATCTGCTGACTGCACTGGCTCAGGTGATCGTCCTGCTGACGGCGTTTGGCTTCTTCAGCTTTCAGCAGCTTCAATCCCTGCTGTACCCGATCATCGATATGCTGGATTTTATTGAGATGCCGTTTATTAACCGGGTGGAAAACCTGGTGTTTGTCATTTTCGTATTCGGCAATCTGATATCGACCACGATGTTTTCGTTCGCGTCCCTGTCCATGGTCAAGCGGATCTTTCCCAAGACCCGCCCCAAGCGCCTCGAGTTTTTGATCGTGCTCGGGGTATTTATCGTCGGGTTCTATTCCAAGTACTTGTCCCAATCGGAATATCAGCTCAGGCGTGTGCTTTTCACGGAGATCGGGATTGCCTTTATCCTGCCTATGCTGCTGATCCTGGTGCTCCTGTTTCAAAAGCTTCGGGAAAGGATGAACAGCCATGAGCATTAACAAGCGCCTGCTGATGACGCTGACTGCCGTTATGCTGATGCTTACGGGATGCACCGACCAACATATTATCGAAAGGGCAGGTTTCGTCCGGACACTCGCCTATGACTTATCCGGGGAAGGAGAAAATACAAAATTAAGGGTAACCGCCAGCATCCCGAAGTCCAACCACGACGACGCGATTGTCTACTCCAGCTTGGCGGAGTCAGGAAAAAAAGCCAAGATGATCTTTGACCGGCAGAACAACCGCCGCTTGGTCAACGGTCAGCTGCGGCAGGTCATTTTCGGCGAGAGGCTGGCAAGAAGAGGCGTTTGGAGCAATATGGACACGCTGACCCGGGACCCTTCCATCGGCTCGCGCCTGCATATTATCGTGGCGGAATCCGACCCGCATCACATCTTGATCCGCAACGATTATCCCCAAGGTCCCACCGCCGGGGAATATATCGACACGCTGATCCGGACCGAAGCCAAGGCCGGTGAAATTCCGGACACCACCCTGTATACATTCACCAGGGACTATTACGATGACGGTATTGATCCCGTCGCCACGATCTTAAAGGAAGAGAAGGAGGCCCTTTCTGTTGACGGCATCGCCCTGTTCAAAAACGATCAATATGTCGGGAAAATCGACGCGGATGACCGGATGTTCTTCGCCCTGCTCCATCACGGGGTCCGTGCCGGCGATTTAAACGTCAGCATTCAAACGGATCGGAACGCGGAAGAGCAGGCGACGCTAGAGTACCTGTCCAGCAAGCGGAGGATCAAGGTGCTCTCGACCCGGGACATCCGCGAGGGCAGGCCGATTCAGGTCGCCCTCCGTATCAGGCTGTCGGGCTCGCTGCTGGAGTATATCGGAGCGCTCGACATGAAGAAGCGGACCGATCAGCGAAAGCTGGAGGCGGAGCTGGAAAAAACCATTAACCGGAAGTGCCAGAAGCTGATCGACCACATGCAGGAGAAAAAATCCGACCCGATGGGGATCGGACAGTATGTCCGTAACTCGATTCCCCACAGCGTATGGAAGCAGCTGAAGTGGGAAGAAGTGTTTTCCAAAGCGGATATCAGCGTTCACGTCGACGTCAAAATCCGGGATTACGGTAAAATGCTGCACTAATGCGGGCTGATCCCGCAGTGCTTGTGTCGAATTCGTGAGAACGCACCAAAAAACCGCCCGAACGAAACTGCACCTCCTGTGTAGAAACAATCTACCACTGAGGATGCAGTTTAAACGCTCGGTGCGGTTTTTCCGTCTGTCTGCATGGTCCGGCTGCCTAGTCCTCGTAACTGGCCAATCCCTGGTCCATCAAGAAATCCATTTCCGCCTCCAGAATAGCTTCAATAGTCATCTCGTCCAGCTTGATATCGCGGCGGCTCAGCACATAATCGACCAAATCGTCCATGTCGATCTCCACCTCGCCTTTCACATCGGCCTTGGCGTTGTTAATATAGGCTTCCTCATGCTTCAGGACGAGCGTAATGCTGTCCCGGTCGGCTTGGGTCTCCTCGGCAATATATGAAATCAGCTCTTGTTGTTTGAGCGGCTTGTTCATGGGCGAAATCATCTCCAATCTTTGTTTGACTAGAGCCATTGTACCACAACTTCCTCCGATCTCCATGGGCAACGCCCGGCGTGAAAAACCCTCTTCTCATTTCGGCCCGTTGTTGTAGAATAGAATGGCATCCCTATGGAATCAAGGAAACCATTGGGGAAGTCAAACGATGAATTCAACAGTTCCCTAAATCGGGACCGTTCGGAAAGGAAATGTTGGACGAGAATGAAGCAGGTGTACGACAAAGTGTTTAACCGCTACTGGAGCCCTTATTTGGCCATGGCGCTGGCCGGTATTTTAAGCGCCGTGTATTTTGGTATCACCGGCACGGTCTGGGCCGTCACCGGGGAGTTTACCCGTCTGGGCGGACATCTTCTGGAATGGTGCGGCGTGGATATTTCGGACTGGGCTTACTTTCAGCTGATCCATATGAACGGAACCACGTTCACCCGGACCGACGGATGGATCGTCTGGGGCATGTTCATCGGCGCGCTGATCATGATTCTGCTCAGCAACAGCTTCAAAATCAGGGTGCCGCGACAGAAACGCCGGCTGCTTCAGGGGCTGGCCGGAGGTTTTGTCGCCGGCTTCGGGGCACGGCTTGCCCTCGGCTGCAATCTGGCGGCCTTTTTCACGGGTGTGCCGCAGTTTTCCCTTCACTCCTGGATTTTTATTGCCGCTACCGCAATCGGTACATACCTCGGGACCAAGCTGGTGAATACCTCCTGGTGGAAGGGGAAGCCCACCCTTCTGAAGGGTAATGCCGCCGCGCCTTCCGCGGCCCGCAAGAAGATCCAGCCCTACGTCGGTGCCGTTCTGGCGCTCGCGTATGCGGCTCTGATCGTCTATTTCTATGCGGCAGGCAAAACGATGCTGGGCACGGCTGCTTTGTTCGGGGCCGCCTTCGGCATTCTGATTGAACGGGGACAGATTTGCTTTACGTCCGCATTCCGCGATCTCTGGATCAGCGGACGGGCAGCCATGACGAAGGCGATCTTCGTCGGAATGGCCGTCAGCTCCGTTGCCACGCTGATCATTATTCTGGTAAACGGAATGGATCCGATTACGAAGATCGCCGCGCCGAGCACGCTGATCGGCGGCATCCTGTTCGGCATCGGCATCGTCATGGCCGGTGGCTGCGAAACCGGCATGATGTACCGTCTGATGGAAGGCCAGGTGGTATTCCTGCCTGTATTCATCGGCAACATTGCGGGAGCCACCGCTTTGGCATACGCCTGGGACCACCTCGGCATTTTCAATGCCATCGTGAAGCCAGGCAAACCGATCAACCTCATTACGGCGATGGGACCGGCCGGTGCGATCATTCTGACGCTGGCTCTGCTGGCGGTCGGTTTTGGCATTGCCGTGTACTGGCAAAAAAACTACCGGTTTGGCATCGGCTTTAAGAAAGGGGAAACGAAACATGTCCATTGATTTTACGCTCGATCTCCGCGGGGAGTCCTGCCCGTATCCGGTCATTTACACGCTGGAAACGCTGCGTGATCTGAAGAAAGGCCAGCTGCTGCAGGTCATTACCGACTGCCCTTCTTCCTTCCGTAACGTTCCGGAGGAAGTCGTGAAGCACGGATATGTGCTGGAAAAGGATCCCGTCCGGAACGGGCAGGAGTTTTTGTTCTATATCCGCGCGTAAGCCGCGGCATACGTTGAAGACCAAAAAAAAGGATTAGAGCGATAACCGCTCTAATCCTTTTTTACATAACAGACAAGGAACAGCGCCAAGAGAGTCCCCGTCACGCCCGCGATGACCGCAGTAACGCCGGCGGCCTCCGGCCGTTCCCTGACTTGATCATAGCGTATGAAATGCATACCAGATCAAGATGTTTTTTCGTCGCGCCCATTTTTAGGCTTGCGGATCGCTGACTTTTACTAACATTTTACCGAGATTCGTACCCTGGAACAGCTGCAGGAACGCGTCGATCACATGGTCAAAGCCCTCGACGATCGTTTCTTCGTATTTCAGCTTGCCTTCGGCCAGCCACTGTCCCAGCTGCTGCATGCCCTCAGCTTGGCGGGAGGCATAATCGCTCAGCACAAAACCTTTGATCATCGATCGGGTCTTGATCAGCTTGGACAGAATTCTCGGGCCGACATCCTCCGTGCTGTTGTAGGACGAAATCGCGCCGCACAGCGGAATCCGCGCATAGTCGTTCAGCAGGTTCATGACCGCATCGGATATGCTGCCGCCGACATTGTCAAAATACACGTCGACCCCGTTCGGACATGCCGCTGCCAGCTCTTCTTGGAAATTGTCAGCTTTATAGTTCACCGCCGCATCAAAGCCGAGCTCGCGGGTCAGGTACTCGCATTTCTCATCCGTACCGGCGATGCCGACGACGCGGGTGCCCTGGATCTTGGCGATCTGGCCCACGAACATGCCGACGGAGCCGGCGGCTCCTGAGACGACGACGGTTTCCCCTGCCTTCGGCTTGCCGATATCCAGCAGACCGAAATAGGCCGTCAATCCGGTCAGACCCAGCACGCTCAAGTAAGCGGACAACGGCGCGATCGACGGATCGAGCTTGCGGACGCTGCCGGCATCGACCGTGTTATACAGCCGCCAGCCCAGCATGCCGATCACCTTGTCCCCTGGCTGCAGGGCATCGGACTTCGATTCCACCACTTCGCCGACGATCCCGCCGGAAATGGCCTCATTCAGCTTGAACGGCTCCACATACGACTTCGCGTCGCTCATTCTTCCCCGCATATACGGGTCAACCGACAGATACAGTGTGCGGATGACGGCTTGACCTTCCTGCGGCTCTTGGACGCTCCCTTCGCGGAACTCAAAGTTTTCGGGTCCCGGCATGCCCACCGGGCGCGATTGTAACAGAATCGAACGGTTCATCAATGGTTGTACCATACAATATTCACATCTCCATCATTTAGAATTGGGATCAAAAGGCGATGACTACACGGCCTCAAAACCATCCAGTATTAATAGGATAGTTTTAAAACTTTCAAATTACAAAGAATAAAGAGGGGTCTCCCGCCCAATCATAGACTGTCCAGGAAACCCGGCAAAAATGCGTTAAACGTATCCTCTCTAAGCTGCCCGTATTTATTCTGGCCCCTCCGGTAAATGTGGATCAAATCGGCCTCATACAAAATCTTGAGATGATAAGACACGTTGGATTTGTCCATCCCAAGCGATTCGCCGACCTCACCGCATGTTTTGTGTTCCGGATGCCGAACCAGATACCGGATCATTTCGATCCGCTTCACTTCCGACAGCGCCTTGAAAATTTTGGCCCGCTTCTCATCGTCTTTTGACGTTAGTTTGATAGTCATGCAACTATCCTACTCCTTTGCCTTCGGCAGAGTCAAGCAGCCAAATTGTTACATCCCCTATTCCGCTGTCTGCTCTTTCTCGGTCGTAACAACGACCCCATCGATATTATCCCCGGAAATTTCATAGTTTGCAGAAGCAGGCTTATCAATTTTTCCCATATCGGCCGACGGGTAATAAGCGATTTCGTAGGTCTTGCCCTCCACCGTCTCCGTGATCTTCCCCTGCGTCTTTAGATAGTCCAGATATTCTTCCAGCGCCATATTCTTCTCATACATCACGGCGCTGTGCGGCAGGCCGACATACCGGAAGTGCCACGGTTCATATTGGATGCCGGTAATGCTGATTTTGTCTTCGGGATAACGCAAAATAAAGCCGTACTTCCAGGCGTTCTCCTTCAGCCATTTGCCTTCCGGCGCCTTATCCATCTCCTTCAGACTGGAACCGATATCCATGGAGAGCCCCAAATTATGCTCGCTGGCACCGGCCGGAAGGGCGTACTCGGAGCCTTTTTCCTTATACAGCTCCTCCTGCTTGTCAAAATCGCGGTAGCCGCTGCTGATGAGAAAATGATCCACGCCGTCCTTCCTGGCCGCGTCCACCATAGTCATAAAATGGCGTGCCAAATCCTCGGACAGCATAATATGCGCGTCCAGCAGGCTGTATCCTTCCATCAGGTCTTTATGATCAAACAGATTGACAACATCTTTCTTTACCGCATCCCCGGAAACGGGATGATCCTTGTTGACCAGCAGCAGGTTGCCCAGATGCACCTGATTCGAGTTGACGTCCAAATACGGACTCTCTTCCTTGGAAGGGGATCCTTCTTCCGGCTTCGCCGAAGCTCCGCCCTGCTTGGCGGCTTCCTGTTCCGTTTCTGTCTTAACATGCTTTGTGCCCGAGCCGCCGATCTGATGCTGTACGCTTCTAAAGCCCACCAGCACCAGGATGACGATGACTGCGAGCATGAAAAACCACTTTCTCATTTCATCGTGTCCTCCTTCAATGCCTGTGTAATATAATAGAGGATCGCTTGGGAAATGAATAGGGGAAATTATGACTATTTCGCGGATTCGCCAACAATGTAAGGTGCCAGGGGCGTCCGGGAGACCGCCTTGACGATCGCCCAGGACAGCAGGATAGACAGCGCTCCGCCGGCCCATACAAGCAAATGATATGAGGACGGTCCGGTCTGCTGCACATATTCCCGCCACAGGAGCAGGAAGAATGGATGCAGCAGGTAAATGCCGTAGGAATACGCCCCGAGCGAAAACAGCGTCTTGTACAGCGGGCTTCCTTGACGGAATTTCCGCGCCAGCTGCAGCAGGAATAAGCAGGCCAGTGAGAAATACAAACCTTCGGACAGCTTGTTCATGTACGATAGATACGGCTGCGGAACCCAGTGCGGAGCGGCGGTTTGCAGCCATTTCTGCCCAATATACACGGCTGCAGCCGCTATAAACGCTGCGGACATCCAGACCGCGCCTGAGCCAAACGCTTGTCGGGCGCCCTCCTCCCTCATCTTTTTGGCAGCATAAGCCCCCAGGTATAAATACAGCATATACGATCCGATAAACGTACCGATTTCGTCCATATGCCATACATAATAGTTCAGCAAATAGACGGCCAGCTGGACGGCGATCCCGAAAACGAGCGGATGGCGTTTCAGCACCGGAATTTTCTGCAGCAGCATAAACAGCGGAAACAGCAGGTAGAACTGCGCGATAATGATCATGAAGTATAAATGCTCGTAATTGTTTCCCAGCGGCAGGTTGCTCCAGAATCGATGCCAGCCCTGCTCCAGCGAGAGCCCGTGAGCGTACGTGTAATAGGCCGCATAAAAAAAGGACCAGAACAGATACGGAACCACGACTTTCTTGATCCGCTTTTTATAAAAAGAAAGCCAGCTCAGCTGCCTCCCGTCGTAATGATAGAACAGCAGGAGCGCGCTCAGGAACAGAAATCCCGGAACGGCGAAATTACAGCCGACGTTTACGATATAGTAAAGCGGGTATAACGTTGAACCGGTCGGCAGCTTCGTGACCGAAAACGAAGTCGTATGAATGGCGACCACCGCGATGATCAGTATGCCCCTCAGCAGCTCCAGATAGGTTATCCTCTCTCTTTTTCCCACAATGTCCACCCCAGATGTCAGGATTCAGCCTTATAGAGGTCATTACCCATATGGTGGGGGCGGTTACCAAGGTATTTTCTAGGGGGCGAAAAGCAAAAGGCCCGCGGGATGACTCCCGGGGCCTTAAACTGCTGTGTTAACCCACTGTTCTACAGATGCTGAAGCTTATCGGGGTTTCTGACGATAAACAGATCACGAATCCGGTCACCTTCCACATGGAGAAGCATGGCGCCTTCGACCCCCTCCTGAGACCGGAACACAATCCCAGGCTGGCCGTTCAGTGAGACATGCTCAATCTGGATGTCTCCGTCAGCGGCCGAAAATTTGCGATACACACCCAGCGCAAAGCGGGCGACGAAGATCGGCGACACGATCGGATGAACCGCCGCGGACGCCTTGCCGCCCCCGTCGGACGTGATGACGACGTCCTTCGAGAGCAGAGACAGCACGGAATCCATGCTGCCCTGCTCCAGAGCCGACAGAAACCGGTGGACCCACTCTTCGTCCGCAGCTTCCGGCTGAATCGGCATCTCGGGATCGAACCCCATTTTGGCACGGGCCCGGCTGAACAGCTTGCGGCAGTATACCTCCGTTTTCTCGACGAGTTCCGCAATGTCCGGATATTCAAAGCCCAGCGCCTCCCGAAGGATAAAGACGGCGCGCTCCAGCGGGGACAGCCGCTCCAGCAGCACCAGCATCGCGTAGGACAGCAGCTCCCCGCGAACCACGGTTTCGGCGGTATCCTCCGCCGACGTCTCGATCGGCTCGGGCAGCCATGGCCCGAAGTACTGCTCCCGCTGCCTCTGGGTGGATTTCAGCATATCCAGGCAGCGGTTCGAAACCATTTTGCACAGGTAGGATTTCGGTTCTTTCAGCTGTGCCAGGTCCCGGTCCGCCAGCTTCACGAAAACGTCCTGCACCGCATCCTCCGCATCGGACACGGAGCCCATCATTTGATAAGCGATCGAAAACAGCAGCGGACGGTAATTCTCATACAGTTCCCTCATGGATTGCTCACCTTTCCTACTGGCATGGCGTTGCTCACTTGAGCAGACTCGCATGATCCCAGGTGAATTTCCGAATATTCCAGCCGAGTCTCCCTTGTATGATCATATCGAGTCCCCACTGCCGGGTCCAGACCATTCCTTTGGCCGGACCAAGGCCGAAGCAGAAAACATCCATGTACCCTTTATGGACAGGTGCAGGACGGCCCTCGACATCCGCCGCTACGACCTGGCCGAGCCTGGCTGCCTGAGCGCCGGCTTCCTTGCAGGTCATACTGTCTGCCCGGCCCGTCTCCGGATCGACGATCTGCGCGCAATCTCCAATGCTGTAGACGCCGGGTTTGCCCTCCACCCGATAGCTCGCATCGACAACTACTTTTCCTTCCGCAGTAACCGGGAAGCCCATGCTGGAAAGCCTTGGATTCGGCACGATGCCAAGCGTCCATACGCACAGCCCTGCGGAAATTTCGCTCCCGTCCGAAAGGGCGATCACCCCGCCGCGTTCCCGGATGACCTTGCGTCCGTGCAGTGTAGTGACCCCCTCATCGGCTAGCAGCCGCTCCAGCTTGCGGGACACCTTCGCCGGACCCTGCGCAAAAAGCCGCTCCGCTGCATTGACCAGATACACCCGGATATCTGCGGGATGAAGACCCATACCTTCGGCATCGGCACGAATGGCATGAGCCAGTTCGGCTGAGGTTTCAATGCCGCTGATGCCCCCTCCGGCCACGGCAAACGTCAGCAGCTTGGCGCGTTCCTCCGCACTGGCGCCGGCCGCTTCTCGAAGATTCTGCTTCCACATCCGGCGGATCTGTTCAGCCGCTTCTGGCGAGGTCAGCGCGATACCGCCCTGATCCGGCTGTGGGCGCCGGACCATGCTCCCCGCCGCCATCACCAGGATGTCATATCCAAGGCGTGCGTCCCCGCCCTCACTGCGGCTGTAGATCAGCTGCCTGGCGTCAAAATCCACGCGTGTGACCTCCCCCTGAACGAGTTCTACGCCTTCCCCTTCCGGGAACAATCGTCTCAAGGGGACGGCAATATCCTCCTGCAGAGCCGCCGGCTTGAACAGCAGCACCTTGCGAAGGTGATAAGGATCCTTGTTGATCAGGATGAGCCTGAGTTCCCGGCCAGCCCCATTAAGCGATTTTTGCAAAGCTTTGACCGCATTGATTCCGGCGTAGCCGCCGCCGACCACGACGCATGTTAACTTTTCCATAACGTCCACTCCCCGCTTTGGTTTTGCATATATCACGAGGAAGGGGAAGCATTTGTGACACGGAAAGCAGAAAAAAATGAAAAAAGCGGCACAGACCAAAAAGAAACCTCCCGCCTTCGGGAGGTCTCATCGGCTTCTATGATCCGGCTTCCTGTAATCTATGACTGGGCGCCGGGATTCATTCCGCAAGACGCCTCGCCTGCAGTATTCACGCATTCCGCCTGTCCCGCAGCCTCTGCGCTTCCTGGCTTCGAGCGCTCCAGCATCACGCTGCCCGCGGCTAAGGCGATGCCAATGGCCACAATCACGGCCGAAGCCAGCGGCAGTCCGGACAGCCCCAGCCTGCTCTCCGCCACATACCCGCCGATAAAGGCGCCAAGCGCATTGCCGAGATTAAAGGCAGAGATGTTCAGGGTGGAGGCCAAATCCTGCGCCGAGCCGGACCGCCGCAGCACCTGGACGTTCAGCGGAGTGACCATCGCATACGCGGCCGCTCCCCACACAAACACCGTAATGAGTGCGGGAACGACCGAAGTGCTCGTGAAATAAAAGGCGATCATCACTGCCAGCAGCAGCCCCATACTGCCCAAGAGAGCCGCATGGAGATGCCGGTCGGCCAGCTTGCCTCCAGCGGCATTCCCGATCACCGACGCCAGCCCAAACAGTAGCAGCACGATTGAAATGCGCTCCTCCGGCAGCCCCGTGATCTCCTGCAGGATCGGGGAGATATACGTAAAGGCCAAAAAGACGCCGCCAAATCCGAATACTGTCGTGAAAAGGGCCAGTACCGGGCCCGTACGCGCGACCTGCCCGAGCTGCCGGCGGATCTGAGGCCGTGTAACCTGCGGCATGTCTGGAATCTTCCACAGGATGCCCGCTCCGACGAGCAGCGTAATGATGACCAGCATCCAAAACGGAAAGCGCCAGCCGAACTGCTGTCCGAGCAGCGTGCCCAGCGGCCCGCCGATGACCGTCGCAATCGTCAGCCCCGACCCGGCTAGAGATATGGCCGCGCCTTCCCGTCCCGGAGCCGCCAGCTGGCCTGCCATGACGACGGCGGCACCGAAGAAGGCCCCCTGGGCCACGGCGCTGACGACGCGGGAGGCGATCAGCAGTCCGAATGAAGGCGCGACAGCGCTGAGCAGGCTCCCTGCCCCGAACAGAGCCAGCATGTATAGGAGCAGGCGTTTGCGGGGGACCCGGACTGTGGCGACCGTCAGCAGCGGTCCTCCCGCGACAACCCCGAGCGCATAGGCGGTGACGAGCCAGCCTGCCGTTTGAACGGTGACCTGGTACTGCCGCCCGATGTCCGGCAGCAGACCCATCGGGAGCAGCTCTGACGTACTGATCACAAAAATGCCCACCGCCAGCAGGAGGACCTGCAGGATACCGGACGGAACCCGTCTTCTTTCCCTCATGCCTGTCCCCCCTTTGCCCCGGGAGCTCCGCCCGGTCTGTCCACGATCGGCATCTGCAACTCGGACAACACCGGGCTGGCCGGCTGGTCCGGCAGTTCCCAGTAAATCTCCCGGCTCGGTTCCTGCTCCGAAATGCCGTATCCCTGTTCCTCAAGCCAACCAGCCAGCTTGGCCGTGACCTCATAGGAACCCGCTAGGCCTGCGGAATGGGCTATACAAGCAAGCCGGGCGCCTTTCAGCTCCCTAACCCGGATCCGGCCTTGGTCCGGGAGGGGGCCTGCAACCGGAACGCCTACCTCCAGGTCAACGGCGTCTTCGCATTCGGCGCAGCTGTGCCACAGAACGATCACCCTCTGGTCCAGAGCGCCCTTGTACAGCGTATTGACGGCCTGCCGCAGCTCCCTGATCAGCCCCGGAACCTTCGATTTGGAGGTGACTTCCCGAATGGAGGCGATCCATTCAGGGCCGGTCTTCCTCACGACGACATCCAGGGGCGGCTCACCATCCTCACTCCGTTCCAGCTCACCCAGTCTGGCCCCGAGCCGGTTCAGGCGGGCCTGCTCCTCCCTCAGCATCTCGGTAATTTCGGCCGATTTATGAAGAAGCATCGCCCGCATCTGTTCCGTGCCCAAGGCTCCGTCCAGCAGCGGAATCATCTGCTCCAAGGTGAACCCCAGGTCCTTAAACACCAGAATCCGGTGAACCCGCTTCAGCTGGTCTGCCGTATAGAATCGGTATCCCGTATCCGGATCGGTATAAGACGGCTTCAACAGCCCGATCTGGTCGTAATAGCGAAGCGCTTTGGCCGATACCTGGCTAATTTTCGAAAATTCCGTAATTTTGAACATTTCCCAGCCTCCTCTCCGCTCCAGTATAAAGCTTTCCCTTAAGTGGAAAGTCAACCCCTGTGCCAGCGTCCATCGTTCCAGGAATCCATAAGCTTTTCGAAATCCAAGGCGAATGTCCATACCTTTCATGACAAAAAGAATACGATAAAAAATCAACGGTCACCACACCATGCGCTGCTGTCTAAGTTACTTTCTAACGGAGGGAGACCCACCCATGTCACATCTACTGAGTCAAAGGGAAATCCGCAGCATTTCCCGGCGTTTCCGTCTGCAAACCCTTCGCTCCACGCCTATCTCATCGTTTTACCGGAAAAACGCCGTGATCCAGATCCAGACGAATCTGGGCACGTTTGCATTAAAGCCGTATAACCGGAATCCCCACCTTCGCTCAGGTCTGGCTGCCCAAATCAAATCAGCCGCAAAGTATGTTCGTCTGTTAATGAACAACGACTATGGCTTTATGCCGGACTGGCTTCCTGCCGACTCGGGAAAGCTGTGGGTCATGCGCCAGGGGCAGCCATATTATATGACGGAGTGGATTCATGGACGGCCGATGGGGACGGAGCAGGATTGTGAGCAGCTGGGCCATGCCTTGGCAAAGCTTCACACCCTCCGCTGCGGGCTGCCGTCCACACCGAAATCGGCTACGTTAGAGCAAGTTCGGCTGTGGAAAGTCAAGGATCGTTATCTGCGGAAAAACTTGGTTCAAGCAGCTTCCGCGAATCCGGCGCTCCGAAGAGCCGTCAGGCAATATGGCGCGGCTTGGAAACGCTTCTCCGATGAGGCATGGTCCGAAATCCGCCATCCGGATATTTCGCGGCTTTGCACCCAGGAAAAGGCGAATCCCGCCTTAATTCACGGCGATATCACGCCGCCGAATGTCATTATCGCAAATGACGAGCGTCTTCATATTATAGACTGGGATTTTATCAGAGTCGGCTCCACCTATGCGGATACGGCCAAGACGATCATGAATACGACCGGGTTTAATACCGCATTCATTGAGGCTTTTCTTAGGGGATACGAAGGGATCCGGCCCTTAAGCCCACCGGAGCGAAAATTGGTCACGGCATTATACGGCTTGCCGCGGGAAGCCTGGTATGTCGTCCGGTTCCCACGGAGCAACAGAAGCGCCGAGATGCTGAAGACCATGGACCAGACCTGGATGCTCAGGCGTCAGGCGATGGAATACATGAGCAGGTGGGCAAATCTATAACCAAGGGGTGATGTTTGTGACGGACTTCAGGACCGGCATTGAAGAAACCTACGGCATGAGAATCCGTGAAATCAGACGGGTGAAGGACGTGTTCCGAATTCGGACTCCTCTGGGTACTTACTGCTTGAAGGGCTACGATGTTCAAGTGGAAGAAGTCTTCTATATAGCCCGGGTCTTTGCCTGCCTGGACGAACGGGGATTTACCCGCAGTCCAAAAGTATACCCTACAACCGCGCTTTCACCGGTCATGACCCATCAGGGCTCGGTGTACATGCTGACGAATTGGGTGCACGGAAGGCAGCCGGATTTTGGGTCAGCAGCGGACTTGAGGAAAGGTCTGCGTGCGCTGGCCAGGTTTCACGCTGCCGCCGAAGGCTTTCCAGCAGGGGAGGCCCCCGCCTCTAGGATACGTTATTTCGACTTGGAGAAAGATGTCTCGGATTATAAGGACCTGCTTGGATACTACGAAAATACACGCCACTTAGTCCCTCCTTGCGAAGAAGTGATCAGCCGGCTGCGAGAGCCCGCCGTTCTTGCGGCGATGACAGCGGAGCAGCAGGCATCTGCTTATATCCATGGAGATTATAATTATCCCAACTTGATTAAAGACAAGCGGGGAAAGCTGCATCTGATTGACTTTGAAAACAGCTCACAGCATGTGCGAATGAAGGACTTAGCCCACATTCTCCACCGCAATTTCACCTGGAACGCGGGCGGAATGCTGCGCGCCGTCGAATACTACCAGCGGCACCGGCAGCTTAGCGCTCCGGATCTCTCCCTACTGCATGCACTGCTGTCTGCACCGTATCCCGTCGTCCGAAGTATCAAAATCGGCGGGATCCAGTCTGCCGCACGGGTCATCCCTTCTACAGACCGATTCTTGCAATATCAAAAAGAGCTGGGCGCATTGCTCGCTTCCTCCTGAATGTCCCGGCCGTATTTACCCTTCATCCATCGGGAAAGCGCCCCCCGCTACACTTATTGGAAGGGAGGGAGTCTGTGGCAATGCCTCAGTCCGCCCCAGGCTCCGGATGATAGCGGTATGCCTCCAAGTCAATCCGTCCCTCGGCATCGACCTCTACCCCCTCGCCCTTCAAATACAGAATCTGCAGCATGCGCGACTCCTCCTCCACAAGGGCGATCTCGCCTTTCGCGTTGACGACCCGGTGCCAGGGAAGACGGTGCTTCCTGCCCAAGGAATGAAGAATGCGCACGACCTGCCTTGCCGCTCTCCGGCTCCCCGCCAGCTCGGCGATTTGCCCGTAGGTCATCACGCGGCC
Source organism: Paenibacillus sp. S28 (assembly GCF_016624415.1). Taxonomy (NCBI): domain Bacteria; kingdom Bacillati; phylum Bacillota; class Bacilli; order Caryophanales; family Paenibacillaceae; genus Paenibacillus; species Paenibacillus sp. S28. The sequence continues at coordinate 19,694 of NZ_JACVTM010000012.1, read as the reverse complement.
CTCCGGTATATTTTGAATAATGTGGATGACGTTCATCGTAAAAGGCGTCATTGGCTTCTCCAACCTCCAAAACGGGATTCATGCTTAAAGCGGTCGATAATATACTGATATGCCGGCCGCTTCCGGCTCTCCGACCAAATCCAGCCAAAGTTGACCGGCTCCTGGACGAAGCCTTCAACATCCAGCATGACGAGGTTGTCGCGGAGTGGTCCGCCTAAGCTGTAAAAGGAATAATCATGCCCCACCGTCACGGCGAGACCCTCCTGCAATGCGCTCTGCACGGCTCCGCCGTTATTGGTCTTGAACAGGACCTGCACCGGTCCGAACTGGCGGGTAAATTCCTTGATGTATGCTTCGACATAATCGTCCTTATACAGCGCAAACCACTGCCCGCGGACTTCCTCAGGCGTCAGCGATTTGCGGGCGGCGAGCGGAGAGATGCGCGGTACAGCAATCATCAATTTGCCCGTATACACCGCTTCGAACGCAAGACCCTCCTGATGCAGCATGCTTTCCGGCAGACCTACAAAGCCAAGGTCCACCAGATCATGCCGGATATCGCTGATGATCTCCTTGGAACCCTTCTCCGATATTTCAAATTGAAGCCCGGGATGCTCACTGCGCAGCAGGGAAATCACTTTGACCAGCGCGGCCATTTCAGCGGGCATCGTGGCCAGCCGCAGCTCGCCGTTCAGCATTTGGGTCCGGTGCTCCGCTTCCAGCCGAATCTCCTGGATCATTCTGGCCGCTTCCGTCATCTTCTTGATGAGGCTCTGGCCCTCGGCCGTCGGAAACGTGCCCAGCCGGGAGCGCTTAAACAGCTTCAGACCCAGCTCATGCTCCAGGCTCGTGATCGCCTGGCTGACCGCCGATTGGGTAATATGCAGATTTCCCGCTGCCTCCGCAAGCGAGTTCACGCGGGCAACCTCCACCACATAAAACAGCTGATCGATATTCAACGAGCATATCTCCTTCTTTATATAAGTCTAGCTTAAGTTAAGGTAACCACAATTAAATTTATTTAAACATAATCCGAGAGTACAATAAAGGGGTAAGGTCCCTTTGCCCGGCTTATGGCAAGGGAGAATCCCATCATCCACTTCTTGGACAAGGAGAGATATAGATATGAAAGCAGCCGTTTGGCATGGAACGAAAGACGTAAGAATCGAAAACGTCGAGGAACCCGTCGTGAATCCCGGACAAGTGAAGGTCAAGGTGGAATGGACAGGCATCTGCGGCAGCGACCTGCATGCGTACCATCACGGTATCGGCGTACAGACCGGAGTGCCGCATCCGATTTCCGGAGAAATGGCACCGCTTACGCTGGGGCATGAATTCGCGGGTACGGTTGCCGAGGTCGGCGATGGCGTGACGAACGTCAACGTGGGCGACCGGGTCACGATTGAGCCGCTGATCTACTGCGGGGAATGCGAATACTGCCGCCAGGGCCGGTATAACCAGTGCGAACGCTTCGGGTTCGTCGGCCTGAACGCTAACGGCGGCTTTGCCGAATACGCCATCGTGCAGCCGTATATGGTGCATAAGCTGCCCGATCACGTGTCGCTGGAGGAAGGCGCGCTGGTGGAGCCCACCGCCGTTGCCTTCCACGCCGTGCGCAGCAGCCGCATGAAGGTCGGCGACAAGGTGGCCGTGTTCGGCGTCGGGCCGATTGGTCTCCTTACCATTCTGTCCGCCAAGGCCGCCGGCGCAGCCCAAATCATCGCGGTGGACGTCTCGGATGAGCGGCTGGCAAAGGCTCAGGAGATTGGTGCGACGGCGATCATTAACGGGGCCCGCCAGAACACCGAGGAGGAAATCCTCGCATTGACCGGCACCGGCGTGGACGTGGCCTTTGAAGCGGCTGGCGCCCAGCCGACGTTCACCAATGCCGTGAACACGGTCAAGAAGGGCGGCGAGGTTGTCGTGATCGCGGCGTTCGCCAAACCGGCCAGCATTGATCTGATGCAGCTGATGGTGAAGGAAGCGAGCGTTACCGCCATCCTGGCCTACCGCCACATTTTCCCTGAGATTATTTCATTGATCGCAAACGGTACACTGGACGTCAAGCAGGTGATCACGAAGAAAATTGCGCTGGACAACCTCATTGACGAGGGCTTCGAGCTGCTGATCCAGGACAAAAGCCAGGCTAAAATTTTGACCAAAATCCAGCCGTAACGGCAGGCCGGAAATCAACGATTGCTTTTCACTAGCACAACAATCAACAAGGCCACCTCTAAAGAGGCGGCCTTGTTTGGGCTGGAGCGATTATACAAATCGTTACTTCACCGGAATCCAAATTTCCGAATACAGGTCCGGACTGGAAGGATCCTCGTCTGTATAAACCTCCAGCTCGGCGGTGCCGGTATACTCGTACCCGCTGGACGGAAACCATTCGGAGAAAATCCGCTTCCAGGCGCTCTGCATCGCGTCCGGCATCGGGCCGCGCACTTCGAACACGGCCCATTTGGATGCCGGGATGTCCAGCTTCTCCAAGCCTTCCGGCACTTCCTGGTCGCATTCGGTCGCAATCCAGTAGTCCATCTCCTTCGATCTCACCGGGCCTTGATCGACGCATACGCCGAGCACACCCTTGATCTGACCGCTGTTCACGCGGAACAACAGGTCATTGACCCCGTTCTGATGAACCTCCTGCCACATCTTCGGAATCCCCTCGAGGTTCTGGCCATTTTCATAGGAAAAGGCCCGCTTGACTCCAACGACCTGGAACGCTTCTCTCTCCACAATATGATATTTCACCGGTTCGGCTCCTTTCAGACTCACCTGGATGACCAGGCGGTTATAAAATTGCAGCTTCCCGATCCCTTTCCGCGCTTCCGTCGGGGTAACGCCGTGCTGCTTGCGAAAAGCTTTCGAGAACGCCTCGGGAGTGTCGTACCCGTATTTGCAGGCAAGGTCGATAATTTTGGTATCCGTCCCCGTCAGCTCCTTCGCTGCGAGAGACAGCCGCCTGCGCCGAAGATAATCGCCGATCGTAAAGTCGGTCAGCAGCGTAAAGGTCCGCTGAAAGTGAAACGGCGACGAATGCGCCTGCTTCGCGATCTCCTCAATGGTAATGTCCTCGGAGAGGTGGTCCTCCATATAATCGATTGCCCGCTGCAGCGATTCTACCCATGCCATATATCCGATCACTCCTCGTAAGTCATCATAACCCCGTCATTCGCCAAAATCCTGTCATTCCGTGCTATTGCCGAACAGGTTGTCCGTTACATTCTTCCGTTAAACTTAAGTATACAACAGGAACACGGGGGTACAGCACTCCGTTTGGCGAAGGCAGCACAAATCAGGAGGCCCGGCTGTTTGAGAACTCCGCATAGAACGTCAAATAAGCCCGAAACGCGAAGGTTCCGGGCTGCCAGTGGAAATGGAATGATCCTTACATATGCCGTTCAGTGGGTTTATTTTCCCCATTTCAGGAACATGGCCAGTTTGCAGCAAGGGTCGGTCTCAACTAACGGGTCGACGGTAATCCCGATTCCGCTCGGAGAAAACTCGGACGAAATCTTCGACCGGCTGCTGATCGACTTCATCAGCCGGTCCACCTCCTGCTTGTTGCCGGCCTGGGCGGCTGTCATCACCTGAACGGCAAAGGCATGGTCCGACAGCCTGTTGAGAATTTTGTAGCCCTCCTCCATCAGCGAATAATATCCCTGAATGGACTGGTTGAGGGTATCGGTCTTGATCTGGGGGTATTCACGAATCCATGAATAGTAATAGGGCCGCGGGTAATAATGGGGACACCATCCACCGTACGAGGGATAACTCATGGCGTGATCTCCTTTCTGTAGGCTCCGGTCGGTCCATTATATGCCGCGGTTGGGCAATGGTGAGAAGCGCCTAACCAAAGCGCTTGGTTTTATACCATTTGCTCTGCCTGCCCGTCACTTTATCGACGATCATCGACCAGAAGGCCAGCAGCGAAATGACCAGAAACAGCTGGGCATACGTAAAGTAAGACACACAGGACAGGATGAAGTTCCTGACGTTGCTCTGTCCGATATCGGTAGCCAGTGCCAGGTTGATCTGAAGAACATAAATGTAGTACATCAGAGCCCAGGCGATGACCAGATACACATACAGGTCACTGCTGAATTGGAACGGAGATACCGTATCCGGGTGAAAGAGCGCGATGATCTGGTACACGAGGTTGACGATAAAAATGAGGTCGGAAACGATAATCGCCACCATGAACCAAAAATAACTTGCGGCATAATAAAGCACGTGCAGCTTGATCCGCCAGCTGCTCCGATTAAACAGCTGGTGGATATTGTCCACGACCACCTTGTAATTGCCTTTGGCCCAGCGCTGGCGCTGCTTCATGTAGACGTCGAGCCTTTCCGGCTCCTGCTGATAGGCTTCGGCCTGCGGTGCGAGTGCGATCAGCTGGCCGCGCCCCAAAATTTCGAAGGACACCGCCGTGTCTTCCGTGATGGCGTGCTCATCCCATCCCCCGATATCCTCCATAAGCGAGCGTTTGACGATAAAATTGGTCCCGGGGATCGTTCCCAGACCGAACAGCTCCCACAGACCGGTATGATGCACCCGTTGAATCGTGATCAGCTCCAGGTTGATGAATTGCGACAGCAGGTTCTGCCCGCGGTTGCGCGCTTTGTTGCGTCCGAACACCGCACCGTAGCGCTCAGGCTGCTCCATGGCTTTCTGAATCAGAAAGTAGAGGGCGTTGTGCTCGGGTGCGGCATCGGCGTCATAGACGCAAATCCAATCGCCGGTGGCTTCCTTCAGCGCATCATTTAGAGCTCCGGATTTCCCGCCGGTGCCGGTTCTTTCCAAAATGAGCAGGTCCCTGTCTTTATAGCTGGTTCTGGCCTTCAGTGCCTTCAGCTTGTCCGCGGTGCGGTCGGTGCAGTTATCGGCGATCACGATGATCTGGACCTTGTCCGGGGGATAGTACAGCTGCAGAATATGCTCCACCGTCGCGGTAATGACCAACTCTTCATTATGGGCGGGGACCATGACCGTCACGGTCGGAAAATCGTCCAATTGCCCGCTGCGCACCAGAGCCCCCCGGTTCTGCCTGTACACAAACCGGATCGCCCCGGACATGATGACAATCGACTCCAGTACGGCGATCCAGATCGATACGATCGACAGGAGCAGGATGACGTCAGCCACTGAAATTCCCCCGATCGTATTTTTTCTTGACTTTGGCCCGGAACATCAGCGTGGTGATTGTCAGCACCAGCACCGCTGCGGCAAAAAGGATGCTGACGCCGATACATACAGGTATAAACCACTGGGCATACGACATGCGGGCGCCCCTCCTTTCTCCTTATACATACTCACCGATCAGATCGGTCTCCGTATTGCGCTCCAATGCGGCAATGACCGCGTCGATATGTTCATATTTGCTGAACTGCTCCGGCTGGAACACGAGCGCCCCCGTGCGGACGACGAGCTTCAGCGGGCTCCCGCTCCGGTCGACGGCTTCAACATTCATCATAGCCTGCTTAATCCGGGCGGTGAGCTGCTGCAAATGCTCCTGATTCGTCATCGGATACAAGACCACAAAGCGCCCATGGTCGATGAAAAATTTATAATCCTCGTAGCGGATCTGCTTCTGGATCGTGTGCGATAACTCGACCAGCAGCCGGGCGTACCGCCTGGAACCGAGCGACTCTTTGACGAGCGGCAAAAATTCGATTTTAAACATCGCCATACAGAAGTCGTAACGCTGCGGATAACGCTTGGCGAGATTGGAGTGTTTGATGACGGCATCCTCCAGGGACAGCTTGTTCCCGAGAGACGTATCAAGGTCCAGCTGCGGGCTCATGTCCTTCAAATCCTCCAGCCGCTCGATCAGTCTCCGGTTGCGGATCAACCCAGAATGAATCACGGAGGCCAGAATCATGTTGGCGGGAACGAGCAGCAGCCATGAGAAAGATAAGATATCCACATGTGCATAAGTGTTCAGCCACACAAAATAACTCACAAGATAAAAGAAGACGGCCACCGCCGTGACGCCGACCGGCATAAAGAAGCCGATCAGCAGCGCAGCCAATGTCCCCAGACTGAACAGCAGCTCCTGAGTGGTATAGGCTTGATCTGCATATACCTTGATAAAAATGAGCAGCTCCTGAATCATGATGACCAACACAAGGATGAGATAGCCTGCTTCAATGCGTCGTGTCGGCGTTTGGTCTTTCATCAGCATCCTTCCTTTACAGCAGCTACAGCAGCCAAAATTGGAATCAATTTCTAATTATTACCCCATTTACAGGCAATGTCACAAAAAAATACCCCCGCAAAGCGGCGGCTTTCCTGCCTTCGGACTCTGCGAGGGATTGAACTTCATATTTTTTTTAAGTACGTGAAAAAATCATTCCGATGAAGAGAATGCAGACCTGTTAATGATCGTCCTTCCAAATGACCCGGTCCCCATAATGACTGCCCCAGTCGTACATCATCTTCAGCACCGGCATCAGCGAGCTGCCGTATTCGGTCAGCGAATACTCCACCCGGGGAGGGACCTCCGGATATACCTTCCGCGAAATCAGCTGATCGTCTTCCAGCTCCCGAAGCTGGTTGGTCAGCATTTTTTGGGTCACATTGGGGATCAGCTTCTTCAGCTCGCCAAACCGCTTCGTCCCCTCAAGCCCCAGATGCCACAATATAATCAACTTCCATTTGCCGCTGATCACGGCAAGGGTCAGTTCCTTCGCGCAATTGATTTCTTTTAAATTGATACGGTCTTTAATTTCCGTTGCCACGCTGCCACCTCCTTCTTATAGGATACTACACGATTCGCTTTTTCGCTTGATGCAAAAAAGAACCATCCCTCGGTCTGCGACCTCCGGGATGGCTCCTGTTTGGATTGGTATCTTTTTCAGGTGAAGCTTTACTCCAGGTTGGCGTGTCTGCCGAACATCTGGGAGGAATCTTGACCCCGCTGCTCCATCAAGCGGAGAACGACGGCATCGTACAAAATGATCAAGGTTTGCTCAAACAGCGATCCCATCGGCTGTATGGTCACCTTTTCTCCGCTGCCCGCTGCCTGCTGTTCCTTCGGCGTACCCGGAAGACAGACCGGGAAATCGGACAACCGGCCCAGCGTGGAATCCGGGTAAATGGTTGCGGTGACAACCGCTGCTCCGATCTCCTTGGCTTTTCTGGCCATCGTGACCAAGCTTTGCGTCTCGCCTGACCCGGACCCGATGACAAGCAGGTCCCCCGGGCCGATTCCCGGTGTCACCGTCTCGCCGACCACATATGCGGTAATTCCGAGATGCATTAACCGCATAGCCAGCGCCCGGCCCATCAGGCCCGACCTGCCGGCTCCCGCCACAAACACATTTCCGGCTTCAAGAATCATGACAGCCAACTGATCCGCTTCTCCATTCGAGATGCGGGCAATCGATCGCTGCAGCTCCTTCGTAATTTCGAGAGCATAATCGGCCGTGTTCATCTTAGACCTGACTGACCAGCTGCTTCATCTGCGATGCCGCAGCCCGCTTGTCATCCTGACCGGTGATTCCCCCGCCCACAATAACCAGATCCGGGCCGGCCGCAATCACCTGAGGCAGCGTACTCAGCTTGATCCCGCCGGCAATGGCCGTTTTGGCGCGGTTCACCACGCGTTTGATCGTCACCAGATCTTCAAAGGAGCTGATGCCTGCAGCTTGATGATCGTACCCTGAATGCACGCAGATATAATCCACGCCCATTTGGTCAATTTCCTTGGCGCGCTGTTCAATATCCTTCACATTGATCATATCGACCATGACTTTTGTGTTTTGCTTTCTAGCTTCTTCCACAGCTCCGCGGATGGTGGAATCGTCTGAGACGCCGAGCACGGTAATAATGCTTGCCCCGGCTTCGGATGCCTTCATGACTTCGTATCCGCCGGCGTCCATGATTTTCAGATCGGCCAGCACGCGCAGGGAAGGGAAGGCTTCTTTCAGTTCTTTCACCGCCCGAAGCCCCTCATTGATGACGATCGGCGTTCCAATTTCCACGATGTCTATATATTCAGCAACCTCGTTTACGATTTCCTTGGCTCCGGGAATATCGACAAGATCAAGTGCCAGTTGAAGTTCCATAGTGCGTTTGTCTCCTTTATGATCGATTTGGTTCGTGAACCACAACCCCATTGTAGTGGCTCTATTTCGCTTGCGTAAGTAGGCACTTTATCGTAATGAAGTTACCTCGGCGTAACTATTGGAAGTCCAAGAGCACAAAAAAGGCCCCCTTTAGGGGACCTTCACGACCAAAAGTATACGGCATCATGCTGGCCGGAGCAGGGCTTCTACTGCTCCTTTTTCCCGCCGTACCGCACGGCATTATACCGCTCGATGAGCGTATGGACCGCTTCCGGCGCCATGCCGGTGAAGCTCTCTCCCGCCGCAAGCTCGGCGCCGTTCTCCGCAGGCGTCCGGCTCGCCCGGAACGCGAATCCTTTCTTGACCGCACGGCGGATCAGGCTCTCGTAAGCCTGACGCGGGTCGCTGCCGCTGATGTCCTGCTCCTTGCGGAAGCGGCGGAACCGGCGGGGCTTGGCGGCAACGCGGTCGATTCGCTCGACCTCATCCACGAAGTCCGCCGTCTCCTCGGAAATGTGCCGGATCTGGCGCAGCAGCCCGAGCCGGTAAGCGAGGCGCCGGACCCAGCTTCGGATGCGCTCCGGAAGCCAGCGCCGGAACAGCTTATACAGCAGCATCCCCAGCAAAACAAGAACAGCCAGGCAAAGAATGCCCAGGACGACATAGCCTATGACTTTCAGCCACATCGGGTGCTGCACCGGACCCTGATCCATTCCGGACAAATCGGGCATCATCGGATCGGCCGGTGCTTGCGGAGGCTGTTCCACAGACTGTCCGTCTCCTCCCAAGCCTTGGAGGAGAGACCGGAGACCGTCCCGCAGGAAGAGGAAGATCGCACCAAGGCCCTTCCATCCGCTGAGCAGGGCGATAACGGCAATGACGATCCAAGTCATCGAGCGGTTTGCCGTCAGAATCCGGCCGAACAGCTGACGGTCGGCCTGCTCGGCATGCGAGGCGTCCCGGACCCGCTCGCCGTTCATGCGCAGCAGGAGGGCGAACAGCGTAATCATCGCCATCACGTACAGCGACGTGCGGTGCGGATGAAGGGCGCTGACCTGGCCGGCCGTAATGTACAGCACAAGCGAGGCGCCAAGGCCGATCAGCGGCAGCCGCTGCACCGCTGTCTTCCACCACTGCTTGCGCCCGGCGATCAGCCCGCGGATCGCAGCCGCCAGCAGAGCCACAGCGGCCAGCGCCGCGGCGAGCCGCAGCCCGAATACGGCCAGGGGCAGCAGGACCGCGGCCGCCAGCGGGATCGGCGTCCACAGGCGGCCGCCCCCGCTGCGGGACTGCTCCCGGCCGGCCAGCACGCCTGCAGCGTGAACAATCCCGGCAAGCAGCCAGATGAGCAGCGGATGGATCGGCAGCGCATATGCCGCAAGCAGCACGGCCACAGGGTACAGCGAGGCGGACTCGAGCAGCGAGAAATATAATGCTTCCCCGGCTCCCCGGTAACGGGCTTGCGCTTGCTGACGTATCATACCGCCGCCTCCCTCGCATCCGGCCATTCCGCAACCGATACGCGGTGGCCTTTGTTCTCCAGTCCGTGGATGCTCTCCCGGACCGCTTCAGACAGATGCGCCGTAATGAGCAGATAGTCGACCGTCTCTTCCTGCTCGCGCTCCGCTTCCAGACGCAGCATTTCGTGGAATGACATCCGCGTCTTCATGTCCACACCGGCCATGGCCTCCAGCAGGTTCTCCAAATGGGCCGTGCCGTAATCCGGATCGATCCGGAGCATGGCCTGGCTCTCCGGATTAACCGACGCATTATGGGTGAAACCGGCCGCCATACCCTGGTGGATCAGCGAAGCCGCACAGGTGGCCGCATAGGACAGCGCATCCTCGACCATCTCCGGCCGGGTCACCACGTTCCACATCTGCTCGGACACCTCGATGTTCAGGCAGATCATGACCCGCGGATCGGCGGTATAGCCGTGCTTGTGGACCTGAAGCTCGCCCGTTCTGGCGGTGGCTTTCCAGTGAATCCGGTTCATCGGATCTCCCGCGGCGTATTCCCGGATTCCGGTAATGAGGAATGGATCCTCAACGACCCAGCGCCGCACCGCGAGCTCCCCCTGCCATGTCTTCCAGGAGGAAGGCAGCCGGTCATCGCCCAGCAGCTCCGGGTAAACGACAAGCCGTTTGCTGAGCGTAATTTGCCGTGACGGGGTGTAGACCGCAAACAGGTCCCCGCCGGTCATCGTGGCCGAGTCCATCCGATAGATCCCCCGGCGGGTACACTGGATTTGATGCGTCCGGGTAATCCGGGTCCGGGGACGGAGCATAAATAAACTCGTATGATTCTGATAAATATTCCCCTCGCTGATCGAGGTTTCCCGGCTGCGCTTAAACATCAGGGACGAGGGAAGCATCGCTTCCAGGCGCAGCCAGGGCACCGGAAACATTTTGCCGTTTTCGATCACCTCGACCATTTCGATCCGATCTCCCACGTAACAGGTTTCCGTGCTGAAATGGCGCTCGTACGTCAGTTTCCGCAGCGATCCCCTGCCCAGGACCAGGCCCTGCAGCACCAACACGCCGCCGCAGGCCAGAAGCAGCCACAGCATCGCCATTATCTCACGCCGCTTTCCAGTCCCGCTTCGCTGGGAACTGCGATCTGATCCAGCACCTCAAGCAGAATGCGCCGGGCGGCCTCATGCTGCCCGCCGTAGCGCTTCTTGAGCACCAGTCTGTGAGCGCAGACCGGCTCCAGCAGATGCTTGATGTCATCGGGAAGTACGTACTCCCGTCCATTCAGCGCAGCATAAGCCTGCGCCGCGCGCAGCAGCGCCTGGGTTCCGCGGGGGCTGATGCCAAGAGCCACTTCCGCATGGACGCGGGTCGCTTCGGCCAGGGATACGATGTATCCCATCAAATCCTCGCTCACGTTCACCTGCGTGCACAGCTGCTGGGCTTCCAGCACCTCGTCGGCTGTTGCTGTGCGCTCGGCCCGCTCTGCGGTTAAGCCGGCTGGTCCCTGCGTCCGCTTCAAGATCTCCTTCCCTTCCGCTGCGGATGGATACCCCAGCTTCATGCGGATCATAAAGCGGTCCATCTGGGCTTCGGGCAGCGGAAACGTGCCCTGGTTGTCGACCGGGTTCTGGGTGGCCAGCACCATAAACGGCCGCTCCAGCGCCATCGTCTGCCCATCAATGCTGACCTGCCGCTCCTCCATACACTCCAGCAGGCTGGACTGGGTTCTGGGCGTGGCCCGGTTAATTTCATCCGCAAGCACGATCCGCGAGAACAGCGGACCCGGGCGAAACTGAAACTCGCCGTCCTTCTGGTTGTAGAAATGGATGCCCGTCAAATCCGACGGCAGCAGATCGGGGGTAAACTGAATCCGTTGGAAGCTGAGCGACAGGGACGCCGCCAAGCTTTTGGCAAGCAGCGTTTTACCGGTCCCCGGCACATCCTCCAGCAGCACATGTCCTGACGCAAGCAAGGCCGTTAGCAGCAGCTCCACTTCTCCCTCTTTGCCGACAATGACTCTCCCGATATTCTCTTTCAGTTTCACAGCCAACTCGCGAACTTGATTCACCTGCATTGCATTCCCATCCTCTCCTGTATGACTGCCCGCGCTTTAGGCAAAGCAATCTACGGTTTATGATTAAAGCGTTTACAAGTGTCTTTGATACCCCCGGCAGACTGGACCTTTACGCCGGGAACGGTTCAGCTACAGATCTTCCGGCAGGCCGTTCTCTATGACCGGACGGTTTTGCTATATTTTATCACCGACAGAAGCATTAATCACCTATCAGGGGTAAAATCCGGCAAAATCGATTGAACTAACGTTTTGCTTGATCTTCCTGTTATAACAGCCCAATAGAGTCCTATAACATTCATTTCTTTAGTTCATCCTATATAAAACGCCCTATTTTTTGCCCCTACGAGACAGTTGTCCCTCACAAAATCCGGCAAACATCACTAGGATGAACCATACCAGAGACAAAGGATGGTTGATATGAGGAGGTATCTTAAAAGCCACGGCTGCGGTTATGCCCGCCGGCATATGGCAAGACGACTGAAGAGGCACTCTCGTTCACGGTCACAGGGCAAGCTCATCGTCAGCATCGTCCGAGGCGAAAAACGGCTGACGACCAAGGTTCCGCTTCGCAGGTTCGATAAGTTCGTGTTCGTCATTAACGATCAATTCACCAACGCCCCGAATACGACGCAGATCGCCAGCGGTGCAGGCCACAGCAGCGCGTCGGGAAGCAACGCGGCCATTGGTTCCCCGAATACGGACCAGCAGGTCAGCGTCGGAGCCGGAGGTACCGCCGATAACATCAGCATCCTCCGCGAGCCCGCCCACGCCTGCCGCGGTAAGCGGAAACGCTCGCACCGCCGGAAGAAGGAAGCCATCTTCGTTCTGAATCACCAGCGGGTTCAAATGCCGGAGGGAAGCGAGGAGGCTGCCGCCACCCAAATTGCCAGCGGCTCCGGCACACACAGCACGAGCGGCACCAACTCCACCATCGACAGCCCTTGCACCAGACAGCAGGACTCGGTCGGCGGCGGACCCGGCGCTAGCGGCACGAACAAGTTCGTGAAGAAGAAAAAACGGAATCATCATATCCGCCGGCATTATTAAGAAAACAGATCAAATCCAACTCGTTGACGGCCGCCGCGCCAGAACGTATGATGACGCTTAGAGGTGATTGATGTGAACACGCTGCTCATTCTGGGCGGAATCATGATGTTTTTGGCCGTGGCCATCGGCGCATTCGGGGCGCACGCCCTGAAGGAAAGACTCGACGATAACCGGCAGAAAACCTATCAGACCGGAGTCCAATATCATTTGGCTCACGGACTTGGCCTGCTGTTGATGGGCCTCTATGCCCCATCCGCCGCACATGCGGGCACCATCCAGCTCGCAGGATGGCTGCTGTTTGCGGGAATTCTGTTATTCTCGGGAAGCCTGTACGCGCTGAGCGTGACCGGCATCCGCAAGCTAGGGGCGATTACGCCGATCGGCGGAGTGGCCTTTTTGGCGGGATGGGTCGTATTCATCGTGGCTGTGGCTGGCTAACCGATTGAGGATAGGGATGTTTCGTATAAATGCCCTAGGCATAAGAAAAACGTCAATCGACGTACCTTCAAAGAAGACAGACCGCGTTTAAAGGTAATTTTTCTTGCAATACCAGGAAGCCATGGCTCTGGAGTTTATACTTTCTGGTATTATGACAAAAGCCTGCAGATTTGCAGGCTTTTTCGTGTTATTCATGTTTAAAAAAATGGGGGAATCCCCTGAAAAACAGGATGCCGGCCTCAACCGTTTACCGCGCTGGCCTGGCCCGCACCTCTGCCATTTTCCTTGCGGATTTGCTTGCTCCGCAGCTGTCCGCAGGCCGCGTCGATATCGGTTCCATGCTCCAGCCGGACACTGACGCTGACCCGGTTCTTTTTGAGCGTGTCATAGAAAGCCAGGATCGACTCCTGCGCGCTTCTCTGATATTGGCTGTGCTCATCGACCGGATTGTACGGGATCAGGTTGACGTTGACCAGCTGTCTGCGGTCACCGATCAGCTCCGCCAATTCAGCCGCGTGTTCCCTGCCGTCATTGACGTCCTTGAGCAAAATATACTCGAGCGTCACTCTGCGCTTCGTTTTGGCCAGATAGTAATCCATGGCCCTCAAGACTTCCTCAATCGGATAAGCCTTGTTAATCTTCATAATCCGGGTTCTCAGCTCATTGTTCGGAGCATGCAGCGAAATGGCCAGGTTCACCTTCAAATCGCGGTCGGCAAATTCCATGATCTTCGGAGCCAGCCCGCTGGTCGATACGGTAATATGGCGCCCGGCAATCGCCAGCCCTTTGCGGTCCTTGACCACATTGATGAAGTCGACCATGTTCTCGAAATTATCAAACGGCTCCCCGATGCCCATCACGACAATATGGCTGACGAGGTCGCCCGGCTTGTTCTGGTCCAGGAACAGCTGCACCTTCATGAGCTGCTCCACAACTTCCCCGGCGGACAGGTCCCGGCTTTTCTTCAGCAGTCCGCTCGCGCAGAAGCTGCAGCCGATATTGCAGCCGACCTGGGTCGTCACGCAGACGGAAAGGCCGAACTTATGGCGCATCAGCACCGTTTCGATCAGATTGCCGTCCTGCAATCGGAACAGGAACTTGACCGTCCCGTCGGCCGACTCCTGCTTCACATGCTCTTCGAGTGTCTGGATAACGTAATGCTCCGCAAGCAGCTTCACGCAGTCCGGATTGGCATCCGTCATATCGGCAAAATCGGTGACCCGTTGTACATATAGATAGTCCCACACCTGAGAGGCGCGGAATGGTTTATGTCCATATTCAAGCAGCCATGCAGACAGCTGATCGAACGTTAATCCATAGATGGATGGTTTGTTCATCGTTTTTCCTCTTTTCAAAAGCTTTAAAATGCATACTCTCTCTACTTTACCAGATCCGGCAGGCAATCTGTCTATTATTGTCCCAAATTTTTTTTGTTAAAACAAGGGATGCAGCGGGAATTTAGCCACGGATGGGGGCTGCTGGCTCCGCTATGATGGCTTCCTGTTGAAAAAGAACGATCATTTAAAAATCAGTGCCCGATTTTCGGCGGCGGGGATCTGCAGGGCTGGTCTATAATAAGAGTAAAGGATGATGAAAAAAGGAGGCCGGTCATGATTACGGCTGAACATAAAATGGAGTATTATCAGGCGCTGCTCGATAAAAAGTCGGAGTACGAGGGGATTTTCTATGTCGGGGTCAAAACGACGGGAGTGTTCTGCCGCCCGACGTGCCCGGCCAGAAAGCCCAAATATGAAAACTGTGAGTTTTACGAGACCGCGCAGGAGGCGCTGCTCGCTTCTTTCCGGCCCTGCCAGCGCTGCCGTCCGCTGTCCCATCCGAATCACGTTTCGCCGGTCGTCCAGAAGCTGGTCGAGGCCGTCGAGACCCATCCGGAAAAACGGTGGAAGGAACAGGACTTTGATGAGCTCGACATCGATGCCTCGACGGCGCGGAGGCAGTTCAAAAAACGGTTTGGCATGACCTTTGTGGAGTATGCCCGCGCCCGCCGCATGGGGCTGGCATTCAAGCAGATCCGGTCCGGCCAGGCGGTGATCGACGCCCAGCTGTCGAGCGGGTATGAATCCGGAAGCGGATTCCGGGACGCCTTCTCCCGCATCATGGGGGCGGCTCCGGCGAAATCCGCAGACAGCCGCATCCTGCGCGCGGCATGGATCGATACGCGCCTCGGCCCGATGGTCGCGATCGCCGACGAGGAGGCGCTGTATCTGCTGGAGTTTGTGGACCGGCGGGGCCTCGAGCGCGAAGTGGAGCGGCTGCGCCAGCGGACGAAATCGGCGATCATCCCAGGCGTCACCGCTCCCATACGCTCCATCGAGCAGGAGCTGACGGCTTATTTTGACGGGAGGCTGTCCGTATTCACCACGCCGCTGCATCTGATCGGCTCTCCGTTCCAGAAGTCGGTCTGGGCGCAGCTAGTGCAAATTCCGCCGGGCGAGACACGTTCCTACTCCGGGCTGGCTGGGGCTCTCGGCAAACCGAAGGCCTTCCGGGCCGTGGCCCAGGCTAACGGCGCCAACCAGCTCGCCCTTGTCATCCCCTGTCACCGCGTCATCAACGCGAGCGGCGACTTGGGCGGTTACGGCGGTGGACTGACGCGTAAAAGCTGGCTGCTTCAGCATGAGAAGCAGTTTCTTTCAAACCAGCGGCAGCACTGATCGGAGCGTTCCCTGCTTATATAAAGGCATGCCGATCACGAAAAACAGGAGTCCCCTTGAGGTCCAACGACCGCTCGGGTACTCCTGTTTGTTTTGTCTTCGCATGCTTCGCCTATGCCTGCTGCGCCCCGCCGCTGCCCGTAAGCACGAGGCTGGCGGAGGCCGCCTCCCGGCCGTTGACGAGCAGCACGATCCGGTGCTCGCCCGGATAATGTCGGCGCGTCGTCAGATCGGCCCAGGAATGGGTTCGCGTCCCCGACAGGCGGGAGCCTCCGGGTACGGTCTTATCCGACAGCAAAAACGCTTTGCGCGATATTTTGCCGCGGGCTTTGACAAAGTCGATCCCGTATTCCACCCGGATATGGGCCGGCTGCCCGTCCCGCACGCGGATTTCGTAGTGAAGCTCTGTGCTGCCCCCGACCGCGACCTCGGACGGATCTACCGTCAGCGAAGCGGCGGACGCCAGCGGTTCCTCCGCGGATGACTCCGCGTAGCCGAACAGAGCCATCGCTTCCGGATGGGACTTCTTGATCAAGGTCCGGCATCCGTGACGGATAATCCAATCGGTATGCGGATGAGTACCTTTCCAGCGCCGCGCCGTCTCCAGCACCACATTAGAATGGTCCTTTGCGATGTCGTTCAGGTTGTTGGCGACGCTCTTGCGGACATAGAGCGACGAGTCCTGCTTCAGCAGCTCCAGCACGGGCAGCACCGGCGCCGGATCCTTCTTGAACATCGGCAGGGCTTGTCCCCACGGCAGCCGCGGCCGGCTGCCTTCGCTGGCCAGACGCCGGACATGCTCGTCCGGATGCTGCGCCCAAGCCGTCATCTGACGCATCATCCGTTCCGGGTCCCGCAGCAGAAAGGGCCTGACGGCAAACTCCGCCGACGATTTGGACGTGAAGCGCTCGAGCGCCTTCATTGAAAGGTCCCAGTGCTCCGGCGCCTGCCCGAACACTTCTACGAAATCGGGAAAGAACAGGTACGGAAACCCCGCACAATGCTCGTCGATCGCGAAGAGCACCTCCAGCGCCTCTTCATATCGGGCGGGCAAGTGATCGCCCAGCTTTTCGCTGATCCGCCGCATACGGGCTTTCAGCTCAAGTTCCTCCCATGTGTCGTCCATGACGTCTTTGACAAACTTATCTGTATCAAATGCGGCGTGGGCCGTATGAACCTTCGCCCCGAATCCGCGCAAAAATTCCTCATTGTATACTGCCTTCAGCTCAGCCATCAGCAGACCTCCTCCTGAAGTTATTATAGTAAGCCGCAGCGGAGGAGGAAATCAACTCTCCAAGTCGTCTTACCGGCCTTACGGCTCCTTCGATTCAATCAAGCGATTCAAGTGGCGGAGTTTTACTCAATGATCCATTCGTTGAGGCCATACTTTCGATCAGTCTGCAGCCAGCTGCTGCCGGATGTGGTCCGCCGCCTCCTCCCAATATGCCTTCATCTGCTCACGCTGCTGGATATCAATCAGCTTTTCCTGATGGAAGCTGATCGTCGTTCCGGTCTTGGCCTCCAGCAAGCGGATCTGGACCGTGGAAGGATGGCTCCAGCCGGGCCGCTGCCAGGTCAAGCGGATTTGCTCCCCGGGTTTGACGACCCGAATCTCGCCGTGGTTTCCTTCCTTGGACGTATACGTCGTTCCCGGCTTGAATTCAAGGGACTGGAATTTCCCAAGCCATACCATCATGCCCTGTGGGGAAGTCAGCAGCGACCACGCCGCCTCCCGTGATACCGGAAACGTTCTCCGAACGCCGACCTGAAACCCGGCAGCGGCGGTCAATCCCACGGGCTTCGCTGCATCATCCGCAATGGGTACCACCAGCTTGCTTGTTGATTTGCTCATTGTCACCGCTCCTCGCAATGTAAAAATTGGCTGATTGGCCTGTCCCGGCCGATCGAGCATCCATTGCTGCGAATCAGCCAGGTAGATGTTAACCCGCTAACATGTTGTTGCACTCATTGTAGAGCCTTCACCCGGCCTTGTAAATAACTGGTATAACCCGCTGCAAGCCTCAGCTAGGAGCATCCCATTGTGATAATCCGCCCTGCAGCGTCAAGCCAAAGGCGCGCATTTGCCAGACCTCAGAAAAATACGAAAGTATGCATTGACTTTGACACTGTGTCAACCTTTTAAGATAAAGGAGAAAGGAGATGAGATATCCAAATGAACAAAATGGGATAAGTGAGATTAGATAGGACATAAATGAAACACAGCCGGATGCGAACTGACAGCAAAGCAGTTCCGCTTATGGAACAGGGGACGGAGGCCGCGAACACAGTGACCGAAGCGATTGCGGCGAGTCCGGTGGTAGTGATCTGTGTGCTGGATTATGTGGCCGTACAGAAGATCCCCGGGCCAGGGCGTCCGCCACGTACAAGGAGGTTCTTTTCATGCAGAAATGCAAGGTCGTCCTCATGCTGGCGGCTCACGCGGCCATGGCACCGCTACGGCAGAAGCGTTTGCCGATCAGGGAGCGGTAATAAGTTTCCAAATTCAACGAAAAGCAGGGTGATTAGCACATGTTTACTAGTTTGCATCAATTTATCGATGAGTGGAAAATGGAAGCTGCCCTCACACAGAAGGTCCTCCAGGTCCTGACGAACGAGTCTCTTCAGCAACAAGTGGCTCCAGATCATTTCACTTTGGGGAAACTGGCGTGGCATATAACACTATCGGTTCATTACTTTTTGTCCACAGCGGGGCTGGAATTCCAAGCGGAAGGAAATTGGCTGGAATTCCAAGATCAAGGAAAAGATAGCGATCAACCAACATCGGCGGCTTCCATCACAGAGGCCTATGATCGGACGAGCCGTGCGATGCTGGATGCCCTGCAGACGCAATGGAACGATGTGACGTTAAGCGAAACCCGGAATATGTGGGGCACGATTGTGCTACCTATTTCTGCAGTGTTGCGTTTGCTGATCCAGCACCAGGCCCATCATCGTGGACAAATGTTCGTGCTCATGCGTCAAGCCGGATTGGTGGTGCCTGGCGTTTACGGCCCCAGTCGCGAAGAGCGGCAGCAGAGAGATCGGAATGCAGGTGCCTAAAGCTTAAGCTCGAGCATTTACGACGTGCTCATTAAAGAAATATCCGAATGTTGATGAAATCCAGCTTTGTAATCAATGCTGACAATACCGTACAATACATTGATATTTGGGCGAAATGACAGAGCATCCTAACTGCGAAAATGCAGTTGCTGCTGTTAAAAAGCCCGTTTAACAAGTTCCTTTTAAAAAAAGCTTACAACTAATCTTAGTCAAATTCCACTTATATCCATTAAAAAATAAGGAGGCCCGTGTACTATGGCACAAGAGCGTACCGGTGTAGCAACAGCTCAAGGCAACCCGCTTACTTTAGTAGGACCTGAACTGAAGGTCGGCGACAAAGCCCCTGACTTCAAAGTTAGCAAAAATTTGTTAGAGCAAGCATCCTTGGCTGATTATGCCGGGAAAGTCAAACTAATCAGTGTCGTTCCTTCCCTGGACCATACAGGTGTATGCGACGCTCAAACCCGGCGTTTTGACAAGGAAGCCGCAAAGCTTGGCGATAACGTGGTTGTACTGACCGTCAGCGTGGATCTTCCTTTTGCACAATCCCGTTGGAGCCGTGCTGAAGGCATTGACAATGTAATCATCTTATCCGATTATAAAGACCGCAGCTTTGGCCAATCTTACGGCGTTCTCATTAAGGAAATTCAATTGTTGATGAGATCCGTCTTTGTAATCGATGCTGACAATACCGTTCAATACGTTGAGTATGTAGGCGAAATGACAGAGCACCCTAAATACGAAAATGCAGTTGCTGCCGTTAAAGCTCTCGTTTAATTACAACTTCCATAAGAAAAATGTCTATCGACGTACCTTCAAAGAAGACAGACCGCGTTTAAAGGTAATTTTT
>NZ_JACVTM010000011.1:0-201466 GCF_016624415.1 Paenibacillus sp. S28 | reverse complement strand
TATACTCACTCGTTGTTCAGTTTTCAAAGATCAAACTTCGTTTCGTTACCGGAAGCTCATCGCCTCAGCAACTTTTATAGTATATCATGCTCTCAGCAAGCTTGCAAGCTTTTTTTATATTTCTTTTAAAAAGCTGTGTTATCAACATCCTGCTTTAAGAGGGCAAGAAATAATATAACACAGCCATTAATATGAAGTCAACTATTTACGAAGAAATAATTTCGTTGATACATAACTGTCTTTGCTGAATCAGATTGATAATCTGTCCGTTGACAGAGACCATAGGCCGTGTCGGATGATTGCGGTCCGTGAAGACGATTTCTCCTATCTGATCATTGCTTAGTCGGACAACGGTACCGTTATGAAATTCTGTAACTTTGCTGATTAAAGTGCTGACGATACTTGGATCCAACTTACCAAAAGCTTCTGCATGAATTTGCTCCAGCACCAGGTACGGAGATTGGGCTTTCTGGTATACGCGATTCAGCGTCATGGCGTGGAATATATCAACGATGCCAACAATTTTCGCATAGATATGAATCTTGCCTCCATCCAGCCGGAGAGGATACCCTGTGCCGTCTACTTTTTCATGATGCTGCAGAGCAGCCAAGCGTACGCCCTCATTAATGGCTGTTACATTTTTAAGCAGTTGATAGCCGTAGGTGGTATGTCTCTTCATCTCTCCAACTTCCTCTGCGGTAAGAGGCTGTGGCTTGTACAATACGGCCGGATCGATTTTGAAGTTACCGATATCATGGAATAAGCCTGCAAAAGCAGCCTGCATCCAATCCTTCTGCTGTAACCCGACCCATCTGGCCAGCTGATAGGATGACAATGCACAAAGGACCGCGTGGTGATAAATATAGTCATACTCGCTCATGCTTCTTGGCGAAAAGGTTAATAAATTATAGTCCTTAATCTGTGAAATAAGTGCCTCCAGTTGGCCTCTGAGTTCAAAGATCGGGATCTCTGCCGCAATAACGGAAGGGTATGTGCTTTTTACCAGCTGAATCATTCTGTCATATTCCTCTAGAAAACTGGAACGTTGGACGGTTGTGACTGAGTCCTTTCCGGCCTGAACTGAAGGGACGCTCCGCTGCGGTATCGCCGCTCTGCTGTCAGCGGAACTCTTCGTTTCCTGCTCTCCGTTGTCAACGTCAACCGACTGCACCATAAATGCACGCAGGATTTCTAGGTCTCTCGGCAGCAGTACCGTTCCCTTCTGTAGCAGCAATCCGCCCAATGGCGTGTGAACATCCTTGGATAATTTAAAACCGGGTTTGATTTCTGTAATCGATACGCTGGCCATTGATCCATTCACTCATTTCCGACTCATATGGTGGTAATATACACCAATTATATTACGGATAAGAACGCTGTACAATCGCCTGCTTTCCATATGAAGCCAAGAAAAAAAAGCATGAATCTGATGGAATCAGACTCATGCTCTTAGCGTTTGCCGTATTAACGGAATTATTCTTCGTCCGGTGCCTCATCCGAAGCATCCGTCATTTCAGGTGCAGGTGCTCCGGTGTCGTCAGGCTCCGCGCCTTCTTCCGATCCGTTGCCGACCTCTTGCCCTTCGATCAAGACTACGTCTTCATCGTCCGGATCGTCGCTCTTATCGACGCGGCATACGGTCGCTACAGCATCATCCTCACGGATGTTAATCAGCTTCACGCCTTGCGTGTAGCGTCCCATCGTGGAGATTCCCTCCATGCTGGTTCGGATCAACGTGCCACTGGTGGTAATGATCATCAGGTCTTCCTCGGACTTCACGACCTTCAGCCCAACCACAGGTCCGTTCTTGTCCGTGACGTTGATGGTTTTAATCCCCTTACCGCCACGCGTTTGCGAACGGTAATCGCTGGCAGGGGTACGCTTGCCGTATCCCTTGGACGTTACGATCAGGACATCCAGCTCTTTATCGATGACGTCCATGCCGATCACCGAGTCGCCTTCATCCAGGGTAATCCCTTTAACCCCTGTCGCTCCGCGCCCCATCGACCGCACATCATGCTCAGAGAAGCGGATAGACATGCCGTGGGCTGTACCCATGATCATTTCCTGCTTACCATCCGTCAGCTTGACTTCAATCAAGCAGTCGTCTTCGCGCAAGTTGATCGCGATTAGGCCGCCTTTGCGGATATTCACGTAATCCTCAAGAGGCGTCTTCTTCACAACCCCGCTGCGGGTAACGAAGAACAGGTATTTGTCATCCTCAAACTCGGAGACCGGAATCACGGCATTGATCGTCTCTCCCTGTTCGATCTGAATGAGGTTAATAATCGCCGTTCCCCGGGCGGTACGGCCCAGTTCAGGAATTTCGTACGCCTTCAGGCGGTACACCTTACCCCGATCCGTGAAGAACATCAGGTAATTATGCGAGTTGGTGACGAAGAGATGCTCGACAAAGTCCTCATCCTTCATATCAAGCCCTGTTACCCCACGTCCGCCGCGTTTCTGGCTGCGATAGGTGTTAGCAGGCAAGCGTTTGATGTATCCGGTATGCGTGATCGTGATAACCACTTCTTCACGCGGAATCAGATCTTCATCCAAAATGCTCTCTTCACCAACGGTAATTTCGGTACGGCGCTCGTCGCCGAAGCGCTCTTTGATTTCTTGAAGCTCATTCGTAATAATGTCCAGAACAAGCTGCTCATTCGCGAGAATTTCGCGGTACTCGGCAATCTTCACCATAAGCTCCTGGTATTCGGCCTCGATCTTCTCGCGTTCCAAACCGGTCAGGCGCTGGAGTCTCATTTCCAGAATGGCCTGGGTCTGCTCAAGGCTTAGGCTGAAACGCTCTATCAAACGGTCACGGGCAATTTCCGTCGTCTGAGAAGAACGAATAATCGAGATGACTTCGTCCAGATGGTCGAGTGCGATTCGCAAGCCTTCCAAAATATGAGCGCGGGCTTCCGCCTTTTTCAGATCATATTCGGTCCGGCGGCGGATAACTTCAATCTGGTGCTGCAAATAATGGTACAGCGCATCGCGCAACGTCAGAACCTTCGGCTCCTTGTTCACGATCGCGAGCATGTTGATGCCGAACGTGGATTGCAGCGCCGTGTGTTTGTACAAATTATTCAGCATAACGCTCGGATTGACGTCACGGCGCAGCTCGATGACGATTCGCATACCGGTCCGGTCGGATTCGTCACGCAGATCGGTAATACCCTCGATTCTCTTCTCACGAACGAGCTCGGCGATTTTCTCGACCAAACGAGCTTTATTGACCTGGTAAGGAAGCTCGGTCACAATGATACGCGCCTTATTGTTGACTTCTTCAATCTCGGCTTTGGCCCGCATCGTGACGGATCCACGGCCAGTCTCATATGCCTGACGGATTCCCTGCCGACCTAAAATGAAGCCCCGGGTTGGGAAGTCAGGACCCTTGATATATTCCATCAATTCCAGTGACGTAATGTCGGGGTTCTTGATGAGCGCCTGCACGCCATCAATCACTTCACCCAAGTTATGCGGTGGAATATTGGTGGCCATGCCGACCGCGATTCCCGATACCCCATTGACCAGCAGGTTCGGATAACGTGCCGGAAGCACAACCGGCTCCAGTTCCTCGCCATCATAGTTTTCGGTAAAATCAATTGTCTCTTTGTTGATATCGCGCAGCATCTCGATGGCGATCTTGGAAAGACGAGCCTCGGTGTAACGCATGGCGGCTGCAAAGTCACCGTCAACGGAACCAAAGTTTCCATGGCCTTCAACAAGCATATAACGCATCGAAAAATCCTGTGCCATACGAACCATGGTCTCGTATACAGCCGAGTCACCATGCGGGTGATACTTACCGATGACCTCACCCACGATTCTCGCCGATTTCTTAAATGGTTTATCTGGATACATACCGAGCTCCGACATCGCGTACAGGATACGCCGGTGAACCGGCTTCATCCCGTCCCGCACATCCGGCAAAGCCCGGGAAACAATGACGCTCATCGCATAATCCATAAAGGATTCGCGCATTTCGTCGCGTATGTCCCGATCTTTGATTTGCGAGCCTCTTTCTTCCGCCATGGTGGACCTCCTCCAATTTCTATCAAACCACTAACATGTCTTTGCAGACGATTCATTTAGTACAGCAAATAAAAAATCAATATATGAGGAAAAACGTCTATCGACGTACAGTCTTTGCAGGCTGGGCCTAGCGCCCGTACTTCCGCAAAAGCTCCCATAACTTTCAGGCTTATGCAAAGCCTGTTAAAGTTCAATTCCTTCTTGCCCGAGCGAAACGAAAAGCGCATAACCGCAGGGCAGAAAAGGTGAAATCAACGGACGAGAATCCGCAAACCCACCAACCTTTATTATATTACTTTCACAAAAAGAGCACAATTAAACGTTTGAGCGCCACTGGCTCCGCAGCTGCCCAAGTTCCGTTTCTCTAGGGATTCGCCCGGCCTTCTGTGCCTTTTCCACATATACTGGTAGGGCAATAGGGACGCCTAGTGCTGTTTTGAGCAAACAAAACACCACATCTTTATATTATACCATTGTTTTGCTTGCTTGTCCTATGTTTTACGCCTGTGAACCGCGGAGAAGAAGCTCCGGCCGACAAGCACATAACAAGGCCAATCACGTAGAAAGGATGATATTTCTTGGCGATTCAACGTGTTGCAAGCAAATGGGCGAAAACCCAGGTCCTTTTACAGAATCAACAGGTATCTCCTTACATTCCCTTAACGCAAAAATATACACGCGCTACGCTGGGTAATATGCTTGAAAACACACCTCTTGTATACATTAAGCCGGACCGCGGCACATACGGCAACGGGGTCATGAACGTACAGCGGCACGGTGAACCTGACGCTCCAGCTGGCGAGCAGCCCGCCGAGGGATCTCCCCACACTGGAGTGGAATATACCTTGCGCTACGGCATACGCTCCGAGACGTACGCGAACCTTGATGCGCTGCATCAGGCCATACACAGGCACACAAGAGGAAAGTTTTATATTATTCAGCAGGGAATCGTGACTTTGAAGTATGAGGAGCGCCAGTTTGATCTGAGAATCCTGACCCAAAGAACACCATACCGCAATTGGGAAACGACAGGGATCATCGGCCGGGTGGCCGCTAAGGACATGATCATCACGAACTACCACGGTGGAGGTTCCGTACGCCTGCTGAACGAACTGCTCGAGGGGAACGTAAGCCCTGAAGAAGCTCCTCACTTGGAACGAAAGCTTTATGAGCTGGGTGTAGCCACTGCACAGCAGCTGCAGACCAAATTCCCCGGTATCAAGGAGATTGGCCTCGACGTAGCCATCGACGAGCAGCTCAACCCCTGGATCCTTGAAGTGAATACGCTCCCGGCCATCTTTCCGTTTAAAAAGTTCTTCAAGGATAAAAGCATTTACCGCCGCATAGAACGGTATGCGATCAACTATGGGAGGCTCCCCGGCAGAAGTAAACGGAGAGGCAGCTATTAACAAAAACAAGAGAAGCTCCGGTTCCGGAAACTTCTCTTGTTTTGTCTGTCTATATCATCTTGGGCTGGACTCACCAACAAGTTAAGGTGGGCTTCAAGCTTAAATGTCCAGATTTTTAACTGTTTTTGCGTGTTCGTGAATAAAATCACGCCGCGGTTCAACGCTGTCACCCATTAGGGTGTCGAAAATAAGGTCTGCCTGCATGGCGTCTTCAATCGTCACCTGCAGCATGGTGCGGCTCTCCGGATCCATGGTTGTCTCCCACAGCTGTTCCGGATTCATCTCTCCCAGACCTTTATACCGCTGGATATTAATTTTGGATCCCTCTCCGAACTCAGCGATGATTTCATCGCGCTCCTTCTCGGAACCGGCATAACGGACCGTCTTGTTGCGCTCAATTTTGAAGAGCGGCGGCTGCGCGATGTATACGTATCCCGCTTCCAGCAGCTGGCGCATGTACCGGTAGAAGAAGGTCAGCAGCAGCGTGCGAATGTGCGCGCCGTCGACATCGGCGTCGGTCATGATAATGAGCTTGTGATACCGAGCCTTGCTGAGGTCGAAGTCTTCGTCGCCAATGCCCGTACCCATCGCCGTTACGATCGCCCGGATCTCCAAATTAGACAAAATGCGGTCAAGACGCGCCTTCTCAACGTTCAGGATTTTACCGCGGATCGGCAAAATCGCCTGGAAATGCCGGTCGCGTCCCTGCTTGGCGGATCCGCCGGCAGAGTCCCCTTCGACGATGTACAGCTCGCAAATGGACGCATCCTTCGAGGAGCAGTCCGCCAGCTTGCCGGGAAGGGCGCTGACTTCAAGCGCACTCTTGCGGCGCGTCAACTCACGGGCTTTACGTGCAGCTTCGCGCGCACGGGATGCCTGCAGCGCCTTTTCCAAGATCCGCCGGGATACGGCAGGATTCTCTTCCAGGAACTCGGACAGCTTCTCGGAGAAGAGCGATTCCACGATGCCGCGGACTTCACTGTTGCCGAGTTTGGTTTTCGTCTGGCCTTCGAACTGCGGCTCCGGAATTTTGACCGAAATAATGGCTGTCAGGCCCTCGCGCACATCGTCGCCGGACAGATTGGAGCCGTCTTTGACGAGGCCGCTCTTGCGGCAATATTCGTTAATAATCCGGGTCAAGGCGCTCTTGAAGCCGGATTCGTGGGTTCCGCCCTCATGCGTATTGATATTGTTCGCAAAAGAATAAATGTTCTCGGTGTAGCTCTCATTGTACTGCAGCGCGATCTCCGCCTGAATGTTGTCACGCGAGCCCTCTACATAGATCGGCGTTTCATGAAGAACTTCCTTTTTCTCATTCAGGAACTTGACGTATTCGATAATACCGCCCTCGTACTTGAAGTAGTTGGAAGCCCCCGTGCGCTCATCGGTCAGCGTCAAAGCAATGCCTTTGTTCAAAAAGGCCAGCTCGCGAATCCGCGTCAAGAGAGTATTATAGTCATACTCTGTTGTCTCCGTGAAAATTTCCGGATCGGGCAGGAAGGTAACGGTCGTACCGTGCTCGTCGGTATCCCCGATGACTTTGACGTCATACTGGGGCACGCCGCGATGGTATTCCTGCTGATAGATATGCCCATTCAACCTTACTTGGACAACGACCTTGGTGGATAGTGCGTTAACGACGGATACACCAACGCCGTGCAGGCCGCCGGATACCTTATATCCCCCGCCGCCGAACTTACCACCGGCATGAAGCACGGTCATGACGACCTCAAGGGTCGACTTTTTCAATTTCTCGTTCTCACCAACCGGAATACCGCGCCCGTTGTCGACAACCGTGATGCTGTTATCCTTGTGGACAATGACTTCGATATGGTCGCATACGCCCGCCATCGCCTCGTCGATACTGTTGTCCACCACTTCCCAGACCAGGTGATGGAGTCCTTTGACGCTGGTCGATCCGATATACATGCCCGGCCGTTTGCGGACGGCTTCCAGACCCTCCAGAACCTGAATCTGACTCTCATCATATTGCGGTTGATTCATAGACATGCCTGTCACCTACTTCTATATATTCTACGTTTGCTGATTGGAGTGTACCTGCGTTCACAGTGTCCTAAGCGTTGGCGAAGAAGACATTCGCCCGCTTCTTAAGCGTGGATGAGGAAATTGGAGAGTAATAGACGGTGCTCTTCGTCACGACGATGGATTTGGCTTCCTCTTCGCCAATGTACTCCACGTTCTTTTCCTGCCGGGCATGGCTTACAAACTGCTTGGATATTTTGGAGGATTTCTCGATCGAAATGTCAAAGATCGCAACCAGCTCTGCAGAACGGATGATTTTTTCACCGCCCAGATGGATATACATAACCATTCCCCATTCCTTAAGAATTGACCTGTCCCGCATGAACATGATAGATGTTCGCGTTCTTCAGTTTATCGGCATTCAAACTTTCGATTCCCGTCGCCGTGATAAAGGTCTGAACCTTGCTCTGAAAAGTCTCAATCAATTGCGTTTGCCGGTAAGGATCAAGCTCGGACAGCACATCATCCAGCAAGAGCACCGGATACTCTCCGATCTCCTCCTGGATCAGTTCGATTTCAGCCAGTTTAAGAGACAGAGCGGTCGTTCTCTGCTGTCCCTGTGAACCGTACGTATGAACTTCCTTGCCGTTAATGAAAAAGGCCATGTCGTCGCGGTGAGGCCCGGCAAGGGTCATCCCGCGGCGCACTTCTTGATCCTTCACTTGTGATAACTTTAACATAAATTGTTCAAAAAGATAAGCTTCATCTTCCTCCTCGGCGTCGCCAAACGACGGCTGATAGACAAGCTTCAGCGATTCCCCGCCGCTTGTGATGCCTTGGTGGATCGTTTCCGCCCACTTCTGCAGCTTTATTATGAATTGTTTCCTCTTTTTGATGATTTTAACACCGTGCTCCACGAGCTGCTGATCCCAGATTTCCAGCATGCCCGGCTTCACGCTGTCTTTCCCCCACATCTGTTTCAACAGGTTGTTCCGCTGGTTAAGAACTTTCTGGTACTGCTGCAAATGATAGAGATATCCCGGTTGGACCTGGCCGATCTCCATATCAAGGAACCGCCGGCGGATGCCCGGTGTGCCTTTCACAATTTCCAAATCTTCCGGGGCAAACATCACCACGTTCAGCGCACCGATAAAATCGCTCAGCTTCCGCTGCTCGAGTCCGTTAATCTTCGCCTTCTTCCCCTGTGGGGACATCGTCAAATCGAGGGTAAGCGGACCGTACTTCTTATCCACAACCGCGGACAGATGCGCGCTTCCTCCTTCAAACGAAATCAGCTCCCGATCTTTGGAGGTCCGGTGACTTTTGGTTAATGCCAACACAAAAATAGCCTCCA
Organism: Paenibacillus sp. S28; assembly: GCF_016624415.1. Taxonomy (NCBI): domain Bacteria; kingdom Bacillati; phylum Bacillota; class Bacilli; order Caryophanales; family Paenibacillaceae; genus Paenibacillus; species Paenibacillus sp. S28. Next base: position 192,682 of record NZ_JACVTM010000011.1, on the reverse strand, counting down.
GCAAATTGGTTTTGCCTTGGGCATTTTGTCCGATCAGCAGATTTACGTCTCCAAAAGAATCCAGCTGCAGCTTCTCGTAGTTGCGATAATGCTGCAGACTGATATTTTTAACAAACACGCCTTATCCTCCCCATCTTCGCCGGCCGCCGCCGACAGCAGCGGCCTGGGGGCACTTTATGCCTCTTGTGCTACCACAAATTCGCCGCAGTCCGTCACTTTGACCTGATCGCCCGGATACAGCTTCCGCCCCCGGCGGTCTTCCGGCTCCCCGTTTACAGTCACCATGTTCTCCGCCAGCAGAGCTTTGGCCATCCCCCCTGTGGATACGCAGGTGGCGAGCTTCAGAAATTGATCAAGCTTAATATATTCACTGTGGATAACTATTTTGTTCATCAGGAATCCTTTCGCTGTGGACAAGTTTTGCTTAGTTGGTGGTCCGATACGGAAGAATAACGTACAGGCTTTGGCTGTCATCCACCGGCTTCAGAATGATCGGGCTCATGATGCCGGTAAAGGCAATTTTGAGCTGCTCGCTTTCCACCACTTTCAGCACGTCCAGCATATATTTCGAGTTAAACGAGATTTTCAGAGGTTCCCCTTTAAAATCAATCACGTCCAGCTCTTCGCGCACTTTACCCAGTTCCGACGAGCTGGAAGAAATTTCGATACCGCCATGCTCCATCGTCTGCAGGCGTACGATATTCGTCTTCTCCTCTCTGGAGAGCAAATAAGCGCGGTCGATCGACTCGCTTAATTTTTTTGTGTCCAAAACCAGTTCTGTTTTGTAGTTTGTCGGAATAATCCTAGAAGTATCCGGATAAATGCCGTCCAGGATGCGGGAATAGAACAGGACCCGGTCGATCTTGAACAGCACCTGGTTGTCGGCCACGACGATATCGACCAGCGTATTCTGGTCGGGAATGATTTTGCTCAGCTCGTTCAGCGTCTTACCGGCAATAACGACATTGTGAAACTTCACTTCGTCGGCCCCTTCCAAATGAGCGGAGCGGGTGGCCAGGCGGTGTCGGTCGGTAGCGGTAAACTTCAGCTCGTTTTGATCCAGGTTCCACAGAACCCCCGTCAGGATCGGCGTCGTCTCATGCGTAGAAATGGAAAAACCGGTTTGGCGGATCATGTTTTTGAGAAGCGCTCCCGGCAGGGAAACCGTTTGGTTCCCCTCGATATCAGGCAGCACCGGGAATTCTTCCGGATCCAGTCCAACCATCTGAATTTCGGTGGCTCCTGAGGAGATAAAGGTTTGAAACTGGTCTTTGACCTCCATTTGAATTTCCTGAGAAGGCAGCTTCTTGATAATTTCCACGAAAAATTTGGCCGGCAGCACGACGCTGCCCGGTTGTTCAACCGTGACGATAGTGCGTTCGCTATCTTCCACGGGAATAAAGGACTGAATGGAAATATCGGTGTCGCTGGCTGTGAGGGTAACTCCCGAATGATTCACGTCCAGCTTGATGCCGGACAAGATCGGAATGGTGGTTCGGCTTGATATCGCCTTGGATACGTGCTGGATGGATTCGTTAAGAACGTTTTTAAGGATGCTGATTTTCATAGTTTCACTCCTAGCAGGAAATTCGGATTGCAAGACTACTCCGGTATGCCGGCTGCGTGCAGCCTATTATGAATATTATTTTATTTAAATAATATAGTAATAGCAGTAGGCGCACTGAATTTGTGGATAAGTTCAAAAACCTCAATAAAATCAAGCCTATTCACATGTGTATAGATTGTGCATAGGCTTTGAACTTGTTCAGGTTGGATTTTTGATTTTTTCCGTGATGTTATTGATGACTTTGAACAGATCCTGGTCCTCTTTCAGAGACTGGGATATTTTCTCGTGGGCATGGATGACGGTCGTATGGTCTCTTCCCCCGAAGGCCTCGCCGATTTTGGGCAGCGAGAAATCTGTCAGTTCCCTGGACAAGTACATGGCGATCTGTCTTGGAAAAGCGACGGCCTTAGTCCGTTTCCGCGCTTTGAAATCCTCAAGCTTCAAGTTGTAGTACTCCCCGACCTTCTGCTGAATGTCCTGAATGGTGATCATCTTCGGTCTGCTGGACGGGATGATATCCTTCAGCGCTTCGGCAGCCAGATGCGTGGTCACGTCCTGATTGGTCAGCGAGGAATAGGCGACAACGCGAATCAGCGCCCCTTCTAGCTCCCTGATGTTCGTGTCGATCTGATTGGCGATATACATCATCGCTTCATTCGGAATATCGAGATTCTCAGCCTTGGCCTTCTTCCGCAGGATCGCGATCCGCGTCTCCAGGTCCGGCGGCTGGATATCCGTAATCAGCCCCCATTCAAAGCGCGAGCGCAGCCGATCCTCCAGCGTCGGGATTTCCTTGGGCGGCCGGTCGCTTGAGATGATGATCTGCTTCTGTTCCTCATGCAGGGCGTTGAACGTATGGAAAAATTCCTCCTGTGTCGACTCCTTGCCCGCCAGAAACTGAATATCGTCAATCAGCAAAATGTCGACGTTCCGATACTTGTTGCGGAAACTCTCGGCCCGGTTGTCACGGATTGAGTTGATGAATTCATTCGTAAATTTCTCGGAAGAGATATATACGACCCGGCTGGCGGGATTGTGCTCCAGAATGTAGTGTCCGATCGCATGCATCAAGTGGGTTTTGCCAAGCCCTACCCCTCCATACAAAAACAAAGGGTTGTACGCCTTCGCCGGCGCTTCCGCGACAGCCAAAGAGGCCGCGTGCGCAAACCGGTTGCCCGAACCGATGACGAATGTGTCAAATGTATATTTCGGGTTAAGCATATGGGTTAGAGCCTCGTCAGGGGTCGCCTGAGGCATGGGCGCGGGCTGCTGTGGGGTGAGTTCGGCAGGCTTGTTCTCCTCGATAACGAATTTCACTTCAACCTGCTTCCCCAACACTTCATAGATGGTGGAGCTAACGAGTTTTGTGTAGCGGCTTTCCAGCCATTCGACAGCAAATGTGGTTGGAGCGGAAATTACGATGGAATGCTCGCTCATTTGTATCGCTTTGGTTGCTTTAAACCAGGTGTCAAAACTCGGCTTGCTGAGCTTGGTATGAATAATTGATAGGATTTGCTGCCATAATTCGGAAGTATGGCTGTCCACAGACTGTCACTCCTTTAAATCTTCCAAATGTGGCTGGGATCGAGCCATGAGTGGAAATGTCGAAAAAAGATGAATGGTGCAGAATATATCCCCAGTTTCAAAAACGGGGGGAAAATAAAAAAAGTGGACAAATTGAAATTGTTCACAAGTTTATCCACAGCTTGTTGATAATATATGGGGTGAAATCACATATTCACATCCAAAAACAATATAATCATAGCAAAAGAACGCCCGTTTATCAATGAAATGGCTGAAATTATCCACAAATTCAATAAGTTGTGTATAATTATTATTCACACCACTATATATTGTTTATAACGTGTTTAATTTTCGACAGCATCTCCCAAAATAAAAAATCAGTTGTGCACAGGTTATGCCGGATCTTAGAATTTTATTGCGAACGATGTGAACAAGTGGATAAATCCGAATTGTGGATTTTTCAGGTTTGTTGGCCGGGGGCTGTGGGAAACTCGGATTGCTGGATTTTAAAATGAGATGATGTAGTTTAACGAAATGCCATCGAATGACAAGGGAATGCCAGGAGAAGGTGTCCACAGAAATCCAAAGGCGATAAGAAGGATGGAGCGTTTAACGCTGCTGACGAAGATGGGGATGAAGCGGTGAAGCTGGCGTTCCAGATCAGACGGATCGAGAAGTGGGAGAGAGAAGCAGTAAAAAGAGGGAGAAGAGCGATCGCAGGGATTCAAATTCCGGAAAGTGGGGGAGCAGGTTTGAGTTGACTTTTGGGCCTGTTCATGATTAAATGTATAAAGGCATTTTCTGTGTTGAATGAAAATGAATATTTAACCATAAAGGTTATGAAATCCTGTAAGGGGGTGTGCAATACATGAGACCGACATTTAAACCGAATGTAAGCAAGCGCAAAAAGGTGCATGGTTTCCGGAAAAGAATGAGCACGAAAAACGGCCGCAAAGTGCTGGCAGCTCGTCGTCAGAAGGGCAGAAAAGTACTAAGCGCGTAAATTTCGTACATGAAGACCACCGAGGTGGTCTTTTTTTCATAAGAAAACGTCTATCGGCGTACAAAAATGAGTTTTCCCTTTCATTTCTACAGATTTTTTCTAGAAAAAGAGGGAGAAGCGGACCTTTTCGCCGAGTAGAAGATGTAGATACGTCCCGATCCCGAAGAAATGAAAGAGGACGGGCCGTGCTCAGAGAAGTGCTCACGGTTCTTATTGTGGTTTATATCTCACAAATGATGACCATACTAGGAAGTGGAATATTGCTATATATTATATGAAGCAAAATTTCGAATGCTGATATTTTTGAAGGAAAGGCCGCTGTACATCGGGATGGCGGGCAGCAAGCAGGGGATATTCGTGCATAAAAGTTTACGTTTACGAAACCGGGCTGACTTCAGCCGCGTATATAGGCATGGGAAGTCATTTGCCAATTACCAATTCGTCGTGTATTGGTTCCGCAAAAAAGAGGTAGAGAAGTTCCGCGTCGGCATATCCGTCAGCAAGAAAGTCGGCAACGCCGTTGTACGCAACCGGATGCGAAGACTGGTCAAGGAGATTATGCGCCACCATGAAGACAAGCTGATCGAGCATGTCGATCTTGTATTTATTGTAAGAAAAGGCGCCGTTGAAATGTCCTATAAAGACCTTGAAAAAAGCGTTCTGCACGTGCTGCGGAAAGCGTCGCTGCTGAAGCCTCCGGGGCGCTGAATGCTGGTTTCTTTGTCCAATTAATTATGGTATGATTTACGGTGAATGGAAGCGTTAAGAGAGGGGTTATGAAGTGTCGCTACTTAAGACTAGCCGAGGCAGGAAATGGATCCTCCTCATCGCTGTGATGATGCTCGCAGTGGTTGTTTTAGCTGGGTGCGGAACAGGCAACACTGTGACGCATACTACAGAAGAAATGAAGAACGGCGGCTTTTGGCAGGCTAACGTCGTTTATTATTTCTCGCTCGCATTAGATACGTTCGCCGGTTGGTTTGGCGGAGCTTACGGCTTAGCCGTCCTCGTGATGGTGATTATCGTCCGTACGATTATTCTGCCGTTATCCATTAAGCAGGTTAGAAGTTCCAAGGCGATGCAAGCGATTCAGCCTGAACTTGCAAAGATAAAAGAGAAGTTTAAGGATCAGCCGGAGAAACAGCAGCAGGAAACGATGAAGCTGTTTCAGGAGAACAAGGTTAATCCGATGGCGGGATGTCTGCCGCTGATTATCCAAATGCCGGTTTTTATCGCACTCTATAATTCCATCGTGTACAACTCGCATCTTCGTGACCACTCGTTCCTGTGGCTCCAATTGGGTAAGCCGGACCATACGTTCATCCTGCCGCTGCTGGCTGCTGCAACGACATTCCTGCAGTCCCGCATGATGATGAAGATGAACCCGAGCCCGCAGCAGGGTGCCATGCAATTTATGATGCTGGTGTATCCGGTTTTGATTTTCTTCATGTCTTACCAGTTCCCATCCGCACTGCCGTTGTACTGGATTTACAGTAACCTGTACACCATTATCCAGAACTACTTCCTGTATCGTAACAACAATACGACTGCGAACGTAGCCGCCGTTTCTTCTGCTGGAGGAAGCGCAAATGCCAAGTCTGGCAACAAAGGCAGTAGCAACAAAGGCGGTAAAGGAAATAGCAAAGGGAAGAAGGGGGCAAAAAAATCTAAATGAGCAAAGTCGTCGCTTCAGGAAAAACCGTTGAAGATGCTGTAAACCAAGGGCTGGCCCAGCTTGGGGTAAGCCGCGACCGGGTCACGGTCCAAATCGTATCGCAGCCGTCAAAAGGATTCCTGGGACTGATCGGTGTCAAGGAAGCAAAGGTGGAACTTACACTGCTGCCTGAGCCCGCACCGGAACCAGTGGAGACGGCGAAACCTTTGCCACTAGATTTACATGAACCCGAAGCTTCCATAGAGGAAGAAGAGAAAGACCCTTACGAAACGGCTGCCGAGTTTATCATTGACGTCGGAAAGAGCATGGGACTGGATGTGAGCGTTGAAATCCAGCACGCGAGGGATGCTACGACACTTCATATTTTCGGTCCCGATTTGGGACTGATCATCGGCAGAAGAGGACAAACCCTCGACGCCTTGCAGTATTTGGCCAACATTGTGGCGAACCGGGTTTCAAGCAGTTACGTGCGGCTTGTGCTCGATGCTGAGAACTTCCGGGAGCGCCGGAAGAAGACCCTGGAGGATTTGGCCGACCGGTTGGCGGGACGGGTGATTCGGACCCATAAAGAAGTCGTTCTTGAACCGATGTCCCCGCAGGAGCGGAAGGTGATCCATTCCAGGCTGCAGGATCATCCGCAGGTGAAGACCTACAGTAAAGGGGAAGAGCCCAACCGGCGCGTAGTCATTACGATAAAGTAAAGAGAGACCTGTACAATGACTTTATTGAGCTTACCTTTAGCTTATGAAGTCATTGTTTTTTTTGAATCTTGAATGGGTTCACCGGGAGGCACCGGGTACAGCCGTCGCAGGTCTTGATACGTCTTGTTATGGCAACAATAGAGCTAACAGAAACGGATGAACGTTTAATATAGAAAAAAGAGGTGACAGCCTTGCTTACAGATACAATCGCAGCGATATCGACAGCTGTAGGGGAAGCGGGAATTGCCGTTATCCGCGTGAGCGGACCGGACTCGATTTCTGAGGTCGAGCGGATTTTTCACAGCAAAACGGCGTTAACGAAGGCGGAGTCGCATACGGTTCATTATGGGCATATCGTCGACCCGGACACCCAGGAGCGGGTGGAGGAGGTGCTTGTCACCGTGATGCGGGCGCCGCGGTCTTTTACCACGGAAGATGTGGTGGAGATCAGCACGCACGGCGGCGTGATTTCGGTCAAACGGGTGATGGATCTGCTTCTGCAGCTGGAGATCCGTCTGGCCGAGCCGGGCGAGTTCACCAAGCGGGCCTTTTTGAACGGTCGGATCGACCTTTCCCAGGCCGAAGCGGTGATTGACCTAATCCGGTCCAAGTCGGACCGTGCCTTCTCGATCGCATTGAAGCAGGTAGAGGGATCTTTGTCCCAGAAAATCGGGGAGCTGCGCCACACCTTGGTGGAAACGATGGCTCACATCGAAGTCAATATCGATTACCCGGAGCATGATGTGGAATCGCTGACGGCAGAGTTCATTAAGCAGAAAAGCAGCGAAGTTATGGAAGGCATTCAGAAGCTGCTGAAGACTGCTGAAGAAGGGAAGATTTTACGCGAGGGCATCACCACGGCGATTGTCGGACGTCCAAACGTGGGCAAGTCTTCGCTGCTGAATGCGCTGGCGCATACGAACCGTGCCATTGTGACCGATATTCCAGGCACGACGCGGGATGTCATCGAGGAGTTCGTCACGATCAACAACATTCCACTCAAGCTGCTGGACACGGCAGGAATTCGGGAAACGATGGACGTCGTGGAGAAAATCGGTGTGGAGCGCTCGAAGCATGCGGTCACAGAAGCCGATCTCATCCTGCTCGTGCTGAATGCAAGCGAACCGCTGCATGAGGACGAACTGGAATTAATGGAACAAATCCGTGGTAGACAATCCATCGTCATTATGAATAAAATGGACTTACCTTCGCAATTGGACAGAGATCTGCTGTCCAGGTACTATCCGGATGAATTGATCGTCCCGATGTCGGTAATGACCGAAGAGGGGATCGATCTTTTGGAAAAAGCGATTTCATCGCTCTTTTTCAGCGGGAAGCTGGAGTCGGGCGATCTGACTTATGTCAGCAACGTTCGGCATATCGCTCTCCTTAAAAAGGCGTACAAATCGCTTCAGGATGCCTACGAAGCGGCGGATCAGTTCATTCCGATCGACATGATCCAGATCGATGTCCGTCTTGCTTGGGAACAGCTTGGTGAGATCACAGGCGATACAGCGGCCGAAACGCTGCTGGATCAAATTTTCTCCCAGTTCTGTTTAGGTAAATAAGTCGTTCGTTCATATAGATTCACGTATTTAGTTTCAGAATAATAAAGGAGGTTTGTCCGATGAGTTATGATGGAGGCAGCTATGATGTTATCGTCATCGGCGCAGGTCATGCCGGCTGTGAAGCTGCTTTGGCCGCAGCGCGGATGGGCTGCAACACACTGATGATTACCATCAATCTGGACATGGTCGCATTTATGCCGTGCAACCCTTCGATCGGGGGACCGGCCAAAGGGCATGTCGTCCGTGAAATCGATGCGCTGGGCGGCGAAATGGGCCGTAATATTGATAAAACGTTTATTCAAATGCGGATGCTGAACACAGGGAAGGGGCCGGCGGTGCATGCGCTGCGTGCACAAGCCGACAAGTTCCTGTATCAACAAACGATGAAGGAAACGATGGAGAAAGAACCGAACCTGACGATGCGTCAAGGCATGGTGGAACAGCTGATTGTTGAAGACGGCGTCTGCGTCGGCGTGGTGACGAAAACCGGCACCTCGTACCGTGCTAAATCTACGGTGCTGACTACCGGCACGTATCTTCGCGGTAAAGTCATTATGGGTGAGCTGACCTACGAAAGCGGTCCGAACAACCAACAGCCTTCGGTGAAGCTGGCGGAAAATCTGCGCGAGCTGGGCTTCGATCTCGTTCGCTTCAAGACTGGTACGCCTCCGCGTGTACACAAGTCCACGATTGACTTTTCCAAGACGGAAATTCAACCGGGGGATGAAAAACCTAAATTTTTCTCTTATGAAACGGAGTCTTCCGATAATGAGCAACTTCCTTGCTGGTTGACGTATACTTCAGTGGAAACCCACCGCATTATTAATGAGAACCTGCACCGTGCGCCGATGTTCTCCGGTATTATTGAAGGAACAGGACCACGTTACTGCCCGTCGATTGAGGATAAGATCGTGCGTTTCAGCGACAAGCCGAAGCATCAAATTTTCCTCGAGCCGGAAGGCAAGAACACCTCTGAATATTATGTCCAAGGACTGTCCACCAGTATGCCTGAAGACGTTCAGCTGGCGATGCTGCGCAGTATCCCTGGCTTGGAAAAGGTTGAAATGATGCGCAACGGTTATGCCATCGAATATGACGCTATGGTTCCGACGCAGCTGTGGCCGTCTCTGGAAACGAAGAAGATGCCGGGCTTGTTCACCGCCGGTCAAATTAACGGAACCTCCGGTTACGAAGAAGCTGCAGGTCAAGGCATCATGGCCGGCATTAACGCTGCGCGCAAAGTACAGGGCAAGGAGCCGGTCATTCTGGACCGTTCGCAGGGCTATATCGGAGTTCTGATCGACGACCTCGTGACGAAAGGTACCAACGAGCCTTACCGTCTGCTGACTTCCCGTGCGGAATACAGACTGCTGCTTCGCCATGACAATGCCGATCTGCGGTTGACACCGGTAGGGCATGAGATCGGTCTGATCTCGGAGGAACGGTTCGCGAAGTTTTTGGATAAGAAGGAAAAGGTGGAGCTGGAAATCGAACGCCTACGTTCAACGAAGGTGGGTCCTTCCCATGTGAATGCACTGTTAGAATCGATCGGTTCCGCCCCGATTCAGGATGGCAGTAACCTGCTTACCATTCTGCGCCGTCCAGAAGTATCTCACAGCCATATTGAACAAATTTCACCTTCGCCATATGAACTAACGGAAGAAATGAAGGAGCAGGTGGAAATTCAAATCAAGTATGCAGGGTATATCGAAAAGCAGCTGATTCATGTGGAACGTTTGCAAAAGATGGATAAGAAGAAGATTCCGGAATCGATCGACTATAACGATGTTCAAGGTATCGCCATCGAGGCTCGTCAAAAGCTCAGCAGCATCCGTCCGATTTCGATCGGTCAAGCTTCACGCATTTCCGGCGTGACGCCGGCGGATATCTCGATTCTGCTGGTATATCTGGAACACTATAATCGCGTTACAGCGGCAAGAGGTTAACGAATGGATCCGATACAAGAGCAGTTTGTACAGCGTTTAAAAGAACATGGCATTACGCTCGAACCATCCCAGTTGGAACAATTTGAAATTTATTTCAAGGAACTGGTTGAATGGAATGAGAAAATGAACCTTACCGGGATTACCGAGCGGGAGCAAGTATACACCAAGCATTTCTATGATTCCATCTCCCTGGCGTTTTATGTGAACATGGGGGAGATCGGAACACTAGCGGATATCGGCTCGGGGGCGGGATTCCCGGGAATCCCGCTGAAGATTTGTTTTCCACACTTGAAGCTGACGATCATCGACTCGTTAAACAAGCGCATTTCCTTCCTGCAGCACATTGTGCAGGAGACTGGACTTAAGGATGTAGAACTTCTCCATGGCCGGGCCGAGGATTGGGGAAGGAAGGCGGGGTACCGTGATCACTTCGATCTCGTTACCGCCCGAGCAGTGGCCAGGCAGGCCGTCCTGAATGAGTTCTGTCTCCCCTTTGTCAAAGTGAACGGTCTGTTTGCGGCGATGAAAGGAAGCGATCCGGCGGAGGAAGTACAGGAGGCAGCCAAAAGCTTGAAGGAACTGCGGGGCAAGGTGATCGAAGTGGAACGCTTCTTGCTACCTGTAGAGGAATCGGCCCGCCATATTGTCCAGATCCGAAAGACTGCGCCTACCCCGGGCAAATATCCGAGAAAGGCCGGAACTGCAATTAAATCGCCTTTAGTATAAGAAAAAACTGGTTTCGGCAAGCTGTATCAGACCCTATGGGATGTGCAGTCGACTGACTTCCTATCAACGAACTGTCTGAAACCAAGTCATATTTATAAAATGAAGAGGATTGTTTCACGTGGAACAGTCCTCTTTTTTTAGATTATAAAAATATAAATTATCAGCGGAGCTGTTGGATTCTATATAATTTCAAGAAAACTTCTGAAATACGCGGTCTGTCCTCTATAAAGATGCAGCGATAGTCGCACTACTAAGATTATAGAGTTATAAATATAACGGTGCCGAATCACTGTAAAATCGCAAGAAATGCTTCTGTTAGAAGTGGTTTGTCTTCTTTGACGTTCCATCGATAAATGCTTTTCCCGATGTGAAAAAATGGATAAATGGCAGGAAAAATCGGGAACTTTGGAGAATAGGATTATATGAAGAAAAGTGGTAGAATAGAGTATAAACTGTATTCTATGAACTGGCTTCAAATGGTATGATAGAGAGGGATGATCGTTGGTAAGTGGTCTGACTGTCAGACCGTTCAGTCATGTGAACCTTATACATAAATTGCGTTCGGATCTGACGATTCTCATCTTCCATTTTGAAGTCATTGAATGACTCTCTATGTCTGGATTGCAGCTGTCTAAGCTCAAGGGTTAGTTGTTACCCATATCCAACGTGGATGTTTCGATGACCTGTAGATTGTTGTTAGGTGCTCTAGCGGTGCTATTACGAATTTAGGTGGTAATATACGGAATGAAAGAACAATTTTCTAAATTGTTTGGTTTGACGGAACGAAGCAATGGGGATGAAGTAAAGCAAATTCCGGTGGCGGAAATCGTAAGCAGTCCTTACCAGCCCCGGACCATTTTTGATGACGATAAAATCGACGAACTCTGTCAAACGATCAAGACGCATGGGGTGATCCAGCCCATTGTTGTTCGTATCCGTAATGCCAAATACGAGATTATTGCCGGTGAACGGCGCTGGCGTGCCGTTTCCAAACTCGGTTTGGAGACCATTCCCGCCATTGTCCGTGAATTCAATGATTCCCAAGCTGCTTCCATTGCATTGATCGAGAACCTCCAGCGTGAAGGCCTGACTTCCATCGAGGAAGCCGTTGCCTATCAGAAGCTCATTGACCTTCATCAGCTTACGCAGGAGAGCTTGGCGCAGCGCCTTGGGAAAAGCCAATCAACGATTGCCAATAAAATCCGGCTGCTTCATCTTCCGGAGGAAGTAAAAAATACACTGATGGAGCGCAAAATTACGGAGCGGCATGCCCGCGCGTTACTGTCCCTCGATACTGAGGAACTGCAGCTGAAAGTGCTGGCTGAGATTGTATCCAAAGAGCTGAACGTGAAACAAACGGAGGCTAGAGTTGCCTTTTACAAGGAATCGGCAAAAATTAAAAAGGCAAAGCGCATCTCTTACTCCAAGGACGTCCGGTTGGCGTTGAACACGATTCGCCAATCCATCGATATGGTGTCTGGATCCGGGATGGCCATTAAAACGCAGGAAAACGACCATGAGGATCATTATGAGATCGTGATCAAAATTCCTAAGCGCTAATACGATGGAGCTTAGCGGCTGAGCGGCCGCTTTTTTTAGAAAGTCATAATGAATTTATGCTCTAAACCATGAAATCATAGGTTCCAGGCAGCTGAATTTCATAAGATGGAAGAATAGAGGGGGAGGGGGAAAGTTCGCATCTCCCATTTTTCTCGTCAATGTTCTGAAGTCAAAGTTGTTCATTGATGGTGTCCGAATAATTGAGTAAAGGTTTTTCTTGTTATTCCAGCAAGGGGAAGCGCACTACTGCAGGGCGAAGCCGTTTCTGCGTATCTGTATCCTTGAAACACCGGTACTTCTGATTTACCGCCGGGAGCATACAGGTATTTGCAGCCGTTTGTTTTGCTGATGATCACAATCCCGCGACCTACAAGAAGAGTCTTCATACACATAGAGGTGAATTGAGTGTCCAAAATTATTGCCATAGCAAATCAGAAGGGCGGAGTCGGCAAGACGACAACCTCCGTCAATCTCGGTGCAGGATTGGCTTCGCTCGGAAAAAGGGTGCTGCTCGTCGATATCGATCCCCAAGGCAATACAACCAGTGGGGTGGGTGTCAATAAAGCGGATGTAGCGAACTGCATTTATGATGTGATTATCAATGATGTACATCCCAAAGATGCGATCCTGCAAACGCAAATCGAAGGACTTCATATTATTCCGGCAACGATTCAATTGGCTGGAGCGGAAATTGAACTGGTACCGACCATTTCAAGGGAGCTTCGGCTCAAAAAGTCGCTTCAGTTGGTGAAAGCAAATTATGACTATATTTTAATCGATTGTCCGCCTTCTCTTGGTATACTTACTATTAACTCACTTACTGCCGCTGACTCGGTCATTATTCCTATCCAGTGCGAATACTATGCCCTTGAAGGATTAAGCCAGCTGCTGAATTCGATTCGTCTCGTCCAGAAGCATTTGAACACTTCGCTCCGAATTGAAGGCGTTCTGCTTACCATGCTGGATGCTCGGACAAATTTGGGGATTCAGGTGATTGAGGAAGTAAAGAAATACTTTCAGGAAAAAGTGTACCAAACGATCATTCCGAGAAATATTCGACTTAGTGAAGCTCCGTCCCATGGTCAGTCGATCATTACGTATGATCCGCGTTCGAAAGGCGCTGAGGTATATTTAGAGTTGGCAAAGGAAGTGATTTCGTATGAGTAAACGATTGGGTAAAGGGCTCGATGCTTTAATTCCTTCACTTTCGATTAATGAAGATGACAAAATCGTAGAAATCCCACTCAGCCAACTTCGTGCCAATCCTTACCAGCCGCGCAAGGACTTTAATGAGGAATCAATTCAGGAATTGGCCGAATCGATTCGTCAGCATGGGGTCATTCAACCGATTATTGTACGCAGCGTGCTCAAAGGATACGAAATTATTGCAGGGGAGCGGCGCTTTAGAGCTTCGCAATACTGCGGCAAGGCCACCATCCCGGCTGTGGTTCGCACATTCAGCGATCAGCAGGTGATGGAGATTGCCTTGATTGAAAACCTGCAGCGCGAGAATTTAAATGCGATGGAAGTGGCTGTTGCTTACCAGGGCTTGATGGATCAATACTCACTGACGCAGGAAGAGCTGTCGTTGAAAGTGGGGAAATCCAGATCCCATATAGCAAACTTCCTTCGTTTGTTGGCTTTACCGGATGAAGTCAAAGACTATGTTTCACGTGGAACAATTTCCATGGGCCATGCGAGAGCGTTGGTTGGTCTCAAGGATTCATCCCTCATCAAGCAGTTGGCGAAGCAATGCGTCAACAATGAGTGGAGCGTACGGGATCTTGAGGAGGCTGTGAAACAGCTCGACCGGAAACCGGCGGATAAGAACAAGGTGAAAGTCAAAAAGCGCGATCCTTATATCGATAACTTGGAAGAGTCCCTGCGGGAGCGGTTTAGAACGACAGTGAAAATCAAGCAAAACAAAGATAAAGGCAAAATCGAATTGAACTATTACAGCAAACAGGACCTGGAACGGCTGCTGGAGTTGTTGCAATAAAGATCAGTGGATGGGATGACGCGTCTAGGTGATTCCTGAAAAGGACCGACGATGCGTCATTCTTTGTTCCTTGGATCGGAGTGAAACGGGATATGAACGCAGTTGTATATCTGGATCATGCAGCGACTTCCTGGCCGAAACCGCCTGGTGTTCTGGCAGCCATGCAAAAGGCGATGGAGGAAGCGGCGGCGAATCCAGGACGAGGGAGCCATCAAATGGCTGTGCAAGCGAGCAGGGTTCTCTTTGAGACCCGCCGGGTGCTAGCTCAGTTGTTTCGGGTGAAGAACCCGAATAACATCATTTTCACCCATAACACAACCCAGGCATTGAATATGGCGATCAAAGGGATCTTGAAGTCCGGTGACTATGTCGTTGCGACGATGATCGAACACAACTCCGTACGGAGACCGTTGGAATATTTAATGCGGACACTGGATATTCAAGTAGATTACATTGGGGTAAATGATCAAGGAGAACTGGACATGCAGCAGCTGGAGGCATGCTTATCCAAAAATCCGAGGCTGGTGGTTTGCAGCCATAGCTCGAATTTGTTGGGGAGTATTCTGCCAATCCAGCGAATTGGTGAGCTGGCACGCAGCAGTGGGGCAGTATTCTTGGTAGATGCTGCACAAAGCGCCGGGGTGCTGGACATTGATGTGGAGTCCTGCTGTATCGACATGTTGGCTTTTCCGGGCCATAAAGGGCTGCTCGGTCCGCAAGGGACGGGAGGGCTTTACTTATCGCCGGAGATCGAACTGGAGCCGCTGATCCACGGAGGAACGGGCAGCCAATCGGAGGAAAAGGAAATGCCCAGCGTAAGGCCGGACCGGTATGAAGCGGGGACCTTGAACACGGTCGGAATTGCCGGGCTAAGAGCAGGGGTAGAGTATGTGCTTAAGGCAACCCCTCAGCGGATTTATGAGCATGAATGGGCGTTGACCCAAATGATGATCGATGGGTTGAAGGGTCTGCCAGGTATGAACTTGCTTGGTCCGGCACAAGGGAAGGAAAGGACCGGAATCGTGGCCTTTACGATCGAGGGCCGGGATTCTACGGAAATCGCCTTCCGCTTGGATCGGCAATATGGAATCGCAGTCAGAGCGGGGATGCACTGTACGCCGTTGGCTCATTATGCGGTGCGAACGGATAAGACCGGAGCAGTGAGGGCGAGTGTGGGTGCGAACAGCACGGAGCAGGAGGTTCAACGGATGGTTGAAGCGATGCGCGAGCTGGTTCGTTAACTAGATGGCCTGACGCAAGCTTCGAAATCTATTTGTAATCAAACCTCGATGGCAAGACAAAACCGGTTCTCCCCTTGAAGCTGAGGGACAACCGGCAGAAGTAGATGTTTGGAATTTTTAACTGTATAGTATCAAGGGCCATGAATATGTGGGATCACGATACGTCTTGGGAACGGGTAGGTCAAGATTGAGGAAAAGGAATGAACAGCATGTCGGACTTGAATGATTTAATCAGCGAACAATTACCAGGAATCATTGGCGGGATCGTACTCCTCATTTTGATCTTGCTCGTGTTGGTGCTGACACAAGGGGCAAAGCTTAGAAAAGTTCGCCACAAATACGAAACGATGATGGCCGGCAGCGGGGTGGAGGATTTAGAAACACTGCTCATCGATCTAAAGACACAGGTGGACAGCGTGGAGGATGAGCAGCAGCAGCAGCGTGAATCCTTGTCGCTGGCATTGAACAAGCTTCAAACGATCAAGGGTAATATCGGTATTAAACGTTACAATGCATTCAGCGAACGAGGGAGCGATCTAAGCTTTTCGATTGCGATCGTAGATGCTGATAGAAGTGGAGTCGTCATCACTGCGCTGTACAGCCGTGACAGCTCCTATGTTTATGCCAAGCCGGTAGAAGCCGGGCAGTCGACTTATCCCCTTTCACCGGAAGAGGTAGAGGCAATTACTCTAGCCTTGCAAAAAGCGTAGTACGGGCTTTCCATTCCTTAATAGCGGAATGAAGGCTTGAGGCAATAATTTCGGACAAACGCATCACCAAGCTCAGCCTGGTGTTTTGCAATACAAAATATTCCATAAAGCCGCCGACATTAACGATACCCGTCAAATGGATATCGCCAACCGGCGGTAATTCTTTATGTACGCCTGCACCGGGCTTGAGCGGGCCGTTGGCGACTTGAATGCAGCCTACGCTGGAGGATTGTCCAAGGCACGCATCGATGCCGATGACAAATGGATTGTCATACAGCGAATAGATCGAGGAGAGCGTCTCCTGGAGGTTAACGGCATGCACAGGCTCGTCCAGCGTGCCAAACAAGTGAAACCATGGACTTTTATACCGGGCCAATGCAGTGCCTACCAAAGGACCGAGGCAGTCGCCCGTGGACCGGTCGGTACCGATACATACAACGATAACCTGTTGATTTTCCCCGGCTTGAGAGAGATGAAACAGAAGACGATGAATAATAGCGGAATGGATTTCAGGGTCGGTATGTGGTATTTTTAAGCATGTAGGCTCCTGTTTGGGAGACGTTTTTGGCCACTGAGTCATAGAATCTTCCTCTCCTTGCATTTGGTAGTAACTAGTATATGGAAGGAAGAGGGTTTTTATACTTCATGCAGGAATTCCATAGAAAAAGTAATGCGAATGAATGCAGCACAAATCAAGGTGGGGGATAAACGGATGGTGGCGGAGATGGAAACCTGGATGCTGATTGCTTTTGATTCGACACAGCAGGCGCTGCGCGCCGAGATGCTGCTTGAATATGCGGAGATTGAAATTGATTTATTTCCTACACCAAAGGAAATAACAGCGGGCTGCGCACTATCGATCCAGTTCCCGCCGGACCAGCTGGATAGCGTACAGACGATCATCCAGCAGGAGCAGGTGGAGATTCGAGGAATCTACTTCAAAGACAGCACAGAGGGCTATAAGAGCATCGAAGATAGGAGGTAGAGTTGATTGAGTAAGTTTTGGCTGGAGGATACCATTCCCAATCCAGAGCAGGCTGTCAAGCAGGCGGTAAGTATCGGCGATAAATTTTTGGACTGGGTAACCAATGTAGATATGTGGACCAGCGTGCTGTTTTCAGGCATTCGGATCATCATTCTGTTTTTTGTTTCCCGCGTCATTATACGGGTTGTATCCAAAATTATAGACAAGTCGCTGGCGAGACAAGAACAGAGCCGGATGAACGTCAATCCGCGGAGGTTCGCCACGGTAGCCGAACTGCTGAAAAACGTAACGGCGGTCACCTGTAATTTTATTATGGTGCTCCTGATTCTG
This sequence comes from Paenibacillus sp. S28, assembly GCF_016624415.1. Classification (NCBI taxonomy): domain Bacteria; kingdom Bacillati; phylum Bacillota; class Bacilli; order Caryophanales; family Paenibacillaceae; genus Paenibacillus; species Paenibacillus sp. S28. The sequence continues at coordinate 175,147 of NZ_JACVTM010000011.1, read as the reverse complement.
TCGGAGTTCAACTTTCATTTGGGGCCGCTCCTTGCGGGAGCAGGGGTGCTTGGTTTGGCCATAGGTTTTGGCGCGCAAAGTTTGGTTAAAGATGTGATTACCGGATTCTTCATTATATTAGAAGACCAATTTGCGGTAGGGGACGTTATTCAGACAGGGACCTTCAAAGGCACCGTAGAGATGATCGGCCTTCGGACCACACGCATCGTAAGCCCTACCGGGGAAGTTTATATTTTGCCTAACGGTTCCATCGCCAGCGTAACGAACTACTCCTTATCCAATGCGCTCGCGGTTGTTGACCTTCCCTTGAAAAACGAGCGAAACCTGGAAGAAACCGTAGCCCTGATTAAACAGGCGCTTACCGGCATTCAGCAGCGGGATCCTAATGTCATTTCGGTGCCGAATGTACTCGGGGTGCAATCCTTGAACACAAGTGAATACGTCATCCGGATCGTAGCCGAGTGTATGCCAAACACCAAAGGCGATGTCGAACGGCAGATTCAGGCCGACGTGAAGCAGGCGTTGGAATACGAGGACACGATGAAACAGGCACAGGCGGAGCTTGCGGCAGGTAAAGAAGGGAACAACGAAATGGGGGAAGGATAATGGTGGAACGTAAAGTGTTTCAGCTCGGAGATATCGTCCAAATGAAGAAAAACCACCCATGCGGCAGCAACGAAATGGAAATTATCCGCATGGGAATGGATATCCGGATCAAATGTGTCGGCTGTCAGCACAGTGTATTGATCCCGCGGGCGAAGTTTGAGAAAAACATGAAAAAGGTGCTTCGTTCGAAATCGGAAGAGGGAATGGAAGGGCAGGCTTAGAAATAAATAGCTTTGGGGTAAAGGGCTTGCACAAATGATGGACATGTGCTATAATCAATTTTGCTGCGGAAAGGTACCCAAGAGGTCTAAGGGGGCTGACTCGAAATCAGTTAGGCGTCGCAAGGCGTGCGAGGGTTCGAATCCCTCTCTTTCCGCCACATTCCCTTATTTAAGTGACTGCGCATAGAATACATACGGCGAAAACCTTCAGTTGAAGAAACTGGAGGTTTTCTTAGTTGTTGGAGCGTTTCCCTTTATGATCCTTTGCTTTCATAATAAGAGGGGAAGCGGCATTACGGCTATATACAAACCAAAGGAGGACCCATAAGGTCCTCCGATTTGGCAGGCGATGCCATGATTTTTTGGAATTCATCCACACAACACTTCAGTAAGTGAAACTCGGGTCAGCCTTTAGCAAATCTTTGCTTTAGACAATAAAGTGTTTTTAGCACTTCCCTCCGCTTCTTGAACGTGCTGTTTCTGACTTCCTGTGCTTTGTTGCGTTGATCATGTCCAACGGAACCACACCTCTCTCAAGCACCGCCTGATTGTAATATGCGCAGTTTTCGGGCGCTTATGCATCCATTTGTAAAATTAGTGGACCCGCGCTTTCGTCATCCGTTTCCATTTGCGGTCTTTCTTCGAGGTCTCTGGAAAGGTATCGCCCTTAGCCAGCTCGACCCGCTGCGGATCCGTGATTTCAGTATGGAAGCTGTTTTCACCAACCTCCATGTATACGCCGGGGTTCGGCGCTTTGTCGCCTGGTTCGAATTCGGTTCTTTCACCCATGGACAAGGCCTCCTTTAATCGTTAAAATGGACTGCCTCTGTAGTGTGTACCCTTGGCGGAGAATCATGTGTGGAACAGGATCAATACGGCATTGTACTTGCAATCATTGGGCCAATTTGATATATTAATATGGTGCGAGTTTAGACTCGTTCCTTGCTCCTGACATGATCAGGGGCCGAAGTCCATAAGGAGGTGAAACATATGCGCAAATATGAAGTGATGTACATTATTCGTCCTGACATTGAACAAGATGCTGTTCAAGCCGCAGTCGAAAAATTCCAAGGCATCATCTCCAACGGTGGAGAAATCACTAAGCATGAAGTGATGGGTAAACGCCGCCTTGCGTATGAGATCAACAAATTCCGTGACGGTACTTTTGTTCTGGTTAACTTCAGCGCCAACCCTGAAGTTGTAGCCGAACTTGAGCGCCTCATGAAAATTTCTGACGAAGTAATTCGTTATCTCATTACGCTTGACGTTGTTGCTTAATATCCGTTTACGGAATTAGTGATGAAATTCGCTCAAAGGAGGGGACTCGATTGTTGAACCGTGTTATTTTGATCGGCCGGTTGACCCGGGATCCGGAACTGCGCTATACACCTTCAGGGGTAGCCGTAACGCAGTTTACGCTCGCTGTAGATCGCCCGTTTACGGCGCAAGGCGGAGAGCGTGAGGCGGACTTTATTCCGGTGGTCACATGGAGACAGCTTGCTGAGACCTGCGCCAATTATCTGCGCAAAGGCCGTCTGACGGCTGTAGAAGGGCGCATCCAGGTACGGAATTACGAGAATAACGAAGGTAAACGTGTATACGTCACCGAAGTCATTGCCGATAACGTACGTTTCCTGGAATCCAACCGTGAAGGCGGTGGAGGCGGAAGCACCCCGCGTGAGGAGCCTTCCTACGATGGAGGCGGCGGACGTGGCGGTAACAGCTACTCGCGGAACAATTCCAATCAGGATCCTTTTTCCGATGACGGAAAACCGATTGATATTTCGGATGATGATTTGCCATTTTAATAAGGAAAGGACTGAAACAGCATGGCTTTTAAACAAAGAGAAGGCGGAGACAACGATAAAAGACCGGCTCGCCGCGGCGGCCGTAATAAACGTCGTAAAGTGTGCTTCTTCACTGTGAACAAAATTACTCACATTGACTATAAAGATACCGATCTGCTGAAGAAATTTATCAGCGAACGCGGTAAAATTTTGCCTCGCCGTGTAACCGGCACTAGCGCAAAATACCAACGCATGCTGACGATTGCGATCAAACGCTCCCGTCAAATCGCATTGCTGCCATACACTACAGAGTAATCTGTATCATGGCGAGCGAGAAAGCCAGTACCTTGGACATCCCAGGTGCTGGCTTTTTTGCTGTGATGAACATGTTCAAAATTATTCCATTTGTCTTACGGGAAACGAAAAAGTTATCATAGTGGTATTGCTGCATCAAGCAGTGGCGGTAAGGTTGTAAGCGTACCCGTAGAAAGGGCAGGGCACAGCTTTCCATTTCCCGGGCAATTTCATGATAGTGAAGTTCCTGCTGGATTGATTCGCAAACAGGCTTCGTAAACAGCGTGTTCCTTAACGATCAACGAGGGTATGATATAATGGGAAAACGGCGAAAAGGGGGATTACCATGGGACTGGGCAGAATCTACAGGAATTATTTTAAAAATAACATGTTCATGAGGATTCTGCTGATTTTCACGATCATTGCCATTCTGACAATCGTGATTCTGTCCTATCTGATGTTCTCTTCCCTATCCCAATCGATCGTGGAGAAGGAACTCAACAACCAGAAGGCTGCGATGGAAAATGTCAGCCGGTATCTGGATCAGCGTTACCAGTCGGTAGAGAATATTGCCAGGGATATGTACCGGAACGAAATGCTGTTCTCGAACATTTCCTTTTTGATGGAGCATCCTTATTCGCAATATGTCCAGCATCGGATGGATCAGTTTTACAACGAAACGAACAATGACTCGACGGACCCGCTGCAGTATTTCCAGCAGGTGATGGACGAAAACGGAGATATCCGCAATATCATGCTGTACAGTTCAGAGAAGCAGTTTCTGTCTGTGTTCAAGCCAAACAAGCAGTATAAGCAGCTGACCACCGATATGACCCACTCCTATATTCCGGACGTTATGGCGATGGATTATAAAGGCATCACCGCTCCGAATTACTGGATCCGGAAGGCAGCGGACCAGTGGGCGCCGGAGCTGTACGCCATACGGGTACCGATCAATAACCGTCAGCTCAAAAATGCGGGACAGTTTCTCGTTTATTTGGATTCGGGCGGTATCACCGATGCGCTGACCAGCTATAAGGACAGCTTCAAAGGGGATATCGCGGTGCTTTCGGCGGACGGCAAGGTTTTGTATGATTCGGAAGGGAAATATTATGGGAAGACCTATCCGTATATGGATGTGACCGACTCGCTGTATGACGGTGGAAATACCCGCCCGGCTGAGGTCAGCAGCCGAATGTATATCAACAAGCTGACTTCCGCTGACAACGGGTATGTCGTGATTGGTGCAGTTCCGAAAAAGGACGTAGAGGCCAGCTATTCGGGTATCCGGAAAACGATTATAACGATCAGCGGGATCTGTATATTGTTTGCAATCTTTTTCCCGGCCTTCTTTGTGATTAATTTCGCCAACCGGACGAACCGGATTATTAGGATTACGCGCAAGGTAAAAAACGGGGATTTGTCCGCACGGATCGATAACCCGGGAGAAGACGAGCTTGGCCAGATTTCCCGGAGCTTTAACGACATGCTGGACGAGCTGAACCTGTATATCGAGCGGGTGTACAAGGCCGAAATCAAACAGAAGCAGACGGAACTGGTGGCGCTGCAGGCGCGGATCAATCCACATTTTCTGTACAATACGCTTGAAGTGATTCGGATGCGGGCCATTTCCCAAGGGGCTAAAGATGTCGGGGAAATGATCTATAGCTTGTCCGTGCTTTTCAAAAGCCTGGTGAAGCAGAAAAAGATCTACACGCTCAAGGATGAGCTGGAGGCATGCCGCTTGTATCTGGAGCTGTTCCGGATCCGTTATAAGGAGAAGTTCAGCTATACGATCGATTCAGACCCGGCGCTGCATGGCAAATCGGTCATGAGGCTGTCGCTGCAGCCGCTGATCGAAAACTATATCGTTCACGGCATCCAGACCAATCGCGACGATAATCATCTGGACATTCGGGTGAAGGAAGAAGGCGATATGCTGGTGGCTGTGATTATGGATAATGGCAAAGGTATCACGCCTGAGCGTCTGGCTGAAATCCATGATGAGCTCGGGAAGCCGGAGGAGTCCGGCGAAATGTTTGGGCTGCGCAGCGTGCACAGCCGGCTGCAGTTTTTGTACGGTCCGGCTTACGGGGTGGAAATTGACAGTCGGCCTGGAGTCGGTACGGTTGTCACCGTACGTTATCCTAACCGGGAAGGGACGGATGCTGAAGATGTATAAAGTGTTTATTGTGGACGATGAGCCGTTCATTATCGAAGGGCTGTACGATATTTTGGATTGGGCAGCGCTGGGGCTGGAGATCGTCGGGCACGCAGAGAATGGCCGCCAGGCGCTCGAGGTGATGGCGTCTACGCCCGTGGATGTACTGATTACGGATATTTCCATGCCGGTGATGGACGGCCTGAGTCTGATCGGCGAGGCACGCAAAACCCGCAGCGACCTCAAGGTGATCATCCTAAGCGGATACAACGAGTTCGATTACTTGAAGCAGGGGATGAGGCTCGGTATCGAAAACTACTTGCTGAAGCCGATCAATGTGGAGGAGCTGGAATCGACGCTCCGCAATACCGTGTCCAAACTGGACAGTACGAGGGCGAGCGGATTGTACAGCGCTTTTGATGTGCAAATTTTGAAGGACAATACGCTCTATCGCTGGATGAACGGGCAGATCGCCCCTCCGGAATTTATAGAAAGAGCCGATCTGCTCGGCGTGAACTTGGACCGGCCTTATATGGCCGTGGCGGTGCTTCGGACCGCAGCCGATGAGGCGTTGTTCGGGCAGGTTGACGATTTGCTGGAAGACAGCACGGAGCTGACACTGTTCCGCGATGTGGATGGAGATACTGTCATTATTGGAAGTCTGGAGAACCCACAGGAGGGGAAGGCTCGTCTGATGACAGCACTGGAGCAGCTGGAGGCTGATTTAGCGAGGCAGGGCTGCACGGTGCATATCGGTGTCGGCTCGGCGGTGAGACTGCCTGGAGAGGCTTCTGTCAGCTACAAGGAGGCCAAGCAGTCGCTGGAGTATTTTATGGTATTTCCGGATCGGCGGATCATCGACTACACCAGCCTGGAGGAGAATAGCGGCGGCCCGGAGCGGCATATCGCCATCGCTTGGGACGAATACGCCAAGCTGATTCTGGCGAGGGATGAGGCCGGGCTGAATCGAAAAATCCAAGACGACTTTGAGCAGATGCAGAAGGCGGGACATATCCGTCCGGAGGATCTGCTGAACGCGGCCCTGGAGCTGGTGATTCGCTTTAAAATGGAGCTTGAGCAGATCAAGCATACGGATGAGTCGGATATATTCAAGAACGCCTTAGGCAGGGTTCGGGACAGTTCCTCGCTGCAGGATCTCATTACTGCACTGCAGGAAGTGGCTGGGGCTGCGGTCCAGTCGCTGCTTCAGGATATGAAGAACCCCGTCGTGAATCAGGTGCTGGTCCATATTCACAATCATTATGCGGACGAACTGTCGCTGAAGACACTGGGGGCACAGTATCATATTCATCCGGTGTACCTGGGACAGCTGTTTCATAAGGAAACCGGGGAAACGTTCGCCGAATACATCAACAAGTTCCGGATCGAAAAGGCGAAGCAGCAGCTGAAGAACACGAACCTCAAGGTGCAGGAGATTGCACGGAACGTAGGCTACTGGGAGACCGGATATTTTTATAAACAGTTCAGGAAATATGTCGGGATCTCGCCGACGGATTACAAGGGGCTGGGTTGACCGGCTGGAAACACCCTGAATCAGATGAGACTAAACACCTACCATCTCATCCGGTTTAGGGTTTTTTTGTGACGTTTGATGCAGAAAAAACCGAATGAAAATGAAAGAAAAACAATAAAAGTAAGCGTTTCACTGAAAAAATGACAAATTTAGACAAAAAGTAAACCTTTTCTTTAATTTGTACACGGTTTTATTTAGTTTATCTTCTTTTTGTAACGGCTTACATCCGTTAAGGTTATCTTAGTTAAACAAACCGAGCCGGAAACAATAAAAGAAAAAGCCGGTTTGGCCGCTTGGTGGGCAGACAGCTAGACAACATTGACTGCAACACAAAAAGGGAGGAACACACATGAGCAAGGGTAAGAAAAGCTTCTCGTTCGCACTGGCCATGTTGACGGCCTTCGCGCTTGTACTCAGCGCGTGCGGTGGGGGCAACAAAGACGCGGAAAGCAGTGGTTCCGGATCTTCGGGAAGCTCCGAGAAACCGGTAAACCTGATCTGGTACACGATCGGCACGCCGCAAAAAGACGTTGACAAGGTTATGGCCGAGGTCAGCAAGTATACGCAGGAGAAAATTAATGCAACCGTCACCATGAAAATGATCGACTGGGGCGACTACCAGCAAAAAATGCAGGTAAACGTAGCTTCCGGCGAACCGATGGACATCATGTTCACATCCGCAGGCGGATTCGATTACGTACAGAACGCAAGAAAAGGCGCGTTCATGGAACTCGACGATCTGCTTGAAAAATATGGACAAGGTATCAAAGATACCATCGATCCTGCTTTCCTGGAAGGCTCCAAAGTCGATGGACACAACTACGGCATTCCGGCCAACAAAGAGCTTCCTCAGCAAGAAGTATGGCGCTTCAACCAAAACCTGGTGGACAAGTACAAACTGGATACCTCCAATGTACGTTCCCTGGATAGCATTGAGCCGCTGTTGAAAGCGATTAAGGAAAAAGAACCGAACGTAACACCGTTCGCGATGGACAAGAACTACGTTCCTTATGTTCCTTATGACTACATCATTCAGAATCTGCCAATGGCCGTGAAGCTGGATACGACCGATTACAAAATCGTCGACATCCTCGAAACGCCAGAAATGAAGCAGGCGCTGACAACGATGCACAAATATTATCAAGCCGGCTATGTGGCTCCGGAAGCAGCAACAACAGGCTCCACTAGCGATCTGATGACTTCCGGCAACTGGTTCATGGACCGTGCGCAAACCCAGCCACTGGCTGACAATACTTGGTCTGCAAGCTATGGCTATCCGGTTAAATCGACACCGGCAAGTGATGCCATTATCACAAATACTTCGGTTCAAGGTTCGATCATGGCGATTTCCGCGAACTCCGAACATCCGGAGAAAGCAATGGAATTCCTGAACCTGCTGAATACGGATCCGGTTCTTCGCAACATGGTGGATTCCGGTATCGAAGGAACGCACTACAAGAAGGTTGACGACAAGCACATTGAAAACCTTCCAGAGGGCAAAAACTACGACATGCCGTCGTACTCCCTCGGCAACAACATGCTGCTCTACTTGAACCCGAATGACCCGGATGACAAGTGGGAGCAATTCAAGAAATTTAACGCTGAAGGTAAAGATTCTCCAATCCTGAGCTTCAACTTCGACAGCACGAAAGTAGCAACCGAAATGGCAGCTGTACAAAACGTGAAGGAACAGTTCTGGGCATCCCTGATGACTGGTACCGTTGATCCGGAAACCTACCTGCCAAAAGCGATTGCGGCCTTCAAGCAAGCCGGCCTGGACAAGGTCATCGCTGAAGCTCAAACTCAGCTTGACGCCTGGAAAGCTGCAAACAACAAGTAATGTAGAAAAAAATTCAGAAAGGATCGGGCGGGTGACTTAGCGCCCGGTCCTTTTTCAATGTATAACCAATCAATCATGGGAGGGAAACAGAATGGCCGCATTTTTCAAAAACCTCATTAGAAACAAAGTCATGCTGTTTATGGTGCTGCCCGGTGCCATTTGGTTTTTCTTCTTTTCCTACCTGCCGCTGGTGGGTACGATCGTGGCATTCAAGCAATACCGTTTCAACCGGGAAGGCTTCTGGGCCAGTATCAGCAAGAGTGAGTGGGTAGGCTGGGACAACTTCAAGTTCCTGTTCAGCACCAATGACGCCTACACGATTACGCGTAACACGTTATTGTACAACCTGGCTTTTATCATCCTTGGATTAATCCTGTCCGTATTCATGGCAGTCCTGCTCTCCGAGCTGGTCGGCAAAACGATGGCAAAAATTTATCAGACCGGGATGTTCCTTCCTTACTTCCTGTCCTGGGTTATCGTCGGATACTTCGCATTCAGCTTCCTGAGCATGGACCGCGGGATGATCAACCAAATCCTCGGCTGGTTCGGCGCCGAGCCGGTTCAGTGGTATTCCGATCCAAAATATTGGCCGTATATCCTTGTCTTCGTCAGTCTTTGGAAATCCGTCGGTTATAACAGCGTCGTGTATCTCGCCTCCATCATGGGCATCGACAAATCCCTGTATGAAGCGGCCATGATCGACGGGGCCAGCAAGTGGCAGCAAATCAAGAACATTACGATTCCGATGCTCTCGCCGATCATCATTATCATGACACTGCTCGCAGTGGGCCGGATCTTCTACGCCGACTTCGGTCTGTTCTACCAGGTTCCAAGAGACTCGGGTACGCTGTACTCCGTAACCAACGTTATCGATACGTACGTATACCGCGGTCTGAAAACAACTGGCGAAATCGGTATGAGTACCGCTGCAGGCCTGTATCAATCGGTTGTCGGCTTTGTACTCGTTATCGTGTCCAACTTTGTCGTCCGCAAAATCGACAAGGACAGCGCATTATTCTAAATCATTTTTTGAAGGGAGTGTCAGGTTATGGCGGAGGTCATTCAAAGAAAAAAACGGGATTTTCATCATGTTTCGCGCGGCGCGAACGCTGTTCTTCATACGATTGCGGCGATCTTTTCCTTCTTGTGCGTATTTCCTTTTCTGTTCGTCGTCATTATCTCGTTAACCGATGAAAAAACGCTGGCAACGGACGGCTACCGTCTGATCCCGGCCAAATGGAGCTTCGAGGCTTACAAATTCGTATTTCAAAGCGGCGACACGCTGCTCCGTTCCTATGGCGTGACGATCCTCGTTACCGTCGTGGGTACGCTCGTCAGCTTGATCCTGATCTCGCTGTACGCCTATGCGATTTCACGGAAAAGCTTCCGCTACCGCAGATTTTTCTCCGTATTCGCGATTCTTACCATGCTGTTTAACGGCGGGATGATTCCAACGTATATGGTTGTGTCGCAATTGCTCGGATTGAAAGATACGCTGTGGGCGCTGATTTTGCCGCTCGCGATGAACGCTTTTTATATCATGATTCTGCGTACGTTCTACAGCACCAGCGTACCGGAGGCGATTATCGAATCGGGCCGGATCGACGGCGCGGGCGATTTCTACATTTTCCTCCGCATCGTGCTGCCGTTGTCTTTGCCAGGTCTGGCGACGATCGGACTGTTCAGTACGCTAGGGTATTGGAATGACTGGTTTAATGCCTTGCTCTATATCGACAATCCGAACCTGGTGCCGCTGCAATCGATGCTGATGCGGATCGAATCCAGCATTCAGTTCATTCAGCAAAACTCGGCCAACAGCTCGCTCAGCATGGCTGCCCTGCAGTCCATTCCGCAGGATACGTCCCGTATGGCGATGGTCGTGCTCGCTACGCTGCCAATTATTTTTGCATATCCGTTCTTCCAACGTTATTTTGTACAAGGACTTACCGTAGGTGCCGTCAAAGAATAATAAACAACATCACTTTAGGGAGACAGGAGAGAAGTCGAGATGTTGATTTACAAAGACAAGACGAAACCAGCTGTGGAGAGGGCCCGGCATTTGCTAGGTCTGATGACTTTGGAAGAAAAGGTTGGCCAGCTCGTGCAGCCGTTCGGCTGGCAAACCTATGAACATAGAGATGGGAAGATTGAATTAACGGAGTCTTTTAAGCAGCAGGTCCAAAATGGCGGTGTCGGTTCCCTGTACGGGGTACTGCGCGCCGATCCGTGGACCGGCGTCACGCTGGAGAACGGCCTGTCCGCCAAGGAAGGTGCGGAGGCGGTTAACGAAATTCAGCGTTATGCCATTGAGAATTCCCGGCTCGGCATTCCGATCCTGATCGGGGAGGAGTGCTCGCACGGGCATATGGCGATCGACGGCACGGTGTATCCGGTGCCGCTGCTGCTCGGGAGCACGTGGAACGTCGACCTGTACCGCGAGATGTGCCGCGCCGTCGCCGCGGAGACGCGGGCGCAGGGCGGGGCGGTGACGTACTCGCCGGTGCTGGACGTCGTGCGCGATCCCCGCTGGGGGCGCACGGAGGAGTGCTTCGCCGAAGACCCTTACCTGATCGGCGAATTTGCCGCCGCATCGGTCCAGGGGCTTCAGGGCGATGCTTTGGACAGCGACGCGAGCGTTGCCGCGACGCTGAAGCATTTTGTCGGATACGGCAGCTCCGAAGGCGGACGCAACGCCGGCCCGGTGCATATGGGCTGGCGCGAGCTGCTTGAGGTGGACCTGTATCCGTTTAAGAAAGCAGTGGAAGCCGGCGCTGTGTCCATCATGCCGGCGTATAACGAAATTGACGGGGTGCCGTGCACGGTCAACACGGAACTGCTGGAGGACGTCCTCCGCAAGCAGTGGGGGTTCGACGGCATGGTCATCACCGACTGTGGGGCCATCGACATGCTGGCCGCGGGTCATGATGTAGCGGAAGACGGCATGGACGCCACCGTTCAGGCCATCAAAGCGGGCATCGACATGGAGATGTCCGGCGAAATGTTCGGCCGGTATCTGCTGGAGGCGGTCAGCCAGGGCAAGCTTGGCATTGGTGTCCTGGACCGGGCGGTGCTGCGGGTGCTGGTACTCAAATTCAAGCTGGGCTTGTTCGACCGGCCATATGTGGATCCGGAGCGGGCTGAGCAGGTCATTGGCCAAAGCGAGCATGTGCAGCTGGCACGCAAGCTGGCGGAGGAAGGCATCATTCTCTTGAAGAACGAGAAGGATGCGCTGCCGCTGGACAAGCGGGCGGGCACCATTGCCGTGATCGGTCCGAACGCAGACCACGGCTATAACCAGCTTGGCGATTACACGTCGCCGCAGCCGGCGGACAAAGTGGCGACCGTGCTGAAGGGCATCCGGGCGAAGCTCGGCGCCGAATCCGGCCGGGTGCTGTATGCGCCGGGCTGCCGGATTAAAGGCGATTCCCGGGAAGGATTCGATACGGCGCTGTCCTACGCGTCTCAGGCCGACACCGTGGTGATGGTGATGGGCGGATCGAGTGCCCGCGATTTTGGCGAAGGGACGATCGACCTGAAGACCGGCGCCTCGAAGGTGTCGGACAGCTCCTGGAACGACATGGAGTGTGGCGAGGGCATCGACCGAATGACGCTGGGATTGGCGGGCGTGCAGCTGGAACTGATTCAGGAGATCCACAAACTAGGCAAGCGTCTCATCGTGGTGTACATTAATGGCCGTCCGATTGCCGAACCATGGGTGGACGAGCATGCCGACGCGATTCTGGAAGCCTGGTATCCGGGGCAGGAGGGCGGACACGCGGTGGCGGACATTTTGTTCGGCGACGTCAATCCGTCCGGACGGCTCACCGTATCGATTCCGAAGCATGTCGGCCAGCTGCCGGTGTATTACAACGGCAAACGCTCGCGGGGCAAGCGGTATATGGAAGAGGACTCGAAGCCGCGTTACCCGTTCGGCTATGGCCTCAGTTATACGACCTTTGGTTACGATCAGCTCCGCATCAGCGCCGATTCGATAACGGAAGACGAAACGGCAACCGTATCGGTGAACGTGACGAACACCGGCAGCCGTACCGGAGCGGAAGTCGTCCAGCTGTACATTTCAGATAGAGTGAGCGCCGCAAGCCGTCCGTTGATGGAGCTCAAAGGGTTTACGAAAGTGGAACTTGAACCGGGTGAATCCCGGACCGTGGAATTTAAGATCGGCAGGGAACAGCTGCAGTACGTGGGCAGGGACCTGAAGCCCGTCGTGGAACCGGGGCTGTTCCGGATCCATGTCGGCAGACATGTAAACGACACGATGAGCACGGAGTTGGCCGTGCGGGAGGGTAAATAAATGGAACGGATCAGACGCTTTATCCGTGAATTATCGGACAACCGCTGGCTGGAGCAGACTGAGCTCCGCAGCTGGGACATCACCCGCTCTTACTACAAATTGCCTGGCGAATACGAGAATACGGCTCCTTACCCGGAAGGGAAGGGGCTGGCCTCTTTTCCAAGCAAGCAAGGAACGACATATTTCTTCCGGACCCGGCTTGAGCTGCCGGAAGGCTGGCCATCCGAGCCATTCGGGCTCGTCTTCGCTTCGGGCGGAGAAGGGCTTCTGCGCGTCAACGGGGTTTCCTACCAAGGCCTCGACCGCAATCATACGTATGTAACGCTCGATCCTGCCGTGATCGGAGAGACGCCGGAACTCGAAATCGAGCTGTTTGACCCGGTTCCGGAACCGGTCGATCCATTGAATCAGCAGGCCGTTATTAACCCGCCGATCACGTCGGTCACGAGTCTGCTCGTGCGGCCGAATCATGCGGTGCTGAGCCTGATGTATACAGTCACCGTCGTGCGTGACTCGCTGGTGCTGCTGCCGCAGGAAGACTTCCGCCGCGTACGCCTGATGGAAGTGCTGTACCGGGCGATGGACCGGTTCGTGAACCTGGATTCGGCGGCCATCCGTGATGGCAGAGCCGTTGCCGATATTGAGGCAGCGCTTAGAGCAGACGTCCAGGAAGTGGGCGGCAATGCCGAGGGGCTGGAGCATATGGTCGGCCAGTCGCACATCGATATCGCCTGGCTGTGGCCTGTCCGCGAAACGGTACGCAAGGCGAGCCGCACGTTCTCGACCGTCGACCGGCTGATGGAGGAATATCCGGAATACCGGTACACGCAAAGCCAGCCGCAGCTCTTCGCGTTTCTGAAGGAAAACGACCCCGAGCTGTTCGAACGGGTCAAGGCGCGGATCGTGGAAGGACGCTGGGAGCTGGTCGGCGGCATGTGGGTCGAGCCCGACCTGAATCTGCCGAGCGGCGAATCACTGATCCGGCAGATGCTGTACGGCCAGCGGTTCTACCAGGAGGAATTCGGCCGGATGTCGAATATCGAATGGCTGCCGGACACGTTTGGCTACTGCGCATCGCTGCCACAAATTTTGAAGCACGGCAAAGTGGATTATTTCATGACGACCAAGCTAGGTTGGAACGACACCAACCTGTTCCCATACGATTTGTTCCATTGGGTCGGCATCGATGGAACACCGATTTTGTCTTATCTGAACCATGGCGTGAACGAACACACACTGCCGAAGGATGTTCACGATCACTGGCAGTCCTATCGGGAAAAGGCACTGCATCCCGAGCAGATGCTCCTGTACGGGCACGGGGACGGCGGCGGGGGCGTCACCCGCGAGATGCTGGAGTACATCGACCGGTCTGATCTGATGGTCGGGCAGCCGGCAAGCCGTTACAGTACGGCGGCCAAGTTTTTCGAGAGCATCGAGCATGCGGGTCCGGTGCTTCCGACGTGGCGCGGCGATCTCTACTTGGAGCTGCACCGCGGCACGTATACGACGCATGCCCGCAACAAACGCAGCAACCGTAAGGCGGAGGTGCTGTACCGGGAAGCCGAGCTGTGGAACACGCTGGCTGGGCCGAACATGGATACGGCCAACCGTACAGAGGTGACGCAGCAGCTGCATGACGGCTGGAAGCTGATCCTGCTGAACCAGTTCCACGACATCATTCCGGGCTCGGCGATTACCGAAACGTATGAAACGTCGGACAAGGAATACGGCGAAATTTTCGCCAAGGGAGAACATGCCTTGAACGAAGGGCTGAACACGCTGGTGTCGGATATCAACACTTCCGGCAAGGAGGGCACTCCGTACGTTGTCTTCAACAGTCTCGGATGGAGCCGGAGCGCTGTGGTTCATATCGAAGCCGAACAAGGCGAAGGCGCCTTGGCCGCTTATGACGAGCACGGCACGCGCCTGGAGACGGACGCTGTCGAAGGCGGAATCTCCGTGCGGGTTCCCGACGTACCGGCACTGGGTTATAAAACCGTGTGGGTGAAGCCGGAGGCCGCTGTGAATACTGACTCCGCCGGAGTTCAATCGTTCGGCGATACGTGGGAGACTTTCGCTTACCTCGTGCGGTTCAACGAGCGGGGCGAAATCACCAGCCTGCTGGATAAGGCTGCCGGCCGGGAAGTCGTGAAGCAAGGGGAACGCGCCAACCGGTTCCACTTCTTCCACGACCGTCCGACGCTGTGGGATGCCTGGGACATTGACACCCGCTACGAACAGCAGCCGGCCGGTGAGGCGGAGCTGCTCGAGAAGCGGCTGGTTCTGGCCGGACGCACCAAAGATGTGCTCCGCTTCCGCTGGAAGATCGGCCAGTCCGAAATCACGCAGGACATGATCTTCTATCACCATGACCGGCGGATCGATTTCAAAACGCATGTCCACTGGAACGAGGCACACAAGCTTCTGAAAGTGGGCTTCCCGGTCGATGTGGTCACCGATAAGGCGACCTACGAAATTCCATTCGGTTCGCTTGAGCGCGCCACCCACCGGAACACGAGCTGGGAGCAGGCGCAGTACGAGGTATGCGGACACCGCTTCGTGGACGTGTCGGAGCATGGATACGGCGTCAGCCTGCTGAACGACTGCAAATACGGCTATGACGTTCAGGGCAGCACGATCCGTCTGTCCCTGCTGCGGGCGCCGAAGTGGCCGGACGTGACGGCAGACCTTGGCGAGCATGACTTCACCTACTCTTTGCTGCCGCATCAAGGCGGCTGGAGGGAGTCACACACCGTCCGTCAGGCGGCGGAGCTGAACGTGGACATGCCGGTTCGCCAGACGGAGTCCGGTGCACAAGGCTCTCGTCCGTCAACGGGATCGCTGATCACCCTATCCGGTGGACACGTCGTACTCGACACGGTGAAACCGTCCGAGGACGGAAACGGCGTCATCCTGCGGTTCTATGAATCGACCGGTGGACGCGAACAGATCGAGCTGACATGGCCGGGTGCCATCACAGAGGCTTATCTGTCCAACGCGCTGGAGGAGCCGGCCCATCCGCTGCAGCTTCAGGAGGGGAAACTGCAATTGTCTTTTGCCCCTTATGAAATTAAAACCGTCCTGCTAAAGCAGGTTGATTAACGCCATATATAGAAGTTTGGTATAGATCGTATAACAATACATGATTTGATGTGACATCATTACACTCTACAATTCAGCCAAGTAAAGGGGCGTATCGCTTTGGAACAATTCAGACTTCCTAAAATACCGATGCCGGCGCTGGAGATGCCGCAGGCGATCCAGGACGTGATTAAAGAAGCCGAGCAGAAGCTGGTCCACCGGCCGAAGCTGCTGCAGCTGTTCAAAAACTGCTTTCCAAATACGCTGGAAACGACGACTAAGCTGATGGATGACGGAACGACCTTCGTCATTACAGGAGACATCCCGGCCTCCTGGCTGCGCGATTCCGTGGAGCAGGTCGTCCATTACGTGCCTTTTGCCAAGGAAGACCAGGACCTGCAGCGCATTATCGGCGGATTGATCAAACGCCATGTTCACTACGTCTTGATCGACCCGTACGCCAATGCGTTCAATGAGTCGGCCAATGACTGGCACTGGAATACGACGGACGAAACGGACATGTCCCCATGGGTGTGGGAGCGCAAATTCGAGATCGATTCGCTGTGCTTCGTTATTCGTCTGGCGTACCTGTACTGGAAGGAAACCGAGCTGACCGATATTTTCGATGCCAATTTCAAAAAGGCCATGCGCGCCATCATCGACGTGTTCAAAACGGAGCAGCACCACTTTGAGAAGTCTCCGTACCGCTTTACGCGCAACAACGGCATCCTGACCGACTCCCTGCGCAATAACGGAATGGGCATGCCGGTTAACTACACAGGTATGATCTGGTCGGGCTTCCGCTCCAGCGACGACGCTTGCGACTTCCATTACAACATTCCGGGCAATATGTTTGCGGTCGTGGCGCTGCGCCAAATGCAGGAGTTCGCCGAGTGGGTCTTCCGTGACATGGACATGCTCGCCGAGCTCAAAGAGCTGGAGATCGAAGTCAACTACGGTATTCAGCTGTACGGCATTTACCGCCATCCGCAGTTCGGGCCGATTTACGCCTACGAGACCGACGGCTACGGCAACTACTGCCTGATGGACGACGCCGGTACACCGGGCCTGATGTCCATCCCTTACTTGGGGTACACAACGGCGGACGATCCGATTTATCAAAATACGAGACGGTTTGCGCTCAGCAAAGAAAATCCGTTCTACTTCGAAGGCAAAGCGGCCAAGGGCATCGGCAGCCCGCACACGCCGGAGGACTATATCTGGCATATGGCCTTGTCCATGCAGGGATTGACCGCGCAGACGGCCGAAGAGAAGCTGGAGATGATCGCCATGCTGGAAGCTACCGATGCGGATACAGGCTTCATGCATGAAGGGTTCCACGCTGACGATCCGACCGTTTTTACGCGAAAATGGTTCGCCTGGTCCAACAGCCTGTTCTCCCAGCTCGTGTATAAGGCCATGAAGGATGGTCTGCTATGAGCCGGCATATCATCATTCTGTGCGATCCGGATTTCCCGGCTGCGGGCAAGCTCCCGCAGGCCGGAGACTTCCAGCATGCCGCAGAAGTAGCGGTCGTTCGCGCCGAAGAACTGGCTGACGCACTTCGCGGAGTGGATCAAGGTTGTTTTGTCAATTTGCACGCGCCTTATTTTCCAAAGGCTGCCTGGACGGAAATTTCCGCCTTCCTGCATCGGGGAGGCAGCCTGATTAGTGCAGGCGGGGCGCCTTTTAAAATTCCTGTAGTACGGGATAACGGGTCCTGGGTGTCGGAGACCGAGCAAACTGCCTATCATCAGGAACTCTATATTCACGAAGCGCTGCGGGTGGACACAGGCAAAGTCACGAAACTCGCCGTTTCGGACCGCATCCCGCTGCTGAACGGCCAAGAAGGCCTGTTTGAGCTGGCAGATGCCTGGAACCTGGTGCCGCATACGACCAAAAGCGCCGATTTGCCGCAGCAGATGGGCTCAGCCGGACCGATGAGCACGCAGATCTATCCGCTGCTTACCGGCCTCAGCGCCGAAGGGCGCGAGATCGCCGCGCCGATCGTGCTGTGGGAGAACTCCCGCGTGACGTTCGCCGGCTCGCGCTGGATGTTCGTGTTCCTGCCGCTGACCGAAGCGTTCTGGAACGGCAATGGCGCTGCGCACCTGGTCGACTGGGCGCGTTTCTGCGCGCGGGGCGTGACCGAGCTGTCGCTGAAGCCGAATTATGCTTCGTACGAAGCCGGGGAACACGCGGTGCTGACGCTGCAGACGCAGATTTTGCAGCGCGGGGAATCGCGCAGTGCGGCGCCTGAGCTGTGGAGCTTCGAGCTGGGAGTAAGCCATGAGGGCGGAAGCGGAGAGGTCTGGAGCCACCGGTTCCAGGCGCAGGTGACGAAGGAGCAGAACTTCGTGCGCATTCCGGTGCCTCTGGCCTTGAAGAGCGGGCTGCACCGCATCGTATGCCGCGCAGAGGGACCGGACGGCGAGATTCGCGTGCTGCGCCAGGGCTTCTGGGGCCGTGACGACCTCCTTCTGGCCGAGGGCTCGCCGATTACCCGCAGCCGCGACTATTTCATCAAAGACGGGCGGCCGCTGCCCGTTGTGGGCATGACGTACATGACCTCCGACGTGGCGCGCAAGTTCCTGTTCCTGCCGAACGTGGACGTATGGGAGCGGGACATGGCCCAGATGGCCAAGGCGGGCATCAACTGGATCCGCACCGGCGTCTGGACGGCTTACCGGAATATTATGCAAGTCGACGGCCATGCCTCGGAGGAAGTGCTGCGCGCGATCGACGCCTTCTTCCTGACGGCCAAGCGCCACGGCCTGCAGGTGACGTTTACGTTCTTCTCCTTCACACCGGAGACGTGGGAAGGGCTGAACCCTTATCTCGACCCGCAGAGCGTTGAGGCCCAGAAACGCTTCATCCGCAGCATCGTCAGCCGACATACGGCCACGACGCATGTGGACTGGGATTTGATTAACGAACCGTCGATGTTTGATCCGCCGCGGATTTTCTCGGAGGGACCGCGTTCCGCCCGGGATCCGTTTGAGCACCAGGCGTTCGTGGAGTGGCTGAAGCGCCGTCACGGCGATATTCGCAGCCTCCAGGAAGCATGGAACATGACGCCGGACCAGCTGCCCGACTTTGCTTCGGCATCCATTCCGGAAGCGGAAGAGATCAACTTCGACGTGCAGGATATGCACAAAGCCAAGAAGGGAACGAGATGGCTCGATTACTGCCTGTTCTCGATGGATATGCACAACCGGTGGGCCGAGCAGCTCGTCGGCACGATCAAGGAGCTGTGCCCGGACCATTTGGTCACCGTTGGGCAGGACGAAGCGCTCGGCGCCCAGCGTCCGTCTCCGTTCTTCTATGAGCCGGCCGTCGATTATACGACGGTGCACTCCTGGTGGTTGAACGACTATCTGGTATGGGACGGCATCTTCACGAAAACGCCGGATAAACCGAACCTGATTCAGGAAACCGGCATTATGTACGTAGAAACGCCGGACGGCCGCGCCAAGCGGTCCGAAGCCGAGCTGCGCAGCATTTTGGAGCGGAAATACGCCTACGCCTTCTCTACCGGGGGGGCCGGTGCGATCCACTGGATCTGGAATACGAACTTCTATATGGACAACGCCAATGAATCGCATATCGGAGCCCTCCGCGCCGATGGCACGGAGAAGCCGGAAGCGGGTGTATCCTACGACTTTGGACGCTTCATCGCGGCCACGCGGGACTTGTTTACGGACCGGGAGCTCGAGGACATCGTCGCCGTCTTCCCGTACTCCAATGACTTCTCGAACCGCGCATTTGCGTTCCAGTCGACGACCCGGCTGACACGGCTGCTGGCTTATGATCTGAAGCTGCCATTCCGTGCGGCGTCGGAATACCATCTGGACGCGCTGCGGCAGAAGGCGCCGAAACTGATCCTGCTGCCGAGCCCGCATAACATGGACAGCCGGGCGCTGGACGAGCTGCTGGAGCTCGTCAAGGAGACCGGCGCGACGCTGCTCGCCACCGGCCCGCTCGGCCTGGACGCCTACTGGCGTCCGACGACACGCCTTGATGCCGTCCTCGGCGAGCGCCGGCTTGCCAATGTGCGCCGGGAGGAAATGCTCGGCGTGAATGGCCGGCTGCTGCCGGTATCCTTCGGGCACCGGCGGATCGCCGAGGTGGCCAAGGAAATCCCGGCCGCAGGGACCGGCGCAATCATGGACGCGCTCGTGGACGTGCCGCTGGGCAAGGGCCGGCTCATCTGGAGCCCGCTGCCGCTCGAGCTGAACGGCCGGGACGAGCCGATCCTCGAGCTGTACCGGTACGCGGCTGCCGCAGCCGGCGTGGAGCGCGAGCTCGAGTGGCTGGCCGGCGGAGACCTGCCTGGCGTGTACGGCCGGAAGCTCAGCTTCAAGGACGGCAGCCTGTACGTGTTCGTCTCCGAGTACGGCTGGGATGCCCCGGTTCAGGTCAAGGACCCGCAGACCGGAGCCGTCTACAGCTTTACGCTCGAGAGCGACCGCAGCGTGTTGTTTGCCGCCGACCGGGAGGGCCGCATTACGGCCGTGTACCGGCCGGACGAGGTTGACATCCAAGTAGACTAAACACGTTGAGTTGATTTGTACAATAAGGTGTAGGCGATCGTCAGGAGCTTTTGCAGAGGTGGGGCCATCGGAGCAAACGGGATGGGCATCAAACCAATCCTTGCAGGGCAGGGGAAAAGGATAATTTTGGTGCGGGATCCAGGGATCCTGCCCCTTTTCACTGCTGTACCGGAGGCAAGGATTCTGTCCACTGTGAATGGACACTTGTTTTTAGGGGCCGGTGTTATTCCGGCAGGAAGCCCGCTGTCTTATTGGGCAAAAGGGCTTTTGGCAGCAATAGCCGGCTTTTGAATGTTGGGCCCCTGGCGTCCTCCTATTTGGGGAGTTTTTTGGGATTGATCGCCAAAACTGGGCAATCGGCAGGGGTTTTTTATAAACTTTCAATCGAAGGTTCAGGCCTGCAGAAATCGTCTGATGTACGGATCGCCAAATTTTTTTCTTCTATTATATATAGGTTATATTTAAGACTTACTTTGAATGTTAATTTGTACGCGATGGATGGACACTTGCGGAAGGAGATGCTTATATCCGTAAGTCATCCATGCCAGCGTCCGGCCATCCATGACAGTGCAAATTTATCCAGGGCAGGGTTTGGCTATGAGCTGGACCTTAGCCCAATATGTTGATCTGCAAGCAGGGGATGAGAGTTCCGATCGGGAACAAGCCGCCCAAGGAAAGGAGACCCGATTTTTATGTCAAACAAGCCGAAACGAACGGCGCATATCATCTCCCATACTCACTGGGACCGGGAATGGTATTTGCCCTATGAAAAACATCATGTCCGTCTCATCCGTCTGATGGACGTGCTGATGGATACATTGGAGAACGATACGGAGTACAAGAGCTTTTACCTGGACGGGCAAACGATTATTCTGGAGGATTACCTTCAGGTGCGTCCCGAGCAGAAGGAACGGCATGAAAAATACATCCGCGAAGGCCGCATTTTTATCGGCCCGTGGTATATTTTGCAGGATGCGTTCCTGACCAGCGGTGAGGCCAACATCCGCAACATGCAAATCGGCCATAAGGACGCCCGCCGTTACGGGCAAATTTCCAAGGTGGGATATTTCCCCGACACCTTTGGCATCGTCGGCCAGGCGCCGCAGCTGATGCGCCAATCCGGCATCGATAACGCCTTGTTCGGCCGCGGCGTCAAGCCGACCGGCTTTAACAATACTGTTGCCGACTCTGAGTATGAGTCTTCCTTCTCGGAGCTCATCTGGGAAGGTCCGGACGGCTCCAAGGTGCTCGGCATTCTGTTTGCCAACTGGTACAGCAACGGCAACGAAATTCCGGCCGATCCCGAAGAGGCGAAGGCGTTCTGGGACCGGAAGCTGGCGGACGCGGAGAAGTACGCGTCGACGCCAGAGCTCCTCTTCATGAACGGCTGCGACCACCAGCCGATCCAGACCGATTTGGCTGAGGCGCTGGAGACTGCGCGCAAGCTGTATCCGGACACGGAGTTCGTTCACTCGAATTTCCCGCAGTATTTGGAATCGGTCAAAGGCCATCAAGAGAACGAGCTGTCCGTCGTGCGCGGCGAGCTTCGTAGCCAGCGGACCGACGGATGGGGGACGCTTGTGAACACGGCGTCTGCCCGCGTATATCTCAAGCAGATGAACCAGCATGGCCAGGCGCTGCTGGAAAAGGTAGCTGAGCCGCTGGCGGCGTATGCCCACCTGACCGGTCAGGCCTACCCGCACCACCTGTTTACGTATGCATGGAAAACGCTGATGCAGAACCATCCGCATGACAGCATCTGCGGCTGCAGCGTCGATGAGGTTCACCGCGAGATGGTAACCCGCTTTGCGAAGAGCCGCGACGTGGCGGAATCGATCATTGAAGACAGCAAGCGGGCGGTGGCCGATGCGGTGGATACGTCATCCTTCGCGCAGTATGGCGAAGATGCGCTGCCGTTTGTGGTGTTTAACACTACCGGATGGGAGCGGACCGGCACCGTATCCGTTGAGCTGGACGTACAGCGGATTTACTTCCGAGACGGCATCCCGCTGGACGAAATCAGCCGCCGGATTCAGGCGCTCGAGCTTGGTGAGCGTGTGGTGCTGGACCCGAGCGGAAAGCCGGTGCCTTTTACGCTCGAGGATCTGGGCCAGCGCTTCGGCTACGATCTGCCGGATGACCGGTTCCGTCAGCCATATATGGCGCGTGCCGTGCGAATTACGCTGCAGGCTAACGCCGTTCCGGCGCACGGGCTCCGGGCCTATGCACTCGTGTCTGGCCAGGCAGCGGCGCAGCACTCGGACAATGCTTCAGCATCGCTGATCACCGGGAACAACGTGATGGAAAATAGCATCCTGCGGGTAGCAGCTCAGCCGAACGGAAGCCTTACGGTAACCGACAAGCGAAACGGACGCGAATACCGTGACCTGCTCGTTTACGAGGATACCGGGGACATCGGCAACGAATACATGTACAAGCAGCCTGAAGGTGAAGCTCCGCTGACGACGCGCGATCTGCAAGCATCGATCCGGGTTGTGGAAGATACGCCTTTCCGCGCTACGCTCGAAATCGTTCATGACTGGGAGGTACCGGCATCGGCGGATGAGCTTCTTCAGAAGGAGCAGATCGAAGTGGTCTACTATCCGGAGCGCAAAGCTCAACGGGTGAAAGAAACCGTGCCGATGAAGATCCGTACCCTGGTACGTCTGGAGAAGGATGGCAAGGGCGTTAAAGTGGAGGCCTCGTTTAACAACCAGGCGAAGGATCACCGCGTCCGCGCATTGTTCCCGACTGACATTGAAGCCAGCCGGCACCGCGTGGACTCCATGTTTGAAATCGTGACACGGGATAATCAGCCCGCGATCGAATGGCAGAATCCGAGCAACGCCCAGCATCAGCAGGCTTTTGTCGATGTGAGCGGGGAGACAGCCGGCCTGGCGGTAGCCAACCTCGGCTTGAACGAGTATGAAGTGCTGCGGGACGGCCGGAATACTATCGCGGTCACGCTGCTTCGTTCGGTCGGAGAATTGGGCGACTGGGGCTGGTTCCCGACGCCGGAGGCTCAATGCCTTGGCGAACATGCCGTTCAGCTTGAAATCATTCCGCATGACGGCCGCGGGGAGGAGTCCGGAGCTTACGCGGAAGCTTACCAATTCCAAATTCCGTGGACAAGCGTGCAAACCGGAATTCATACCGGCGATCTGTCTGCGGTACATGCTCCTTTTGCCTGGAGCGGTGAGGGAGTCGCCTTCTCGGCGTGGACCGTTAACGAGGATTCCGGAGACCATATGCTTCGCTGGTACAACATGAAACAGCAGCCTGCCAGCCTTCGGTTAGAATGGCCTCAATCGGTGAGCCGTGCATATAAAACGACCATTCTGGAAGAGACGGAAGGCGCTTCGGTAGAACAGCTGTCTGAGTCTTTGGAGCTGGAAGCGGGACCTTGCGAAATCGTGACGATAGGCATTGAGCGCTAGTATGTTTAACTAGATGGAATAATTTAGTATTCATAGATTTATTCAAAAAGTGATTTATAATAGGGGTGTGAGGGGGGCTTTTTTCCCCCTCCGGCAACCCCGGCTCCTTGACAATTTAAACATTCCAATTCCCATCTACTTACCAGAATTACCCGCTATTTTTATAATTGACAGATGATTTATGTTCCAGTAAATTTGAACGTAATCAATTGTTGATTTGCAAGAGATGACGCGGAAGATTCCTATGCTGTTAGCCTGTGGCTTCCATAATTTACAAGAAACCTCGCTACTGTGTCACAGAACCTAACATGCATTTTTATGTATTCTCAATGTAAGCGGTTTATACTTTGAACATTTTGAGAACTTGGATATTCCAGACGTCAAACCTTCCTGTTTTTAACATTTAAATTTGGTGAAAACGGATCGCCTCTTTCATCAAAATCCCATTGATACAGCTAATATTGAGCCATTTTAAAAAATATATTAAAACCGCCCAAAAAAAATATTGACGTGATATTAATTTACACGTATTATTTACATTAAATTTATTAGGAAGTTTTAACCATTTCATATATAGTCCTTTTTGCTGATTCAAATTGACCGATGGTCATTTAAAGCATTAATGCTTTATTGCGCTATAATGCACTGCGCGTCCACGTCGCGGAATCTACCGTCCTTTATTGCTGCACGATCCCGCATCGGTCCTGCCTTACTTCTGGATATATTATTTTTTAATATATTGCTTTACCTTGCTACCGTCGTCTTGTTGCAATATGAAAGGTCTACAAGAGGGGGAATTGTTTCAACGTCATTCGGGGGTCGGTTACGGTAACCGAAGTAGGTGTAAAGTCCCTAATGGTTTTCGCGGCCAGATCGCTTGAGACCATTGGAGAGGTCTTGGGTTGTTCTCGTATCTTATGCGGGACGCCATTATTTTTCAAATCATAAAGGGGAGGAAAATGGTACATGACAAGCAAGAAAAAATGGCTCTCATTACTCGTTTCATTATCGGTAGTCAGCACGCTGTTCGTAGGATGCGGCAGCAAGGATGAAGCAAGCAGCACACCTAAAGACGAGGGTAACACCGATTCGTCTGCGACTACGGGCACGGAGGGAACTAAAGAGGCGACCGGTCCGGTGGACGGCGGAACGCTGACTTACGGAAGTTTCTCCGACATCGTTAGCGTAAACCCACTGTTCGTTCAAGATACAGCATCTGGTGATGCTGCGGAGTTCATGTATGCCAAGCTGTATGACATTAACCGTACAGGTGAAGTCGTAGCCGAGCCTTGGTCTATTGCCGCTGAGCCGATGACGATTTCCGAAGATGGACTTACGTATACCATCAAGCTGAAAGATTCGGCGAAATGGAGCGACGGCGAAGCGATTACGGCCGACGACGTCGTCTTCACATTCAATTCGATTAAGGACCCTAAAGTCGGATCCCCTGGAATGTCCGGATTTGACAAGGTAACGAAAATCGAGAAAGTGGATGACCTTACCGTTAAAATTACGCTGAAACAAGTCTACGCTCCATTCCAATATGTTTTGTCTACCCAAATCGTTCCGGAGCACATCCTGAAGGACGTTAAGCCTGAAGAGCTGCAAAAGAACGTATACGGAACCGATCCGGCCAAAACGGTATCCAGCGGTCCTTGGGTATGGAAAGAGTGGAAGCAGAAGCAGTACCTTTCCTTCGAAAGAAACCCGAACTACTGGGGTCCTAAACCTCATATCGACAAGATCGTATATAAAATCTATGCCGACCAAAACACAGAAGTTCAAGCCCTTATCAAAGGCGACGTTGACCTTCTGGGCGGTATCCCGGTAACCCAAGTCGACGCCGTGAAGAGCAGAGACGGCTTGACTGTTATCCAGGAGCCAGGTCCGCAATACGAGTACCTCGGATTCAACTTCAACCCGGACAACTTCAAGGACAAGTTTGTTCCTTGGGCTGGACAAAAAACAAGACAAGCGATTGCTTACGCGCTTAACCGTCAAGGCATGATCGACAACGTTCTGAAAGGTACAGGCAAGCTGATGAACGCTCCGTTCCTGCCAGGTTCCTGGGCAGATCCGGGCGATGCGGCGGTCAACTATGCCTTTGATCCGGAAAAAGCGAAGCAGCTGCTGGCTGAAGACGGATGGACTGCAGGCAGCGACGGCATCCTGACGAAAGACGGACACCGTTTCTCCTTCGAACTTCAATACAACTCGGGTAACAGCCGCCGTGAGCAAGTGGCGAGCGTAATCCAACAAAACCTGAAGGATGTAGGGATTGAAGTTGTTCCTAAAGCGCTCGACTTCGCTGCATGGGTTGACCAAAACCTGACTCCAGGTAAATACCCGGCAATCCTGATGGGATGGTCCCTGAACAACCCGGATCCGGACGGAGAAACAACGTTCAGCTCGAAGTACTTCCCGCCGGCTGGTCAGAACCAAGGTTTCTATAAGAACGAAAAACTCGACAAGCTGTGGGAAGAGGGAACGGCTGTCGTAGACCAAGAGAAGCGTAAAGAGATTTACAAACAAATCGGTCAAGAGATTTCGACGGACCTTCCATACGTGTTCATGTACCAATACGGTACGCCAACCGCGTATAACAGCAGCAAGGTGAAATTTGCGGAAGAGGATGCTCCTGAATCCTCCCTGGCTTACGGATACTTCTTCCACCTGATCAACTGGTGGGTAGACGCAAAATAATAGACAACATAGGAAGTAACAACGGTGCTAGAGGGGGAGGAAACTTCCCCTCCACCCTTTTTTGTGTTTAAAAAAGGATGATGGTTAGGCGTCCGTGTCCGTATCATCTCTAGGAGGATCAACAATGACTGAAT
Source organism: Paenibacillus sp. S28 (assembly GCF_016624415.1). Taxonomy (NCBI): domain Bacteria; kingdom Bacillati; phylum Bacillota; class Bacilli; order Caryophanales; family Paenibacillaceae; genus Paenibacillus; species Paenibacillus sp. S28. The sequence goes on along the minus strand of NZ_JACVTM010000011.1, from coordinate 148,484 downwards.
ACTTCATCCGCCGCTTACTGCAATCCATTCTTGTACTCTTTCTGATCTCTTTGGTTGCATTCGGCCTTATTCACGCTGCGCCAGGCGGTCCAACACAGATGATGATGGCCCCTGGAGTATCACCCGAAACCGCAAAGATCCAAGCCCATAACCTGGGTCTGGATAAGCCGGTTCCTACCCAGTATGTTATTTGGTTGACGAACATGCTGAAAGGCGACTTGGGTCACACGTTCAAGAACAACCTGCCGGTTGGCGAAGTGTTGTGGCCAACGGTTGGCAACACGATCAAACTGATGGCGTTCGCTTGGTTTATCTCACTGCTCATCGCCATTCCATGGGGGATTTATAACAGTACGAAAGTGTACGGCATTTCCGACCAGACGGCTAACTTTGTCAGTTACATTGGCTTTGCAATGCCTGCGTTCTGGTTCGGGATCATCCTGCAGGAGTTGTTTTCCCTAAAGCTAGACTGGCTCCCGCTGTCCGACATGTACGACATGGATAAGCAAGGGAACTTCGGCAACCTGCTGTATCACTTGATTCTGCCTTGCTCCGTCTTGGTGCTTGGTTTCTTGGCCTCATACTCCAAATACGCGCGTTCCAGTATGCTTGAAGTGCTGGAGCAGGACTACATCCGTACGGCCCGTGCGAAGGGCGTGCCTGAGCGCAAGGTCATTTTCCGGCATGCGCTGCGTAATGCTTTGATTCCGATCATTACGATCATTGGCCTGGATCTGCCGATTCTGGTCGGTGGTGCGACGCTGACGGAAAGCGTGTTTAACTGGCCGGGCATGGGACGGTTGTTCGTCGAAATGGCACGTTCGCGTGAGTATTCCGTGTTAATGGCGATTACGCTCATTACGGCTGTGGTCGTCGTTGCCGGTAACTTTATCGCTGATATTCTGTATAAGATCGTCGACCCACGCGTGAAACTTGGAAGTAAAGGAGGAAAATCGGCATGAGTGACATGAACATCGAGACAGCTCCCAATGTTCAGGCATCTGAGCATCCGGAACCGGCCAGCGCGCCACTTCCCCCTTCCAAGAAGCCTCCGGGCCCGTGGATGACGGTCGTGAAGAAATTCCTTCGTAATCCTTATGCCGTAACCGGGCTTATTGTTTTGCTCTTTTTTGTCGTGATATCCGTACTGGCAAACGTTATTTCGCCTTACGACCCTGCTAAAATCGATCTGATGAACTCCAACTTGAAGCCAGGCACTGGCGATCACCTTCTGGGCACAGACGAACTGGGGCGCGATATTTTCTCAAGACTGCTGCACAGCGGTCAGATTTCTCTGACGGTCGGCTTTTCCGTCGCGGCCATTTCCGTCATCATCGGAACATTGGTCGGCGCGATTTCCGGCTTCTTCGGCGGCTGGATCGATACGATCTTCATGCGTCTGATTGACGTCATGAACTCGATACCGACGCTGTTCCTAAACATTTTGGTTATGGCGATTTTCGGAACGAAAATCCAATATATGATCATGATATTGGCCTTTACAAGCTGGATGGGCGTGGCCCGACTCGTTCGCGGTACGTACCTGCAGCTTCGTGAAATGCAGTACGTGGAAGCTGCCCGCGCCATCGGCGTTTCCAAGACAGGTATTATTTTCAGGCATTTGCTTCGTAACGCAAGCTTTCCGATTATCGTAAACGCTACCCTGATGGTAGGGGGCGCGATTCTTTCCGAGTCCGGATTGTCCTACCTGGGTCTGGGTATCCAGGCACCGGCCACAAGCTGGGGACTTATGCTGAGCAACTCGCAAGAGTTTATGCTGATTGACCCGTTGCAGGCCATTTATCCAGGGGTTTGTATCCTGGCGGTCGTGCTTGCCGTCAACTTCATCGGCGACGGTATCCGCGATGCGATGGACCCTAGACAGAAGAAGAAGATTTCCCGGAGGAGGCTGGACAAATGGCGGAAAAACTACTCGAAATCCGGAATCTGACCACGGCATTTATGTCCGAGAATGGTTTCGTCAAGGCGACGGACCGGATCTCACTCAATATCGAAAAAGGACAGACGCTCTGCCTCGTCGGCGAGTCCGGCAGCGGAAAAAGTGTTACCTCTTTATCCATCATGCGTCTGATAGATTATGCAGGGGGCAGTATACTGGAAGGTAACATCCGGTTTAATGGCGACGACCTTGCAACTAAAGAGCAGGACCAGATGAGATCGATCCGCGGCAACAAGATCGCGATGATTTTTCAGGACCCGATGTCTGCGCTTAACCCCGTCTTTACCGTGGGTGAGCAGATCGCGGAGAGCCTGCGTCTGCATCAGAACAAGAGCCACAGCGAAGCCTGGAAAGAAGCGATCGAACTGCTTCGTCTGGTAGGTATTCCGGCTCCGGAAATGCGAGCCAAGCAGTATCCGCACGAACTGTCGGGCGGTATGTGTCAGCGCGTCGTCATCGCGGTGGCACTGGCCTGCAAACCGGAGCTCTTGATCGCGGACGAACCGACGACCGCATTGGACGTGACGGTACAGGCACAGATTCTGGAACTGCTTATGAAACTGAAAGAAGAACTCGGTATGGCGATTCTGCTGATCACACACGATATGGGTGTGGCTGCCGAGGTGGCTGACCATATTGCCGTTATGTATGCGGGCTCGATCGTCGAGCAGGGTACGGTTGAAGAGATTTTCTCGAACCCTTCCCATCCATACACGGTTGGTCTGCTGCAGTCCATTCCGGGATTTGAAGGTAAACGCGGCAACGAATTGTACACGATCAAGGGCACCATCCCTGGTCTGGGCAACCTGCCGAAAGGATGCCGCTTTAACCCGCGCTGTCCGCATGTGATGGATAAATGCCGTCAGGTAGAGCCGGGCGATATTCAGATCGGCGAAGAACACAGCACGAAATGCTGGTTGTACGAAGACAAGGATCGTAACGGAGTCTCGGTAAGCGGTGGAATAGGGGGAAATGCCAATGGCTAAGAACTTGATCGAAGTAGAGCACGTGAAGAAGTATTTCCCTATCCATAAAGGACTGCTGAACCGCGTTGTGGGCAATGTCAAAGCGGTCGACGACGTGTCCATTACGATCCGCGAAGGCGAAACCTTCGGACTCGTCGGCGAGTCCGGATGCGGCAAGTCGACGCTGGGCCGGGTCATTTTACGGCTGCAGAACGCTACTGCTGGTGCCGTTAAATTTAACGGGCGCGATATTCATTCCATGGGCTCCAAGGAATTGAACAAAATGCGCGAGGAAATGCAAATTATTTTTCAGGATCCGTTCGGTTCCCTGAACCCTCGTTTCCTGGTCAAGGATATTATCGGCGAACCGCTGAAGGTCCATACGAAGATGTCTTCTTCGGAGATCGAAAAGCGCGTCATTGAGCTGATGGAGCTGGTCGGTTTGGACGCTTCCCGTCGGAACCGATATCCGCATGAATTTTCCGGCGGTCAGCGTCAGCGGATCGGGATCGCTCGCGCTATCGCGCTGAATCCGAAATTCATCGTGGCCGACGAAGCGGTATCGGCGCTTGACGTGTCGGTCCAGTCGCAGGTCATCAACCTGCTGATGAAGCTGCAGCGCGAAATGGGCCTGACGTTCCTGTTCATCGCCCACGGCCTGAACGTCGTCCGGCACATTTCCGACCGCGTCGGCGTCATGTACCTCGGTAAAATGGTTGAGGTCGGCGAAACGGAAACGCTGTACGCCAACCCGCTTCATCCTTACACCGCGGCGCTTCTGTCCGCGATTCCGAAGCCGACGCCAACGAAGAAACGCAACCGGATCGTCCTTCAGGGCGATGTGCCGTCTCCGGCCAATCCACCGTCCGGCTGCCGTTTCCATCCGCGCTGCCCGTTTGCTCAGGAGAAATGCAGCCAAGTGGAACCGGCCCTGACGGAAGTGCTTCCTGGGCGCCAGGTTGCCTGCCACTTCCCGATCGGCGTGGAAGGCGGTTCGGACCTGAACAGCCTGAAGTAATATTGTATTCGATGATTAGAGCTCATATGCTGCGTATACAGGATGGATTGGGGTCCTTCTGAGCGTTCCATATACAGCCCTGCCTGCGGTGTTCAGCCGAGGCGGGGCTTTTTTTGAGGGAAGAAAACAACTTGGAAATATCCTCTTTCCGGTAACACTGTTACCTTTTTAAGGTTTTCTTTTGTTTCGTTTGCGTTTACAATGTAAATGTCGTTTGGCTGTGACTTTATACCCAAATGGCAGCGGGCAAGCTTGTGCGTCAAGCCTTCGCCCCTCGTGTAAATATAGAAGGGAGGGATGGAAGTACAGGCGCGACCTGGCTATAATTCATTTTTTATTCTAAATTTAAAGAAGGAATCCCTTAATGAAAAAGAGAACAAAAACATATATAACGTTAACTGTGATTTTGCTGCTTCTGGCCGGAGGGGCTTATCTCTTCCGCAAGCAGCTCGCAGTCATGGCCTTTGACCTGTTCCTGTCCAAGCAAGTGGAAAGCTCGCTGCAGAAATCGTATCAGCCGTTGACGTCCCAGGACAACGTGCCGAGCAAGCCGGTGGAGAAGATTGCGTACCAAAGCAAGCCGTTCTCGGTGCTGCTGCTCGGATCCGACCAGCGTGACAACGAACCGTCGCGTTCGGATACGATCATTTATTCGGTCGTACGTCCAAAGGATTCCAAGGTGCTGCTCATTTCGATTCCACGGGACACGTATACAGAGATTGTCGGCAAAGGTAAAAAAGATAAAATTACCCATGCGTATGCCTTTGGAGGTCAGCAGATGTCCAAGGATACCGTCGAGGCGTTCCTGAACCACGATATCAATTATTATGCCACCATCAATTTCAAAGGTCTGAAGGACGCGGTTGACGCACTGGGCGGCGTGGAGCTGCCGATCGGCAAAGATATTGTTAACAAAGGCAAGGATCATGAGAAATTTACGGTCAAAGCCAATAAGCCTATTTACAGCGGTGAAGAAGCGCTCAACTATGTGCGCTACCGGGAGGACAGCGATTTTAACCGGACGAAGCGCCAGCAGGTCTTTTTGGATGCGGTGGCCAACCGGATGCTGAACCTGAATCAAATTTCCAAAATTCCGGAGCTGCTCGAAATTATGGGTGACAATTTCAAAACCGATATGCAGCCCAATTTCATTATCAATTTAGCGAAACAAGTGCTGGCCGGTGATAAGGCTGAGATGACTGCCTATACCATCATGGGTGAGGGCATGAAGATTGACGGCGTTTATTATGATGATCCGATCAAGAAGGATGTGCAGAACGCCAAGAAGCTGATCGACAGCTGGGAGAATCCGGACACCCCTTCGGATCAGCTGTTGACGCCGGATATGTTGGATAAGAAGGAAGAAACGACTGCTGTAAAGTAACAAAAACGTTTATCGACGAACATTCTAAGAAGCCAGACCGCATTTAGCGGAAGTTTTTATTGCGATATAAGGATGCTGAGTCCCCGAAGATTAAGCTATCTTATATCAAAAAAGCGTGCCTATTGGCTCGCATATAGAGAAAACCAAACCGCAACAAGCAGCAGTGTGCCTTTGCGGGATCAGAAATGCGGGGCATGATCGGCAGCCACAGGTTCGGCTGCTGATTTTGTGTCCCTACTGAGACATTGGACGGTTTGAAACGTATGGAGTTAGGGGAACCTTGAAAAAGGGTAAGAGGAGGATCAATTTTCATGAATATAGCGTTTTTTCTGCTCCCTAAACAGGAAGTGGTCAGTGTTACCATGGACTCCACGCTGCGGCAAACGCTGGAACGGATGGAGTATCACAGGTATACGGCCGTACCGATCGTCGGGAAGAACGGGGAATATGCAGGAACGGTCACGGAAGGCGATCTGCTCTGGTATATGAAGAATTCCGGCGGAAAGGTGACGTTCGAGAATACGTCCAAATTTCTGCTGAAGGAAGTTCCGCTCAAAGTGCATAATAAGCCGGTGTCCATCGACGCCAATATGGAAGATCTGATTAATTTGGCGAAAGTGCAGAACTTCGTGCCGGTGGTGGATGATATGAACCGGTTTATCGGCATCGTGCGCAGAAGCCAGATTATCGAATACTGCGAGAAGTTCGTCTCCAGAGAATCCAAAGCTTCGGAGGAGACCAAGGCATCCATAGAGACCCGCTAATCCGCTGGTTTGAGGAAGCTGGGCAAAGATTTTGAATAAGCAATGGCAAAAGACCTGCTTGGATTGAGATGTACGGGATGGCAGGTCTTTTTTGCCTTATCATTTATTCATTTATCCGTTCGTAGGCAGGAACATAGGCAGAGGTTAATAACGCCACTTTGCTGGATGTTTGCCGCCGTTTTAGGCCAGGGGGGCTTTTCGTGAGAGGCTATTATTTATGCTATAATGGAGAATAAAGCTTTTTCATCAAAAAAAGGCGTATTTGCTGATATTGGGCCGCCGAAGAGAAACCGAATAGGCATCGGAGGATAAAGCCCCACATCGTGGGGTTATTTAAGGGAGTGTGACCTAGAGGCATGCCAAAGGATTTGGATGTAGCCAAACGTGCTAAAGTTATTGAATGGCTGAAAACCGAAGTCGTAGACCACGTATCCCGTCTTTTCAAAGCCTTGTGGGAAGGCAGCACCACCCGGGTGGGTGACAGTCTCGCCAGCTTGATTATGAGCTCTTACATACTGGCCCGCAGGCTCGGCATGTCCTACCGGGACATGGATGATCTGCTGCTCGACAAATTGAAGAAGCATAAACAGGAAGGTCACCAGCTTGAAGATTGGTACCAGGATATTTCCGCGCTGGAAGAACATATGCGTAAGAGGTGAACACATTGAAAATGCGCTGGACGTCGGTAGTCTGGAGTGTCGTCTATTTGCTCCTGCTGCTATCTTTACTATCTCCCTTCTCGATTGTGACCGTCTTTTTTCTCATCCTGCCGGCCGCAATCCTATTCACAACACTTAACGTCAAATCGTTCATACTGCATGTGCTCCCGGTTTGGCTGATTGCCTACCTTGTACATCCGGTGTATTTGCTGCTCGCCGTTTATTTTATGATTCCTGCCCTGATTATGGGGCGGGCTTACAAGAGAAGGGTGCCGGCTATACGCACATTAATGCTGGGTGCGGGTACCATTCTGGCGGAACTGCTGCTCCTGCTGTTGGTCGGAACGGCGTTCTTCCACTTTGATCTGTCCAGCTATGTCCATGACATTGTCAAAATGACGATGTCTCCGCTGCGTGATGTGGGCGGAAGCAACCCGCTGATTTCGGATATGGCCTGGTCTCCCGAGGAGATGCAGATGGTAAGCGACGCCACGGTGCAAATGATTCCTTTTGCCATGATAGTCAGTTCCTTTATGATGGCGGTGATCACGCACGCGCTTGCTCGTCCGATCATGGACAGCATGGGCTTCTCTGTTCCAAGGCTGAAGCCGGCCCGCGAGTGGATGCTGCCGAGATCCCTGATCTGGTATTATCTGATTGGTGTCATTATTGAAATTTTCGCAAGCGGATCAAAGAACAGCTTTCTCGACATGATTGCCGCGAACTTGCTGCCGCTTCTGCATATTTGCTTTATGATTCAAGCGTTTGGCTTCTTCTTCTTTTTGGGGCACAAGCGGAAATGGCATCCCGTCATCCCGCTGCTGTTCGCGATTCCCATTCTGCTGTTCCCGCCGATGCGGATTATCGGCATTCTGGATCTTGCATTTCCGCTTCGTCAATTTATGACCAAATCAAAACGTTAGGGTGGGTGTCATGCCTAAATTTCTACAGAAACGCTGGCACGGCTATTATACCGTCTGGGCGTTTGCGCTGATGCTGGTTCTGGTCATTATTGTGACCCGGTATAACTGGGCGCTGGGAATCGTCAGCCTCTGCCTTGTCGTCGCGCTCTGCTATGCGGTGCTGAAGAAGGAAATGGACTTCCGCAAAAAACTGCTTGAATACATCAACGGCCTCTCCTTCCGGGTGAAACGGGTCGAAGGGGAAGCCATCAATACGCTGCCCTTTGGGATCGTGCTGTACAGCGAGGACCGCGTGGTTGAATGGAATAACCGGTTCGTCTGTACCATGTTCGGTCAAAAATCGCTTGTGGGCGCTAGCCTATCCGAGCTGTTTCCTGATCTGATGCCGCTGCTTGCCGAGAAAAGGGACGGCGGCCGGGAAGCGCATAAGGACGGGCCCAAGGAGATCGAGACGGAAATCCAGGTGGGCGAGCTGCACTATCATTTGATCCTGAACACCGATGAGCGGCTGATCTATCTGTACGACGTAACGGAGATGGTCGTGCTCCGGGAGAAATACGAGGCCGAGAAGCTGGCGATCGGCATTATTATGATGGATAACCTGGACGAAGCGGCCCAGGGCATGGATGACCAGCAGCGCACGTCGCTCATTGCGAAGGTGACCAGCGAAATCACGGAATGGGCGAAGCATTACGAAGTGTATCTGCGGCGCTTGTCGTCCGACCGGTATTTAATGATGCTGAACTATAGATCGCTACAGGAGCTGGAGAAAAGCCGCTTTGTCATTCTTGACGAGGTCCGCGAAATGACCGCGGAGCTGAAAGTACCGATGACGCTGAGCATCGGGCTGGGCTTTGGCCCCGACAGCATCAGCGAGCTGGGCGAGCTGGCGCAGTCGTCGCTCGACATGGCGCTCGGGCGCGGCGGCGACCAGGCGGCCGTCAAGGCCGGCCAGCGGCTGTCTTTCTACGGCGGCAAGTCCAACGCCGTCGAGAAGCGCACGCGGGTCCGGGCGCGCGTCATCGCGCATGCACTGCGCGACCTGATGCAGGAGAGCGACAAGGTGTTCATTATGGGGCACAAGATGCCAGATATGGACGTCATCGGAGCCTCCATCGGCGTGCTGAAGGCGGCGCAGATGTACAATGTGGAAGCGTACATTGTGCTCCCGGGCACGAACCCGTCCATTGAGCGGATGATGACCCAGGTCCAGAAGGACGAGAAGCTCGTCGAGCGCTTCATCTCACCGGAGCAGGCGCTGCAGCTGATCAGCCCGCACAGCCTGCTGGTCGTGGTGGACACGCACAAGGCGTCCATGACAATCGAACCGAAGCTGGTTCATCACGCCAGCCGGGTCGTCGTGGTCGACCATCACCGCCGCGGCGAAGAATTCATTAACGACGCCGTGCTCGTGTACATGGAGCCGTACGCTTCATCCGCTTGTGAGCTGGTGACGGAGCTGCTGCAGTATATCCATGAGAAAATCCAGCTCACGCCGCTGGAAGCGACCATGCTGCTGGCCGGGATTACGGTGGATACGAAGCATTTTGCGCTGCATACCGGTTCCCGGACATTTGAGGCGGCAGGCTTCCTCCGCCGGAGCGGAGCGGATACGATCCAGATCCAGCGGATGCTGAAGGAAGACCTGCAGGAATATCTGGCAAAGTCAGATATCATTAAGCGTGCTAAAATGGTATATGATCATATCGCTCTGGCCGTAACGGATCCGGGAACGGTCATCCCGCAGCTGCTCATTGCGCAGGTGGCGGATACGCTGCTGAACATGACGGATGTGGTGGCCTCCTTCGTGATCAGTGAACGTCCGGACGGGTTGATCGGGATCAGCGCCCGTTCCTTCGGGAAGATGAACGTGCAGGTCGTGATGGAGCGCCTCGGCGGCGGAGGCCATCTGACCAATGCTGCCGTGCAGCTGAAGGGCACCGTCAAGGAAGCGGAGGCCCAGCTGCTCGAAGTTCTTGCACAAATTGAGGAGAAAGAGGGGTTGTTCGAATGAAAGTCATTTTTATCAAGGATGTTAAGGGTCAAGGCAAAAAAGGGGACATTAAAGATATATCGGAAGGCTACGCAACGAATTTCCTTATTCCGCGCGGTCTCGCCCGTGTGGCAACCGAGGGTAACATGAAGACGCTGGAGAACCAGAACGCGGCCGAGCAGAAGCGCAAGGAGCAGGAGAAAGAGGAAGCACAGGTTCTCGGCAAAAAATTGGAAGAGATGACCGTACAGCTTAAAGCGAAAGCCGGGGAAGGCGGACGGCTGTTCGGGGCCATCACGAGCAAGCAAATCGCGGATGCACTTTCGCAGCAAGGCATCAAGATCGACAAACGAAAGATCGAATTGGATGAGCCGATCCGGACATTGGGCGTGACGCAGATGACCGTGAAGCTTCATCCGGATGTCAAAGCTACGCTGAAGGTCCAGGTCACGGAGGAATAAGATGGGCGGAGAGCTCTTTTTCGACCGGATTCCCCCGCAAAATCTGGAGGCGGAGCAGGCGGTTCTAGGTGCGATTCTGCTGCAGAGCGAGGCTATGATCACCGCGATGGAGCGGGTTTCACCCGAGGATTTCTACGATGTGCCGCATCAGCTGATTTATGAGGCGATGATCCAGCTTGGAGAAGAGAACCAGCCGATTGATCTCATTACCTTAACCTCGCGTCTGCAGGACAAAGGACAGCTGGAAGAAATCGGGGGCGTCAGCTACCTGGCGAAGCTGGCACATGCGGTGCCGACAGCGGCCAATGTGGAGTATTACGCTCAGATCATCGAAGAGAAATCCATGCTGCGGCGGCTCATCCGCACAGCGACGCAGATCGTCAGCGAAGGCTACACCGGCGGCGAAGACGTATCCGGCATGCTGAGCGACGCCGAGCGGCGCATCCTGGAGATTTCCAACCGGCGCAGCGGCAGCGGCTTTGTCGCCATCCGCGACGTGCTGATGGAAGTGTTCGAGCGCGTTGAGGTGCTGCACCAGCAGAGCGGAAGCACCACCGGCATACCGACAGGCTTTGTCGATTTGGACCGGATGACGAATGGCTTCCAGCGTTCCGACTTGATTATCGTGGCCGCCCGTCCTTCCGTCGGCAAGACGGCATTTGCCCTGAACATCGCCCAGAACGTGGCGGTGCGTGCGAAAGAAACGGTCGCGATCTTCAGTCTGGAGATGTCAGCGCCCCAGCTCGTCAACCGGATGATCTGTGCCGAAGCCAACCTGGATGCCAACCTGATGCGTACCGGTGATTTCAAGACCGATGAGGATTGGGCCAAGCTGACCATGGGGATCGCTTCCCTGGCGGAGGCCGAAATTTACATCGATGATACACCAGGCATTACCGTTGCGGATATCCGCTCCAAGTGCCGCCGTCTGAAGAAGGAGAAAGGGCTCGGGATGATCGTAATCGACTACCTGCAGCTGATCCAGGGACGTGGCAAAGCCGGCGAGAACCGCCAGCAGGAAGTATCCGAAATTTCCCGTACACTGAAACAGATCGCGCGTGAGCTCAGCGTACCGGTTATCGCTCTGTCCCAGCTCAGCCGGGGCGTAGAGCAGCGGCAGGACAAGCGTCCGATGATGAGTGACCTTCGTGAGTCGGGTTCCATCGAGCAGGATGCCGATATCGTTGCGTTCCTGTACCGCGACGACTACTATAACCAGGAGACGGAGAAGAAAAATATCATCGAGATCATTATCGCCAAGCAGCGTAACGGTCCGGTGGGCACCGTCGAACTGGTCTTCATGAAGAATTTCAATAAGTTCGTCAATTACGAGCGGACGCACACCGACGCATTCGCGATGTAGCGAAGCCGGCGATGATGTTCGCGAGAACAGATAGATAGATCCAATCGATCTTATAAATGGTTATCCATATTTTTAAGAATGCTTGTCTTATTTCCGAACAATTGTACTTTAGTTAGTGCAATTGTTCGTTTTTTATTTGACTTTAAAAATGGGGACTGTTACACTGGTAATGCTGCTTTAGCACAGTCCAGCGCTCGTCTCATGGAGGGGGACACTGGAACGTGTGAGGGTTTTACATGCCCTTTGACAATGGCAGTTTTGTAATGGTGCATAATCATACTTGCAGGTAAACATAATGAAATAAGCTTGTAATTAAAATGCGGTGGTACACACCAAGCGGGGGAATGAACATGTCAACAGTAGTCGTTGTGGGAACACAATGGGGAGACGAGGGCAAAGGCAAGATTACGGATTATCTTGCGGAAAGCGCCGATGTGGTGGCCCGGTATCAAGGCGGCAACAATGCCGGTCATACCATTCTGATTGACGGTAAAAAATATAAGCTCAGCCTGATTCCATCCGGCGTATTTTATTCCGATAAAATTTGCGTCATCGGCAACGGGATGGTGATCAACCCGGCGGCACTGCTCGAAGAGATCCAATACATTCACGACAACGGATTTAAGACGGACAATCTGAGAATCAGCGATCGCGCGCATGTCATTATGCCGTATCACATGGTGCTGGACGGTCTGGAAGAAGACCGCAAAGGGCCGAACAAGATCGGCACGACCCGGAAAGGGATCGGCCCATGCTACATGGACAAGGCGGCTCGTAACGGCATCCGGATCTCTGACCTGATGGATCCCGAGGAGTTCGAACTGAAGCTCCGCCATCTGATGAAAGAGAAGAACCAGGTCATCGAAATGTACGGCGGGGAGCCGCTGGACGTCGAGGAAGTGCTGAAGCAGTACCTGGACTATGCGGAGCAAATCCGTAAGTACGTTACCGATACCTCGGTCGTCCTGAACGACGCGATCGACGAAGACCGCAAGGTGCTGTTTGAGGGTGCGCAAGGGGTCATGCTGGATATCGACCAAGGCACGTACCCATATGTAACTTCGTCCAACCCGTCCGCGGGCGGCGTATGTATCGGATCGGGCGTAGGGCCGTCCAAAATCCAGCAGGTTATTGGCGTGGCCAAATCCTACACGACCCGTGTAGGTGACGGACCATTCCCGACCGAGCTGAACAACGAGATCGGCGATTATATCCGGGAAAAGGGCCATGAGTACGGTACCGTAACCGGTCGTGCGCGCCGCGTTGGCTGGTTTGACAGCGTCGTGGTCCGCCACGCGCGCCGTGTCAGCGGCCTGACAGGACTATCGCTGAACTCCCTGGACGTGCTTACAGGTCTCGATACGGTTAAAATCTGCACCGGATACGAATACCGCGGGGAAATTATCACCCACTACCCGTCGAGCCTGAAAATGCTGGGCGAATGCGAAGCGGTGTACGAAGAAATGCCGGGCTGGCACGAAGATATTTCCGGCGCGAAGACGCTGGACGATCTGCCGGAAACGACACGCAACTACGTTAACCGCGTATCTGAGCTTACAGGCATTCCGATTGCCATCTTCTCGGTAGGACGCAACCGGAACCAGACCAATCAGGTATTGCCGATCTATTAATCAGTAATCAGCGTACAATACCTGGAAGCAGGCGGATAGATATCCGTTTTGATCGATGAGGTCACCTTAACGCCAAGTGCGTCAGGGTGGCCTTTTTTTGATGATGTAATGAAAGTACAAACCACGCGGAGTCAGCTTCCTTGTTGTGGAGTCTGCGTAAAAGTACTGGAATAAGCATCGAAGCATAAGCCCCACTTTGTTGGGGCTATTTTGCGTACCGCAGGATTGAATCCTCCGCTTCCCGTCAATACTGCTAGATATATAGATTGAATTGAAATTTTACTGAAAGTTTTCAGTTCATTCTATTGAGCAGCGCCGTTTCATAGAGTTCGGCGGCCGTGACTTTGATAGAGTCGGAACGGTGCAGAATGGGGGCGGCCTGGCCCGTAGCGATTACGCTCTAATAACAGACAATCATACGTATTGGCATGGATAGGTCGTCACAGGTCGTCACAAAGAATAACGGCTAGAATGCCGGAAAACAACCCGGCTATGAGACGGGAAGGGCAAAGGAGGAGGTGCGCCATGAAGATTGCGCAATGGCTGCTTAAAACGGTGCTGACTGTGGTGCTGATCAGCGGCCTGACGGTACTTACGACGGGAGCTGTCGTGAATATGTATGTCCAATCGCTGCTGGCCAGCTTTAACATTCAGCTCGAGGGCCAGCCGACGGGCTTTGGTGGCATGATGAAGGGAATGCTGGGTTTGAACACCACCAAGGAAAAGGAGCCCGATAAAGAGGCGGCCAGCACGGCTCATACGGCGGACGACAGCAAGTCGACGGATGGAAGCACGACTACGGCAGAAACCGGAACAGGCAGCACGGAGGGAGCGGGAGAAACGGCCGGAGCCGGGTCCCAGACTGGAACCAACGCTGGTGAGGCGGGATCGGGGAGCGGGAGCACGGCCGGTACGGAGACGGGAGGAACTGCAGACGCCGAGGGCGCGGATGCATCGGACGACGCACTGCCCGTTATGGGGCAGGGTCTGAGCGAATCAGCCATGGGCGGCCAGTCCGCAGCCGATCAGCAGGTCGTCATCAGCCCGGACGAAATGATCCAGAAGAAAGAAGAGCTGACTACAACGGAGAAGGAGCAGATTTTTAACATTTTGATGAAAAAGCTGCCGCAATCGGAAATGCAAAAAATTTCGGCCGCCATGGAGGACGGCCTGACCGAGCAAGAATTATCGACAATAGAAGACACGATCTCCAAGTATTTGACGAAGGAAGAATATGCCGTGCTTAGTAAACTGCTGGAGCAATAGGCGGCTGGAAACACTGGGTGATCAAACCCAACGGAGGAAGTTGTAACCTTTTAATGAATTAAAGCAACGCAATCCACTTATAGGTAAATAACACAAACCCGCGTCGGACGCGGGTTTTTTGCTGTGCGCCGAGAGTTGAATTGTTTGTAAACGTTGTGTTAAAGTATAGATTGTGTAAAAAGGTATCAAAATTTTAACTTTTTCGTCATTTTTGAAAAAGCATACAAAGCAAACAAGGAGAGAGTTATGAAGGGTTTTAAGGATAACCGCTGGAAGGAGAATAATCAAGTTTCGACAAATTCCGCGCAACTCTCCGGAAAGCAGGATGAACATCAGCATATGGGCGTTGCGACGCCTGGAACCGAATCTCAAGGGCGGAAATGGAGCGCTCCACGGAAATGGATTGCGGGTACGGCCGGTGCGGTCATCGTGATCGCAGGACTTGTGTATGCAGGCAATCAGTACGTCAATGCCAATATGGTCCCGTATTATCATGTCCTTGTACATAATCAGGAAATCGGGACGGTCAAGGATCCCTCTCAAATCGATAAGCTGTTCAGCCAAAAGCAGAAGGAATATCAAGATAAATATCCGGGTGTGGAGATGGTGCTCCAGACGGACGGCATCACGACGAAGGTCGAGAAGGCGTTTCAGGCTAAGCCCGATACGGATAACACGCTCAAGAAGCTGGACGGTATGCTTAAGGCATATGCCGAAGGTGTGGAGCTGAAAGTAAACGGCAAGGTCGTCGGGATCGTGAAGGACCAGGCCACGGTGGATGCTGCACTGGAACAGGCGCAGATGAAGTTCGCGCCGAAGGCTGCAGTCACTGCGGCCAGCGGGAAGGACAAGGCGGAAACGAAGCTGAAGAAGATGGCAGCTACCACTTCCTCTGCGAAAACCGCGTCGGCGCCGGGAGCTTCGGTCCAAAAGGTGTCTATTAAGGAGAAAGTGACGGTAGCGCCGGTCAAAGCCGACCCGAACAAAGTGCTGTCCGCGGCGGAAGCGGCTAAGCTGCTGACGACCGGGCAGGAAGCGCCGCTGGTGTACACGGTGGAGGAAGGCGATACGATCAGCACGATCGCGAGCCAGTTCAAGATCAGCCAGAAGGAGATTTACAGCAACAATCCGGGTGTGAAGGAAAAGTACCTGCAGATCGGCGATCAGCTGAAGCTGACGGTGCCGAAGCCGCCGATTACGGTGAAGACGGTCGAGAAGGTGACCGAGCAGGTATCGACTGCGCCGGAAATCGAAATCCGCAAGAGCAAAGAACTGCCGGCCGGCAAGACCAAGGTTGTTCGGCCCGGACAGGAGGGCCTGAAGGTGATGACCTATCAGGTGACGAAGGAGAACGGAAAGGTCATCAGCGAGGAGTGGCTCGGACAAACGGTCGTGAAGTCTTCGCTCAAAGAGGTCGTCCTGCAGGGAACGAAGGTACCGGGCAGAGGCTCCGGACAGTTCGCCTGGCCGGTGAGTGGCCATGTCATATCCAGCTCCTATGGGACCCGCTGGGGCAAAATGCATAAGGGCATCGACATGGTATCCGGCAACCGGACGATCATGGCGGCTGACGACGGCACGGTAACCTTTACGGGCCAAATCAGCGGCTACGGCAACGCCATCATCATCAGTCATGGCAACGGCTATGAAACGCTGTACGGACATTTGAACAGCATCTCGGTTCACAGCGGTCAAAAAGTAAGCCAAGGCGAAAAAATCGGCATCATGGGCAGCACCGGACATTCGACCGGCACCCATCTGCATTTTGAGATCCACAAGAACGGTTCGATTCAGAACCCGATGAAATATTTGAACTGAGTTGGTCTGCGGTAAGGATTAGCATAAGATCATAACCGGATACAGCTATCATATATTTATATTCAAAGCATGGTCTCCTGAGGGAGGCCGTGCTTTTTTTAATGGGATGGCGGAGGTTTGCAAGAAATTTTCATGAAAAGGAAAGGATTACTGTCAAAACTGCGGCTCTGCGGGATGTGACAGGCTTCCAGGTATGGTAAAATAAAAAGGACAGTGTCAACAAGTACGGAGAGAAAAAGAGGTGGGGTCAGCCGATGCAGGGAACCATTTTGGTCGTGGATGATGAACAGCCGATTGCCGATATTTTGAAATTCAATTTGGAAAAAGAGGGATACGAGGTCATCTGTACCTTTGACGGCGTGAGCGCCGTGGAAATGGCCTTGTCTGCGCAGCCGGACCTGATGCTGCTGGATCTGATGCTGCCCGGCAAGGATGGCATGGACGTGTGCCGCGAGGTGCGCGCCGCCGGGATGGAGCTGCCGATCATTATGCTGACGGCCAAGGACGAGGAGATCGACAAGGTGCTGGGGCTGGAGCTTGGGGCGGATGACTATGTCACCAAGCCGTTCAGCACGCGCGAGCTGCTGGCCCGGGTCAAGGCGCAGATGCGGCGCCAGAACAAACCGAGCGGTACGGAGGCGGCCGCCGCGCCTGCCGCGGAGACGCCGAAGCAGGGCGTGCAGCTGTTCGGCCTGTTTATCGATACGGATATGTATCTGGTGTACAAGGACGGCGAAGCGCTGGATCTGACGCACCGGGAGTACGAGCTGCTGTATTACTTGGCCAAAAATGCGGGCAAAGTCATGACACGGGAGCATCTGCTGCAGGCGGTATGGGGATTTGAATACTTCGGCGATGTCCGCACCGTCGATGTGACGATCCGGCGTCTGCGCGAGAAAATTGAGGAGAATCCGAGCAAGCCGGAATACATCCTTACCCGGAGGGGGCTTGGCTACGTCATGCGAAGTCCCAAAAACGGGGGCCTGTAAATGAAATGGCCCTCCTTTTTCCGCACGATCCAGGCGAAGCTGATCATCATCTATGTGCTGCTTATCCTGATCGCGATGCAGCTGATCGGGGTGTATTTTGTCAGCGCGATGAAAAATTCCCTGACCAGCAACTTTACGAAGGACCTGCAGGAGCGGGCGGAGCTGCTGTCGGTGCTTGCGGCGGATAAGCTGGGCGGCACCGGGGATACGGGAGAGAATAACCCGGTGGAGAGCCTGGGGGCGATCGTCAACAACCTGTTCAATCTGAACGGGGCGGAAATCCAGGTGCTTGATGCCAGCGGCAAGGTGCTGATCACGTCTTACCCTTCGCATGCCGACTATGTCGGGAAGAAGAACACGCAGACGGTCGTGAGCCGGGCGCTGCAGGGCATCAAGGACAACGAGGAATACGTCATCGATGAAGACAATGTGCGCAAGAAGGTCGTGGCGAAGCCGGTCATGAACAACGGGAAAATCGTCGGCGCCATCTACATCGTCGCTTCGATGAAGGAGCTGTACGATACGATGGGCCGGGTGAACAACATTTTTATTTCCGGGATTCTGCTGGCGCTGGGGATGACCTGCGTGCTCGGCGTCATTCTGGCTCATACGATCACTCACCCGATCAAGGAAATGACCAACCACGCCACCGCGGTGGCCGAGGGCAGCTTCGACCAGAAAATGCCCGTATTCGGCAACGATGAAATCGGCCAGCTCAGCGAGGCGTTCAACTATATGACTTCGCGGCTGCGCGAAGCGCTGATCCAGAACGAAGAGGAGAAAGAGAAGCTCGCTTCGATCCTGACCAACATGAGCGACGGCGTGATCGCCACGGACGAGGCCGGCAAGGTCATCCTGATGAACCGCCGCGCCGGGGCGATCCTGGGCGTGGACGAGGATGAGCTGGCGGGAAGCGATATCGCGCAAGTGCTGGGACTGACGCCGGAGCAGGCGGACACGTTCACGGAAGGAACGTACGTGACGATGCTGCTGCAGATCAGTCCGGAAGAGGAGAAGGAGAAATCGCGCCATTACATGGTGCGCGTGACCTTTACTCCGATTCACCGCCGCGAATTCGGCATCACGGGCACGATCGCCGTGCTGCAGGACGTAACGGAGCAGGAGAAGCTCGAGGCGTCACGCCGTGAGTTCGTGGCGAACGTGTCGCATGAGCTGCGCACACCGCTCACGACGATCAAGAGCTACACCGAAGCGCTGGATGACGGGGCGCTGGACGATCCGCCGCTGGCGGCACGGTTTGTCGGGGTCATCCAGAACGAAACGGAGCGGATGATCCGGCTCGTGACGGACCTGCTCCATCTGTCCAGGCTGGACAACAAGGAGGCCCTGCTGCGCAAGCAGCCGACCGATGTGCTCGAAATGCTGGAGGACGTGTCGGATCGCTTTTCTTTTCAAATGCAGCAGAAGGGCATTCTGGCGGAAGTCCGCGTGGAGGAAGGGGTTCAGAAGGCGCCGTTCGACCGGGACCAGATCGATCAGGTGCTGGACAACCTCGTATCCAATGCGCTCAAATATACGCCTTCCGGCGGCAGCATCACGATGGAAGCAGCGCTGACCGAAGGCCGTCTGCTCGCCATTTCGGTGCAGGATTCCGGCATCGGCATTCCAAAGAAGGACCTGGACCGGATCTTCGAGCGCTTCTACCGGGTGGACAAGGCCCGTTCCCGCAACATGGGCGGCACCGGACTCGGACTGTCCATCGCCCGCGAGATCGTGCTCGCCCACGGCGGCACCATCTCCCTTCAGTCGGAGCTGGGACAGGGCACGAAGGTGACGTTTACGCTGCCTCTGGGTGACGAAGGGGGGAGCGCCTCATGAAGGAGAAGATGAAATCGATCCTGCTGGCGCTGCTCGTTGCCGGCAGCCTGGTGCAGAGCTATTACCTGATTTACCGGCTGCCAGGCGGGGATTCGATCGCCAAAACGGAAAACAATTATATCAAGACGGACAACATGGGACCGGAGGAGAGCGCCGAGAACCTGATTTATCCAGATAAAATGCAGATTCATATGGGAGAAGGCAAGCATACGGTCTTCTACCCGAACTCCACGTTCTACAACTTGATCTACTCGCGTCTGAAGGGACGCAGCTTCGAGAGCTTCCAGCGCCGTCCGGTGGAGAACACGGACTGGAACAAGATCCGCAATGAGGATCCCGGGATCGAGCTGACCTTCGGATCAGGGATCCCGGTATCGCTGCTCCAGCGCGTCATGCAGATCGCGCCGGACTCGCTGTTTGAAGCCGAGCGGATCAACCGGATCTGGATTTACACATCGCCAAACGATTCCAAGACGCATGCGATGTTCTTCAGTACGGAAGGCGATGTCGTCTATGAAGCCGGCAAAGTTGACTTGACCGTGCAGGACGTGCAGCAGCATGTCGATTTTGGCAAGGAATGGACGGCCTACTCCTCGGAGGCGGGAGGCAAGTATTATGTGCCGCAGTCGTCCATCCAGATGGTGGAGGCTGAAATCAATATCGGCGTATATACGGTGGAACAGATGCAGCAGAGCCTCTTCTTCGACCCCGGCATTACCCGTTACATCCAGGAAAAGGACGGATCGGAGATTTATACGGACAGCAAGCGGAGCCTCCAGGTGCGGCAGGAGCAGAAGTGGATCAGCTACACCGATCCGGCCGCGCCGCCGGCGGGCGAGAGCAGCGACGGGAAGGATGCGCTGGCCGCCGTTGACTTCGTCAACGAGCATGGCGGCTGGAACGGAACCTACCGGCTCGGTCAGTCGGGTACCGGAGAGGAACGCAGCCAAATCGTGTTCCAGCAGTATTACGGCGCCTATCCGATCCTGGACACGCTTAATTTCCATTACGGCACGATCCGGTTGAACCTGCAGCAGGGCACCGTGTCGGCTTATGAGCGCTCCCTGATCTATATGAAATCCGGAGAGCAGCATAAGACGATGGTGAAGCTGCCGGGCGGTGCCGAGCTCAAGGAGAAGCTGAGCCGGATCAACAAGGACTCGGCGATCGAGGATCTATATCCGGCGTATTTGCCGGAGCTGACCAAGACCGGAACGGGACTGAAGCTGACGCCGGTCTGGGCGGTGAAGCAGGAGAGCGGCGCCGTGACGGTGATCCGCTAAAAGGACGCCAGGCTTGGCATGATGCGGGTTGACCGATGGAAAAGAGTGGCGTAAGGTGGGAGTAGCAGGGAATTCTGCCTCCCAATCTATATCTTGCTGCTGTATTTAGGGGCAATAACGGATGCAGCATCTAGCATGAAAGGTCGATTAGAAGGAGCAAAGCTCCATTTTCATAACGATCGGATGGATCGCGTGTCGAAGCTTGGGAATGATGGGTTAGCCGAAGCTATGGGGAACCATGCGGGATCAAATTTCGGTTAAAGGAGGGCAAGGGATGGATTGGGGACGGGCCAAAAATGTGCTGATCTACGCTTTTTTGCTGCTGAACCTGGTGCTGGGTTACCAGCTGTGGGCCGACGTGCGCGAACAGGCGGATACCAATCTGGACTTTGCCTCCCTGGCGGACAGCACGCAGAAGGCGATGGAGGAAAAATCGATTCAGCTGCTGTGCCCGATTCCGAGCATGACGCCCGCGCTGCCCAAAATCTCCTACCACTACGTGAGCGGGGAAAGCATCGGCAAGCCGGTCACGCTGAAGAAGCCGGTCGAGAGCAAGCTGATCTTTATGGGTACCGACCTTGTGGACGCCTTGGGTGACCAGATTCCCGAGTTCGGCAATTACCGGTATGATCCTCAGGCGAGTCAGGAGATGACGGAAGCGGAGCTGGAACGGGTGAAAGTTGCCGGCGCCGCCGGCCGATTCGTAATGCATACGCTGGTGGACGGGAAATGGCCGCTGTTCAACGATCAGCTCGAGCTGTACTACAGCGAGCAGAAAATCGTGTCCTACCGCCAGTCGCTGGTGGAGATCGCCCCGATGGAGGACGAGCAGGAGCAGAAGATTTTGCCGGCATCCGGGGCACTAAAACGGTTGGTGGACGCTTTTATCCCGGAAGGTTCGTCCATAAAGGATATTCAGCTGGGCTATTACGGCCAGGTATTTAACTCGGAGAGCCAGGTGGCTGCGCCATCATGGCGGTTCACGCTGGAGAGCGGAGAAATTTATTACGTACAGGGGATCAGCGGTGACGTGACCGTGAACAGCCCCAAGGATGAAGAGGGAAAGGAGCAGGGATGATGGGCATATCTTTTACCGTTCTGTCGAGCGGATCGACGGGGAACGCAACCGTGGTAAGAAACGAAGAGACGACGCTGATGATCGATGCCGGGCTTAGCGCTAAGCGGATCGACGAGCTGATGGAGCAGCGGGAGCTGTCGGGAGAGGAACTTGACGGGATTCTTGTCACCCATGAGCATTCCGACCATATTAAAGGGCTCGGTGCCGTGGCCCGCAAATACGATCTGCCGATCTATGCCAACGAGAAGACATGGGAGGCGATCAACAAGTCCGTCGGCAAAATCGCCGAGGAAAACCGTGTCGTGATGGACAGCGGCGAAGTGCGGGATTTCGGATCGCTGCGGGTGGAGTCTTTTCAAATATCGCATGACGCGGCAGAGCCGGTGGGCTACTGCTTCTACGACGGGGACGAGAAGCTGAGCGTGGCGACGGACCTGGGCTATATGAGCGATAAGGTGAAGCAGGCCATCAGCGGCTCGAACGTGCTCGTGCTGGAGGCGAATCACGATATTGAGATGCTGCGGATGGGCCGTTATCCGTGGAACACCAAGCGCCGCATTCTGGGCGACCTTGGGCACTTGTCCAACGATGCCGCAGGCGAGGCGATGAGCGAGCTGCTGACGGGAGACCTGAAGCGGACGTATCTGGCACATTTAAGCCGGGACCATAATCAGATGGATTTGGCCAAAATGACCGTGCGTACCGGGATGGAAGACCGGGGATGCTTCTATAAAGACAGTGAATTTAAACTGTGCGACACCTACTACGACCGTCCTACACCGTGGGATAAGGTGAGTGAGCCATAAAGGCGTCGAGCTCCGCCGCTTTTCTCTCTACCTCGTCACGGGTGAGGATGCCCTTGTCAATGAGCAGTTCAATGATCGTGCTTAAGGCAAGGGTATTGCGGTAGTGCTCGTCCTTTAAATCCCCCAGCTTGGCCATCATATTCACATAGTCCATCGAAGACGGAAATCGTTCCATGAGTCCGTTCCTCCTTGTTTTTCAGCATCGTTTCAATTCCATAACCCACCAATGACGCAAGCGATAAAAGATTAGGGCAACCGCTCCACTTATGTTACAATAACTATACCGCATGAATGTCCGCGAGGGCTTGCATACAGCGGGTTTGACTGGTGTCCAGCCTGCAGCATAGCAGGTCATGCTTCGCCTTTTTCATAGTTTCATCAGGCTTTACTTTTATTCTAGTCTGTATATGCCGGAAACATTCCTGTTTCTATGAAAATAAATCTCATGTGCTGTATAGAATAGGCTGAAGAAATGAATGTTATAGGCCGCCCATTGGGCTGTTATAGCAGGAAGTTCAATGCAAAGCTTTAGTTCAATCTATATAGAAAGAGAATCCGAAGTCAACGTGGGCGAATTCCATACATACGAATGTGAGTGACTGAGACTTCGACGCTTCAAATTTGATGCTTAGATTCAGCCCAATGTGGTGATGTAAAAAATAAAGGGTCTGCCTCGTGCAACCTTGGTAAGCTGGAAGCAGTTATTAATAGTATAGGCAGCCTGAACGATTAGAAGCTTATAAGAACATGCCGCCACGTCATTAGTTATACAGATCGGCCTTTGGTGACGGAGATTTTTTCATTTCTCGTCAAAGGCGTCTGTATGGATGAATCTCACAAGATTTTCGGGATGCGTTACAACAAAGGGGAGAGGATCACATGGGGCTGTTTCGTGACGATTTTTATTCGACCAAAATTTCCAAACGGCGAAGCCTTCGCAAAGTATATCCCGCACAGCGGGTGTGGGGCAGAAGCAGGCGCAGCCGGGGGACGTCCACGCTGTTCGTGGCGACGGTCAGCTCCGTTATCAGTGCAGTGGTGGCGGTGCTCCTGTTCAGCCTCATCACCGGCCTTCCTTCCCATACAAGGGAGACGGCGGCGGTCAGTGCGGTTACTTCAACCCCGCTGGACGGCAGCGGAGATCCGTTCGACCGGCTCGTTCAGGCAGCGGCCAAAGTCCGCCCGACCGTCGTCAGCATCGTGAACTATAAAGATGCGAAGGACGCGGACAAGGGAACGGCCGACCTGGAGGATTCGGCGCTCGGATCAGGGGTCATTTTCAAGAAGGAGAACGGCAAAGCTTATGTCATCACCAATAACCACGTCATTGAAGGCTCACAGGATCTGGAAGTGATGACGGTCGGCGGGGACATGAAGAAGGCAACGCTCGTCGGTACCGATAAAGTGACGGATATCGCCGTCTTGTCGGTGGACGACAAGAACATTGCCGATGTGGCGGAAATGGGCGATTCTACGAAGCTGCGCCTAGGGGAGACGGTGTTTGCCATCGGCAACCCGCTCGGGCTCGGGGATACGCTGACGTCCGGCATCATCAGCTACACCAACCGGGTCGTGCCGGTGTCGCTGAACCAGGACGGCGTGTACGACTGGGAGCAGGAAGTGATCCAGACCGACGCGGCCATCAATGAAGGCAACAGCGGCGGCGCGCTGGTTGATCTGAACGGCAAAGTGATCGGCATCAACACGATGAAGATTTCCGATGCCGGTGTGGAAGGCCTGGGCTTTGCCATCCCCGTCGATCAGGTGATGAAGACAGTGGATGAGCTGATGAGATACGGCAAAATCTCACGTCCTTACCTGGGCGTGTACACCGTGGACCTGAACAATCCGTACGCCCCGCTGGATGAAGACCAGCGCAAGGAGCTGAAGCTTCCGGCGGACGTGAAAGACGGCGTGGTCGTGCTGGACGCTATCGGACCTGCCAAGGATGCGGGGCTCAAGCTGAACGACGTCATTACGGAGTTCAACGGGGACCCGATCAAAACTACGCTGGAGCTGAAGAAGTACCTGTATGACAAAGTGAAGATCGGCGACATGCTCAAGGTCACCTTTTACCGTGCAGGCCAGCAGGAGACCGTGGACGTCAAGCTCGCCGACAAGCCGGATTCCTAAAATAGGACGTGTGATCCGGCCCAAAACCGGATATAATGAGAGTCATAGGTTTTCGGAATTGACCAGCCAGAAATACGTACATTGTGTGCAATTGTAAGGGGATGCCATTTTATGTTTGTCGTTTGTAAAGACCATGTGGAGCTCGCGATCGATATGTTCGTCGACGAATACGAGGATGCGCCGGATATCGTGGACCTGAAGGAGACGGAGTTCTCCGATTGGGACCCGCCCGTGCAGTGCGCGCACTGCGATCAGCCGGCCAAGTTCCTGGTCGTGTAGCCGCAGGGTTAGCAGGAAATGCTATGAAGAGATGAATAGCGATGAGGAGAGCGTGGAGACACGCTCTTTTTTACTTTCAGGGAATAGATAGGGTAAAAAGATAGGTGGAGGGGTATTCATGCTGATTCAAATTATCGGCGTCGGCAAGCTAAAAGAGAAGTATCTGGTGCAGGGCATCCAGGAATACGCCAAGCGGTTGACGCCTTACATCAAATTTCAGATGGTGGAGGTCGCGGACGAGAAGGCCCCCGACACCTTGAGCGATGCCGAGGTGTCGATCGTGAAGGAGCGCGAGGGCGAACGCATCCTCGCGCACATTAAAGAGAGCGCGCATGTGATCGCGCTCGCCATTGGCGGCCAGCTCTGGAGCTCGGAAGAGCTGGCCGCCGAGATCGACCGGCTCGGCACCTACGGGACGAGCCATGTCGTGTTCGTGATCGGAGGGAGCCACGGGCTCTCCGATCAGGTGCTGCGCCGCGCTCAGCAGCGCTTGAGCTTCGGGCGCATGACCCTGCCGCACCAGCTGATGCGGCTGGTGCTGGTGGAGCAGATTTATCGTGCGGTGAAGATCAATCGGGGGGAACCGTACCATAAATAAGCACAAAGTCGTCGTTAATTGAAGCGTCAAAGACAATTCAATGTCCTTGGCGCTTCTCTGATCGAGATTATCACCAGAGTTTACGGTGATGTTGTTTATTATGGAGTGAAGCAAGTCCTTCTGTTTCACTGGCTCAACCGTCATAATGAAGGTTGAGAAGCCTGTTAAGACTTGATGCACCTGCTCAAAAGAAACCTCTTTTATAGTTGGTCTGTTGAGTTCATACTCCCTATCCTTCTTCTACTGGATTAGCTTTTTCTTTTCAACTTCCAATGAGACCAACTTTTCTGTTCTAATTTTACCGTTTACATTGCCTACAATTTCTCTAAGAGATCTGGATTGGATGTAATCTGTTCAATTCTCTTGAAGACGAAGGCTTCAGCTTCATCCGCTCTTACCAAATTTGTCTTGCACACAGCAGAGCATAAAGCATGGATATTATTAATTTACCTGGTATTTTTTTGTTGAAGCAGTTGTAAATTTGATATTTTAAAGTAAGAGCATTTCTTTGTAATGAGGAATGCTTTTTATTTTGTTTAAAATTAAAAGGATATTTCAACAACAATAATAATATAATAAAAAACAATATTAATTTATCGCAAAACGATATATTTTATGTTAAAGTCGTATTGTCAGTAAATAAATGAGGTGTTTAAAAATGAATGTTAAACGAGGTTCTAGCACTTTCTTAAAGGTAATAATTTTTCTGATTGGAATTGCAGTGCTTGCCGTGGGTATAGTTTTTTTGCCTGAAGCAGCCAGAAGAGATGCGATAGAGCGTCCGGGTGATTATTCGCTATATCCACTTTTGATATGTGCATATGGAATATGTATTACGTTTTCTGTGGCGTTGTATCAAGTATTTAAACTTTTAAACTACATCGAAAAGAAAAATGCATTCTCTGAGTTATCTCTTCAATCTTTGGAGGTAATAAAGAAATGCACTTTTACTGTCATTTTTTTCATTTTGTTAGCAATAGTTTATTTAAGGGTGCGTGCACAATTCACAGGTGATGATGCAGCAGGTCCAATATCTCTAGGTCTAATGGGCATTTTGGCAACAAGTATCATCGCAGCCATTGTGGACGTACTTCAAAAGCCTATAAAGTATGTCTTGGATTCACAGCCTAAAAACAATTAACATTTTGAAATATACAAGATAAGTAGGGCGAAATATAATTTGAATATATTATTTTCATTCGAGTTACTCAGTAGGAATATTACTTTCAAGTGCACTAAGAAAGGATTCAAGGGGTGTCAGAATGTTTTCTCGTCGAAGGCTAGCTCGACGCTGCCGACGTGATTCTTGTCGTCTAACGTGAGCTTCTTCGGGTGTGAATCAATATGAATCTTTCCGAATAAGGCACACAAGCGGCTGCCTTTCGATCTCGCTCTGTAGATGATACGCTGAACCGCCATAAGTAGGGTGAAAGTCAGGGGGAGAGCCGGATAGGCTGTTTTGGATTAGGGTCGAAAGTTGTCGTTTCAGTTTGTCAGTTGCTTATTGCTTGATGTATAACATCTTTTCTTCCCGTAAACGCTGAAAATATTCAGTTTGACGAAATACGGAATTCGGAGGGATAGTACATGCTAATCGGAAGTCACGTATCCATGGGCGGCAAGGAGATGTTGCTTAAAGCCAGCAAAGAGGCTGCTTCTTATGGAGCGAATACATTCCTGATTTACACCGGCGCTCCACAAAATACGAAAAGAAAACCGATCTCTGATTACAAGATTTCAGAGGGGCATTCGCATATGAAAGAGCATGGAATCAGCAATATTGTTGTTCACGCTCCTTTCCTAGTCAATTTGGCAAATTCCATGAACAATCAAGTATTCAGTCATAGCATTGCCTTTATGCGCGATGAAATGGATCGGACGGAAGCATTGGGTTCGGAACAGATTGTTATGCATCCTGGATCACACGTTGGAGAAGGAATAGGCCAAGGGCTTAACAGGATTATTAAGGGGCTTAATGAAGTTCTTACCCGGAATGAAAAGGTGCAAATCTCGTTAGAGACGATGGCCGGTAAAGGGACGGAATGTGGCGTTCGCTTTGAGGAATTGGCTCGCATTATAGAGGGAGTAACTTACAATGAGAGTCTTTCAATTTGCCTGGACACTTGCCACGTTCATGATGCCGGTTACGATATTGTCCATGACTTTGACGGCGTGCTCGATCAATTCGATCGCATCATTGGGCTCAATCGGTTAAAGGTGCTTCACATAAATGATTCCAAGAACGAACGCGGCTCCCGAAAAGATCGACACGAGAATATCGGACATGGATTTATAGGTCTGCTTACCTTGGACTACATTGTTCACCATCCTCAACTTTCTAATCTCCCCAAACTGCTTGAAACACCATCTATAGGGCCTATTAAATACAAAAACCCTCCGTATAAACATGAAATTGCTTTACTGAGAAGAGAATTAACAGAACCAATAGAAAAGTAATGAGGATGCCAAAACATAATCACTACTGCGCCATAAAATCGCCAACCTGTGAACTGCAGATTCTCTGGTTCTTCCACATCCAATCGTCTTATCCCTGCTAGCCTCATATATATTAAAAGACGGTTGGGAAGGAGTTATGTCAGATGTCGGAATGGGTTCGTTACAATATGCAAGGCCGGGAGTTACGGATACTGATATGAACAAGGATTGGCTCGCCAACTCAGAAGCTAATGCTGCAGCAGCTTCAGCGTCTGTTTTCGGAAGAATTGGCATCGCTAAAGACGTTGCTGATGTAGTTATCTTCGTAGCATCTGAGGAAGCGAGATGGGTCACGGGGAAATTTATCGATGCCACCGTAGGAGATCATCTTTAAGAAAGGCAACAAAATTAATAGAATTTGATGTTAAAGCGATGGCCGGGCCTTGTGGAGATCAAAGGCTCGTTTCGTTCAAGGTCTTGCTGAGGCTGGCCACGACTATGAGATATTGGATTCACACGGGATTGGCTTTGACCCGGTTCTAAAAGGAGTAGATGAACCTGATTGGTAGGAGCGGAGAAGTCCTTATCTCTGAAGTGGGAAGGGAAATATGACGAATGAAAGATCACAACACCTTGGCGTATATTTTTCCAATTTGGTACGAAATTTCGACCAGAATAAATCGAAACTCAAGCAAGCACTAACTTTGGTGTTGGGCCAGATATAGGCATGTTTCCTTCTCTACCAATCTCCCAAAATTTTTTACACAGATTTGATATATTCTACAACTTCCATGATTTGATTTATGTTAAAATATCTCCGGATCAGAAATTGGAGAGGGGTTTTATAACTCATGTCATGGAAAAAAGTTCTGGGTAAAAGCACCATTCGTGTGGCTACGACTGCTCTATTACTTTCCCAAATGTTTGGCGCAGTAGGTTCTGTCTCTGCTGCAGGCAACGATGTCGAAGTACATTTGATTGGAATCAATGACCTGCACGGTCAGTTGGACACCACATCGATAGTTAGTGACAAAAAGGTAGGAACAGCTCCAATTCTAGCAACATATTTAAAAGAAGCTCAAGCCAAATATGAAAACTCCCTGCTCTTCCATAATGGAGACTCTGTTGGAGCATCCGCCCCCGTCTCATCTTTGGATCGTGATGAGCCTACGATGGAATGGATGAATATGATGGGCTTTGATGTAGGTTCTTTGGGCAATCATGAATTCGACCAAGGTATCGCTGCATTAAAAGCACAAATCTTTGGTGGTTTGGATCCAAAAGAAGGCAAGGTAACCCATGCTGGCGCCAAATTTGATTATGTAAATGCAAACGTCATTGAAACTTCCACTGGCAAACCATTGATTAAGCCATATGTGGTTAAAGAATTGGGCGGAGTCAAAATCGGATTTATCGGATTAGTGACGAAAGCGACACCTTCTAAAGTATCCCCAGCGGGTACAGCAGGCGTGCGTTTCTTAAGCGCAGAAGAAGAAGTTGCAGCCGTTAATAAATATGCAAAAGAATTACAAGATCAAGGTGTAGAAACGATCATCGTTCTGGCACATGATCCAGCAACAACCAAAGAAGGAGTAACCACTGGAGAAGCAGCTGATTTGGCCAAAGCTTTGCCTGCCGATTCCCCTGTTGACGTTATCGTTGCAGGTGACAATCATGCTTTAGCTAACGGTGAAGTGAATGGAAAATTGATCGTTCAGGCTTATTCTTATGGTACGGCATTTGAAGATATTAAGCTGATGATTGACCCTACGACTGGAGACGTAACCGAAAAATCAGCTGCAGTTACAACGACTTTTCAAGACGGTGTCAAAGAAGACCCTGAATCTTTAGCTATTATTAAAAAATCACTAGACAAGCATCCTGAGCTAACGAAGCCAGTAGGTACGACAGATGGTTCAGTCACTCGTACAGATGCTTATAATAACGAAGCGCCTCTTGGAAACCTCATTGCAGATGCAATGCGTCAAGCAGATTTTGGTGATAAAGCCAGCGCTGCTGACTTTGCATTTATGAATCCTGGTGGGATTCGTGCGGATCTGCCGCAAGGCGACGTGACCTTTGCTGATCTTGCTAAAATCCAACCTTTTGGCAATACTTTGGTGAAACTGGAGCTGACTGGTGCACAAATTCAAACCTTGCTGCAGCAGCAATGGGGTACAAACGCGGACGGTACACCGAACACCAAAACACTACAAATCTCTGGCTTAAAGTATACGGCAGATTTCAGCAAGCCAGTTGCAGAACGTGTGACTAGTCTCACTCTTGAAGATGGTACACCGATTGATCCTGGAAAAACATATACGGCTGTAGTTAACAACTTTATGGCAGCAGGCGGAGATAACTATAAAGTGCTGGTGGATGCTAAATCATCCTTAGCCGGTCCGATCGATCTAGATGTATTCTATCAGTACATTGTAGATAAATTTAAAGGTGGCGCTATTCAGGCTAAAACAGAAGGACGCATTACCAACCTGGGTGCATCTACAGAACAACCGGAAACACCTGTAACCACAGATGTCATTTCTCGTGCTGAATTTGTGAGTGCTTTAGTAGACATGTTGAAGCTAAACGAAGTAGCTACAGCACCTGCATTCAAGGATGTTGCTGCTGACGCTGCCTATGCAGATGCCATCGCTGAAGCTGCTCATGCCGGATTTATTCAAGGCTATGGCGGTAACTTCAATCCGGATCGTGACATCACTCGTGAAGAAGCGGCTACCATTCTTGCTAAATTGTTGAACAATCCTGTTTCTGATAAAAACGCTGCTGCGATCATTGCAGGTTTTGAAGATGGCAAAACCGTTTCTGCCTACGCGATTAAATCTATGGCCACTCTGATTGATAAAGGTATTCTAAGTGCAGCGGATAAAAAAACGCTTCAACCTAAACAAGGTCTTTCTAATAGCGATGCTAAAGCGTTAATTCAAAAGGCTGTCGCGGCAAAAGCTTCATAATGTAGAAGTGATTCATAGCTTATATTAAGACAGAAAAACACATCCCTTTGGTAAAAGTCTTCTTCTATTGATGAACCTCAATTAGTCTCTCATTTCATGGAGAGGTAGGTTTATTTAGAAGAATGCTATATCCCAATTGAGGATGTGTTTTTTCATGCTTACGTGACTAACACCTTATCCGTACTCTGTTAATATTCAGTAATTATTCAGAAGGAATGAGTATAATCATCGCATGTCGACTTTATTCTCCAAAATTAGACAGAACTAAATGGGCTGGTCATATGTTGATGCACTACACCTGAAGAGATTTCGTGATGATAGATCACAGCGAAACTCAGATAACAGGAAGAGAAGAGAGCACAACTACATGTACCAACAGGCCTATCAGTATCTGTGGAGGAGGGGAAAGGAGGAAGCCTGCAAGATTAGATGATGCAAAGGGCTGCTGGGATCGAGCAAATAGAAGATATCTATTCATTTGAACGTTATTGAACTGATGATCTCACAGTCGCTAAAATTTTCGGTAGTTTTGGGAATGGAGGACAAAAGTGTCTTGAAACGAAAACGCAGCATAGGTAAAGCAATACTCTCTTTCTGCTTGGCAATTATGCTAGTCCTGCAGACGGTGGTGTTCTCTGCTGCCGCATTTGCGGAGAGTGCGCCAAGCAATTCCGGAACGGAAGTAGTTAGTGAATCTGGCTCGCCGAGCGTGGAGGAACCGTCGGGCACGGATCAACCGCCGAGCGTGGAGGAACCGTCGGGCACGGACCAACCGCCGAGCGTGGACGAGCCGTCGGGCACGGATCAACCACCTAGCGTGGAAGAACCGCCGTCAGTAACTGAGACGCCGATCAATTCCGTAGTTATGGCGGCAGTTCCGACGGATAAAACGGCGGTGTTCATGGAGGCTAATTCAACCTTTCCGCTGAAGGTGACGCAAGGAACTGACATTGCCCCAGGCGGTACGATTCAGGGCCGGCAGCAGTTTACGCTGAAATCTGAAGGTCTAAAATTGCCAGTGAATGGTGATGACCCAAATCCAACTAATGCAGATCCTGAGAAATACATACAAAAGGGTGACTGGATTGAGCTAAAAAGAGAAGACCACTTCAAGGAAGTGGTGCTGCCGACAGCTACCAAAACCTTGATGGCAACAACTGAATTGGGTGTGAAACAGCTTGGTATTGCCTCCTTCACTCCGGATAGCATCAGGATTGTATTTAATGGTGACGACAGCTTTTTTAATGGTATTGGAAAGGCGGTTAGCTTCGGATTTGAAACAACCGCCAATTCGGATTTGAATGGAATTGAATACGGCGATACAAAGCCTATCTCGATTTTCGGGGGAGCGTATGAGTTAAAGAATCCAGATGTTACAGCAGCATATAGCATTACTTTAAGCTCGCCCGGAATGATCAGGTGGGATCAGTATGGATATCGCGGAATTCAACCCGCACAATTTGTTGAGGGTGCGGTTACCTGGCAGTCAACCGTATCTGCATTCGATCAGTTTGATAAAACAATCAAATTGCCGCTGGATGGGAAGAAGTTTTTTACGGACCCTGCATCTTATAATACTGGCAATGGTAATGCCCGTGGTATCTATGTGACTGGCTCCTTCAAAGTCAACGACATAGCGGTAGAGCCGGATATCGACGCTGACGGTAAACTGAGCTACATTTTCCCGAAGGGTACCGGTATAGATCCAAAGGTTGAGTTTAAGACTTGGATTCCAAAGGAAGCTTACTATTACGAATACAAGAATCCACCGGGGAATCTTGGGCGCAGCTATCGGGACATGAACGGCTTAGTGAGATTAAAAGAGGTCGATGACACTGTTTTAGTGAGTGCAGGTCAAGAGATTTCTTTTGCTCCAGACTGGATTCAAGCCAGCGCCTCGTATGACCATCCGAATGAAACCATTTCATGGAAAGTCACTGTTAACCAGTATAACAAAAAAGGTTTAAAGAACTTTACCATCACAAATGTGTTACCTGCTGGGCTGAAGTTTGAGTCAGCCACATGGCAGACATGGGAGGATGGCACTGCATCTGAGGTACAACCAATTACACCAGATGATAACAGCGTTTATTCCTTTGGGGATATTAATGGTAAAGTGGAACTAGTGATTAAGAGTAAGGTAACAAGCGGTTCCAACTTCAAAATAGAACCACGTGCCAACTGGAATTTGGACACACCAGGCGGTATTCAGAACAATGATGTGATAACTGGTATAAGACCTGCCGCAGTAACTGACGAGGCAATCGTTACGATCGGTGCGCATGATTTCACAAAGAGTGGATCTATTTCGATGGAGGATTTCAACCTCGGCGGCATCACATGGACTGTCAATCTAACGCCACAATATGCTTTGCCGGATGCCGTAGTGTATGATGTACTCGTGCATGGCGGAGATTTGAATGTTTTGGACAAGGCTGAGGATGAAACCGGAGAGGTTAGCGCGGAAACGATCGCAAAAATCAAAGCAAATGTTAATACTGCTCAGCTTTGGAAGCAATATGACGAAGGTACTCTCAAGAGCGCAATCGGCTTAACCTTGAAGGCTATTCCTTTAAAGGTGAACGGTAATGTGGTGGCGGATTTGATCAAGGTGACCGGATACACCGATAGAGCTGCATCCTTCAGCTTCCGTGCACTTGAGACTAACCCAGACGTCCTCTTCAGGCAGAATATTGAGACCGGAAAAACAATATGGAACCGGTCCTTACTGTTTGATGGAGAAACCGTAAAAATAGCGCAAAACTCTGTTAATCTTCATCTGCGCATGTTGAACAAGGATATGCTCTTTGCGTCGAAGCCATTAAAGGCAGATGGTACACCTGAAAATGTTAATCCAAATAATGTTAGCAGCTATATTAGAAACGATAGCAATGAAGCATGGACCATTTCGGCCTATGACCGCACAACCAAGACGGTCACTTTCCGTCTAGGTGTCAATATGCCGGGTTACAATACAGAAGAGATGGCTAAGGACGGCGGTAATCGAGTAATTAGCAAAATCAAGCTAGTGGACACACTGCCTGAAGGCTGGGAATTCGTGCCGTTTTCTGAAGGTAAGGATTTTGAGCTTTGGAAAGGATATTCGGACAATGGTTCGGGTACAGAATATGGTGTTAAAAATGATGCCAAAGCACTTATTGAACCAGGCACTAGTGCTCATGTAGTAAGTTTTTCTCATAATGAAAACGAGGGAACGTTCACCTTTTCTAAATTGGAAAGTCCTTATGTCATTTTAGTAAAGGCAAGACCTTCCAATGCAGCTCTAGAGAAATATTTGGAGGAATACACCACCAACGGCACAAACAAGCAGGTGCTTTATAACAAAGCCGACCTTCATATGACATGGGGCGGGGTGGAGAAGGTCCTCACCGAACAGCGCAAAGTTATTGTACCTATTCAGACCCTGGGCAAGACGGTAACTAAGCCCGTTCCAGGTGTGCTGGAATGGACGGTGAACTATACCCCGCCATTCAACATGGAGCAGGGTGTTTATTTGCAGGATACCCTAGGTGCAGGTATGAATCTGCGCTATGAAGAAAACGGAAAGCTTGTGCTTACAGCGCCCAGTATGGCAGTTTATCCTGCTAAATTGACTGCCAGCGGTGCTCTGGAAAGAGAGGGCGCAGCACTGGACCTCAGCGACCCGAACTGTGAAGTTCAGGTAGAAGCTGCACCAGGCGAGGGAGGCACCACGGTTCTCATATTCAAAATGAACAACCCTAATAAGCTTTACCAGTTTGTGTACCAAACCGAGGTTGACCCTTCTAAAGCGAAAGCTGGCGACAAAATGGGCAATGAGGTAAAGCTGATGGGCGATGACAAGCTGAAATCTGTTAGTGCCAAAAGTGAAAGCACGCTGGACAGTTCGGACGTAGCGGGCAGTTCAAGCTCCAATGCCCTTCTGCCCCTGAAAAAGGTGGATCCTAACAACAATCCGCTAAAAGGCGTAGAGTTTACGCTCTATAAGAAAGACGGCGGAACTCAAATCGCTAAGGGAACAACAGATAGCGGAGGAAAACTCAATCTACTGTTCCCGGATCCAGGTTATTACGAGCTGAAGGAAACCTATATTGATCTGAATACCTGGCTGCCGATCACCCATGTGTATCAGGTGTACGTAGGGAATACGCCCGGGAAGCCCATCTGGGTAGACGGGGTGAAAGTAACCTCGGATAATCCGCTGGTCGTACCTACGCCAGCCCAAGGCAAGCTAACCATCACCAATAAGGTGGAAGGCAACGGAAGCGATCCGAATAAAGAGTTCGAGTATACCGTAATCTTCGAAGGCGAGGGTAAGGGCGGAGAGTACTCCTATAAAAAGTCAGATAATACGACTGGCACGATCAAAAGCGGTGACAAGATTACCCTTAAGCACGGGCAAACTATGACGCTGCCGGCATTGCCTGCAGGTCTGGTTTATACCGTTATCGAGGGGGATTATACGACCGTTGACGGTTACACGACTAAGCCGGAGAGAGAATTGTCCGGCAAAATTGCGGATAAAGGCGACCACAAGGCGGACTTCATCAATGAGCGAACCGTCAACAAGCTGACCGTGAGCAATACGGTCATGGGCAACGGCGGCGACAAGACGAAGGCGTTCGAGTACACCGTTAGCTTTGAGGGTGCAGGCAAGGACGGAAGCTACTCTTACAAGAAGTCGGATGGTGGCACAGGTACGATCACGTCCGGCGAATCCTTCACACTCAAGGATGGAGAGACGCTGGAAATGGTGGGTCTGCCTAAAGATCTAAAATACACAGTTACTCAGAAGGACTATACAACCAATGATTACGTGACTACTCCTGAGGAACGAAACTATACTGGAGTCATGCAAGGTACTGATAAAGAGGCCCCGTTCACAAACGTGCGAGTCATAAAGGGCGACCTGCTCATCAGCAACACGGTTAAAGGCAAAGACGACGACAAGAAAAAATTGTTCAAGTACACGATCACCTTCACAGGAGCGGGATCGGACGAATCCTACGCCTATGAGAAGCCGGATGGCACCAAGGTCATGATTAAGAGTGGAGACACCTTCGAGCTTACGGATGGTCAGACGCTCGTTGTGCATGAACTTCCGACGGGCCTCGAGTATAAGGTGATCCAGAATGATTATTCGGAAGACGGCTATGTGACGGATCCTGAAAGTTTCATTCGTACAGGCACCATTCCGGAGAAGAAAGCGGCCGAAGCACGCTTCGTCAATACCCGCCCATATCTGGAAGGCGTGCTGCGCGACAACAATACAGGCGAAGTCATTCCGAACGCGGAAATCATCGTGACGAACAAGAAGACCGATGAACAGCAAAAGATTCGGACGAATGAGAAGGGTGAATATTCGATTCCGGCCGCAGCGGATACGGACTATACGATCACTTATACGAAGCTGTATCATGTAGGCGGAAAAGATGTCTCTGTCGAGTTCACGCAAAAAGCAAACGTGGACGGCAGTGTGAGAGACGAGACCGTTCCGGCCGACATTACGGCGGTAGGGATCGTGCTGTTCAAGCAGCTGGATGGAACAAAAGAGCTATTCAACGATTCTTTTACCAGCCAGATGTATATCTATTTGAAGGACAAGGACGGCAATTATATTCAAGAGAACGGTCGTCCCAAGGCGTTTCCGATGGCTTCAAACGGCACTTTCTCCGTGGAAGGGCTAACCGAGCAGAAGTACACCATGGAAGTTCGCTATGAAGCTGAGGACGGTCAGGAATTGCTCTTCAAGGTGACGCAGCTGGACGTGAAAGCAAACGGAGAGCTGAATATTTCCGAGGAATTGGTCGATCCTTACGGTACGGTTTATGATGAAACGACAGGAGACGCTATCAACGGCAAGAAAATTGATGGAGCCAAAGTTACACTGTATTATGCGGATACGCAGCGGAATAGAGATAACGGGCACACTCCG
Organism: Paenibacillus sp. S28; assembly: GCF_016624415.1. Classification (NCBI taxonomy): domain Bacteria; kingdom Bacillati; phylum Bacillota; class Bacilli; order Caryophanales; family Paenibacillaceae; genus Paenibacillus; species Paenibacillus sp. S28. Next base: position 111,928 of record NZ_JACVTM010000011.1, on the reverse strand, counting down.
GATACGAAAGTAACGCTTCCACCGGTTCCAAATTTCCCGCCGCACAACAACAAGAGCCCCGAGCAAGATAGCGACGCAAATGGCTTCTATGCATACATGGTGTTTCCTGACGCGGATTACTATCTGATCGTAACGAAGGACGGATATGAGACGCATCGGAGTGATACGATTTCTGTCGATTATGACATTATCAAATACGATGTGCCAATGAAGCCGATCCGTTCCGGTGGCGGCTCCGACAACGGTAACAGTGGGGGCGACAACGGCAACAACGGAACCGGTAACGGCAATGGCGGAACCGATAACGGCAACGGCGGAACCAACAACGGTAACAACGGAACCGGTAACGGCAACAACGGAACCGGTAACGGCAACGGCGGAGCCGATAACGGCAACAGCGGAACCGATAACGACAACAGCGGAACTGGTAACGGCAACGGCGGAGCCGATAACGGTAACAACGGAACCGGTAACGGCAACAGTGGAACCGACAACGGCAACAACGGAACAGGTAACGGCAACAGCGGAACCGATAACGAAAACGGCGGAACCAACAACGGTAACAATGGAACTGATAACGGTAACAGTGGAACCGACAATGGAAACAACGAAACCGGCAACGTCGGCAACGAACTGGACGATGCTCCGAAAACCGGAGACAACAGCGTATCGCCTATCCTTTATATGGCTTTAGCGCTGATGTCCTTGATGACGATCGGGTTCTGCCTAATCGGTAACAAGAAGAAAAAGCACATTCAGTGACCGGAAAGGCGGTAAGAAAATGAGCAAAACTAAAAAGATTCTTATCGCCGTTTCCCTCCTTGTGTTAGTATTTTCTCTCTTCAGTATTGCGAAGACTCTCCTTCGAGATTACGCTGAACAGCAGAAAATCAAAGAGCTGACAAAAGTTAGGGAGGATGGGTCTGGCAAAGGCGGAGGGGATGCAATCCCCTCCCTTTTGTCCAATAAGGCGGACAAGCCGGTCATGCTTCCCGAATTTCGAGAGCTTTACGAGAGGAATCCGGATATCGTCGGCTGGCTGAAGATTGACAGCACCCGAATTGAGTACCCGGTCATGCAGAATCCACAGGATGCGGAGTACTATCTCAATCATGATTTCGATAAGAAGGAAAACAAAGGCGGCCTCCCCTTTTTGGATGCGCATAGCCGGGCCAATGGTTCGGGTATTTTGCTGATTCATGGACATCACATGAAAAGCGGCTGGATGTTTAAAGATTTAATGAAGTACAAGAACGAAAACTTTTATAAAGAGCACGCTATTTTCCAGTTCAGCACGCTTTATGAAAAGGAAAAGTACGAAATTGTAGCCGTCATTCTGTCGCAAGTTTATCGCAAATCGGACGACGTTTTTAAATACTACCAGATTGAAAATGTAAGTACCCCCGCCGAGTTCGATTCGTATGTACAGAACATCATGAAACTCGCTCTTTATGATACGGGCGTAACTGCCCGGTATGGCGACAAGCTTGTTGTACTGTCCACTTGCGAATACTCAACCGAAAACGGCCGACTAGCGGTGGTCGCCCGAAAGATTGAATGACGATGTAGAAATACGGAGTCAAGCTGCTTGATATCGCGTTCTCCCTTTGGAGGACGTGATTTTTTAGCATTCGGGGCTGGATGTTCCAGCCCCTCTTTCATTTCTTTTTCTCCAACTCCGCCTTTAATCTTGCATTCTCTTCCAAAAGCTTTTGAACGTCCGGGATATCCTTACCGGAAACCCAACCATGCAAATCGTCTCTTGCTGCATACCCCGGCAATTGATCACGAAGTACCATTTTAATGTGCCGTACATCCTCAACATAATAGATCGGGACTTGTTCCATGACCGTTTGCTTAAACTCTTGAAACTCCTGATAGTATTCAATCGCTGTAAAGTCGTATGGCTGTTGTCTTAATGCTTCATCTGTAACAACAAAAGCAAATCTGGGTTTGCCCGCTTCTCCGGCATACTCATACTCCCAATGCGTATAGCTTTTGGATTCATCAGGAAGCGTCAAACCATAGAATCCTCCGAGAATCAGGATATATACATCGGACTCATCGATCCATCTCTTCCTAATGTTCATTGGCTTTCCTTGAAAAATTGCTCGATTCCAGCAGGGATATGGCCGGCTTGAAGTATGGCTTCCACAGCGGTATGTCTTTCCTCAATCAGATCATAGTAAGTAGACGATATGTAAATTTGTAGTTTTTTCTCATAAGCCCACCTAAATTAAAGAATTCGTGAAAAATATAGAATGAATTATAGAAATGAATGAAATAGGCCGTATTGGGCCGTTATAACAGGAGGTTCAGCGCAGACTTTATTTCAATCTATTTAGAATCTAACATTCGCTCACTTGATATGTCAAAATTGGCCAGGGCATATGGCTTACATTTACGGGCTTTTGTATTCACTGCGCACTTTTTGTGTGGCTTGGGGTTTCGTTCGGTTTCCCAGGAGTGCATCACAAATGACTCCAGCTTTTTATATAAACATTTTTCTTGTAATGTAGAAATCGGAGCAGCCCACACGACATTATAGTGCAACCCAATTCCAATACGGTTTTACAGGGAGGAATTTTTGTATGAGTTACACCCTAATGTTTTACGAGAGTCAGGAAGATTTTGCGGCAAGAATGGATCCAGCCCGGCAACAAGAGTATCTGGCAGGCTGGACGCATTACGTGAATGCTTTACGACAGTCTGGAATCGTGGTGTTTGGTTCGGGGCTTCATGCTCCTGAGACAGCTGCAACGATGAAACGGCGCGGCGGTGAAATGGCGGTTCAGGACGGACCGTTTCCCGAGACGAAAGAGCAGCTCGGCGGAATATTCGTGATTGATGTTCCGGATCTGGACACTGCATTAGAGTGGGCTGCTCGAGGTCCTGTCGATACGGTGGAGGTCAGACAAAACCTTCCCGCGCTGAAGTAATCATCTCTATGGAAGCTCATCAAGTTATTGAACAAACAGCTCGTAACGCTTACGGCCGATTACTCTCCTATTTAGCTGTAAATTGGCGGGACCTGCAGGCGGTTGAGGATGCGATCGAAGACGCTTTTGTCGCTGCGTTAGAAACTTGGCCGAAGATCGGCATTCCGGATAAGCCTGAGGCATGGCTGGTTACCGCCGCCCGTAGGCGGCTTATCGACCGTGCACGCCGTACCCGCGTTTCCGAAAGTGCGCTGCCGACACTCATTGCCATGTCAGAGGATACACAACGGCTCGCATCGTCAAACACTGGTTTTCCGGACGAACGACTGCGGATGATGTTTCTTTGTACTCATCCGGCCATTGACCCTGCGATGCGTACACCGCTTATGCTGCAGACGGTGCTTGGAATCGATGCAGCCCGAATTGCATCTGCATTTATCGTCAAACCATCCACCATGAGCCAGCGTCTGACGCGGGTAAAGGCCAAAATGCGTACCGAACGCATCACATTTGAATTGCCCGATGCTGAAGAAATCCCGAATCGTCTCGACTCCGTTCTGGAGGCTATTTACGCTGCTCACGGGAGCGGGTGGGACGAAGCAGCCAGTGCCGATTCGCCTCACAGGAGATTGGCAGAGGAATCGATCTATCTGGGAAGGCTGCTTCTCCAGTTCAACCCCCGCGAACCGGAGGTTAATGGCCTGTTGGCGCTTATGCTGCACTGTGAAGCGCGAGTTGGGGCTCGGCATGATGAAGAGGGGAACTATATTCCCCTCTCGCAGCAGGACTGTGCTCGATGGGAGAAAGGCATGATCTTGGAGGCGGAGCGTTATCTGCATATCGCCTCGCAAGCCGGTGAAATCGGACGCTTTCAACTCATGGCCGCGATCCAATCCGTGCATGCACAGCGTTTATGGACTGGGCAAACAGAGTGGGATGCGATTGCTCAATTATACGAGGGCCTCACTCGTATATCTCCCACACTGGGCGCATTAGTCGGCCGAGCCGCTGCAGTGGCGGAGGCTTATGGATCGGAACGCGGCATTGCGCTTCTAGAAGCCATTCCATCTGCAGAAGTGGTAAGCTATCAGCCCTATTGGGCACTTGCCGGCCATTTATACAAACAGATGCAGCGGAAGGAAGATGCCCACTTGGCTTATAGCCGTGCCATTGGGCTAAGCACAGATATATCGATTCGGCAATTTCTAAATCGCCAAGATGCTGAGATATAAAGCACATACCGGAATAAAATAAACTACCCGAGGAAGAAAGGGGCTGGCGTGCCAGCCCCTTTCTCAATTTTCCGCCAATAGGCCCGTTAAGCTGAACCCGTACCATAAGTAACGGTAAATGTTTTATAGAATTCTTGATTTACATGGAATTTGTTTCCCTTTGGACAACTTGTCCCTCTTCCGTATCAGTGGAAGGACTTGAATTAGGGAACCATGCTTAATTTAAGGTGCACTTTTAGTGTATTTCGAAGCTGGTCGCTGGATATCCTAGGCATGGGTTCCCAATAGACCATAAAAGGAATGAGTTTTGTGAAAACAGATCAATCACAATTAACGGCAGCGGAGATGGGAAAACTTTGGGCAACGTATGTTGGAAATACGATGGGAAAATGCGTGCTTAGTTATTATCTCCAGCATGTGAACGATAAAGAAATTAAAGGGATTTTACAATTTGCCCAGGGGTTATGTGAAGATTATATACAGGATATCGAAGCCATTTTTAAACAAGCGGCCTTTCCCATACCGGTCGGGTTTACGAAGGACGACGTAAATCTGGAAGCACCCCGGCTGTATGAAGATGACTTTTATCTTCATTACTTACAGTATCTGGGCAAAGCCGGGATGAGTATTTATAGCGTGGCTATACCCTTAGTAACGAGGAAAGATATCCGGGATTTTTTTGTCAAGACCCTTCATGATACGAGCCAATTAATGGTTCGGGTCAATGATGTTTTGCTTTCCAAAAATGCATCAATAAATCCACCTGTCATTCCTCCTCCCGAAGGAGTTGATTTTATTACCAAACAGAGTTTTTTAAATGTATTTTTTGGAAACGGGAGACCGCTGCAAGGCTTGGAAATTGCCCATTTATACGGTAACATGAACAACGACATCACAAGTAAAGCCATTATTACTGGCTTTGTCCAGGTGGCAAAAAGTGAAAAAGTCAGACAATATTTAGAACGCGGAAAGAATCTTAACCAAAAACATATTGATCTGATGTCGAATAAATTGTCCAAAGACGGTTTGCCATCTCCTTCGCTCATTGATCATTTGGTCAGACCATCAACAGAGTCCCCTTTCTCAGACAAACTGATGGTTTATCATAAAATTGATATGTTTGCCATGAAGATCAGGGAATACGCCAATGGTGCATCACTTAGTGCAAGAAAAGATGTAGCCGCCTTATTTGCAAAATGTCAGTTGGAAGTATCGTTATATGTAGAAGATGGTGCCAATATTATGATTGACCATGGCTGGCTGGAGCAACCTCCAGAAGCTATAGACCGAGATGAGTTACAAGCGGGACATTAAAAGCTGATTCTAGAAGCAGTTTTGGGCACCAAAGTTGAATCGAGTGAGCTATAGGTATAGGAAGGGCCATCCTTTACAGGATGGCCTTTAAGCTTGCGGTTACAAACAGCCCGGTGATCCGTACCCTAAGTACGGCGAAAATGACCGCTAATGGAGTACTCACTGATAGATAACCTCTTTTAAAATCTCTTCCGTTTTGCGAATCCGCCCCATCCTCGGAAAAATGACATCCCGTACATGCTCATGCTCAGCCTTCGTGAACCCGGTCATGGCGTCAATCGCGAAAATGATATCATATCCGTGCTGAAAAGCCTCTCTGGCGGTTGTATCCACACCGATCCCTGAGGCTATGCCGCAGATGACGATCGTATCAATGTTTCGGCGGCGCAGTTGGAGATCAAGGTCTGTTCCATGGAAGGCCCCCCATTGCTTTTTAGAGATGATATGATCCGTTTCAGTTACGCCGAGCTCGGGAACAAATTCGTCCCAGCCCTCGGCCAGATTTAGTTGGGGAGGTGCGGCATCCAGCTTAGGGCTGAGCATATCTTTGAAGTCCTTACTGGACACATGCACAAGTGCCACAAAAGCCCCATGGCTACGGAAAAGCCGGGTCAGCTTGGCTGCATTGGCAATGACCATTTCGGCGGAATAGGGGGCATACTGCGGACCTATCCATTTTTGGAGATCGATGACGACCAGAGCTGTTCTGTTCCAATCGATGAACGGTTCTCTTTGCCCGCTATGCGTATGATTGTCATGAAGTTGATTCATAGGAAATCCTCCGCTAATCTTGTAATGTAAATGATGACGGAATCAGTATATATTAGGCCGTGGTGATTAACGAGAGAGCGGATTATCCTAGGAGTGATTCTCCTAGAATATATAGATTTTATGAAGATATCTGAAGGATTTTGACGCAAAGTGCTGAATATTTAAACGGGATGTTTGTTTCTACCAGTCTATGTAAACAATATTTAGAAGACTAACAAAATCGTCAGTCACCTTGTGAAATATAGATTTCTGGAAATGAAGAGAAAACGAGGGATGGAAATGTCGTATATCGTTGATTTTCAAAATGTATCTACGGTGGGTTTGGAATCTTCACCTGTCGCCGAAGCGCTTGCTGGTTTGCGCGCGAATGAAGCCCGTTACTTTATGAATAAGTACAAGCATGAATTTACGGTTGTGCCTGCCAGCGAAAGCCAAGAGACCCTGGATTATGTGAACCGGATTTTGAAGGAAGAACGGGATATTGAGTTTGCGGCCAAACCTTTGGAAACATCGCGTTTTCAAGTGGAAAATATCCAAATTGCCTACGTTTTTTATGAGGATGGTCTCGCCCTCAATGTCATGTATACCGTGGATGACCCGAAGAAACGGGCTGTCGGTTTCAAGCTTTCGGAAGGGATGGAGGTACCGCAAGAGCTGGAAGGGAAGTTTAAGTTTGCGAGGCAGAAGTCCAAGCTGGCTGGAACGATTCGGGGCTCGTTTTTTGTCATTAAAGGGGAATATTAAGCAAGGCATAGGACGCGAAGCAATCAAATGAAAACATAAACGGGACAGGCGGCGCAGACCATGCTCTCCTGTCCTTTGATTTTTTAAGAACGCGATCCTACTCTTCGACGGCAATGCCGGCAGCTTTCAAATGGCCATAGGTCACGATGTTACTGAATTGGGAAGATACCTCAGCCGCGGACAGGGGCCGGTCGTTTTTGATCCACCAAATCACGATCCCCATGAAAGCCGATACGAGGTATTCAAGCAGCAATTCTTTAGATACCGCTGACGGCGAATCTCCCTGCGCAGGATTCCACCCCTCATCCAGTTTGCCTTTTATGATCGCCTCCATTTTTGCTCGAAACGGATAGATTCTGCTCTCCTCCACCAACATGGCATAGTACAAAGTAATACTCCCCGAAATGTGTTCCAGAACGGCTTGCATGACGGTCTCCAGTCTGGACAGACGGAAAGGGTTCATATGGAATGGGCAAAGCACGACGGTCTGCTGCAATTCGCTCAACAGCTCGTCCATACATGTATCTAATAAATCGGGCTTGTTCTGGTAGTGAAGATAAAATGTGTTTCGATTGATCATCGCCCGGTCGGCAATATCCTGGATCGTGATCGCTTCGTATCCTTTTTCCTGAATCAGCTCATAAAATGCCTTTCGGATCGATTGTTTGGTGCGCACAATTCTTAGATCGGTCTTCTTTTTGTTCATATGGATTTCGCTCTCCTACAAGAAATTTAAGGCGTTAAGCGACAAATCCGTGCGAAATGCCTCTTATCCTGCAAAACTCAAAATATTGAATATTGAGGGTGCTATGGTTCCTTATTATAATGAGCACAAGATAAATAAACAACATCGTGTTCATTATTTATCTGATGGCGATACATGTTGCGAGATCAGGACCGGTCCATCAAGCGCAAACGTTAATTTTAACTTTCGATATCAAAGGGAGGATATTTCGATGACATTCAACGATCATAATGAGCTTGTTCTTAAGGCAACCGCTGTGCTGGAAAGCCTGGAGAGCGGCAGCCCCGAAGCGATTACGGCTTACGTTCATCCGGATAAATATATACAGCACAACCAAGCCTTGCCTGATGGCCGTGATGCCATGCTAGGTGCTCTAGCCCATTTAAAGGAAAACGGTACGAAGGTCAGCATTAAACGTGCTTTGGTCGAAGGGGATTTTGTGGTCCTCCATTCCGTATATGAATTCTTCGGCCCTAAGATCGGGATTGATATTTTCCGTTTTGAAAATGGGCTCATCGTCGAGCATTGGGACAATTTGCAGGAGATGGTGGAGAAGACGCCAAGCGGCCATACGATGATTGACGGACCGGTCACGGTTCACGATATCGACAAGACGGATGCGAACAAAGGACTTGTCCAAAGCTATGTTGAGAACATTTTGTTTGGGAAAAATCCGGAGCTGCTGAATTCATATTTTGACGGGGATCTCTACATTCAGCATAGTCCGCATATTGGGGATGGCCTTTCAGGACTTCATGCGGCACTCTTGGCGCTATCGGAGAGAAATATTGAGTTTCAATATACCCACCTCCACCAGGTCATCGGACAAGGCGATTTTGTGCTTACGGTAAGTGAAGGTATATTTGACGGTCAGCCTACGGCTTTTTACGATTTGTTCCGCGTGGAGAACGGAAATATCGCCGAGCATTGGGACGTAGTCGAGGCCATCCTGCCGGCAGAAAAGCGGAAAAATTCGAACAGCCGGTTTTAAGGCTTGAGGGGGTTAATAGAAAGGCATCGCCGGATCATTGCGGCGGTGTCTTTTTGTGCTGCGCTTATTTCCGGAAAAGTGACCCTCGCAGCATTCAGCCAAATAAAAAAGCCCTCACGGGAGAACAATACGTTGTAGATTGCACTTGACACCATCGTGTCGGTGATATAGCATTAATCCTAATAATTAAACTACGTTGAAAAGGAATAGTACGGTTTTCTAAGCGAACAGAGAGCTGTTGGCCGGTGTGAAACAGCCGTGGAGAAAATTGGAACTCACCTTGGAGTTGCTCGCTGAAACAGTAAAGTAGGTGGAGCCGGAGCCTGACCGTTATCATCAGGAGGATCCAGGTTTGTCTGTTTATGCAAACCGTATCCGTAGAGTGCATGCCGGCGTTGGCATGAATTCGGAGTGGTACCGCGTAAGATGTTAAAGTCTTTCGTCTCTGTTAGTGGAGATGAAAGGCTTTTTTTGCGCCTCCGATCTTTGGCAGATTAGCATAGGAATCGACGAAAGGAAGGGTATCCATGAAAAATGTAAACAAATACGACAGAGGATATTTTATGCCGCCGGAGACCAGCCTGAACTGGACCCGGAAGGAATATATTACGGAGGCGCCGATTTGGTGCAGCGTTGACCTTCGTGACGGCAATCAGGCGTTGATCGTTCCGATGAATCTGGAGGAGAAGCTGGAATACTTCAAGCTGCTTGTGGATATCGGATTTAAGGAGATCGAGGTCGGATTTCCTGCAGCTTCGGAGACGGAATTTGCCTTTTTGCGCGCATTGATCGAGCAGGATTTGATCCCTGACGACGTGACGATCCAGGTGCTGACCCAATCGAGAGAGCACATCATCCGCAAAACGTTCGAATCGCTGAAGGGCGCGAAAAAAGCCGTCGTTCATCTGTACAACTCCACCTCCGTGGCGCAGCGGGAGCAGGTATTCCGCAAATCCAAGGAAGAGATTATCGATATCGCTGTGAGCGGCGCCAAGCTGCTGAAGGAATGCGCGCAGGAGACGGAAGGGAACTTCCAGTTCCAATATTCGCCGGAGAGTTTCACCGGCACGGAGATCGAGTTTGCGCTGGACATCTGCAACAGCGTGCTTGACGTATGGCAGCCGAAGGCGGAGAATCCGGTCATCATCAATCTTCCGGCAACGGTATCCATGTCGATGCCTCACGTCTACGCCAGCCAGATCGAGTATATGAGCGAGCATCTGAACTTCAGGGAGCATGTCATTCTGTCGGTTCATCCGCATAATGACAGAGGCACGGGCGTGGCGGACGCCGAGCTCGGCATGCTGGCCGGAGCTCAGCGCGTCGAAGGCACATTGTTCGGAAACGGGGAACGTACGGGGAACGTGGACATTGTGACGCTGGCGCTCAACATGTACTCCCACGGGGTCGATCCGAAGCTGAATTTTGAGAACATTCCGGCGATTGCCTCCGTGTACGAACGGCTGACCAAAATGAGAGTGAGCGAAAGACATCCTTACGGAGGCGAGCTGGTATTCACCGCGTTCTCCGGTTCGCATCAGGATGCCATTGCCAAAGGTATGAAATGGCGCGAGGAAAAGGATCCGCAGCATTGGTCGGTCCCTTATCTGCTGATTGATCCGATGGACATCGGCAGGGAATATGAAGGCGACATTATCCGCATTAACAGCCAGTCCGGCAAAGGCGGAATCGGATACGTGCTGCAGCTGAAGTACGGACTTGATCTCCCGGCGAAGATGCGCGAAAACTTCGGATACTTCGTTAAAAACGTATCGGATCAGCAGCAGAAGGAACTGATGCCTGAGGAGATCTACGCCATTTTTTTGAAGGAATACGTGAATATCCAAACGCCTGTCGAGTTTGTGAAATACCGCATGACGGACAACGAAGATTTCCAAACGATCGTCACGATTCGTATCGGCAACGAAGTCAAGGAAATCGCCGGCAACGGAATCGGTAGACTCGATGCGATCAGCAATGCCCTCCAAACCGAGCTTGGGCTGGATTATTCCGATTTGATCTATACGGAGCATGCTCTGGAAATAGGCTCGAAATCCCAAGCGGTGTCCTATATCGGAATCACGGCTTCCAACGGCAGTGTATATTGGGGATGCGGCATTGACGTTGATATTATGACTTCGTCGGTAAAAGCGCTCTTTAGTGCTGTGAATCAGTTTAGCCGCAATGCGAAAAACTGATCGGTTCCGGCTAAGAACGAAATTCGGTCATTTCGTATACACCTAAAGAGGATGAGAGTACTCTCACACATAAAAAAAGGAGCTGCCGCGGGCAGCTCCTTTTCTGTTTATTCGCCCATAGACACCTTAGAGAGGGGGTAGGGCTTACAGAAAGTAGAAGGCCACTTCACCGTTTGGGTGATGGGCCTGTTCTTTACTGATCGATGTACTCATCTGTTTCACGAATAGCATCACCAAACGCGGTCAAGGCGGCGGGGCTTTACAAGACGAAGACTTTATTTTTTCCGACAGCCTAGTAATCGACTCCTTGTCTTGATCGGTTAATTGGTCAAGAAAATGCTTGCGTATTGTCATGGAGACGATGGGACGGGCATCTTTCAACGCTGATTGTCCAGCGGGAGTGATGATGACTTGAACGCCGCGATCCGTGTCCAGCGGTTTCCTCTTCACGAGTCCGCGATTCTCCATTCGCGTTAAATGATGCGACAATCGGCTCTTATCCCAGTCCATCGAGTCGGCTAAATCCTGTTGGCGAAGGCTGCCGTCTCCTAATAGGTCTAACCTATCCAATACACCGTAATCCCCTTCGGATAGTCCCGTGTGCTCGGACATTTCTTTGACGACGCGGCCGAAGATGGTCTGGAAGGAGCCTTTCCACATATGCCATATTCGCATTTCTTCTTCATTCAGCTCGTTCTTATCCATAGAAACATCATATCATGGTTGACGCATCAACCACAACATGTTACAGTAGATACTAGGTTGACGTATCAACCGCATGGGATCACACATGATGGGTTGAGGAGCAACCAAGTTTTTTTACCCATTAGGTTGACGTATCAACCTGTGGGTCCATTCTTGGATACGCAGTTGGCGCATCAGCCTGGATCATTTACAAATACCACACTTCAATGCACGAAAGGAGATTTTTTTAGATGCAGGATAAACCCGTCGCCCTGGTTACCGGGGCCAACAAAGGAATCGGCCTTCAAATTGCCAAAGATCTCGCGGCACACGGCTTCACCGTACTCGTCGGGTCGCGCAGCCTTAAGAATGGGGAAGAGGCAGCAAAAAGTGTAGGACCGGACGCACGCGCCCTCCAGCTCGACGTCACGAATCAGGCCTCCGTCGACGCCGCGGCAGAGCGTATCCGCCGAGAGCTCGGCCGACTTGACGTGCTCGTGAACAATGCCGGCATCTCGCATGCGGGCAATCCGGGCCGGCCGCTTGAGGAGATCGCGGAATCGTGCCGGCCCAGCGTCGCTTCTCTTGACGAGGTGCGCGCGGTGTTCGAGACGAACGTGTTTGGCGTCATCGCTGTCACCCAAGCAATGCTGCCGCTTCTGCGTAAGGCGCCGGCGGCACGCATCGTCAACGTGTCCAGCGAAGCGGGGTCGTTGACGCTCAACGCAGATCCGGCCAATCCGCATCGCCCGATGTTCGGTGCCGTGTACAGCCCGTCGAAGACCGCCCTCAACGCCGTGACGCTTGCCTTCGCCATTGAACTCGAGTCGACGGGCATCAAGGTCAACGCAGCATGCCCGGGCTTTACAGGGACGGACCTCAACAACTTCGCTGGAACGCGCACCGTCGAACAGGGGGCACGCGAACCCGTGCGCCTGGCGCTCCTCGATGACAACGGTCCGACAGGCACGTTTTCGAACGAGGACGGCCCGCTCCCATGGTAATGCAGCTTCTGATGATTGATCCAAACCCAATCTCGCTCTACGAAAGGAACTTTAACTATGGATATCAACGTTAATGCCCCTACTCCAGTCATCTCGGTAAAACCGGTAGTGCTATCAGCCCCGGACCGGGGTGACGATCTGCAAGTGCGGGTGTCTGCGCCAGCAACGGGACACGACCTGCCTATTATTGTTTTCTCGCACGGTTATAGCTCGTCGATGGACGGCTACACCCCGTTGGTCGACTTCTGGGCCGCTCACGGCTTCGCGGTCATTCAACCTACCCACCTCGACTCGAAAACGCTGAATCTTCCTCCTGAGGATCCACGTACACCGCTGATATGGCGCGTTCGGGTCGATGATCTGAAGCGCGTCCTCGACCAGCTTGATCTCATTGAAGCTTCCGTACCCGGCCTCAGCGGGCGCCTCGATCGCAGCCGCATTGCTGTAGCCGGACACTCCTGGGGAGGCCAGACAGCGAGCATGCTGCTCGGCGCGCGGGTCCTCGATGCCAACGGCCAGCCGGGAGAAGACATGTCCGACTCGCGGATCAAGGCAGGACTGCTGCTTGCCACGACGGGCAAGGGCGGAGCTGACTTGAGTCCGTTTGCGGCCGAGCACTTCCCTTTCATGAATCCGAGCTTCGCGGACATGAACACGCCGGCCCTCGTGGTAGCCGGGGACGAGGACCAGTCCATGCTGTCCTCCCGGGGGCCGGACTGGTTCACCGACCCGTACTTCCTGAGCCCGGGTAGCAAGAGTCTGCTCACCCTTTTTGGGGGACAACACTCGCTCGGTGGAATCACTGGATACAACGCCACGGAAACGACGGACGAAAGCCCCGAACGAGTCGCCCTGCTCCAGCGGATCACGTGGGCTTACCTTCGCAGCGCGCTCGGCCTCGATCATTCCAGCTGGGCGGCTGCCCGCGCGGTTCTGGAAGAGGGCGCCAACCCGCTGGGCCGTATCGAGTCGAAGTAAGGGCCTGATGGGCTTGCCAGCCTGACAGTCATATGAAGCCCGGTCCACCTGGCCGCGAGCATCCATTTGGGTGTAGGTGCCTAGGCAAGTTAAACAAGCGATATCACAAAGGCCATCCCTAAAAAGGATGGCCTTTAAACTTGCCGTTATAGGCGGGGTTGGTGAAGCTTGCCACAAGCGAAAAGTTTGGGGGAGCACCGACAATGTCCGGTCATCGTACGAAGTAGGGACAAGATCCGGGAATCTGCCGGATTCGTGCAAAATGGCGTTATTTTCGGTGGGATACCAAAACACATCAACATGACGCATGCCTAATCCCGCAAACATCCACTCCGTTAATCGCGGGTTTTATGTTTGAGGAAAGAACTGATAAGATAAAAGAAAGTATTGCTGATGCAGACATAGGTTGTGAGATTGCGATACACTGTAAACAGGAGGGATTTAAATGATATCTAACCGGAGCGCCCAGATTGGTCCGCCGCGTTTCGCCACTGCCGTACACGCCCTGATCTTGCTTGCCAAATGCGAAGGAACGCTTAACAGTGCGGCCATTGCCTGCGATGTCCAAACACATGCCACATTCCTCCGCAGAGTATTGGCGCAGCTCACGCATAACGGAATGGTTGAAGCGAGAGAGGGACGAAATGGGGGTTACTATCTGAAGCGCCGTCCGGATGAAATTACGCTGGCGGATATATATTTGGCTGTAAAATCGGATTGCTGCGAACCAGAGGTTAAAGAGGACTGCACTTCGGGCCGACAAAAGCTTGAAGCAATTATGGGAGAAGTGCAGAATCAGACGGTTGAATTGCTCAAACAGCATACGTTAGCCGATTTGATGCAAGAATAAATACTGGATTGCAATGTGAGCCGAAACGTTATATACTGTGTTCATGTAAGTTGCAGTTGGTGGCCCGACTGCATTTTATTTTAAGATATACTGTGCCTGTACTGAGCACAGTAATTACGAGGAGGAGAGAAGCATGTCCGTTTCACAATTGTCCCAAACGGTGGAGCAGCAGCCATTTTTCAACGTTATTCAGGAACGGCGGTCCGTCCGCAGCTATGATCCCGATGTAAAAATTTCGCGGGAAGAAATGAATGAAATCCTGCAGCAAGCTGCGCTGGCTCCTTCAGGCGCTAATCTGCAGCCGTGGCGGTTTCTCGTCATCGACTCGCAGGAGCTGAAGCAAAAACTGTTTCCGATCGCCTTCGATCAGCAGCAGGTGATTGAGGCTTCCGCTGTCATTGCGGTACTCGGAGATTTGGAAGGCTATAAATTGGCCGAGAAGATTTACGGAATGGCGGTTGATGCGGGGTACATGCCAGCAGAGACGGCTAAATCGTTCGTGGAACGCTATCAAGGGTTGTTCGCAAGCATGCCTCCGGAGACTGTTCTCCAGAAAATATCTATTGACAGTGGATTGGTATCCATGCAGCTTATGCTTGTCGCCCGTGCCAAAGGATATGATACGGTTCCGATGGGCGGCTTTGATCAGGCTAAATTTGTAGAAGCATTCGATATTCCGGAGAGATACGCTCCTATTATGCTTATCGCCATCGGCAAAGCGGCAAAGCCTGGACACCCTACGCTAAGATTACCGATTGAGGATGTTGCTTTCTACAACGAAATGCCTAAGGCATAATATCATCTTTCAAGCGTTAAAAAGCACCCGAGGATATGAACTGTATATCAGCGGATTGGACGACACCGTTCCATCAGCATATTAAAGACAGAAACCACTCCGGATAATGGAGTGGTTTTTTAGCGGAATTTACATTCATGCGCCGGGAGCAGATTCGTTACGGAAAGCCTGGCGGCCGATCAGGCCGACTCCCAGCGCCAGCAAGGTTAGGACAGCTGCTAACAAGTATAGGTTTACAATGCCGAGCCATTCGGCAAGGGCGGCCATAACGAGCAGCGAAATACAGAACACCAGATTCAGCAAGGAGGCTTGGGCGGACAGCACTTTCGGCAGCACCCCTTTGTCAACGCTGCGCTGAATCAAAGTGCGGCGGTTGATCACCGAGAGCTCGGCGAATGGTCCCATCAGCAGCACGAGAATGAGCGCGATAAAGGGCTGGGTGTTGAGGGCGTATATGGCGGTGAGGATGCCATACCCCGCCATGCCGATCAGCATGGCGGCCAGAAGGCTGCTGCCGATGGCGCGTGAAATGGCCAGAACCAGCAGTCCGCCGCCAACCGTCCCCGCAAAATATGCCGCATTAATGAAGCCCCACCACTCTTCGCCTTGGCCAAGCGCAGTCTGAACGAAGGCCAGCGTAAAAGCACCGACCCATACCGAACCGCCCAGCATGTCGATGATGTCCATGAAAGTCAGCAGCCGCAGGCGCGGCATTTGCCAGATGATTTTCCAGCCCTCGGTCAAGGTGTGCCATCTGGAAGCTGGAGCCGCTGCTATGCTGTCGTCAGGCGCTGCGTCGGTCGGCTGCTGTTCAAGATGGGCTTCCGCCGGCTCCTTGACGCCCAGTGTAAAAGCCGCTGCCAGCCCGTAGACGACGGCCGTCACCAGCAGTGTTGGGCTGGGTCCGAGCAAGGCGACAATAACGCCGCTCAGCCCCCAGCCGGCAAACTGTACCACCTGATCGCTGACGCTGATCAAGCTGTTGGCCTTGAGCAGGCCCTGCTCATGTGCGACGAGCCGCGGAACAAGCGCGTTGCGGGCGGGAACCGTCCACCCGTCCAGAAAGGACATCGCGAAGACCAGCGCAAGCACCAGAACAAACACAGCGTCCTTTCCGGTAAGCTGCAGGTAAACGGCCAAGCCTATGAACAGCAGAAACTGGCCTGTCTGCGAGAACAGCAGCAGGGTAGGCAGTTTGAAGCGGTTCAGCAGCAGCGGCGCGATCAGGCCGCTCAGCATTTGGGCGCCGCTGCGCATCAACGGCATAAACGCCGCCGATATGAGTGATTCGGTCTGGTTTAACACCAGCACCGTAAGCGCCATAATGTAGAGCACATCCGCGGCATTTGCCGCCGTCTGGGTGGTCCACAGGAAATAGAAAGGCCGGGTTAAGAAGGATGATTTCATGGCGGTCATAGTCTCCATTCCTACGTGCATGATGCAAAAAGCTTGTAACAAGATTAAGGATACGGGAACTTGAAGTTTTTTACAATGAAGGAAAGACACCTGATAGGGCAAGCACAGAAGCCTCCTGGAAAAAGAAAATTAGCTATAGTTAATAGCTATAACAGGCTATAACCTTTTAGTAGAACGTTATATCCAAGGGGATATGCTATAGTGACTTTAATATTATTTTCCGAGGAGATTAGCCGATGAGCACACAAACCAAACCTACAAAGCGAACCGTTACTCCGTTTCGATATGATATCGTCGGCAGCTTTTTGCGCCCCCAAGCGTTGAAAGAAGCCAGAGCCCAATTCCAGAACGGTGAAATCACCGCTGAGCAGCTGAGAGAAGTAGAGAGCGCCGAGATCATCAAGCTCGTACAGAAGCAAAAAGAAGTAGGGCTTCAAGCGGTCACCGACGGCGAATTCCGCCGTTCCTGGTGGCATCTGGACTTCTTCTGGGGCTTGGATGGCGTAGAGCGGACCATTGTTGATCAAGGCTACCAATTTAACGGTGCACAGTCCAGACCTGAAACCGCCCGCCTGACCGGTAAAGTGGGTTACAGCAGCCATCCGTTTGTATCGCATTATGCGTTTTTAAAAGAGGTTGCAGGCGAAGACGTCGTTGCGCGTCAATCCATCCCTGCGGCCGCGCAGTTTCTGTTCGAGCTGGACCGGGCAGAAAATCAGGAGAGCACGCAAGCCATCTATCCGAATCGGGAAGAGCTCATTGCAGACATTGCCAAGGCGTATAAAGCAGCCATCCTCGCACTCTATGAAGCCGGCTGCCGCAGCCTCCAAATTGACGATTGCACATGGGGAGCGCTTTGCGACGAGCAGTTTATAGCGTTTATGAAACAGGCCGGCGTCGACGTGGCGGAGTATGCGAATGAATTTGCGAGATTAAATGAGGAAGTGGTATCCGGTCTGCCGGAAGATCTCGTCGTCACGACGCACGTATGCCGAGGTAATTATGTATCGACTTACGCCGGAGTTGGAGGAGGCTACGAGCCGATCGCGCAAACGCTCCTGGGTATCGATAACTACTCCGGCTACTATCTGGAGTTCGATACCGAGCGGGCAGGCGATTTCAAGCCGCTTCGCTTCCTGAAGGACAATCAGCAGGTCGTGCTGGGCCTGTTCTCTTCTAAATTCGGTGAGCTGGAAAATAAAGAGGACATCTTGAAACGGATCGAGGAAGCGACACAGTACGTCGACCTGAACCGGATTTGCCTGAGTCCGCAATGCGGCTTCGCCTCCACGGAAGAAGGCAACCACCTGACCGAGGAGCAGCAATGGCGCAAGCTTGCTTTTATTAAAGAAATCGCGGAAGAGATCTGGAAGTAACTCATATATAGGAATAGAATAAGCACCAATATAGCCGTATGGATGATGATCCGTACGGCTAAGGATGCTCTCTAAGTACTTCACGAAGGGTTGCCTTGAGTGCGTGTATAGAACTGATACTAAAGAAAGCCGGGAGGCTGTAAGGAATGGTCATGTTAGGCCGATCCGGTCAAACAACGCCATCCATTCCGGGTCAACCGCAGCGTTCCGGCAAGCAGCGATTTTTGCCAAAATATCTGGGTCCGGATCATTCAACACCGTCATTTGGGACAGTTTGGACAATAACGGGATGAACTGAAAATCCCCTTCGCGATGGGCAGGCTCACGAAAATACCGGTCGAGAGACGCCAAGTCAGGGATGCTGACACAATATGCATGCGTGAACCCCTCCTGAGGATCACCGAAATAGCGCCCAAGGGAATAAAACGCGACGGATTCCGCCTTGGCTGTACGCTCGATAATCGAAAGGACCCTCTGTATTTCCACTTCATTGACGCCATCCTTGAATTGAAACCGCAAAATGCTTGTGATCATCTCCGTCCCTCCGAATATCGTCTAATTAGAACACCCCTGGATTTCCATTGATGCCTCAACGATATTGTATCAAGGTCACTTACCGAATGTAAGAAGTCAACTCACTTGGATATAGTCATCTATTATGGATCAGCTTACTTAATTAAAGTTAAAATAACTTGAAACGCGTATCTAAGAGGGGAACCTCTTGAAACAAGTAAAAGCCCCTTCCGGCTAATTGCCGAAAAATGCTAAATTCTGTCTTTTGATACGGTACTTCGATTCTCCACCGCAACCTGAAAAGTCACCGCTTGAGGGTCATACGCCAGCTGTCCGAGCGGCTGAGCTCTGTGGAGGTTCTCGAGGTATTCACGGCGCTGACCAAGAGGAAAATGGTTTGATCTTCGCCGGTGTTGTTGTTAAATAACACCTTGTTTGGCGTTAAATCCCCGGCACCGCCTCGGGCAACAAACTTTCCCGGAGACGGCTGGGCCTCGATTTTAATCGCAAAGGCTTCATTATTGAACAAAAAATTGAGGTTGTTTAACGCCAATTTTCTTCCCTTTTTCACCCGGATGACGATTTGCTGGAGCAGCAGCGTTTTCCGCGGCCCTACTTTGACCGGCGTTTTTCCGCCTACAATCCCGCTAAGTTGAATCATGCTCTCACCTCTCTAACGAAATTCCTACAACATATTCATAGAGGATGAGCTTGGACACGGCACTGCAGGCCATACCACCATGGGGCAAAGGCAGTTCATTTTTATTTCGAGCCGGACCCGGATTTCCGCAGCGCTCCCCGATTAATTCACAGCCTCTGAAACGTTGTCGTAATGCCGTCCCAAATGATAAGCTCGCGTCAGGAGGTTATCGAAAACTTCCGGCCTGGAATCGAGCGTATCGTATAGGATCTCAACCCGGCTGTTCGAGATTCCGCAGTAATCGGCTATGCCGACGTTTAGAAGCTGGGAGAGCAATGTATCGTATTGCCTCTTCTCGAAGTGCTCTTTCGGAGCTCCCGCCAGACCAAGCCACAGCACTTGTTGATGATGCAGGTGACTTGCGCCGTAAGCATACCCGTTGTTCCATACCCGGTCGATATATCCTTTCAGCATGGCCGGCAGGCCGTACCACCATATCGGGAAAATAAAGGCGAGCGCGTCATGCCGTTTCATGCGTGCGATCTCCGCTTCCACCTCAGGCGAATAGACTTTGTGATCCGAAGACCAATCCGGCTCGTCGGCTTCCCACAACACGGGATTAAAGCCGCTGCGATGCAGATCCAGCACCTCGGTTTCGTGCCCGGCGTCGGCAAGTCCCTGGATAAATCTCTCTGTCACGGAAAAGGTTAAGGAGTTCGCCCGCGGATGCGATACAACCGTCAAAATTTTCATCGATGTCACCTTCCCTCTCTCAAATTTCATAAGAGTACGGTAAAATTATCAGGTATGCTGTGATAAATGGGAAGTACTTACTTTTTTGTGATATAGACACTTTAAAGTGATATACTCACCGGAAAGTAATCGTTCATCGGAATCGACAGGAGGGTGGTAATCCCATGGAAATGCAGACCACACGGACGTTTAACATCCCCGCAGAGGCGACGCTTCAGGTGATCGGGGGAAAATGGAAGCTGTTGATTTTATGCCATTTGAACTGTGGGGACGGACCGCAAAGAACGAGCGAATTAAAAAAGGCAATTCCCGAGATTACGCAAAAAATGCTGATCCAGCAGCTCAAGGAACTGGAGGAAGACGGTATCGTAACGAGAACGTCTTACAATCAGGTTCCGCCGAAAGTAGTCTACGAACTGAGCGAGCTGGGAAAGTCGCTGAAATTGATATTGGATCAATTGGATGAGTGGGGCGAGAAGTATATGAATCTGCGTGATTGGAGATGTTCCTGTTCGGAATGAGGAGAATCGATAGGGCATATATGAAAAAAGGAGCATGTCGTGGCAGCTCCTTTTTAATTTAGCTGAATTAAGCGGGGGTAAGATGATATAAGTGGTATAAAATTACTATAATGCTATGGTACAATATTACTAAATTGTCATTTTGGGGTGAATATTATGAAAAAGGTATTGGAATTAAGTGATCTATATTTAGGTAATCTTGATGCCAAGCATGAGTTGCTTGGAAATACGGAGGAGGAGAGATTTAGATTCGAGACATCTTTCCTTGTTCCTGAGAATGTAAACATAGATAATTTCTTGGCTGGTCGTCTTTTCTATATAACCGGTCTCAAAGGAACGGGTAAAACAGCATTAATGAGGTATATTGGAATTTATGCTGAGAAGAGTATTGGGGCTGTTAACTCATTTGTTTTATTTAAAACACAATTCAATGAGGACGATAAGAAGGATTTAGCACGTGCAGCCAGAACAACAATTGTCGAGCAAGAAGAAATTCCCGATGAACAGGACTTTGAAGCAATTTGGCGGTGGTTTTTACATAGGCATATTGTTTTACAGATTGAAAAGAATGAGTTGAATGTATTTGAGAGAAATCGAGATTGGGATAAATATGTTGCATGTGTCACAGCTCCCAATATGGGGGATGAGGTCTCTGGTATTAGGAGATTCTTCCCTAAAGTAAAAAAAGGTACAGTTGAGGTGTCAGCAGAATTTCACGCAATTCAAGGTAAACTTGGATTGGAGCTTGACTTTGAGGATAGAGAACAGAAAAGGGTGAAATTTAATCCAATAGTTAGACAGGCAGAGGCTTTGTTTGAAAAACTTATCCCTAGTGACACTCATTTAAATATTTTCGTTGATGAGTTAGAGATTTCATTTATGACTCAAAAATCGTTTGATCGAGATGCAAGGATGGTGCGAGACCTAATTCTTGCAGTTGAGTCGATGAACCTATTATTTAAACAACAAAGAGCAAATATTAAAATAATCTGTGGTGTTAGATCCGAGGTCATTTCTTCTATTTCTACCGTTGGTAAGGAGATCAACAAACCATTAGGTGACTTTGGCATAAATATAATGTGGAATCAATCTGGAGGAGATATAACACAGCATCCAATTTTAAAAATGATTGTAAAAAGATTAATTACCTCTGAACAACATCATGGAATATACAGAGATAATCCAGAAGAAGTGTGGAAAAGCTGGTTTCCAGAACAAGTTCAAGAGACTGATACACCAAAATACTTATTGCATCATACTTGGTATAGACCTCGAGATATTGTAAGACTATTAAATCTAGCTCAAAAAGAATACCCTCGTAAAGAAAGCTTCGACCATCAAACATTTGATGCGATAAGACGTCAATATTCAATCGAGAGTTGGGTTGAAATGACAGAAGAATTACGGGCAACATATCGACAAGAAGAAATAGAAGTAATTAGAAGGCTATTATATGGATTCAAACCATATTTTACCTTTGGGGAGGTAAAGGATAGGGTTCGAAAACTAAATGTGCTTTATGATGATGTCCAAGAAACTATTGACAAGTTACGTTTGAACCGTATATTGTCTCACTTATTTAAAATAGGAATTATTGGTAATGTTTTGCCGAATGGTAAACAAAGATGGGCATATAGAGGAGATACCGACTTGTTACTTGAAGAGAAAATGACAGTGCATCGCGCTTTATGGAATGATTTGGGATTAGGGTAAGACAATGTAGATTTGTTAGTACCTCATTGACACAGATCTTATTATTCTTGTCTAATCTCCCTGCTTGGAATTCAGAAAAACGAGAATTGCTGACTAGGCTACTCTCGTTTTTTGTGCTTTACTTAGGGGATCATTTATCTTCTTTTATGGTTTGTCCTCACCCTACAAATACATCTCCCGGGCTTCTTTACCGAAAAATCCGGTTACGTCCTGATACTCAGCGATATCGATCCGGTGCTGCCGCATGATTTTCTGAATAAAAATGGCGTCCGCAAAGAGCATGTTGACGATTTTTTCGCATACTAACGGGGTGTCCTTGAGATGATCGACCAAATCATGAATGTCATCAAACTGAAAATAAAGGATATAACAGACATAATTCTGAAGCAGCATGCGGAAGCCGTACTCTCGATACGGGTTGGTTCCGGCATCCAAGAGAGCGTCTCTTAGCAAATCGAAAAATCTGGTTTGATGTTCCGAGTGAATCCGGAGCAGCTCATCCACATCATGGATCAGCCGGAGTACGGTCTCAAACCCTTCTTCTGAAGGCATAAGCAGCTTGGATGATTTACCCTCAATCGATCTTAGCAGCTCGAGCGTGAGATGTTTACCGTCCTGAATTTCGTGAGGAGTGATTAGCAATCGATCCTTATACTCATCGTGCTTGTCGCAGTAGTAATCGTGGTATAAGGAAAAATAGCGCTCTACGCGGATACCCGTTTTCGTATGAACCAAATCCCGGCCGCGGAAAGAAAAGCCGTACAGGGTTTCCTCGTTAACCGGGTGGGCATAAAGGTAGAAAAAGAAGAAAAAGTCCCTCAGCTGCTCTTTCTGCACATCGTTTAACCGGACCGCATCCGTCAACTGTCCCAATTGAAAAAAACAGTAATGTTTCATAAAGTCATTCATTGCACGGTAAGGATGGGGACTGGCAACGGACGTCGTCGAATTGATCGTATACAGGAGAAAATAAAGGATCTGCTCGTCGTACACATCGAGGTTCGGAAAGTAACCCGAGAGCAGCGGCTTCCAGTCGGGGTTGGCCGTGTACCGGGGATCTTTCGGCTGTAATGCGTCTGCCCATTCCACAAACGTTTTGTCATCAGGACCGGCAAAAAATAATTCGGCGCTGCCATCCTCGAAAAGGCCGTATTCAAAGCCCTCCGTTTGCTCAAGCTCGAATCCTCTATTGAATTTGATGTTCAAATATTCGTTATATAGCGATTGAAGTGTCATTTGTCTGTTCCTCGGTTCCTTAATCATTCTGCTTGCATTTGCTTGCTGGCCGCTAACACGCTGCTTTAGAGGTTCGACGTGAAGCGGGCATAACCTTCTGCGAAAATCCTCAGCCTGAACGTATTCGTTCCAAAGTTTCAGAGCCCGAAGGGTGGTCTACGATGTACCGCCAGCTTCCGTCAGTTTGGCGTCTAATCACTTCGGACGTATGTCCCTCCACCTGAGCCGGGTTGCCGTTCCCATCCCGTGTATGAAGGATGAAATGGGCACGCAGCAAAGCGATATTTTCGAATGGGATGCAGTAAATGTTCCTGGACGTCATGCGACCCTGCAGCTGCAGCAGATCCTCGAGCGTTCCACGGATTGTTTCGATTCCTTGGTCAAGCCCGCCGGCCGGGTTCATCAAAATGCTATTTGGTTCGTATAGCGTTAGCAGTGCGTTGATATCGCCGGAGTTGAAGGCCTCGGCAAAAGCAGCATTCATGTCCTCCGGCCGCATGACCGGATTGAAGTTCAATGGTAGCTTCATAAGCTCGCCTCTTTTCGTATAATGGAAATATACAGGTAGCTTATACGAACCTTCACCGGTATTGAAGTACGCAGAAATAGATGACTTAGTCATAAAAACCTGACCAGCAGGAGGAAAAGATGCCTTATCAGGATGGAACATTTGGTTGTCCGGTAGATGTGGGACTGCAGCTGATCAACGGGAAATGGAAACCGAAGATTATCTACGAGCTGCTTCAGCAAAAATGCCGTTTCGGCGAGCTTCATCGGCGAGTTCCCGGCGTTTCCAGGCATGTGCTGACGACACAGCTGCGGGAGTTGGAAGAAGGCGGCATCGTACAGCGAAATGCATTTTTGACCGTGCCGCCAAAAGTTGAATATTCGCTGACGGAGTTTGGCCAGCGTTTGGAGCCCATTTTGGAGCAGATCATGAAAGTGGGAGAGCACTATATTTCACAGCAAAAACAGGAGGCGGCTGCTGATCCGCCAAGCTGAGTCGAGTCATGTCGATGTAAGTCCACGGTGATATGAAAATAAAAACGGACGCGGGTTAAGAACCGGCGTCCGTTTTTTTATCCTAATCCAATTCCACAGTTCGATTCATATTGGTGCCTTCGTTGCTTTTACCCATCAGTCTGCGGAACAGGAACCTGGCCATTTTGAACTTGTTGCCGGCATCCCAGTACTCGGCCGCTTCGGCCTGTACCTTGATGAGCACAAGGTTCGGATCGTCATAGTTCGTTTCCAGCAGCTGCTCGTAAACGGGGTTCCACAATTCCTTCAGCTTTTCGGTGCTGTTGACCAGCTCGGCTTCACCGCGGATGGAGACGAAGGACTTACCGGCATAGGCCACGTTGACCTGCCGGTTTTGCAGCAGTTCATGGAACTTCTCTGTGTCTTTCTTGGTCAGGAACCACAGGTCGCCGTCAAATTCGATGTCCTGGGTCTTCATGGGACGTGAAACCAGCCCTTCTTCCGAGACGGTCGTCAGCATGGC
This sequence comes from Paenibacillus sp. S28, assembly GCF_016624415.1. Lineage (NCBI taxonomy): Bacteria > Bacillati > Bacillota > Bacilli > Caryophanales > Paenibacillaceae > Paenibacillus > Paenibacillus sp. S28. The sequence goes on along the minus strand of NZ_JACVTM010000011.1, from coordinate 87,010 downwards.
CGTGTCGATGCCCTTAATCAAATCGCGTACTTTCTCGATCGCTTCTTGGTTATCCGGAGTTGGATTTGTCATTTTGTTCACCTTTTCCTAGTGTGTGTTTTTATTAGTATTACACTTATTTATACTCTGCCAAACCAAGAGAATTGGGCTGATTCCACTCCTGATTTGAATCCCTTTATGAGCAGGCCTATACTTATACCCCGAGGTTCATCGCGTCTTGACCGAGAAGGTTTTTCCGAAGCAGGCCGGGCGGCTTACCGCAGAGGAGTGGGCAAATTCATTAGATTAGGAGACTATCCCTTGACCAAAGCCGCGATTCCGGTATGCTGCCGGGCGATGGCCTTTGGTTTTTTGTCTATTTCCGAGTTATACGCACGACAATCATTTAACAGTCCACAGAATAGTGCTATACTATGAATTAGGTAATCATTCATCAGAAAAGGTGGATAACCGGGTCGCACTCTGGCTTGCCTCTTGAGAGCGCCTACATCTTTTCTTCAAATACTAGCGTGTAAGGACGGTAATTATGAGCAACAGACAAACCGAAACAGACGTTATCTTAATTGGTGCCGGTATCATGAGTGCGACTTTGGGGACACTGTTGAAAGAATTAGTACCGAACTGGAAAATTACAGTGTTTGAGAAGCTGGCAAGCCCGGGTGAGGAAAGCTCGAACGAATGGAATAACGCAGGAACGGGGCATGCCGCCTTGTGCGAGCTGAACTACACATCCGAGAAACCGGATGGTTCCATAGATATCAGCAAAGCGATTAGCGTCAACGAGCAATTTCAGGTTTCCATGCAGTTCTGGTCTTATCTGGTCAAGAGTAATTTGATTCGCAATCCGCAGGACTTTATTATGCCGCTCCCCCATATGAGTATGGTTCAGGGGAAAGAAGACGTGGCATTTTTGAAGAGACGTTTTGAGACGATGTCCAAAAACCCGCTGTTTCAAGGGATGGAATTCTCCGACGATCCGAAGAAACTGATGGAATGGATTCCGCTCATTATGAAGGACCGGACCTCGGATGAACCGATCGCGGCCACCAAAATGGACTCGGGAACGGACGTCAACTTTGGCGCTTTAACGCGTATGCTGTTTGAGCACTTGAAGAGCAAAAACGTTGGTATTCATTACAAGCACAGTGTGGACGATATCAAACGCACCAGCGATGGCGCGTGGGAATTGAAAATACGCAATTTGAGCAGCGGCAGCGTCGAACGCCATACGGCGAAGTTTGTCTTTGTCGGCGGTGGCGGCGGAAGTCTTCCGCTCCTTCAGAAATCCGGCATTCCGGAAGGGAAGCATATCGGCGGATTCCCGATCAGCGGACTCTTTATGGTGTGCAACAATCCGGAAGTGGTAGCGCAGCACCATGCCAAGGTGTACGGCAAGGCCAAAGTAGGTGCGCCGCCGATGTCGGTTCCGCATTTGGACACCCGCTTTATCGACAATCAGAAGTCGCTGCTCTTTGGGCCGTTTGCGGGCTTTTCGCCAAAGTTTCTGAAGACCGGTTCCATGTTCGATTTGCTGGGTTCGGTCAAGCCGAACAATGTGCTCACGATGCTGGCTGCAGGCGCCAAAAACCTGTCGCTGACCAAGTACCTGATCCAGCAGGTGATGCTGTCAAAGGAAAAACGTATGGAAGAGCTGCGTGAGTTCATCCCGAACGCCAAGAGCGAGGATTGGGATATGCTGGTGGCCGGCCAGCGCGTGCAGGTCATCAAAGATACGGAAGCTGGCGGCAAAGGCACGCTCCAGTTCGGTACGGAAGTCGTGACCGCCTCGGACGGATCCATTGCTGCCTTACTGGGGGCTTCTCCGGGGGCCTCCACCGCCGTTTCCGTCATGCTCGAGGTCATCGAAAAATGCTTCCCTCAGCATGCGAAGGCGTGGGAGCCGAAGATTCGGGAAATGATTCCGTCTTATGGCGCGCCTTTGATGAAAAATCCGGGGCTGATCCGCGAAATTCATACGTCGACGGCACGCACGCTCGGTCTCAACCGTGGATTGCATTCGGCCAACGTGATGTAAATATAGCGATATATGATAAGAAAAACGTCTATCGACGTACCTTCAAAGAAGACAGACCGCGTTTAATTGAAGTTTTTCTTGCGATTATAGAATGGTTCAGCTTCGCTGAAATTTATAAATTCTATAATCTTAAATAAAACGGCCTTCACCCTGAGCTTCAAGGGATGAGGGCCGTTTTGCATTTGCAGAGGACACCGGTCAAGGAACGTAAGCACCGACGACTTCAAACTTTGGCTCGCCAGCGATCGTCATATACTTTACTTCAACGACGCAGCCTTTCTGAAAGGAGGGAATATTCACGATCGGGATAAACGTTTTTACGATGGTGTGATGAGATTCGCCATCCGGCATGGTGACGGTTAAATCAAGCAGGACCTCCGGTTGATTATCGAGCTGCGCATTCGTCTGCTGAATGGAATGGATGACGGCTTGCGCGGATGTGCCGTTTGTTAGGATGGTTTTGCGCTGCGATAGCCCTTTACGTTGACGGGTTACCGTTCTGATGGCAAATGTAATCGTCAGGGAGGCGGTAAGTAACGAAAAGATAATGATGATCATAACAATCGTCGTCAATGGCATGCACCTCGCTTCCATTTTTAATATAATTCAGGTAAATGGACCCAAGTATATTATATTAAGCTTAATGCAGCCAAGAGGATCCGTCTACGAATTTACAAATAAATCATGTTTGATCATTCGGGCAGGGGAGAGGAAATCATGATTCAGTTAAAAGATATCGGGAAATTCGAGGAGCTTCCAGAAATCGCAATGCATATCTATCAAGGGAATATTCCGGCTTTGCGGAATGCTATCGCGGAGGGTTGGGATATGGAGGAGGGGATCGTACTTAGTCGGTATACTGCGTTAAGTCCGCTTGAACTTGCCGTAATCGCGGAACGGCTGGATGTAGTTAAGCTGCTGGTAGATCACGGCGTCAATCTCAATGACGCACAGAGTCCGGCTTTTTTGCGGGCTGTCCGTTACGGAAAAGAGGGGATGGTACGCTACATCGCCGCGCAGGGTGCCAGAATGGACATGCTTAATCGAGTGGGCTCTGGCGCGTATTCGCAGGCCTACTATGGCAACAAAAGCAACATCCCGCTCATTCAGGAGCTGGGCCTCGATATTAAGCTGCACGGCGGGGCTGTACTTCGCCAGGCGGTGTCCGATCATGACTATAAGACCCTCAATTATTTGCTCGATCAGGGAGTGGACATTAACTACAACCAGCCGGATCAAGTCTATCCTTACGAAGCAACGCCGTTAACTGTGGCCGCGCGCATGGGAAATTTAGATATGGTCAAGTATTTGGTCGAGCGGGGTGCCGATGTGACCTTAGCGGAAAAGGACGGCGAACGGCCGTATACGATCGCGGTCAGCCAAAAGAACGCAGTCCTGGCGGATTACCTGAAATCGCTGGAACCGCCGGAATTTCATGACGTGGCGAATAAGAAGCATGAGCTGAGAGCGTATAAATTACCGGAGGAGCTGGTCGATCTGTTAACCGGTGACCGTCTGCGCCTTGAGTTAGCCCCCAATGAGTACGATATCCGGCATATCGATTTCTTCACCTTGACCGACACGATCCCGATCAAGATCGGGCGGCAGAAGCTGCTGCGCCTATCGGCAGACATAGACAACTACTCGGATCTTCAGCTCATGTGGAATCCGAAGAAAAAAGGATGGATCGGCTGCTATGACGTCGAGCATGACAACTATTCGGACCTGTGCCGTTTGGGAGAGTTCCTCGAGCAGCCTGGTACGTATCTGGTTCGTTTTCTGGAGGGAGAGCTGTAGAAACCGGAATGGTGCCTGAGGATGATCCGGACGAATCTGGATGATTTTTCATACATCGTAATACTTTCGCCCTGTTGGCGCGCTGCGGAGTATGGGAAGATGGGGACATCAAAGGCTCGGGTTCAGCAAAACCCGAAGCCCTTGACCTTCAGGCTATGGCGGTCCTTCCTTCTAACTTCATTTGGCGAACATAGGGCCGCCGCTTCCCTGAAGGATTTTGATTCAGAGAGGAGGCGTCCAGGCTATCATGCTCCTTCCTTCTATAACCCTTATTAAAAATTAGGGGCATGGGTTTCCTGGACTCTTTAATATGAATATCAATACCATCTACTTACGAAGAGCCAATCATCTGATCGTGGAACAAGGGCAGGGGGGCGAGCCGCTCCCGAAGGCCTATTTGGCATCCGCCCTGAAAAATATCGAAGCGCTGGGATATACGTTTTCGCATGCGCTGCTGCACGCGGTAAAGGACTTATCTAAAGTGCAGTTTGAAGCATTATACCAACAACTGGTTGCGGATTTACAGGTTATGGTCGGGGCTCATGTGAAGTTTAAACCGATGTACCCGGATTTTCCGATGCAGGTCATGGAGCATAGCGATGCCGAGCTGTATCTGAATGCGATTTATCATTACCTGACGTTGAATGTACCGGCGTATGGGCATGCGGACCGGCTGCCCTTGGAGGATGAAGGTAACCTGAAAGTGATTGGTTTGGGGAGCCGTGCGGAATTCATGAGCCTGATCTCCCGGTTGATTCAAGCCAAAGGCTCCATCTCCGATAGTGACAAGCAGGATATTGATGAGGTCATTGCGTTTGCCGGCGCGGATGATTTGGAAGTGCTTCTTCCGGACGACATCCCGTTCAAGGAAAATGCGGCATTCATTGCTGCGTCCTTAATGAAGCATGACAAAGCCAATCTGGAGCAGATCGGACGGTACTTTCGGACAGCGACCGATGTCCTTCGGCTGGCAGCCGCATGGTCGGACGGCGACGTCAGTCTGGCCGAGGCGACGCGCTTCCGCAAATTCAAACGGCGCGAGCGACGGCTGCTGCTGGGACTGCTCGAGAAGTGCCAATCCATCACGGAAGATATGCTGCGGTACAAGGAGCGCTGGGTTCGGCTGGGCGAAATTCTGCATCCTTCCGAATATAAGCATCGCTTTCGGCGGTGCGAGGAAGCCTTTGACGTCGTGCGCAACGACAAGCCGTTCACGTCCTTTAACGGAAGCGTGGAGCTGGCCTTCCAGTTCCGGAACGTCTGGACGCTGATCGATCTCTTAATGCAGCGTCCGGGCGAAATGGCGAGAAGGCTCGATCATCTGCTCCGGTCCACCGAGCATACGGAGTATGTCGTGCTGGCTTTTGGCGAGGTGGTTAAGGAAGTATCGACGCCGGTGCTGCTGCAGGTGAAGAACCATTTTGCCCGCCGCCGTGAACGGCAGCAATTGCGCGTCTTTTTTCCAAAAGGGAATGTTGCCAAAGCGTTTGCCCTTCGGAACAACCTTTCCGAGATTGACGAGGAGGCATGCCGGGACATCGTGCAACTATGCGAGCAGGCGCTAATCGGGCGCTTCTCTGCCCTGCCGCCGCTCGGGAAGGTGTATGTCGACAAGCGGCTCCAAAGCTACCTCGTGCCGTTCTCCGGGCGCTCTGCCAGCAAAGCGCTGCATACGATCGTGCGCGGCAGCCGGGTGCCGATGGCGGAAGGAGATACGATCCGGTTCTTCAGCTGGTGGAAAGAGGGCCTGGTGGATGGCAAGCCGACGGGGCGCGTGGACATCGACCTGTCCGCCGTAATGTACGACCGCGACTGGCAGTATGTGGAGCATATTTCGTATACGAATTTGCGGTCATCCAAGTACCGGGCTGTGCACAGCGGAGATATCGTTACGGCCCCTCAAGGCGCGTGCGAGTTTATCGATCTGCACATTCCTTCCATTGTCGATTATGGCGGACGGTATATTGTGGCGACGCTGCATTCGTTCACAAGCCAGCCGTATTGCGATTTGCCGGAGTGCTTTACGGGCTGGATGATGCGGAAGAAGCCCGGGTCCGGCGAAATTTTTGAGCCTGGTACGGTTGCGAACAAAATCGATGTCACCGCCGATACGCAGATTGCTATCCCCGTAATCTTGGATCTGGTGGAACGCACGGTGATCTGGACGGACCTGTCTTTGACCCGGCATCCGTACTACTACAACAACGTCGAGGGGAACCAAAAAGGGATGGTCCTGATGGGCAAAGCGATGACGACTTTGCGGAAACCGGACCTATATGATCTGTTCACGCTCCATGCCAAGGCCCGCGGGGAGCTGACCGAAACTCCGGGGGAGGCCGATGCGGTGTTCTCAGTGGAGCAAGGGGTAACTCCTTATGATATCGAGGAAATTATGGCGGAATATATGTTGTAGATTCGGATATACCGAAAAACGTAAAGAGATTAACCGATAACCGACTCATGGCGATCATGCGTCGGTTCTTTGCGTTCCTGATTTTTTTAATAAAATTCGCAACTATGACAAACCCTGTCACCAATATGGGCTAAGATGGACGTATGAAAGGCCGAAAGGAAGCAGAGGCTGGTCGTAAGAAACTTTAACCATCAAAAGGAGGAAGATGTGATGTATGTGACGGTACAGGATTTTATTAAGGAATGGAACAAGGAAGCCGAATTGACGCAGGGGGTTCTGGATGCGCTGACGGATGAATCGCTGGGGCAGCAGGTCTATCCGGAAGGACGGACTTTGGGCAGGATCGCCTGGCATTTTGTCTCGAATATCCCTGACTATTTGAATGAATTCGGCATCAAGATGGATAAGGTCGCAAATCCGGATGAAGTCCCTTCCGCTAAAGAGATTGCGGATACCTTCCGCACGGTCAGCTCGGCAGCCGCCAAGGCACTGGAAGAGCAGTGGACCGATGAATCTCTTAGCAAGGAACAGAATGCTTTTGGGCGAATGGAATCCAATGCCTCCATCCTGATGGGGCTGATCAAGCATATTGCGCATCATCGGGGTCAAGCGACGGTTCTTATGCGTCAAGCGGGACTGGGCATACCGGCCGTCTACGGGCCATCGAAGGAAGGATGGGTGAAGCTGGGGGTACAGCAGCCGCCGCTGTAAAATCATTGGGCGCCATTTTACCCTTATGAATGATTAAATTGTATTGACGGACCTACGGTAGGTATGTAGAGTGAAATCCAACATATCTTCGGTAGGTTTTTTGTATGGGATGAGAGTCCTTAGCAGCAAAACCTGGCCGAAACGAGCGTCTAACATCATAGACGCTTTTTTCATAAATGCTATGCAACTCCTTGATGCTGCCGCGGCCTGGAGAACCGCCTTCGGAAAATGCTATAATCACAGCAAGAGTATATCGCAGGGGGAATGAGGATGAGCGAGGATCTGTTGGAACAGCTGGAGACATGGCATGAAGAGGATGAATACGAACGCATCGTAGAGGCCGTAACGGAAATTCCTGCGGAGGAGCGGAATTATGAGCTGGTCGGCCATTTAGGCCGGGCACTGAACAATCTGGAGCGCTACGAGGAGGCGGTGCAGCAGTTTTTGACTGTTGCCGAGGAAGGGGCGGAAGATCCGCTCTGGCATTACCGGATTGGACTGGCCTATTATTACCTGGAGCAGTACGATGACGCCGAGCGGGAGTTTACCCGTGCCGATGAGCTGGAGCCGGGGGATGAGGATACCCTGGAGTTTCTGGAATGGATCCGTGCCAAGAAGGCCGGGGAATTCGAGGAAGAGACGGATGATCATTTGGATTCAGACGATTCGGCGGAAGACAACAGCGGCTCGGATGAAGCCGGGGAAACCGATGAAACGGACGGTGCCGTGGCGGCCGTGGCTTCGGTGAATGCCATCCCATCGGACGAAGCCAATTTAGATGTGCAGTATGGCTCGCCAAATGAGGGTTTCGATATCAACAACTTCTGGAACGACGCTGATCCCGATGCAGAATCGTATGTTTCGGCTCCGCCGACGGATGATCTGATCGATTCCGTGCAGGAGGAACTGGTGTTCAAGCTGCCGGCGTTTTATGTGCAGATGATGAGAATACATAACGGGGGCATTCCCCGCAGCAGGTACTTCCCGCTGGGTGAAGCCGCAGATGGGGCGCCAAGCGGGGTCCGGATTAACGGCATGTTCGGCATCGGCCGGGACAAAGCCAAGTCGCTCTGCGGGGCCTCCGGCAGCCGGTCTATCATCGAGAACGGTGGTTATCCGGAGTTCGGCGTCGTCATTTGCGACTGCCCGCAGGAGTCCGGCGTGGTCATGCTGGATTACCGCGGCTCCGGCAACGATGGAGAGCCTGAGGTTGTGCATGTAGAACAGGCAAACGGGCGTAAGATCACCCGGCTCGCGCCCGATTTTGAAACCTTTGTCCGCGGACTAGTTAACGCCTAGGGCCCGTGACAACAAATTCGCCATGAACGCGTGAGCGGGGATGGAATCCCAGCAATATCGCGCCAAAAAATCAAGAGGAAGCTGTTCCCTCGCAGGGAGCCAGCTTCCTTTTTTATGTCATAGGGGGCAGTCCCATTTCCGTACTTTTAGGTTGCCGAATAGGAGCCATCCGTGACGGCATGCTCCAATGCTTCTTTCGCACGTTGCTTCTTGCGATGCACCCAACCGGTCAGCCAAGCGCTGATTTCGTACAAGGCGATGAGCGGAACAGCCACCATGAGATGGGAGACGAGGTCAGGCGGCGAGATGAGTGCAGCCACGGCAACCAGAACGACGTACGCGTAACGCCTCATTCCTTTTAGAATCGACGGGTTTAAGATCCCGATCCGGGCCAGAAACATAACGATCACGGGCAGTTCGAAGGCAATGGCGAGCGGGATCATGATATTGAACATAAACCCGAAGTACTGGGATACCCCATAGGTCTCCACAAGGCCGATCTGACGGTTGATGCCGGCTGTAAAGCGCAGGCTCATCGGAAAGACGACGAAATACGCAAAGGCCACGCCCACCAGAAAGCATGATGCAGAGAACGGAATGTAGCGGACCGCCGCCTTTTGCTCGCCAGGCTTGAGTCCCTGGCTGACAAACCGCCAAATCTGGTACATGCCAAAGGGTATGGTCGGCAGCAGCGACAGTACCACGGCAATGCTCATATAAATCCGCAGTCCGTCCCATGGCGAGAAGACGTTCCATGCGACGTGGAGTGGGGAATGCGTCCGCAGCAGCGTCAGGATATGAGGGGCTGCAAACAGGCCGGCTGCCATACTGACGATGAATACGGCGGCGATCCAAAGGATCCGTTTTCTAAGCTCGGCGATATGCCCAAGCAGGGTCATCGTATTTTTCGCTACCATAGGCGAAGATCACTCCTCCCAAGTCATGTCCGTTACCGGAAGGCCGGCGTGCAGCGCGGCGTTTTCGATTTTTTCATTTCCTTCAGCTCCAGCGTATTAAATCCCTCCTGCATTTTTTGATAGATGTCCTGAATGGCCCTTACGTCTTCAAAAGAATATCGGCGGTTACCTCCTTTCGTCCGTTCCGGGAAGATCAGTTTCCGTTCCTCGTAATACCGGATTTGGCGTTCCGACAAGCCGGTCAGCTCGCAGACGACCCCAATGCTCATCACCTTGCTCTCCATGCTTTTTACCTCCTGTGCAAGTATAGTTAACCCCGGACCATTGCAGAAACAGCCAGGATTGAAACCTAGAAGAAGATAAAACAAAGAGAAGAGACACACCAACAGATGTTTGTGGAAGAAATTATGACATGATTTTAAGGAAAACCCAATAAAAATGCAATCGGTTTTTAAAAATAAAAAATTCTTGTAAGAAATCCTTACACAAATTCACCGAAAACTAAATTTCTTTGCTAAGATCGCCTCAAGAGGTTCCATTCCACTAGCGAAGGAGTGATCGAGGTGACAATCAAGGAGCAACCGAAAGAGATGACCCGCAGACAATTTCTGTCGACCGTCGGCAAAGTAGGGGGATCCGTTGCCGTCTTCAGCCTGATGGGAACGATGGGACTGCTGTCGCCGGAGACGATGAAGGCCGCCGAATATGAGCCGCCGGGCCCGAATGATCTGCACTTAAGCGGACGGGGCGGTAAAAAAATCATCATTCTCGGCGCCGGGATCGCCGGCATGACGGCAGCGTACGAACTGGGATTGGCCGGGTACGACTGCACGATTCTCGAGGCAAAAAGCCGGGCTGGCGGCCGATGCTGGACCATACGCGGTGGCACGTCAGAGGCAGAAATCGGTTCGGGTACCCAAACGTCCCGCTTCGATAAGAGCTTGTATTTCAATGCCGGCCCAATGCGCATTCCGCAGTTCCATGTCACCCTGGAGTACTGCCGGAAATTCGGCGTTGCGATCGAACCGTTCAACAACGTGAACGAAAGCGGCTATTACTACAACGAAAACGTCGGCGCTTTATCCGGTCAAAAGGTGCCGAAACGGGCTGCCAAAGCGGACGTACGCGGCTACGTCGCGGAAATGCTCGCCAAGGCGGTTGACCAGAACGCGCTCGATCTTCCGCTCACGGCGGAAGAGAAGATGAAGCTCGTCGATTACTTAAAGGTGGAGGGGGACCTGAACCCCGATTTGTTCTACAAAGGCTCGCAGCGCGGCGGATACAAGGATGAGCCGGGGAGCCGGCTTGATGCCGGGGTTCTCCGCGATCCGTTCGATCTAAAGTCGATCATCAACTCCGGCTTCGGCAAGTATTTCAGCAATGAGTACGAATACGACCAGCAGATGATGATGTTCCACCCGATCGGCGGGATGGACGCTATTGCGAAGGCGTTCGAGAAGCGGGTTGGCAATCGGATCAAATTCCGGGCCGAGGTCAAGGAGATCCGCCAATCCTCGTCGGGCGTGAGAATCGTGTACACCGACATGGCATCCGGCCGGGAGCAGGAGGTCAAAGGGGATTACTGCATCTGCACCATTCCGTTATCCGTGCTGAAGAAGATCCCCGCTGATTTTTCCCCCGAAATGTCCAAGGCGATTCAGAGCATCAACTACGCCTCAGCCGGAAAGATCGGGCTGCAGTTCAAGCGGCGCTTCTGGGAAGAGGATGAGCACCTGTACGGGGGCAGCAGCTTGACGAATATGGACATTACGCAGATTTATTACCCGCCGACCGATTATTTCGGGAAAAAGGGAGTCCTCCTCGGCTACTATGCCTACGGCGGGGTTGCCGATAAGCTCGGAGCCATGTCGTACGCGGAGCGTGAGAAGCTGGCGCTGGCACAGGGGGCCAAGATCCATCCGCAGTATCCAAAAGAGTTCGAATCCTCCTATTCGATCAACTGGAAAACGATCAAGTATCAAGAGGGCGGCTGGGTTTCATACTCAGCAAACGACCGCAAAACGTATTATCCGACACTGTGCAAGCCTGACAACCGGATTTACCTGGCCGGTGAGCATATCAGCTACATTACCGCTTGGCAGGCCGGAGCGATCGAGTCTGCCCGCGAGGTGGTCACCGATATCCATCAGCGTGTCATGAAATCATAGATTCATATCTAGAAGGGGCTGGTCTTTTATGATGAAAAAAATGAAAACGGCGCTGCTGATGACGGTTCTGCTTGGCACCGTCAGCGTCACGGCATATGCCGACAGCGCCGCCCATACCCCGGCGAAACCGGCCAAGCCGATCAAGACGGCGCCAGCGCCGGCATTTTACGGAAGCCCGTCGTCGTCCATATCCAGCGGCGTGATCGTTCCCGAAGGCGCATCATACTTGTTCACGAGCGGCACCGTCCCGCCGGTGCTGAACAAGGACGGCAAGACGGTCTATGAACGCTACGGGGATACGAAAACGCAGGGCATCGGCATTTTGAAGGAAATCGAAAAGCAGCTGAAGGAGCAGGGCCTTGGCCTGAAAGATGTCGTTTACCTGCGGGTATACATCGCTCCTGACGCCCAGAAGGGCGGCACGTTTGACTATACGGGTTGGTTCGATGCCTATGCTCAGTTCTTTAATACTGAAGCCAATCCGGTAAAGCCGGCCCGCTCAACGGTAGGTGTGGCGAGCCTGGTGAATTCCGATTGGCTGATCGAGATCGAAGCGGTGGCCGTGAAGCCGGATTCGAAGAAGAAGTGAGGCAGGAGCACGGATTTCGCTAAGGCGGAATGTTCTCCATGACAAATGAGAAGGAGCTGATTGGCTATGTTTCAAAACGTAGGATTTGCCGGGTTGATGATGATTCTGGTCGTCGTGCTGATTTTGTTCGGGCCCTCCAAGCTGCCGGAGCTGGGCCGTGCGGTTGGCCGCACGCTCTCCGAATTCAAGTCGTCCGCCAGGGACCTTGTCGGTGAGGATAAAGAAGAAGACAAAGAGCGTGAGCGAGAGTCCGGTATCATTAAAATCAAAGGATAAAGGGTAGGACCAACGTATCCGCCGATCAACGGCCACCCTGTGTAGCCAGCCCCGTCATTCAACACGAATGGCAGGGCTGTTTGCGTTGAACCGGCCGAAGCGCATCATGGTTTCCACCGCTGTGTTCTTTTATAATGGAAGAACCAGGCATAGTTTGGCTGCTGCAGTTCTGGGCCGCATAATAAATTTGATACGGCACAGGATATGAAGCAGTGGAACCGGCCTTGGCCATAAGACAATCAGGCTGTCATCATGCGAAGAATGATTTGACTAGGATTGAAAAAGGAGACCTTTATGACGGATACACAAGGAAAACTGGAGGCGGGATGGCATTTAGACAACAGCTACGCCGGGCTGCCGGATCTGTTTTATACCCGGCAGGATCCGGTGCTGGTGCGTACGCCGCGGATCGTGGCATTCAATGAGCCGCTGGCGGCGTCGCTCGGATTAAACGCTCAGGCGCTCATGAGCGATGAAGGAGCTGCGGAACTGGCGGGAAACCGCATTCCGGAAGGGGCGCAGCCACTCGCTCAGGCATACGCAGGGCATCAATTCGGCCATCTTTCGATGCTGGGCGACGGGCGGGCGGTCCTGCTGGGCGAGCAGGTCACGCCGGAGGGCAAGCGAGTGGATATTCAGCTCAAAGGAGCGGGCCGAACGCCATACTCCCGTGGTGGCGACGGACGAGCGGCCTTGGGGCCGATGCTGCGTGAATACATCATCAGCGAGGCCATGCATGGCCTTGGCATTCCGACGACCCGCAGCTTGGCCGTGACGGCCACAGGTCAGTCCATTACCCGCGAGGAAGAGCTGCCGGGCGCGATTTTGACCCGCGTGGCGGCGAGCCATATCCGCGTCGGCACGTTTCAGTTCGCGCGGGGAGCAGGCACGACGGATGACCTGCGGGCTTTGGCCGATTACACCCTTCAGAGGCATTATCCAGATGCAGACCTTGCCTCCGGTGAAAATCGCTACCTTATATTGCTGCAGGAAGTGATCAAGCGCCAGGCCGCTCTGATCGCGAAGTGGCAGCTGGTCGGATTCATCCACGGCGTCATGAATACGGACAACATGACCCTCAGCGGGGAAACGATCGACTACGGTCCGTGCGCCTTTATGGATACCTACGATCCGGCCACCGTGTTCAGCTCCATCGACTCACAAGGCCGGTATGCCTACGGCAACCAGCCGTACATCGGCTCCTGGAATCTCGCCCGATTGGCGGAAGCCTTGCTGCCGCTGCTGCATGAGGACGAGGAGCAGGCCGTTAAACTGGCGGAGAATGCGGTCGAGACTTTTGCTGGTCTGTTTAATGAATACTGGCTTGCAGGGATGCGGGCGAAGCTTGGGATCTTCCATGAAGAACCGGAGGACGAGGCTCTCATCGAAGAACTCTTGGGGCTCATGAAGACGCATCGCGCCGACTACACCAATACGTTTCTTGCCTTAACGTTTGACCGGTTTGAGGGAACTCCGCTGCATGGCATCGAAGAGTTCGATGCCTGGCATACGCGCTGGCAGGCAAGGCTTGACCGGCAGCCCGAAACCAAAGAGGCTGCGCATCAATTGATGCGGGACAGCAATCCGGCGGTGATTCCGCGGAACCACCGGGTGGAGGAAGCGCTGGAGGCGGCGGAGCAGGACGGCGATTACGAAGTGATGCACCAGCTGCTGCAGGTTCTGGCAGATCCTTACGCGCATACGCCGGAACAGGCCGAGTATGCCATCGTACCGGAGACGACGTACGGGTATCGGACCTATTGCGGAACCTGATACAAGATCATGAGAAAGGACCAGCGGAGCTGGCCCTTTTTTTGTAGGAACACTTCTTAGCCTAATACTTCCTCTTCCTTTAATGTGGCCATCGGCTGGAGAAAACGGTGATCAAAAGCTCGCAGCGTGCCCCCCTCCCGTATCTTGTTCACCCAATCCGGATTGGCCAGTGCGCTGGTTCCGACGGCGATCAGATCGGCTGCTCCTGCAATAAGCATTTGTTCGGCCCTTTCAGGATCACCCAATTTTCCATTGGCGATCACGGGAAGGCCGCTGTATCGTTTGGCGAGCTCCGCAAGGGTCGGCCCCCCATCCGAGAAGGCGGGCATCCATGCCTTATACTCGGTCGTATGAAGGTAACTGGCGGAAGCTGCGGCCAACTCCCCGAAGATGATTTTTGCATCTTCTTCCCCATGAGCCCATTTGTGGTCAAAATCGTTCACCTTCCCTTGCGAAATGCGAACGCCGACCAAATAATCCGGGCCAACGGCGGAGCGGATGGCTCTAAGGACTTCTACTGCGAAGCGGATGCGCCGGCTTGTCACGCCGCCATAATCGTCCGTGCGCCGGTTTGTATAATCCGTAATAAACTGATCGAGCAGATAGCCGTTGGCGGCATGAATCTCCACACCGTCAAATCCGGCGTACTTAGCGCGGAGAGCGGCCTGCTTGAAGCCTTCGATCGTTCTTCGAATCTCTGCCAGCGTCATAGCTTTTGGAACAGCGAACTCGCCGCTGCCCCCGTGATCCTCCAGCATCGTTCCAACAGGCTGCACCGCAGACGGTGCGACCGGAGTGAAAGCATGATGCTGGACTAACGCGCCTGCATGCATCAACTGGGCAATGATTTTCCCACCTTCCCGGTGCACGGCCTCAATGATCGGTATCCATGAATCAGCTTGTGCTATGCTGGCGATACCGGGCTGATGATGATAACTCCGGCTGAATTCCTCATCCGGGTACAAGCCCTCCGTGATGATCAAGCCGAATCCCCCTTTTGCAAAACGGGAATAATAACGTGCCATACGATCGTTAGCCACTCCGTTCGGCTCCGCACTGGTGCGTGTCATCGGCGCCAGAACCGCCCGATTCGGAAGCGGTAGGGTACCTAGCATATAACCGTTAAAAAGCTTCGGATATTGCTTCATATTTAAAAACCTCCCTTTATTTTTTTGATAGCGGACTTTCGTTTACACCAGGTTGTTGACCTGAGATGATTGTATCCTGCCTGTTCAATACCGTAAAATGATTGCTATAGATGAGCTCATTAAAAAAATTGATGGGATTGAACCGGAGGTTTTGGGAGATGGAGCTAACCGACTTGAAAGTGTTTATGGCTATTGTGAAGGAAGGCAGCATTACCCGCGCAGCTGAGAAGCTGGGCTATGTACAGTCCAACCTCACTACAAGGGTGCGAAAGCTGGAATCGGAGTTGGGGGCGCAGCTGTTTCTTAGGACACCGAAGGGGGTAGTCCTCGCCGAGAAAGGACTTGTTTTGTATCAATATGCCTCGGACATTCTCATGCTGGCCGAGGAGGCAGCCAAGGCTGTCAAGGAGCCCGACTATCCTTGCGGTCCACTGTCGATCGGCGTGGTGGAGACGATAGCTTCAACGGCCCCATTTATTCAGGCGCTGTCCGAATTTCAGACCCAATACCCTGAGGTGAGCTTGTCTTTGGTAACTGCAACTTCGAAGGAAAATTACGAGAAAGTTCTGGATCGGCGCTTGGACGGCGCCTTCTTGACCGGGGAGTTTGAACTGTCCTCACTGCAGATCGCCTTTGAAATACAGGAAGAAGTGGTGCTCCTAACGCCTGCAGGTCAAGGAACAGAAGCATTTGCTAAGACGGGGAATCCTGCATGGGTCGTGTTTCCGAAGGGCTGCCCACTGCGTGCTGCGAACGAAGATTGGCTCCATAGCAAAGAGGAACAATGTATGAATATGATCGAGGTCAGCACTTTGGAGACCATGCTAAATTGCGTTCGTGCGGGAATCGGCAGTGCGTTTCTGACCCGGATGGCGGTTACTGCGACTGCGGATGAAGATGGTGTTCGCATGTATCCGGTTCCCGAACAATACCAATTTGTGACCACGCGATTGGTGTCCCGGAAGGAGCAGTTCCAAAGCCAAGCGTTCCTTGCTTTCGCCGCATGTGTACAAAGGGCAGGACAGCGGTTTAACTTGGCAGGCTATGCAAATGTTTAAGCGTTAAAGATACCTTCTGGATTGATCCCATACTAAAGCCTTCATACAGGAAGGCAGGAACAGGCAGCGCTTAGGGAGGATGGACCTGGCTGTCTCCGGGCATGTTAAGGGAAAACAAGTGGGGAGATGAAGCTAGGATGTCCAGAAGAAACCGAAAATACGCGGTGCCAGGGGTTGCCAGGGACATGCAGACGTTTAAAGCAGAAGTCATGCGGCGCGAAGGGTATGACGTGGACCCGAACCGGCCGGATGACGTAAAGTACGAAGTGGCCAAAGACCTCGGCGTGCCGCTCAGTCCGGACGGCAACGGCGAGCTCACGACGGAATCGGTCGGCCATGTCGGAGGCAAAATCGGCGGCTCGATGGTCCGCGAGATGATCCGGCTGGCCCAGCAGCAGCTGGCGGAGAAGGACGGGCAGAAGTAGCGGCATTAGGCTGTGACATGGCGGCTTCTCTTAGAGAGCAAGGATTGCGCTGGAGTCTCCGAAGCTTATACTTTTTTATATGTAAAAAAGGCACCCCAACGGGTGCCTTTATTTATTCTATCTCGCTATCGTTACAGTCGGTCGCTTACCGGTCCCTTGTTCAATGGCTGTACTGCTCACCCCAGCTGCACATCAAACGTCGTTTTCTCGTTCGGCACGCTCTTCACGGACATTTTCCCTTTATGTTGCTCGACGATCGATTTTGCGATCGCCAGGCCAAGGCCATATCCGCCGTGCTTGCGGGAGCGTGAGGCGTCGACGCGGTAGAACCGGTCGAAGATGTTGTCTAAATGCTCTGGGGCGATGCCCTCGCCCGTATTCGTTACCCGCAGCAGCAGATGGTTATGCTGCTTCTTCAGGCTCAGATGGATCGAGCCCCGCGGATTGGTATACTTGACGGCGTTGTCAAGCAGGATCATGACGACCTGCTTGATCTGCTCACTGCTGCCGGTCAAGGTCAGACGCGGCTCGATATCGTAAGTGAAAGACAGCTCCTTTTCGAAAATGAACGCTTCCATCGTAAGAATGACGCTTTCGACGGCCTCGCTGAGATCAAATGGCACAAAGATCATAAGGCCCCGCGCATCGTCCATCTGCGTCAGGTACAGGAGGTCGTTGGTTAGGGTCTTCATGCGCTCGGTCTCTGATTTAATATGCTGAAGCCATTTCGACTGCGACCGAATCGTCTCCTCGCTGTTGGCCAGCAGCACATCAGCGTTCGTGTTGATGACCGCAAGCGGCGTCTTCAGCTCATGCGAGGCGTCCGCGATAAACTGCTTCTGCTTGTCGAAGGCTTCGCGGACCGGCTCGATGGACCGGTTGGCGAAATATCGGCTCGTCAGATAGATGACCGCCAGCATGACCAGCGCCACGATGGAAAAGGTGTAGATCAGGTTGGTGATGATTTTCAGCTGTGCCGTCACGTCCAGGAATACGATGGAATAGCCGCTGGGAGTCTGCTGCACGCTGTAAGCCCAGCGCGTTCCCTCCAGCGTAAACTGGGCGTTGCGGACGGGCTTGGAAGCCGCCTCTTCCTTGGCCGTCTCATAGAACGTATCCTCCATATCAAACCTCGTGTTCTTGGACAGGAGATTCCAATCCCGGTCGGTCTTCAGCTCGAAGGATACCGACAGCTCCGGCGGGGGGATCTGCCCTTCCCGGGGGCGGCGTAGATCGGTATCTCCCGTGGCAGGCAGCTCTCCGCTGATGCCTCCGGAACCCTGGATCTGTGGGGCGCTGCCGCCCGTGCCGGACAGGCTGCCCGTTTTACCGCCGCTTCCGGTCTGCGCCAGCGAAGCCCCGCCCTGCCCGGAGCCTTTCCCCGGGCTTTGCTTTCCGGGCCCGCCATCCTTGTGGTAAAACTCCGAGACACGCTCCAGTTCCATGCCGATATCGCGGCGCACGTTTTGATAAGTAATGACGTAAATCGTGGCAAAGGCGACCAGCATGATGATGGTGATGATGACCATGTTCATCAGCAGGAACCGGTTGCGCAGCTTCTTGAACATTAAGAAGTCGCCTCCAATACATAGCCGACGCCCCGGATCGTACTGATCCGCACCGAGGCGTTCAGGAACGCCAGCTTTTTCCGCAGAAACGAAATATACACTTCCACGTTATTGTGCTCCGCATCGGAGTCAAAACCCCACAGTTTCTCGATCATCTGCTCCTTGGACGTCACCGCCGACTTTCGCAGCATCAGCAGTTCGAGCAGCTCGCACTCTTTCAAAATCAGCTTCAATTCCTTCCCGTTGCAGCTCAGCTTGAGCGTGGACGTGTTCAGCTCGATATCGCCGAATTTCAGGCCGTCCTCGGGGACAACCTCGCCTTTGCGGCGCAGCGCCGCCCGGATCCGGGCAAGCAGCTCGCCCGTCGAGAACGGTTTGGCGACATAATCGTCGGCCCCGCAGTCCAGCCCCGTAATCGTGTCCGTAATTTCGCCCTTGGCAGTGAGCATGATGACCGGTGTTGCGATGCCTTCGGCCCGGATCGTCTTCAGCAGTGTAATTCCGTCCATCCCCGGCAGCATAATGTCGAGCAGCAGCAGATCATAAATCCCGCTGAGGGCGTTATCCAGTCCCGTCTGGCCGTCGTGGACGGCATCGACGGAGTAATGGTTTTTCTTCAAAATCTGGGTCAGTGCCTCGGCCAGGTTAACCTCGTCTTCCACAATTAATATCCGCATGATCGAATCTCCTTCATACCTCTAGTGCAGCGTTATTGTCCCTTAATTATAAGAAGCGAACCTTTAATCAACCTTTAACGCCTTGAACGGCAGCCTTTCGGGCTGCGGCCGGGCGGACCTGAACCTCAGCTCCTTCGCTTGTCCCTTATTGTACAATGGTGCACTTGTTTTGTAATCGGCATGTAAACGGGATGTTATCGCAATGTTTAAGATTCGTTAAAGGTTAAGCCATTAAGCTACAAACATGAAGGGCGATGAGCCCGGGTGAATCTGCATAAACGAAAGGAGCGAAATGACGATGGCTATTGAAGTGTTTAACCGGTATGAGAACAAGTATCTGATGGACACCAAGGCTTTTTACAACATTTACAACGACCTGATGGCATATATGGAACCGGATGAAAACAACAAGGACAACAAGTTCTACACCATCAGCAACTTGTACTACGATACGGAGCATCATACGCTCATCCGAACGAGTTTGGCCAAGCCCAAATACCGGGAAAAGCTGCGGATCCGGTCGTATGGCGTCCCGGAGAGCGATGCCAAGGTATATCTGGAGCTGAAGAAGAAGGTGTTCGGCCTGGTGAACAAAAGAAGAACCTCGCTCAAGCTTCATGAGGCATACGAATTCGTCCGTACAGGGGTGCCGCCGGAGTTCCGAAAGGGCATGAACCGCCAGGTGGTCAGCGAGATCGAGTATTTTCTGAGCCGGTACGAGCTGAAACCGATGGTGTATCTGGCATACGACCGCATCGCCTTGTTCTGCAAGGGGAACCGGGATCTGCGGATTACCTTCGACACCAACATCCGCTCGCGGCGGTACGATCTTGCGCTAGAGGCCGGGGATTACGGGGATCAGCTGATGGAGCGGGGACAGTGGCTGATGGAGGTCAAGGCCGAGAAGACCGTTCCGGTCTGGCTGTCCAAAATGCTCTCCGAGCATCAGATGTACCGTACAAGCTTCTCCAAATACGGGAACGAGTATAAGAAATCGATACGCCATGCGAATGCACCAGTTGTGGAAAGGGAGAGAATTGTTTTATGATCGATTCTATTTTGAATTCGTCCGCTGCGGACACGGCATTATCGTTATCTCATGCGCTTCTGACGCTGGCCATCGCCATCGTACTGGGTGCCATTATCAGCTTCACTTACATGAAAACACAGCCTGCCTATTCGCCGAGCTTCACCTTAACGATGATGGTGCTGCCGGCAATCGTGGCCATCATTATTATGCTGATCGGCAGCAACATCGCCCGGGCGTTCAGCCTGGCCGGCGCCTTCTCGATCATCCGGTTCCGGAGTGCGCCGGGAGATTCGAAGGACATCTCCTATGTTCTGTTCTCTATGGCGGCAGGGTTATCCGCCGGGGTTGGCGCCTTTGGGTATGCTGTGCTGTTTACAGTGATCCTCTGCGCGCTGATGTACGTATTGAAGCTGATCAAATTCGGCACCCGCAAAGACGCGATCAAGACGCTCAAGGTGACCATCCCGGAAAATCTCGGTTACGAAGAGGCATTTGAGGAGATTTTCCGCAAGCACAACGTTGAGTATGAACTGAAAAAGGTCAAGACCACCGAGCTCGGCAGCCTCTATGAGGTGGTCTACTCGGTGAAAATGGGGCCGCAGACGAACCAGAAGGAATTTTTGGACGCGATCCGGACCCGCAACGGCAATCTGGACATTACGCTGACGATGATTCCTGCGGTGCAGGAATATTAAACGAAAAGAGGTTGATCCGATGAAACATTCCTATAGAACGAAATTTGCCGCGATTCTGATCCTGTCGGCCATGCTGGCCTCCGGGTGCACGACTAATGCAGCGAGCAATACGACGACAGCGGCGGACGGCACGGCGACCGAGGCGACGGAAACGACGGCGGTGAATGCGAGCGAAGCGAACGCGAAGCTGGCCAGCCTGAAAATCAAGGATCTGGTGGAGTATGACGCCGACGATACCATGGTCGACTGGTCAGCCGGCGACTCCACGGTCATCAAGCTGAACGGGACGGACGCGACCGTGACGGGCGCAGGCGCAAAGTCCAGCGGAGGCAATGTAACAATATCCTCGGCCGGAACGTATGTGATCAGCGGCAAGCTGCAAGGTGGCAGTATTGTGGTCGATGCTGGTAAAGACGACATCGTGCGTTTGGTGCTGAACGGAGCGCAAATCGCGAGCTCGGACGGCCCGGCGATCCAGGTTAAGCAAGCCGGCAAAACGGTGCTGACACTGCCGAAAGGGACGCAGAACACACTGTCGGACGGCACGAAGTACGCGGATACGTCCGATGAGGCGCCGACGGCTGCCCTGTTCAGCCAGGACGATCTGACGATTAACGGCACCGGCCAGCTGACCGTGCAGGGGAATTACAAGGACGGCATCACCAGCAAGGACGATCTGAAAATCGTCAGCGGTACGCTGAGCGTCAACGCAGCGGACGACGGCATCATCGGCCGCGATCTGGCCGCCGTCAAAGCGGGCACGATCAACGTCAACGCCGGCGGGGACGGCTTCAAGACGACTTATGACGGGGACAAGACCGATAAAGGGTATCTGCTTATCGAGGACGGCACGTTCCATGTTGAATCCGGCAGCGACGGCTTTCAGGCGGCGGCTTCTCTGCTGATCGCCGGCGGTACTTATGATGTGGTAACCGGCGGCGGCAGCGCGAACGCCGAGCCGCATCAGGAAGAAATGCCGATGCAGCGCCCTGGTTTTGGTGGACAGCCGGGAACAGACGCACAGGGAGGCGAGACGAATGCTCAAGGATCGGACAGCGGCGCGGCTGCGGATTCGACCAGCGGCGACGCGGCATCGGCTTCGGGATCGGCTTCGGGATCGGCTAAGGATTCCGCATCCCAGGTGAAAGATGACACCACTGCGAGTTCGAACAGCAGCAGTGGAACAGACGCGGATGCGGCGCAGACGGAGGATGAGGAAAACGAGTCCACGAGTTCGAAAGGACTCAAAGCAGAGGCAGGCATCGCCGTTTCGGGCGGCACGTTCACGATCGACTCGGCGGACGATACGGTGCACAGCAATGGCAGCATCCTCGTTTCCGGCGGTCAGCTGGATCTCGCGACCGGCGATGACGGCATTCACGGCGACGTATCGATCGTCATTTCCGGCGGTAAAGTGAACATCAAGAACAGCTACGAAGGCATTGAGGCCGCGGATATCAGCATCGTCGGCGGCGAAGTGAACGTCGTCGCGAGCGATGATGGCGTGAATGCTTCCGACGGCAGCGGCAGCTCGGAAGGGCCGGGCGGCATGTTCGGCGGACAACCGCCGGCAGGCATGCCGGGACAGGCGCCGGATCAAGCGGCCGATGGCCAAGGACAGACGGGCGATCAGGCGCAGTCCGGAACGTCTGCGCAAACGGGCAGCAGCTCGTCGTCCGGTACGGGCTCGGCGCAGTCCGATGCACAGGCGAATGCGGGCAGCCAGGCGGCGCAAAGCGGATCGGCTGACCAAAACGGCGCCCAGCAGCGTCCGGATGGCCAAGGGATGCCTGGCGGCCCTGGTGGAAGCGCCGGCACCGCACAGCTCACGATCAGCGGCGGTTACCTGACGGTGAACGCGCAAGGCGACGGCCTGGATGCCAACGGCTCCATCACGATGACCGGAGGCACCGCGATCGTGAACGGTCCGACATCTGGCGGCAACGGCGCCCTTGACTATGACGGTACGTTCGAGCAGTCTGGCGGTCTGCTGGTTGCCGCGGGCAGCGCCGGCATGGCCCAAGCGCCATCCGAATCGTCGTCGCAGCAGTCGGTGCTCATGACGTTTCCGAGCACGGTGAAGGCGGGCACGCTGGTGACGCTGGCCGACAGCGCAGGCACACCGGTCCTGAGCTTCGCTCCGGCTAAAGACATCCAGACCATCGTCATTTCCACGCCGGATCTGAAGTCCGGAGAGACCTACGCCTTCTACACGGGCGGCACCTCGACAGGCACGCTGAAGGACGGCTTGTACACGGGCGGCAAGCTGACCGGCGGCACGAAGGTCGTCAGCTTCAAGCTCGGTGACACGGTCACGTATGTGAACGAGTCCGGCGTAACCACTGGCGGCGGTGGATTTGGCGGCGGCTTCGGCGGAGGCCGGGGTCCGGGGGGCAGAGGAGGAGCGGACGGTAGCGGATCGGGCGCGAGCGGTCAAAGCGGCGCCTCTGGTACCAGCGGCAGCACATCCGGTAACTCCAGCGGCAGCACGTCCGGCAGCGGAACAAGCAGTACCGGACAGTCCGGAACGTCGGGCTCCGGCGGCTCGGATAATGCTGACACAGGCACATCCTCGATCTAATGACCGGCACGAAGTAACGAGAATATGCGGTGATATGCACGGGTAACGAAGAGCCCCCATTTTTAATGGGGGTCTTTTTGCCGTAGTGTGGCTGGGCGTTGCCGAAGGGAGGTTGCTTTTTCCCCGAATGTTCGCTTTACTATATACGAAAAAAGTACAGAATATTATATATAATAGATTGATTTACGGAGGTCCTTGGGAATGGCGAAAACGATCGTGGAGAAGTTGAACCTGCAAAAATATAATAAGACGGCAGTATTGCATCAACCGGAAGGGGAGGATCTGCTGGCCGGTCTGGAGTCGTACGATACCGAGTTGAAGGACGGCGGTTACGATCTGATTTTCGCCTTTGTGCTCGATATGGAGTCTCTGCAAGGGCTTGTGCGGAAGGTGATTGACGGCAATCATCTGAACGAAGGGGGATATTTGTACGCAGCGTATCCGAAAAAGGGAAACAAGGTGTACTCCACCTATATTCACAGGGACGAGCTTCTGGAAGGGTTAGGCGCGGATGAGAATGGATTTATTGGGACAAGCAGCATCAAATTTGCTCGTATGGTCGGATTGAACGACGTGTTTACGGTCGTCGGCCTCAAAGCGGAGAAGCCAAGCAAAAAGCAGCCGTCCTCCAAACCGAGCCAATCCGTTGGCGATTATGAAGCCTTGATTCCGGAGGTGGAGAAGGATCTGCAGGATGCCCCGGAGGTGCTTGCCTTCTACCAGTCCCTCACACCGGGATACCGCCGGGATTGGGCCCGGTATATTTACAGCGCGGTACAAGAGGAGACCCGGGAGAAGCGGCGCGAGGATATGAAAACGGCTCTGGCGGCGGGCTATAAAACGATGGACTTGTATCGGAGAAGATAGGGAGGCGGCTTGGGATGAAGTCGAAGCAGGGCTTGGACATGCTGGAGCGGGTGAGGGGCATCTGCCGTCCGCTGCCGGAGGTGGAGGAGATTGTTGACGGCTTTGGCCACAACGTCATGAAAGTCAGAGGCAAAACGTTTGTCATGATGGGGGAGAACGAGGGCGTTCCGAGCCTTTCGTTCAAATCGACCAAGGAAGAGCAGTTCCTGCTGCTGCAGCAGGAAGGCTACGTTAAAACGCCTTATATCGGACACCACGGCTGGGTTTCCGTGGATAAATCATCCGTTCCGAACTGGGACGAGCTGGCCGTGCTGATCAAGGAGGCGTATCTGCTGGCGGCGCCCAAACGGTTGGTGAAGCAGGTCATCGAAGGCGCATAATTTTGGAGTTTAGCACAGAACTAGAAACATATTCCTTTCTCCGGACGTCTATAATCTAGGCGGTCCCTGGCAGATCGATTGAGCTAGGTTCGTCTGAGATGAGATAAAATTTCTGAGGGTAAGGAGAAGTTTCGATGTCGACAAAATTCAAGTTAACGAGTTTGCTGCTGTCTGCGGCTTTGGTATGCGGGGCGGTACCGGCTTTTGCCGCGGAGAAGGCGGCTCCCAAGCCTTTGAGCCAGACCTTCGACCAGATGGTCATGATTCCTTATGATTATCACGGAAAAGCTTTTATTAACGGGGAGAAGACCGACCTTTACGGTGATTATGACATCGTCCAGCGCAGCGGAAGGGTCCTGGTGCCGATCCGCCTGATGGGAACGCTGGCTTCGCAGTTCCGTTCTCAGGGGGAGTGGCAAACGATTTGGGAAGCGAAAAATCCGGATGACGTTACTTTTGTGAACTATGGGCTGAAGAAAACGATCAAGTTCAAAGTGAACAGCACGACGATGCTGGTGAATAACGAGTCCAAAAAGATGGACGTGGCTCCGCAGAAAATCGGTGGCCGGGTCGTTCTGCCCCTAAGAAGCGCAGCGGAGGCGCTAGGCAAAAATATCCAGTGGCTGGACGGTCTGATCGTGATGGGAGACGAAGTCGTTGATGAGAAGAGTGCCGAAACGCTGGCTGTTAAAAACCGTATCCTGACCCAGCTGAAGGATACCCGGAAGCCGGTAGTGGACGAGAAAAGGCTGACGCCGATCACCAAATTTGGAGACACGATCTACTACACGAAACCGATCTATCAAAGCAGCGGCATATTGGAGCGTCTATACCGTAAGACTGATGGCAAAAAAGAAATCCTCATTGACATTCCTGGAGAACCGGTGTTGGGCAGTGCTAAGGTCATCGGGCACGATCTGTATTTCGTATCGACGGTGAGCAAGCAAGGGGTTCTGTATGCATTGGACCTTACCAACAATAAAGTTCGGAAGGTGAGCTCGCTCTCTTCTTGGAAGCCTGCCGACGGATGGCTTGAGAGTATTTCGATGATGGACAATGAGCTGTATTTGAACCTTCATAGCGGCGATCTCACGATTGGATCGGAGACCTTGTATCGGGTCGATAAGGGCGTTCTGAAAAAGGTTACGAATGCCCATAGCATCATCGGTCCTGTCAAGTCGGGCGACTTCCTGTATCATGCCGATTTCAGCGTCATGGGCAGCGCGGTCAATAATCTGAGCCGGGTAAACCTCAAGACCGGAGAACGGAAGGCGATCGGCCAGGCCGATTTTGCCTATGGCATAACCCGGAAGCAGGAAGCCCAGGGAGGCATCAGCTTTGGTGTCAATAACTCCATGTACGTCAAGGGCGGTAATCTGTTCGTACTCGGGTACAAAGACAGCGATACGAAGGACGAGGGATCGGTGTATAAGATCAATCCGGCAGACCAGACCCAGGTAAAGCTGACTTCTGCCGCCGGGCCGTTCTGGATGGTAGATGACCAGATTTATTACGTGGACGGCGCGACCGGATACTTGGCCAAGACCGATGTGAACGGGGCGCAGCCGAAAACTGTGGTGTCCAGAAAAGTCATGAGTGCCCAGCTTTTGAACGGCAGTTTGTACTATACCTCGAACATGACAGGCAGTTTTTCCGATCCGGGCGTGCTGTACCAATATAACTTTGCGACCGGCAAGGAAACCAAGCGCAGCGACAAGCCGTTGAGCTCGTACTACATCGGAAAAGACGCCATTTATTACCTGGCGAATGGCTATGATCCAGGTATATACAAGATTGATGCGAAGGGGAATACCCGCCTGGTCTCCGACCGGATTCAAACGGCAAAGCTTACGGATGAAGGTTTGGTGTACACCTTGACCTACAAGGAAGGGGTTTATTCGGTAAAATAAACCGATTCCGTTGGTCTGCCCGGGTAAACGGGCAGGCCATTTTATTTTCCTGCAAAAAGGAGCGGTGACCATGTATGAGCTGAAAACGAAAGAAACCGATGACAGTGTGCTCGACTTCATCGAACAGGTGGAGCATCCCGGCAAGAAGCAGGATGCGTATTGGCTGCTGGACATTTTTACAGAGACGACGGGGTATCCTGCGAAAATGTGGGGGGCGAGCATCATCGGCTTCGGTTCGTACCATTACAAGTATGCGTCAGGTCACGAAGGGGATGCGCCGCTCGTCGGCTTTTCACCCCGCAAAGCCAAGATCAGCCTCTACTTCGCCCCTGGTGAAGAACAGCGCGAAGCTCTCCTGAAGGATTTGGGCAAGCATACCTCCGGCAAAGGCTGCGTCTATATCAACAAGGTTGCGGATATCGATGCAGACGTGCTGAAGGCTCTGATCCGGCAGTCGGTAAAGCATTTGCAAGAAACCTATCCGGCTGGGGAGTGACAGCAGGCCGCCGTGGTCATGGAAACATGTCGATAGGCTGTAGACACGTGCAAAAACTGATGAAAATTGGCGAAAGTTGCTAAAATATTTCTTTCGTTTGGGAAGGACGGTCCTTTATACTTGCTGTATGAGCTTTACTGTGCCGACAACAAGGAGTGAGCCCCCATCGTCCTGCTACATGAATCATATAATTTATGGATCGTTATGCTCTCGTTCATCATCGCCGTATTTGCGTCCTATTCGGCTCTCAACTTAGCGGCCAAAATATCGAGGTCGCGAGGCAGGACGCAGAAATGGTGGATGGTAGCCGGCTCTTGCGTCATGGGCAGCGGGGTATGGTCCATGCATTTCGTCGGCATGCTTGCCTTTCATTTGAACGTGCCTGTGAATTACGATATTCCGATTACGCTGCTATCGATGCTGTGCAGCATTGTGGCATCATTTATTGCATTCCAAATGCTGCTGTCCAAAGGCGTGAACTGGGGCAAGTTTGCCTTGAGCGGGTTCTGCATGGGCAGCGGTATCGTGGCGATGCACTACACCGGGATGGCCGCGATGCGTCTTCCGGCCGAGATTACCTATGACCGGTCTTATTGGCTGCTCTCGGCAGCCATTGCACTGGCGGCTTCTTACGTTGCGCTGCTGCTGTTCCTCCGCTTTCGCGATCATACCGAGGTCAGCTGGTGGAAGTGGGCTTCGGCTCTGGTCATGGGGCTGGCCATTTGCGGCATGCATTTTACCGGCATGAAGGCGGCCGATTTTTGGTGCGGGAACCCGAATGCGATTGTTTCTACCGATGCCGGGGAAATGAACCTTTTGCTGCTGGCTGGTGTGACGATCACGACGTTTTTTATCCTGATGGTTTCGTGGGGAGCGATGTTTTTCGACCGTCACGTGTTGGAGAAAATGGCCTACAGCGACCCGTTAACCGGGCTGCCTAACCGGCATGACCTGAACCGGCTGCTTGGCGAGGGAGTTGATACCTCGAAGGAAACCGCCGTTTTGTTTATCGACCTGGATCGCTTTAAAACGATCAACGATACGCTGGGCCATGACATCGGCGACATGCTGGTTCAAGAGGTGGGAAGACGTCTAAGCGGGTATCTGCAGGATGGCCAGAAGGTGTTTCGCCTAGGCGGTGATGAATTTCTCGTGGTTGCGGAAAACTGCGGCCAGGCCTTGGCAGAGGAGCTTGCGTCCGGCATTTTGGAGGTCGTCACCCGACCGTTTGTCCTGCAAGGCAATGAGCTGTACATTACGGCCAGCATTGGCATTAGTCTGGCGCCCAAGCATGGAACGGACCGGGCGTCGCTGTTGAAAACATCAGATACAGCCATGTACAATGCCAAGAATGCCGGCAAGAACCGGTACTGCGTATTTGATGACGACATGGATAAAAGGCTGCTGCGCCGGCTGGAGCTGGAAAAGGATATGCGCGGAGCGTCGGAACGCCGGGAATTCTATGTCGTGTATCAGCCGAAGTGGGATGCCCAGACGGATACTCCCGTCGGACTCGAGGCGCTGATGCGCTGGCCGCACCCCAAATTCGGCGTCGTCTCACCAGATGAATTCATCCCGATCGCCGAAGAAACCGGACTGATCATCCCGATGACCCGGTGGATCCTGGAAGAGGCCTGCCGCCAAAACAAGGTGTGGCTCGACAAGGGCATGCCTTCGATGATCGTGTCGGTCAATGTGTCTGTACGTTTGTTTGAAAGCCAGCATCTTCTGTACATGGTAGAACATGCGCTTCGGACGACCGGTCTTCCGGCCCGGTACCTGGAGCTGGAGATCACCGAATCGACGATGCTGTACGATGTGCCCGATATGATCCGGCAGCTGAATGAGCTGCGCGAGATCGGGGTGCGGATATCGATGGACGATTTCGGATCGGGGTATTCCTCGCTCGGATCCCTGGATCAAATTCCGATCGACACGATCAAGATCGATCAGCTGTTTGTCCGGGAAAGTGATTCACCCTCCAAACGGGCGATCGTGGGCGCCATCATCGATATGGCGCTCAAGCTTCATCTGGAGCTGGTGGCTGAGGGTGTGGAAACGAGGGAGCAGATCGATTTTCTCCGCGCATCCGGATGCAACGTGATGCAGGGATATTTTTACGGCAAACCGATGAATATCGAACAGATGGACGAGTGGCTGCTGCAGAATGCGGGCAGGCCGAGCGGAGAAACGTTGGTTTGAATAAAATAAAAAGGATGCCGGTTGTAGCTGGCATCCTTTTTTAAAGGCTATTTTATTTTTGGTGACCCGGAAGATTTTAATATTTCAATAACTTAATCATCTTCGGGATGGTTATAGGTGAAATTCTCAACATGGTTGATAGAATCGTTCTGCTGGTTCTGAACCAAGGATTTCAGCTCTCGAACCTCCCGGCGCAAATGCCGCAGCTCGGTACGCATATTGGATTTGTCCACAGCCAGACGGGCCAGCAAAAAGAAAATAGCCGCAAAAACTCCCCACATTACCAGGATAGCTACCAGGCCCCCCATGCCAACAGCACTCATTATAACATTCAGCTCCCTTCTCCATCGCTATCGGTTATCTGTTATATAAGCAGGGTGGAATTCACACAGCCTATAAAGGACGCTCGTTGACATCTATTTATAACAACGCCTTGGAAGCACAAAAGTTAGAGAAGCTCTGAGAAGTCCTGCTATGGGCCAGAGAAGATCGAAGATAAGAGCACGAAAAACCCACTCGCAGACTGTCGCGACTGGGCCTTAAAAATGCTTCATGTTTAATTCCGGCAATACGATGCGAAATCTGCTTTCGTGATACTGTACACCGCTTCGCTGCTTGTTGAAACCTTACATATCCGACAGCGTAGACCCCGTTTCCAGGAACGTTTTCATTCCCGAAAGGACGAACGGCAGGCCGTTCTCCAGCACGCCCGCGGTAGGGAGCGCCTGTTCGAAATCGTCATGGACGGCCGTAACGAGCGTGACGCCGGGCAATTCATCATGCTGTACGATCTCCCACGTGACGCGGGAAGGCGCATCGTTCTCCGTGCCGGGCAGATTCACAAACTGCCAGCTCACGGCCAGCTTATGCGGGCGATCCAGTTCAAGGATGACCCCCTTGACCTTCTTTTCCCCCTCCGGGCCCAGCAGTTCAAAGGAAGAGCCGATTTCCCAGGAGGATTGAATGGCACAATTGAACCAAAACTTTGACGTTTTGGCCGGGTCGGTAATCGCCTGCCACACTTGCTCGGGACTCGATTTAATGGCGATCCGGTTGACATGCTTCGGTTTGGTTTCCATTTGCGTTTCACGCTCCAATTCGAATTGAAGTGATGTTAATCCTGCCGCCCAAGGTTCGGCGTATTTGCTGACCCATCGTTCGTATATCTGGCGGATGGGCACGGCGTTAAGGTAGTGCAGCTTCTCCCGGCCGACCTTCCTTGTCGTAATGAGTCCGGCTTCCTCCAGCAGGTTCAAATGCTTCATCACGCCGAACCGGGACATGTCGAGCGGGGCGCACAAGTCGTTCAGCGTCCGCCCGTCATGCGCCTGCAGCAGGTCCAGAAGGGTGCGGCGCGTGGGGTCGGCGAGGGCTTTAAATATTAGATTGTCCTCCAATCGTAACACCTCCTTTACCTCATGCATTGAAAAAGTGGAGCAATGCCCTTGACATGTTACCATATAGTAACGTATTATAATCTCATCAAGAGTGACAATATAGTCACATATTATCATACCCCAAATCGTTTGTCAGCCGGCAGGTGTTTAAGTGCTGATGCAGCGCCAGGGAATCCAGAGGAGGATGTAGGAAATGAAAATGACTTTGATTGCCGGAAGCAACGATGCGGGATCCGTGAGCACCAGGCTCCTTCGTTATTTGGAAAGCCAACTGGTCAGCAGCGGAATTACGGTTTCGTTCGTGGACATGAGGGAGCTTCAGCTGCCGCTGTATTCGCCGGAAGCAGGGCAAAATCCGGGGGCCGTACGTCTGCAAAATGAGATCATTCATGCGGATGCACTGATTTTGGCCACACCGGAATACCACGGCTCCATCTCGGGTGTACTGAAGAACGCCCTGGATTATTTGACGCCGGGACATGTGGAAGGCAAGCCGGTTCTTTCCGTAAGCTCGGCAGGCGGACCGCTTGGCATCAGCTCGCTGACGCATCTGCAGACGATCATCCGCAACCTGCATGGCGTCAATTGCCCGGAATGGATTTCCGTAGGGTACGGTTCGAACGAGTTTGGCCCGGATGGCGCGCCTTTGGATGCAGGAGTGAGAGAACGGGTCGCCACAGTTCTTGGACCATTTATAAAGATGACCCGGCTGCTTTCAGCTGAGACGGCAGGGGTGGCCGGATAGACAGCATATTTTTTTGCACGATATGTAACCAAATGGTAACACTATGAATTGCAACCATTAGACGAGTGCGCCGGAGTATTTTGAATATGACCAACAAAAAGGAGACGGATCGTTATGAACACAACGCGGCAGCAGCAGGTGGAAGCGGCAGTAAAATGGATCGAAGAGGCATGGAAGGCAGGGACACTGAGCCAAACGGGGCAAGCATTTATCGGTCAACTGGAAGAGGCATTTACGGAACGGCAATACGGAGTGGATGACGTGATGGTCCAGGGAGAGAAGGTCATCGCAAGGGTGGTCATTACCGGCAAGCACACCGGGATATTCGCAGGAATTCCCGCTACGGGAAAAACGGTACGGATCACGCAGTTCCACGAATTCACGGTGAACGATGGGCGGATCATTCATCGCTTCGGATGGTATGACACCGGTACGCTGCTCCCCCAGCTGCAAGCTGGTGCCTGACATCACCTGTACGATACGGCAAATATAAATTAGAGGAGATGGATCCTATGACAACGATGGAGCAAAAAAATACCGAGGTGGTTGAAGCTTTTATTCAGGCGTTCTGGAACAGCAACGATCTGAGTGCAGCGGATACATTTACGACTGAAGACTACCAGGAGCTCAGCTATCAATCGAAAGAAGGGTTGAAGCAGTTTGCCGCTAAAATCCTGGAGGCCTTTCCGGATAAGCAGTATACGGTAGAGGAAATCATCGCCGAGGATGAGAAGGTTCTCGTTCGGATGACGGTCCGTGGCACCCATCAGGGCGTGTTCTTCGGCACCGCACCGACCGGACGCATAATGAATGTGACGCTGTACCGCCAGTACCGCCTTAGGGACGGCAAAATCGCGGAACATCGCGGCTGGATCGATATGGTGACGATGTGGAGCCAAATTCAAGCGGGATAAACCCAAACCGCTGGATTCGATATGTTAAACACCTGTCTTTTTCCTATGACCAGAAAGCCTTGACCTAGAGCGCGCTCAAGGTCCTATACTGGGAACCATCTTACCCGTAAAGAAAGGATGGTACTCATGATCATGAACGCGGTGCAAGGAAAAGTGGTTATTTTAACAGGAGCCTCCAGCGGTATCGGAGAAGCAACGGCCAGGGTCCTCGCCCGAAGCGGAGCCCAAATGGTGCTCGCAGCAAGGCGCGGAGATCGGCTCAAGCAGCTGCAGTCGGCGATTGAGCAGGAAGGAGGTACGGCGATCTACCAAGTGACGGATGTGAGCGTGCAGGCGCAGATGGAGGAGCTGGCCCGGCTCGCCCTTGACACATACGGACAAATCGACGTGCTGGTGAATAATGCAGGGATCATGCCGCTGTCTTATCTGCACGAGAAGAAGATCGAAGAGTGGGACCGGATGATCGATGTAAACGTGAAGGGAGTGCTCTATGGGATCGGGGCGGTGCTGCCGCATATGCGGGAGCGCCGGCAGGGGCACGTCATCAATGTCTCGTCGGTGACCGGGCACATCGTCCGCAAAACGTGGGCGGTTTACTCAGGCACCAAATTTGCTGTTCGGGCAATAACCGAAGCACTGCGCCAAGAAGAAGCGCACAATAACATTCGCACGACGATTATTTGTCCGGGGGGCGTCGACACCGAGCTGGTGCACACGATTACGAACGAAGAAGTGAAGCGGGACATCGAAGCTTCCATGGACATCGCCTTAACCCCGGAGGCCATCGCTCACGCTATTGCCTACGCCATATCCCAGCCGCCGCAAACGGCCGTCAATGAAATCATTGTAAGGCCCACCAGGCAGGAATTATAATACGAATAACCATGGCTCACCTGTCGTCAGGTGGGCTTTTTCGCTTAGGAGGGATTTAGAGGCATGAGTTACTCGATCGGGGAAGTGTCGGCCCAAACGGGTTTGTCGATCCATACGCTGCGATATTATGAAAAAGAAGGCATCATGCCAGGCGTTCAGCGCACCGAAAGCGGCATCCGCCTGTACGAAGCCAAAGATATCGAAGCGCTGGAGTTCATCTGCTGCCTGCGGGAAACGGGGATGGGCATCGCTGACATTAAACAATTCGTCAACCACGCGACCACCATTCAGGAGCGGCTGGAGCGGCTTCGGGAACAACGTCAGAACGTCCAGGAGCAAATGGCCCGGTTTAAGAAATACGAGGCTATGCTGAATCGCAAAATCGACCTTTATGAAGACATGGCTCAAGGAGACTCCGATGAAAAACACCATGCATAACGTCCGGCTCGCCTTATATCACCGGGATCACGAGGCTGGACTTGAAGCTTTTACGCTGCCGGAGGAGCAGCATGAATTCACCGCACTGCCGTTTGAAGTCATACAGAACGCACTGGAGCGGGAGGAGCGGCATCCGATCGTCATTTTGGGGGATGAAGAGCCGGTCGGCTTTTTCATTCTGGATGCAGGGGAAGACCGGGGGCAGTACTCGGACAACCCCAATGCCCTGCTGCTGCGGGCCTTCTCCATCGATCACAGGCACCAGGGACAAGGGTACGCGACGCAGTCTCTGCTCGGCCTGAAGGCGTTTGTCAAACAGCATTTCCCGGCGGCCGATGAAGTGGTCCTTGCCGTTAATATGAGAAACACTGCCGCGCGTCATGTCTATCTCAAAGCGGGTTTCCGTGATGAGGGACGCACCCGGATCGGGCCGGCGGGTCCGCAGCACATTCTGGTACTCGGGATATCATAACGAGAGTATAGAGAAAAAAGGAAGAAAGTACTTTGCGGCGCAGGCTGATCCATTGGCTTGCGCCGTATTTTTCAGGTTCGGCTGCAGCTGCTGGCTCTGAATTACCTCCTCCATCAAATGACCTTTTCCTCGCGTCGCCTTCACCAAACTACCCGCAGACAAGACTAAAATTGCATACCACCCGATTATATGCTATGACTGAACTACAATCTTAAAGGAATATAGGTGTGGGATCAGATGAGAATAAAAGCCCTGTTTATAGCTCCATATGCAGCCATGGAAAACTTGATCGAGACGTGCCGTGCGGAAGAGAAGGATCTGGATCTTCAGATCCGGGTCGGAAATCTTCAAGAAGGGGTTGCCATCGCCAAGCAGGCGGAGGCCGAAGGGGTCGACGTCATCATCAGCCGCGGCGGAACGGCCAAGCTGATCGGGGAGGCCATCGATATCCCCGTCGTCGACGTGCATGTATCCGGCTATGACATGCTGCGGGTATTGACATTGGCGAACGATTTTCCGCGGAAAAAGGCGATTGTCGGCTTTCCCGCCATCACCCTCGGCGCCAAGGCCATCATCGATTTGCTGGAAATACCGATCGATATCTTCACGATTCATGACGAGGACGAGACGGAGAGCCTGCTCAGAAAGCTCAAGGAGGAAGGCTACCAGCTGATTATGGGGGATGTGGTGACCTTCGAAACGGCGTCCCGGCTGGGGCTTGTGGGTATTCTGATCCAATCCGGGCGCGAAGCGATCTTTGATGCCTTTCAGGAGGCGAAGACCGTCTCCCGCTGGATGATGAAGAACCGGCTGGAAATCGAAAGGCTCAGAGCTGTGCTGCAGGTCACGGCAGGGGATGTGATGGTTCTGTCAGAGAACGGGCAGGTCGTGTACGAGCAGTGGAAGCATTTCGATTCCCGTCCCGTTCCGCATGTCGGCTTGGATCACCACGCTTTCCGGGAGACGGCGGCGGTCCGGGAGACCAGCCATGCGAGCGATGCGGAAGGCAGGCCGCTGAAGATCGTCAAAACCCGGGTCACGGTGGAAAATGGGGCTTATTTGGTGTGCGAATTTTCGCGCGTCCATATGAATTCGCCGGCCGAGGCGGTTTTGCAGGTGAAGACGGGCACGCCGCCGCTGATCATTCATCAGAGCGAAGCGATGGACGCTTGTTTGTCGATGATCGACCGGTGCCTTTCTGCATCCCGGTTCGTCCTGATCGGGCCGAGGGGGACCGGCAAGGAGTTGATCGCGCGTTATATTCATGACCGCAAGTTCAGCGGGGAGGGCCTGCTCGCCTCCGTCCAGGCTGCCGATATGCTGGCCCTGGAGCCCGACGAAGTCGACGCAGAGATCAAGACGCTGCATATCCACGCGCTCGATATGATGGATAGCAGCCTGAGGGCCGAGCTGTGGCGGAGGATGGACGCTTTTCAGGGAAAGGGAATCACCCTCGTCTTCTCGATGGTTGAAGAGCAGCATTTATGGGGAGCCTATGAGGACGGAATCGTCCGGATCCATGTTCCTGCGCTGGCGGAGCGAAAAGAGGATATCCGGGAGCTGGTCACCTCGTTTTTGCTGTATTTTAACCAAACGCAGGGCACCTCGGCCATTAAAATGACGGACAAAGGGCTGGCCCTGTTGATGGACTACAGCTGGCCGGGCAACGTATCGGAACTGCGGGCGCTGCTTCAGGAGGCGGTGCTTTTGGAGAAAGGGTACGTCATCGAGCACGCCTTGATCGAACAGCTGCTGCAGCGAAAAGGCGAGGCTGCCGGAGCGATTGGCGGAGAACTGCTGAACGGCACGCTGGAACAGATTGAGAAAGCGATCATTGAGAAGGTGCTGGAGCAGGAGGGCTTTAACCAGACCAAAGCGGCGAAGCGCCTGAACATCAACCGGTCGACATTGTGGAGAAAGCTTAAGGACTGATATTGGATTCTTCATTGTTGTTTAAATATGCAACACTTTTGGTTAAATGAATTTTATTTAGCTAAAAAGTGTTGCATTATTTTTTGTAAACGTTTATCATAATCGATGTAATCGTTTTATGTAATCGCTTTTACAAAACGAACTGTTTAAATTTACAACACAGGAGATGACACAGCCATGAAAATAAAGGCAGCCATTGACAAAGTCCCCGGCGGGATGATGTTGATCCCTTTGCTGATCGGTGCCCTGATTCGGACGTTCTTTCCGCAAATATTCGATATGCCGGAATTCAAGAGCTCGTTTACAGGCGGTCTGTTGACCGGTACATCCGCGCTGCTTGCCGCCTTTTATATTTGTTTAGGATCGACGATTCGGTTTCAAGCAACCGGTTACATTTTGAAGAAGGGCGTCAGCCTTTGGGTAGGTAAAATCGGTACGACCTTCCTGATCGCCCTGCTGATCAAAGCGATTTTCCCGGATCAGAACAATCTGTTCCTGGGGCTGTCGGCTCTGGCCATCATCGCGGCATTCTCCGACACCAACGGCGGCCTGTACATGGCGCTAATGGGACAGCTCGGCAAGAAAAAGGAAGACGTCGCCGCGTATTCGATCATGTCGCTTGAATCCGGTCCGTTCTTTACGATGCTCATTCTCGGTGTCGCCGGCCTGGCCAGCTTCCCGATTATGGCGTTTGTCTTTGCCCTTCTGCCGCTTCTGCTCGGCATGATCCTCGGGAACCTCGACGAGAAGATGCGCGAGTTTCTGAGCAAGGGACAGGATGTCATCATCCCGCTCTTCTCGCTTGCGATCGGCGCTGGTATTAACCTGACCAACGTGGTCAAAGCCGGATTCTCCGGTGTCATTCTCGGGATTGGTGTTGTCGTGATCACGGGCATCGTCCTGTTCCTGATCGACCGTCTGACCGGCGGCGACGGCGTGGCCGGGATTGCGGCATCGTCTACAGCGGGTAACGCTTCGGCAGTTCCGATGGCGGTTGCCGCGGTGTACTCCGGCTACAGCAGCATTGCTGCGGATGCAACACTCCAGGTAACGGCATGCGTCATTGTGACGGCGATTCTGACCCCGCTTCTGACGACCTGGTTCGCAAGACGGGCGCAGCGGCGGAGTTCACAGGCGTAAGTGGCACGGACAAGGAATCAAGTAAGGGAGTCGTTCAACATGCAGCATATGTACATTATCGCAGATGATTTGACGGGAGCTAACGATGCCGGCGTGCAGCTGTCCAAGATCGGGATCACATCAACCGTGTATCTCGATTCCCAAGCGGCTCCGGCCATGCCGAACGGGGATGTTGCCATTATCGATACGGACACCCGGGCGGCAGGTGAACAGGAAGCATACGACAACGTTTCTAAAGCAAGCACTTTGTTTTATCAGCAAGGGTATCATCAAGTATATAAAAAAATGGACTCGACCTTACGGGGGAACGTGGCTGCCGAGCTGGCAGCCGTCGTTTCCGTTCATCAGCCGGAAGTGGTCGTGATTGCCCCGGCGTATCCAAAGATGAACCGTCAAACCCTTGACGGTTATCAGCATGTCCACGGGCAATGCGTCTCGGAGACCGAATTCGGTCGCGATCCCAAAACGCCGGTCAAGGACAGCTTCATCGCGAATCTGTTCCGGCCGTATGCAGGTCAGCAGAGCATCGTCCTGATCGACCTTGCGCAGCTGCATGGACCGGCGGAACGGCTGATGCAGACGATCGAGGAACATACCGCATCGGGACGGACCTGGTTTATATGCGATGCGGCGACGGATGAAGATTTGAAAGGAATCGCCGAGGTTTTTGCCCGGGCGGGTAAAAAGACGGTATGGGCCGGTTCGGCCGGCCTGATCGAGCACCTGCCGGAGGCGCTTCAGCTGGAGCGAAACGCTGACCGTCTGGAGGACCGGCTCCGGGTCGCCAAGACGCTGACCGTGTCCGCCAGCTTGTCGCAGGTGACCAAGCAGCAGCTGGAGAACGTGCGGTCGATGCCGGATACGTGTTTTGTAGAGCTGGACCCGGTGGAGCTGATCAAGCGCACGTACGCTCTGCCGGACGTCATGGCTTCCTTGGCCAAGGAAGCGGACAAGAAGCATTTTGTATTGTTTGTCGATTCGTCGGTCAACAATAGAGAAGCGACGAAGCGGCTGGAAGCCGAGCTCTCCATCGGAAAAACCGAAATCGGCGAGACGATTTCCAGAGAGCTCGGGGCGATCGCCCGGGAGGTTTTAGGCACATACGAGGACATTACCGGCCTGGTTCTGACCGGCGGCGATACCGCCAAGGCGGTGTGCAATCAGCTGAACATGAACCAGATGCAGCTCTGCACCGAGGTGGAGGCCGGGCTTCCGCTCGGGAAGCTGCGCGGCGGAGCTGATACAAGAGAGTACTGGGCCGTAACAAAGGCCGGCGGATTTGGTAACGAGCGTTCTTTGATGAATGCGTTGATTTATATGAGTGGAGAGGATGAATGAAAATGAGCGAAACCAAAGCTGTCATTGGCATTACGATGGGGGACGGAGCCGGTGTTGGCCCCGAAATTATTCTGAAGAGCCTGCAGAATCAGGAGATTTACGACCTGTGCCATCCGCTGGTGATCGGGGATGCCAAAATTCTGAACCGGGCCAAGGCTTATGTGAACAGCAGCCTGAACGTTGAAGCGGTGACTGAGGACCAGCTCAGCAGTCTGAACTATGAGCACGGCACCGTCTACTGCCTTGATCTTAATCTGCTTAGCGAAGACCTTCCGCTTGGACAGGTATCGGCTGAAGCCGGCCACGCGGCGTTCGAATATTTAGCCAAAGCGATTGATTTGGCGAAGAAGCAGCAAATCGACGCCATCTGCACCGCTCCGTTGAACAAGGAAGCCCTGCATAAAGGCGGCCACAAATACCCGGGGCATACGGAAATTTTGGCCGATCTGACGGGAACAAGCGAGTTTTCCATGATGCTTTCGGCGCCGAACCTCAAGGTCATTCACGTCACCACTCACGTCGGCTTGATTGATGCGGTGAAGATGATCAATCCGGAGCGCGTATACCGCGTTATCCAATTGGCGCATGAGACGCTGACGAAGTCCGGCATCGCTCAGCCGCGTATCGCCGTCTGCGGCATCAATCCGCATGCGGGCGAGAACGGCCTGTTCGGTTACGGCGAGGAAGAGGAGAAGGTCGTGCCCGCCGTGCAGCGCGCCCAGGACGAGGGCATCAACGTGGTCGGACCGCTGCCTGCGGACACGCTGTTCTTCCGCACCGTCCGCGGCGACTTCGACATCGTCGTTGCCATGTATCATGACCAAGGCCACGGACCGGTCAAGGTGCTCGGCCTCGACGCAGGCGTGAACATCACCGTCGGCCTGCCGATTATCCGCACAAGCGTAGATCACGGCACCGCCTTTGACATTGCGGGCAAAGGGATCGTGGAAGAGAAGAGCATGATGGAAGCGATCCGCCAGGCGGTTGAGCTGGCACCGAAGAAACAATAAATCAAGTTGAGAAGTAGATGGCTCCTTAGATGGGGGCCATCTTTTTTTATTTCCCAGGTTCCCTCCTTTATCGTTCAGAAAATATTCGGAAACAACTCAGCGGCTTTTCATTCAAATGCTATACTGTTGTAATGGGAACACCCCGGATTTATGTCTTGACAATGATAGGGGCGGCTGGTTTTCCGCATACTATTTAGAAATGTTATAGGACCATATTGGGCCGTTATAACAGGTAGCATATACGGTAAAATGCCGATCTCTACGGATATATCTCTTTTGGGCTAAGGAGGGATGCTCATGCTCAAACGAATCTGGCCCTTCGGGCTGATTGTTCTTGTTCTCATTTTTGCGTATATTCTGGTCCGGTTTTTCCTCGCGTCCATGACCATCGGTGATTTGGTCGGACAGATCCGGCTTCAGCGGGCCGACGATCCGTCCGTTAAGCATGTCGTGCTGATCGCCCAGGAGCTCGACAACCCGTTCTGGCGGGAAATGGAGCAGGGGGCGGAGGAAGCGGCGGACAAGCTGGGGATGCGGATTGATTATACCGGCCCGATCCGCATCAATCCCGCCGAGCAGATGAGGCTGCTGGAAAGGGCGATCGCATCCAGGCCCGACGGCATCCTTGTGCAGGGAATTGTGGATCCGGAATACGATGCGCTGATTCAAAGAGCCACAGAGCAAGGAATACCGGTGATTACTGTTGACGCGGATGAACCAGGCAGCTCCCGCCTGGCCTATGTCGGAACCGACAACCTGGGGGCGGGAAAACGAATGGGCGAATTGGTGCTGAAGGAAGCGGCCGGGAAAGGGAAGATCGGCGTCATGATCGGAAGCGAACGCGCCGAAAATATGCAGCTGCGCCTGGCGGGATTTCGCTCGGTGGTTTCTGCGGCTCCCGGCTTTGCCATCGTGGACGTCCGCGCGTCCAACATTTCGCGGATCGGGGCGGCCAAGCAGGCTGAGGCGATGCTGAAGCAGCATCCGGACATCCAGACGATCGTCGGCTTCAGCTCTCTTGACGCGGCCGGAATCTTGGAGGGCATCCAAGCTGCGGGCAGGACGGGAATCCGCGTATACGGCTTTGACGATCTGGCCATGACCCGGCAGGGGATCGAGCAGGGCGAAATCGCGGCGTCCATTGTGCAGTCGCCAAAAGAAATGGGGGCCCGGTCGATCGGCCTCCTGAACGAGCACTTTCACGGCAAGTCCTTTGCGGCCGAGCATTTTATCCCGACGAGCGTCTTGGACAAGGCGGCGCTGAAGCTGGAGGTGGACGGCCCATGAACATGCGCCGGATGCTGCTCATTGTGATCCCCGCCTTGTTTGTCCTGACGAACGCGGTATCGTTTTTTATTTTTCAAAGCGGGCGAACCGTTCAGCAGAGCTATAATATGATGCTGGACCGGGTATTACTATACAAACAAATCGATGCGGAGACCCGCAGCAATTTAAGCGCCGTCAATGTGTATCTGACGGACCGGAGCGAGCGGAGCCGGCAAATCTACCAGGAGCATCAGAGTCAGCTCCGAAAACTGCAGGCGGAACTGAACGCCCAGGATGCCATTCCGACCACGGAGCTGAGCGTACGGAGTTACCGCAACCTGCTGGAGACGTTTCTTGCGCAGGAATCCGGCATCCTGCAGGCGTTAAGCGGTAAGACTCCGTTGGCGTACGCCAACTCCTATGCGGCGGCGGAGAAGACGGCCGGTTTCATCCAGGAAGAGGCGTACCGGCTGATCGACCAGGAGCTGAGCTATTATCAGCCCCTCTACCGGAGCATTCTGGTGCAGACCGACCGGATGAACCAATGGGGCGTCGCCTTGTTTATATTCAGTACGCTGATCAGCGTCCTGCTGGCTTACTGGATCTCCCTCCGCATCACGAGACCGATCCGGCAGCTGGCCCGGACAGCCCGGCAAATTTCGGACGGCAACCTGCAGGTGAAACCGCCGGTGATGAAGAGCCGCGATGAGTTTCGGATTCTGTCCGAGGCTTTCGTGCAGATGCAGGACAATTTGAAATCACTGATCCGCAAGGAAAAAGAAGGGCTGGAAAAGGACCGGCTCGTCAAGGAGCTGGAGCTTGAGGTGCTGCAAAATCAGATCAATCCTCACTTCCTGTTCAATTCCCTGAACGTGCTGTCCAAGCTGGCGCTGATCGAAGGGGCCGAGAAGACGAGCGATCTCACGGTCACGATGTCCAATCTGCTGCGTTACAATCTGCGCCAGCTGGACCGGCCGGTGCCGCTCCGCGATGAGGTGGAGCACGCGAAGGAGTATTTCACGATTCAGCAGGCGCGGTTTCGCGACCGCATCCGGTTCGTTACGGATATCGACGAGAAGGCTCTGGATGTGCTCGTGCCGGTGCTGACGCTGCAGCCGCTGCTGGAGAACGTTTTCGTGCACGGCATCGAAGGCATGGAAGAGGGGGCCGAGGTTCGGCTTGCGGTCTCTGCCAT
Organism: Paenibacillus sp. S28; assembly: GCF_016624415.1. Lineage (NCBI taxonomy): Bacteria > Bacillati > Bacillota > Bacilli > Caryophanales > Paenibacillaceae > Paenibacillus > Paenibacillus sp. S28. The sequence continues at coordinate 45,275 of NZ_JACVTM010000011.1, read as the reverse complement.
GCCGGGTGGGACACGGATTGCCATTTCCGATAACGGGATCGGGATGAGCAAGGAAGTCCGTCAGTCGCTGCTGGATACGGACGCACCGCGGCTGCGAGATCAGGGAGGCGGAGAAGCCCGGCACCCCGCAGGGCACTCGACGGGCCTCGGAACCCGCAACGTGTTTAAGCGCCTGGAGCTGTTTTATGACAGGAAGGATTTGATTGACATTGTCAGCGAGCCCGGGAAGGGGACGACGGTCCTTTTGAACATCCCTGCCGCACGAAAGGAGGACGGCCATGTATCGTCTGCTGATCGCCGATGATGAAGCGCTGGAGCGGGAAGGTATCGAATGGATTGTGAACCGGATGATGCCGGATACGTTTGAAACGATCCATGCGGAGAACGGCCGGATGGCCATACAGAAGGCGGAAGAGCACCGCCCGCACATCGTCATGATGGACGTGAGAATGCCGGGCATTCAGGGGCTGGAGGCATTAAAAGAGATTAAAGCCCAAAATCCGCAGGCCAAAATGGTACTTATCACCGCTTATGAAAATTTTGAATACGCCAAGCATGCGATCACCCTCGGCGTGCACGAGTATCTGGTCAAGCCGGCCAAAAGGGAGCAGATCGTTGCCGTGCTAAGCCGGCTGGTGCAGGAGCTGGAGGAGGAGCAGCACAAGCGCGATGAGGAACTCGCGGTACGCGAGCAGTTCTTTCAGCTGCTGCCGCTGGCCGAGACGGAAATCGCGCTGCATCTGATGTCGGGCCATGTTAATGAGACGGAGACGGGCCATCTGGCGGATATTTTGCAGCTCCCGGTCGACAAAGGCTGTTCTTTGGTGCTGGGACTGTCCGAAGTAGGGGACGCCAAGAAAAAAGTGTACGACGCCGTAAAAACGGCGGCGCACGCAGCCCCGAAAGACGGCTACGGCACGGTCGTCAGCTCGCTCATTCACAGCCATATGGCCCTGTTCCTGTTGGGAACGAGGCAGACTGGCGACTCGGCGTTGGCCGAAGGCGCCCGTGAGCTCGGCACACGGTTGGCTGATGTGCTGAAGGAGCAGTGCGGGATGGCCGTCCCGGTGGGCATCGGAACCGTCCAGAATCGGGCGGAAGGAATCAAGCGGTCTTATTACGAGGCGGTTTTCGCCTCCAGGTATGATCAGGAAGGGGGCGGCATCTGCCGCTTTGAAGACCTGGTGCAGGCTTCGGGCGCCGGCGGAACGCATGCAGAGAAGCTGATCAACGGATCCGGCGATGCCGGAGAGAGCGCCTATGTTGAATTGGCGATTCGCCAAATCCGTGAAGAACGGGAGCAGCGGACCACCAATATGCTGGACCGGGCGGTGCTGTATATCCGGGGCCGATTTCAGGAGGAGCTGTCGCTCGAGGATGTGGCGGAGCATGTCCACTTGAATCCTTACTATTTCAGCAAGGTATTCAAACAGCAGACCGGGGAAACCTTTATCGACTACGTGACTCGGCTGCGGATCGACAAAGCCAAGGAGCTGATGAAAGACGGCCGGTACAGCATGAAGGAGGTCTGTTACCAGGTGGGGTATAAGGATCCGAACTATTTCAGCCGGGTATTCAAAAAAGTGACGGGCCTCACGCCGTCCGACTACAGAATGCAGCACCAATGAGAGATAAAAGTCCATGCCGAATGCGGGCATGGACTTATTTGTGATGCGAGCCGAATTTGTGCTAGTCCAGGCTTATCAGGCGAATGACGGAGCGATTTTATGCTGATCTACCGCAAATAAGTGAAGGGAATCGAAAGCGGATGCAAAGGTCCCCCATGTTACAATGGATGTAGGTTTTAGTGATGATTTCTAAGATTTCATCCAATAGATTGAACTAAAGAAGTTTGCATTGAACTGTAGTTCATTCTATCCAAATAAATGACATGGAAGGGATAACATATGAGCTCAATTACATTGGAACATAGCAGCGATCAGGATAACCAGAAGATCAGCATGAAGTTCGTGACGCTGGTGTCCATCGTAGCCGCATTGGGCGGGCTGTTGTTTGGTTTTGATACAGCCGTTGTATCGGGCGCCATCGGTTTCATGGAAAAGCGCTTTAACCTGAACGATTTCCAGACAGGCTGGGCGGTTTCCAGCTTGATCATCGGCTGTATTCCTGGAGCCCTGTTCTCCGGCATGCTGAGCGACAAGTTCGGCCGAAAAAAAGTCATCATTGCGGCAGCGCTTCTTTTTATCATCGGATCCATCGGCTCGGCCATACCGAATACGTTCAGCGGGTTTATCATCGCCCGGATGATCGGCGGCGTTGGCATCGGCATTACATCCACCTTGTGTCCGCTGTATAATGCGGAGATCGCCCCGGCCAAATATCGCGGCCGCCTCGTCGCATTAAACCAGCTGGCAACGGTTACAGGCATTTCGCTCGTGTACTTCATCAATTTGTGGATCGCCGGCATGGGCGACGACGCCTGGGATGTGTCGAGTGCCTGGCGCTGGATGTTTGGCTTTGGCGTCATTCCCGGCGTACTGTTCCTGGTGCTTCTGTTCTTCGTTCCGGAAAGCCCGAGATGGCTGATCAAGCAAGGACGCGCAGCCGCAGCGCTGCCAGTCCTGCTCAAAATTCACGGCGAAGAGCTGGCAAAACAGGAAGTGCGCGATATCAAGGAGTCGTTTAGCCAGGAAAAAGGATCGTTCCGCCAGCTGTTCACCCCGGGACTGCGCATGGCGCTGATCGTCGGTGTCGGACTGGCGATTCTGCAGCAGGTGACCGGCATCAATGCGGTCATGTATTATGCGCCGGAGATCTTTAAAGAGACCGGTGCCGGCACGAACGCGGCGCTCATTCAGACGATCTTTGTCGGCGTGATCAATCTCCTGTTTACGATCCTGGCCGTTTGGCTGATCGATAAAGTGGGGCGGAAAGCGCTGATGATGGTCGGATCAGCTGCCATGCTGATCTGTCTGGCCGTCATCGGAACGGCGTTCCAGACCGGACATACCTCCGGCCCGCTGGTCCTGATCTTTATTCTGATTTACGTTGCTGCCTTTGCAATCTCGCTCGGACCGGTGGTATGGGTCCTCATTTCGGAGATCTTCCCGAACCGGGTCCGCGGCATTGCGACGGCCATTGCGTCGATGGCTTTGTGGATCGCCGACTACGTCGTATCCCAAGCCTTCCCGCCGATGCTGTCTTCGGCAGGCCCGGCGGCTACCTTCTGGATCTTCGGCGTCATGTCGCTGATTTGCCTCGTGTTTACTTGGCGCGCGGTACCGGAAACCAAAGGAAAGTCCTTGGAGGAAATGGAAGCCATGTGGGCGCAAGGTAAATAATACGCATATAAAAAGGGGAGTTTCCCGGGTCGATGAACCTGGGAAACTCCCCTTTTTTGTGTGTTGGATACAACCGGATATGGACTACCGACATCCACCGGTTTCAGCCTATAATCCGGGTTACAGAATCCGGCGCGCTGTGACGAACCGTTTTTTCCACTGGCCGTCAAAGGCTTCGACGTGAACGCCGAGCTCTTTGGAGTACGTGTGCAGAATTTGATTATTGCCCATATAGATCCCAACATGGCCGATATCCAGCCCGCGGGCGCTGAAGAACAGCAGGTCCCCTTTGCGCAGATCGCTTAAGGACACTTCCTTGCCGGCCTTCGCCTGGTCGTAGGACACGCGTGGCAGCTCGACCGACAGCACATCCTCGTAAACCCGCTTGACGAAGGAAGAGCAGTCGAATGTCTTGGTCTGGTCCGGAGAAGCTCCGAACTCGTAAGGGGTCCCGAGGAACTTCTTACCGTAAGCGATCAGCTCGTCCGCCTGCATGTCGGCAAGCGAGGCGCTGGCATAGTCGGTATATTTCGGCTTGGCCGATATGTATCCTGTTTGATGGTTTTCCGTCTCCACCTCCAGCCAGAGGGCGTTCACCTCGCGGATGACATGCACCTTCTGTCCGGCGGCAAGCATGCCGAGTGACGTTGCATCGCTCGCTGAATCCGGCTTGCTCCGCAGGTTCACACCCCAGCGGATAGAAGTCTCAAGCGAAACTTTGGAAGTAATCCGCACCGTGTGCGCATCCGGCTGCCAAGCGACCTCGCTGCCCAGCGCTTCGCTCACAAAGCGCAGCGGCACGAGGGAATATCCGCCGGAGATTTGGCCGGGCACCGTCACTTCGAGGGCTTGTCCGTTCAAATTCGCCGTATGCTCGCCGATCCGGTAGGTCAGCGTGGTGGCTCCCTTGGTGGCCTTCAGCGTCTTCGTGGCGTTATCCCAGGCCAGCTTGGCCCCTTGGCGCGCAAACAGGCCGCGCATCGGCACGAGTACCGTGCCGCCGACATTCAGCGGCTGCACTTCGGTCTGCAGCTGCCGGCCGTCCAGATAGACGGCGATCGGCTTGGAGGATGCCGGAGCAGCATCCGCATAGACCGAAGTGCCTGCGATCATGGCAGCGGTCAGGCCGGCAAGAACCGCCCCTTTTTTTCTCATCATGTTATCATCACCTTGTTTCAACTGGATTGACGGTTCGTGGATGATGAACCGCATAGGAACAGGGACTCCCGGCGGGTATCTTTACCAAGAAGTCCCTGTATAGTTGGACGAGAGGGAGGGCGATTGGTTTTGTTCTTCAGCATTGGTAAATTAATGAAACGGAATCATTCGTTCGTAGCGAGCTGGTCCTCTGCCGCCTCGCTGGCGGGTGGCAGCGTCATGCCCTTTTTCCAAATGAGGATATGATCCTCCGGGGTCCCCAAATAAACCGCTTTGATCTCAGCTCCGGTGCCGTCAGGGTCATGATTCGCTTTTTGCTCGTCGAGATTGATCCAGTAATACGTATTCGCCAGGCCAATATCGGCAAAGGCCTTCGATTTGATGACAGGGCGAAGGGGAGTCATATAAAAATTTCCGTTCTCATCGAGATTATAGCTGACTTGCTTCACGTTATAGCCATCGGTCATTTTGACGTGATACGCGATGGTTCCGTTTTTCATCAGGCCAACGTCTGTAACCTCGATTAATTTGGTGGGTACACTCCGGATATTCCAACCGGTTAATAACAGGTAGCCTCCGAACAGCAGCCCGCAAATGACGGTAGCAATGGTTAGTCCTTTGATAAAAGCGGCAGCCTTGGAGCGGTTCCAGTACGCGGCGATCCGGCGAAGGCTGCTGGCCTGGGTTTGATGTTCACGGGTGGTCTCCGGACTCAGCATCAGATTATCCTTCATTTTTTCTAATACGGACCGGCAATCCGGGCAAAGCTCAATATGGCCTTCGACCAGCTCGCGGGTATCCGGACTGCACACATCGTCGTGATATAACGGCAGCAAGTCTTGAATGACTTGGCATGATATAAAAGGTTTGTTCATTGTTCCTCCTCCTGATAGCGATCCTGAATTTTCTGTTTAGCCCGGTGAAAAGTCACTCGTGCCCAACTCTCCGTCTTGCCGAATATGCTGCATATGTCCGCAAAGGGTAATTCGCCAAATACTCTCAGCGTAAATACTTCTTTGTAGGGCTCCCCGAGTTCGTGCAAAATGCGGTGAATCCGCAGCGCTTCCGAATCCAGGATAACCTTGTGTTCCACATTCAGCTGGCTCACGGGATCTGTCTCCGGTTCAGCACGCGGATAACGCTTTTGCCCTTCCCAGTACGAGAAATATGTATTCTTCGCGATTTGGCATAGCCATACGCTGATCTTGCATGTCCCCTGAAAGGTGTCGATCCGCTTGAGCGCTTTATAGAACGTCTCTTGGGTAATCTCTTCGGCAATGTGTTCATCCCGACAGAGCGAGAGTACAAAACGGTATACCTCTTGAAAATATTGATCGTAGATTTGCTGAAGATCCTCCAGGCGATTCACCTCCTTGTCAGTTATAAGACCCCGATCAACAGGATTCGTTACACGCTATACAAAAAAACGAAGGCGCCTTTGCCCAGTACATTCCTGCAACAGCAACCCTCTCCAATTCTCCGGAATTCGTAGACGATTTACGGGTTTTGTCGTAGAATGATTTCTATTACACAAGAAGTGAGGTTCGGAGAGATGAATGCTGTTGCAAAAGTAAGCAAGGTTGTCGGTGGCACGTTTTCGGTTTGGGTCATTCTGTTCGCTTGTCTGGGCTTTTTTTTACCTGATGTCTTTATCCCGTTAAAGGGCTACATTTCGATCTTTTTGGGAATCGTCATGTTCGGCATGGGGCTGACCTTATCCTCCGCCGACTTTCGCGAAGTTTTCCGCCGGCCGCTCGAAGTGCTGATCGGCGTGGTTGGCCATTTCATCATTATGCCGCTGCTGGCCTATGTTTTGGCGCTGGTGCTAAACCTGCCGCCGGATATCGCCGTAGGCGTTATCCTCGTCGGATGCTGCCCGAGCGGCACTTCGTCCAATGTGATGACGCTGCTCGCGAAAGGGGATGTTGCGCTGGGGGTATCCATCGCTTCCGTGTCTACCATTATCGCACCGCTGGCTACACCTGCGCTCATCAGCCTGCTGGCCGGTCGCTGGATGCCGGTCGATGCCGGTGCACTCATCAAGGACATTCTGATGGTAGTCATTCTGCCGATCGTGCTCGGGGTTATCGTGAAGTCCTTGTTTAAAAAGCAGGCCGAAGCCAGCGCTCAGGCACTCCCGCTCATCTCCACCCTGGCCATTGTGCTGATTGTGGCGATCGTCGTGGCCGGCAGCCGCACCAAAATCATCGAAAGCGGTTTGCTGATTTTTGCGGTCGTCATTCTTCACAACCTGCTCGGGTATGCTCTTGGCTATTTGTTTGCCAAGCTCTTCCGCATGAACCTGAGCAAACGCAAAGCGATCTTGTTTGAGACCGGTATGCAGAATTCGGGCCTGGGGGCGACGCTCGCCGCGGCTCATTTCAACCCCGTCGCCGCCGTGCCGAGCGCGATATTCAGCGTGTGGCACAACATTTCCGGCTCGCTCCTTGCCACCTGGTTCGCCCGGCGCTATGAGCAGGCGGAGATGGGTAAGAATCGGTAAGACAATATTAGAAATTGCAGGAGGCTTGTCCATGTGACAAGCCTCTTTTTCCTTAGCAATCGGACAGGCGCCGCACCGGGAAGGACATACGCCATCGGCGGGCCGTGCTAGAGAAGCGTATGTTATAGCAGTAGAGACCTCTCGTAGATTGTAGATTGAAAGAAGGGATACGATGCGACCAAAGATGCGGTCACAGCAAAGGAAGATTCAGGAGCAGCTTGCGGCGTTTGCTTGGCTCCAGGCATGGGGGACCAACGTTGCGGCCATTGGCCAGACGAAAGTGCTCTCATCCCGCAAAAAGCAGCAGCAGGAAGGAGAGAAGCTGCAGCTTATCGGTAATGCGATGCAGGCGATTGCCAATGCCGCGCAGGCGGAACTAACCGCCAGATTGAGAAGCTCTGCATCGAGCAAGGAAGTGAACGACATGATGGTCGCCGGCAACCTGCTGCAGTCCCTGGGGAACTCGCTGGAGGTAATCGCAGGGGATGGGTCCTGACCGGCGGGGCAAGGATAAGGATAACAAGCGGGGGAGCCACTTCCGAAAACGTTCGGGATCAGGTATGCACAGCAGGCGAACATATCCCCGCGTTACGGCATAACTGGAGGGATGATATTGCTGTTATCAAGTGCCTTGAGCACGTTCCGACGCGCCATTCGGTCACTGCCGGCAGACGGGCGGCTCACCCGGGAGGACCTTCTGATTCCGGAACTGCGTCTATCGGCAGACGGCCTGGTAGAGACATTTTACGCTCCGCATAATGATTATGTTCATTCATCCGCGAGCCTATTTATCGTGGGCTTGACCCCGGGCTTTACACAGATGAGAATCGCTTATGAAGCGGCGCGGCATGCCATGGATCAAGGATTGGGCGATGAGGCGGTGTGCCGGAAGGCGAAGGAGGCGGCCAGCTTTGCCGGCAGTCTGCGCGCAAACCTGATCTCCATGCTGGACGAGCTGGGGATGCCGAAGTATTTGGGGATCCGCACGAGTGAGGCTTTATTTGGCACAGAGCGGGAGCTGCTGCATACCAGTTCGGTGCTCCGCTATCCCGTCTTCGTCAACCGGGCCAATTACAACGGCAGCCGCCCGAGCCTGATGGGGACTCCAAGTCTAAGGGACACGGCACTAGCCGGCATCACCGAAGAGCTGAGCATTTTTCCGGATCGCCCCTTCATCATTCCGCTTGGAATAGCCGTGGAAAGCATCCTCCGGCTTCTGGCTGAGCAAGGAGCGCTGGACGCCGGGCAGTGCCTATGGGGCTTTCCCCACCCTTCGGGGGCCAACGGCCACCGGCACAAACAATTTGCCGCACAGAAAGCGGAAATGAAAAAGAGCCTGCATCGTTACTTCTCTTGATTGTCTGGCGGGCATTCCCGTGTTATCGTTAGGATGGGCTTAAGGAATCCAAAAGTTTCTAGACCATCTTGATGGAGGTGTCTTTTTATGAAAGCGCTATTTATTGGAGGAACGGGAACGATCAGTACCGCCATTACGAAGCAGCTGCTGGCGCAGGGCTGCGAGCTGTACCTGCTGAACCGCGGACACCGGAATGATGCCCTGCCGGAAGGGGCTCATATCATCCAGGCCGATATTCACGACGAGGAGCAGGTGGCCGGTCTGATCGCCGATCTCCAGTTTGACGTCGTGGCCGACTTTATCGCCTTTGTGCCGGAGCATTTGGAGCGGGATTACCGCCTGTTCAAGGACCGTACGAAGCAGTTTATGTTCATCAGCTCGGCTTCGGCATACCAGTCTCCTTTATCCGATTACCTCATCACCGAAGGAACTCCGCTATCCAATCCATACTGGGAGTATTCCCGGAACAAGATCGCCTGCGAGGATTACCTGATGAAGCAGTACCGCGAGCAGAGCTTTCCGGTTACCATCGTAAGGCCAAGCCATACGTACGACGAGCGCTCGATACCGCTTGGCGTACACGGAAGCAAGGGCAGCTGGCAGGTGGCGAAACGGATGCTGGAGAACAAGCCCGTCATTATTCACGGAGACGGTACGTCGCTGTGGACGATGACACATAACCGGGATTTTGCCAAAGGCTTTATTGGCCTCATGGGCAACATCCATGCGATCGGCGAGTCCGTGCACATTACATCGGATGAATCGGTCACCTGGAACCAGATTTACGAGATCATCGCCGACGCTCTGGGCGTGAAGCTGAATGCGGTTCATGTCGCATCCGAGTTCCTCGATGCCTGCAGCAAGGAGGATTTCAGGGGCAGCCTGCTGGGAGACAAGGCCAACACGGTTGTCTTTAACAATGCCAAATTGAAGCGGCTCGTTCCCGATTTTGTGGCGACCACACGGGTGGATCAGGGTATTAAGGAGACGGTGCAGTATATTCTGGCCCATCCGGAGCACCAGACCGAGGATCCTGAGTTCGACATCTGGTGCGACAAGGTGGTTCAAGCCCTGCAGGAAGCGGCTGAGCGGATTAAAGGGTAAGGCTGGAGGCAGCGGAGCTGCCAAGAATAGATACTTCGTTTATAAAAAGGTGCCTGGAGACAGGCGCCTTTTTTGCGTGTATGGAAAGAACCATGTTTTCATAATCCTGAGATCATACAGGCCATTTCACATCATCATTTATCCGTATAAAATACCCGGGAGTGCAGCACGTCCATCGCATGAACGATCTGCTGCAGATCCTGCTCGGAAGCGTCCTGCAGCCGGGTGAGGAACCGTGCGCCGATGTGGCCGAAGGCCTCTTTCATCACACGCTCTCCTTCGCCGGTCAGGCGGACATACTGTTTGCGCCGGTCACTGGGGTCATCGTATTTTTCGCATAACTGCTTGTCGCACAGCTTCTTGATTTCCCGGCTCGTATTCGGCATGGACATCTGCTGGCAGTCACTGATTTGGCTCAAGGTCACCGGCTGGCTTACGGCGATGTATTCGAGCATGCTGTACTGGACCGGTGTAATACCTTCGGGTTTGATGCCTTGAGTCATTTCGTGCTTGACCTGATGTACGGCGGCCGTAAAGGCAATCAACTTGTCAAAAAGCTTATTTTCATCCATGATGTCACCACCTCTTCCTCACGAACATATCAAAATTATTATCAATAAACAATTATCATTTGACAACTAAATTGCCGGCGTGGTAGGATTTGGTTATCAAATGATAAGTAAATGGGGTGGCACGATGAAGGTACTGGTCATTTACACGCATCCGAATCATCAAAGCTTAAGTTATTCGTTTCTGCAGAAAGTATTGGAAGGCAGCCGTGAGAATCCGGCGGTTTCGCAAATCCGGACGCTCGACCTCTATGAAGAGGGCTTTAATCCGGTTCTGATCTTCAATGAGACCAAACGGAGACGGGATATGCACAAGGACCCCGCATTGGAGAAGTATCGGGAGATGCTGCTGTGGGCGGATAAAATCGTCCTGGTCTACCCGATTTGGTGGGGCCGGCCGCCGGCCATGCTGCTCGGATTCATCGACCAGATGTTTGCTTCGGGCTTCGCTTACAGGGACAAGGGCGGGTTGCTGCCGGAAGGGCTGCTGAAGGGCAGATCGGTCGTATGCATCTCCTCCATGAAGGGGCCGGCGCTATATCCCCTGTTGTGGCTGAATAACGCACACAAAGTGCTGATGCGGAAGGCGTTGTTCCGGTTCGTAGGCATCAAGCGGGTCAAATTTTTTGAGTTCGGAAATATGGAAAGTCCTAAGGGCAAGCATGAGGCGAAGCTGGACCGGGTGTATCGGTATTTTAGAACCGTCGCACGTTGACCGGGGATGGAGCAGGAAGGCGAATGGGGATTTTTGCGGGAAGGCTTGAAATGGACCCGAAAATAGTTCAATATAAAGATATACGCAATTAAGAAAAAGTAGGCCGCTGCGGCGGTCGGTTAGAGTATACCAATCTATTGAACTAGGGGGATCCCATGGAAATAGGCATCAGTACCTTTGTGGAAACGACACCGGACGTAGAGACGGGTGAGGTCATCAGCCACGCGCAGCGTTTGCGCGAAGTAGTTGAGGAAATTGTGCTTGCCGATCAGGTGGGGCTGGACGTATTCGGAGTAGGCGAGCATCACCGGAAGGACTATGCGGCGTCCTCGCCGGCGCTCGTGCTGGCGGCGGCTGCACCGCAGACCCGGCGAATCCGGCTCAGCAGCGCGGTCACGGTGCTGTCATCGGCCGACCCGGTGCGGGTCTTTCAGGATTTTGCCACGGTCGACGGGATTTCAAACGGACGCGCCGAAATTATGGCGGGCCGGGGGTCCTTTATCGAATCGTTCCCGCTGTTCGGATACGATCTGAACGATTACGACGAGCTGTTTGACGAGAAGCTGGAGCTGCTGCTCAAAATTCGGTCTTCTGAAAAGGTGACCTGGGAGGGCCGCCACCGCCCGGCGATTCACAACCTGGGCGTGTATCCGCGCCCGGTTCAGGATCCGCTGCCCGTCTGGATCGGCAGCGGAGGCAACCAGGAGTCGGTCATCCGTGCCGGCCTGCTGGGCCTGCCGCTGGTGCTGGCCATTATCGGAGGCAGACCGACGCAGTTTGCGCCGCTGGTGGAACTGTACAAGCGGGCGGCTGCCCACGCGGGCCACGACGTGTCGAAGCTGGCGGTGGGCTCCCATTCGCACGGCTTTATCGCCGAGGAGACGGAGAAGGCCGCCGACCTGTTCTTCCCTTCCACCCAGTACAGCATGAATGTGCTGGGACGGGAGCGGGGCTGGGGCCATTATGACCGCAACAGCTTCGACAACGCCCGCAGCTTCGAAGGCGCCCTGTACGTCGGCGATCCGGAGACGGTCGCCCGGAAGATCATCCATCTCCGCAAAAACGTGGGCGTCACGCGCTTTATGCTGCACGTGCCGGTCGGCTCCATGCCGCATCATCTCGTGATGCGCGCCATTGAGCTGCTCGGAACCGAAGTGGCGCCGCTCGTTCGCGAGGAGATTGCGAAATGGGAAGCCGCGGGAGAGCCGAAGGAGTAAGGCTTGCTGCGGCCGGGGGCTCGCGGGTATGCGAGAGCGGAAGGAATAATGCGGCTGGCGAACCGGGCAGCGGGCAAGTGTGCTCAGGCGTGATAGCAACCCGCGGGCACACGGGTGCCATGAGCAAACGGCTTAACGCAGCGCTTCAGTGCCGCCGGCTGCTGCATGTCCACACATTTCAATAATCACAAAAAAGAGGGGATTTTGTCCCCCTCTTTTTTTATGCTCAGGCTGAGGCTGCCAGCCACACGTCCCCTTACGCCACGCCCGGAATCGTGATCGTGACCGTCGTTCCTTCGCCTTCAGCGCTTTCAAAACGGATCGATCCCTGGTGATTCTCAATGATCTTGTAGCTGACCATGAGGCCGAGGCCCGTTCCCTTATCCTTCGTGGAATAGAACGGCTCGCCTAGCTTTGCCAGCTTGCTCTCGGGAATGCCGGAGCCGTTGTCGGCGAACCGCACGGTGATGTTGTGGTTGTCGCTCAGGCTGGCCTGGATGTTCACCTCGCCGCCGCGCGGCATCGCTTCAATCGCATTTTTCAGCACGTTGATGAATACCTGCTTGAGCTGGTTCTCGACGCAGACCACCCTCATGCCCGGCTTCAGGTCGATGTTCATCTCCACGTTGTTCATGTTGGCCTGCGATTCCAGCAGCATGATGACGTCATGTAGGATGGGCTCCAGGTCCATTTGGACAAAATCGACCGCCTGCGGCTTCGCCAGCACCAACAGCTCGCTGACGATCTGCTCGATGCGGTTCAGCTCGTTCAGCATGATCCCTATATAGGAGTCGTTGCCCGTCCCCTTTTTGGACATCAGCTTGGTGAAGCCCTTCAGCGCGGTCAGCGGGTTGCGGATTTCGTGGGCGATGCCTGCAGCCAGCTGGCCGACGGCCGACAGCATTTCGGTCTTGCGGAGCATCTCCTCCGCCTGCTTGCGCTCGCTGATATCCTCGGACAGTTTGACGAAGTGAATGATCTCGCCCTTCTTGTCCTTAATCGGAATGAGCTTCACCGATTCCCAGTACAATTCCCCGTTCTTCTTGGTGCTGTTCAGCTCGCCTTTCCAGATTCCGCAGTTTTTGGCCGTTTCCATGATCAGATCGACCGTGGGACTTCCCGCGGACGTCTTGCAAAAGGCCTTCAGGCTGTTTCCCCGCGACTCGGAAAGGCTAAATCCGGTAATCTCGGTGAACTTCGGATTCACGTACTCAATCGACCCGCCGACGTCGGTAATGACGGTTATGCTCGGGCTTTGCTCGACGGCGTAGCTGAGCTTGGTCAGCTCTTCATTTACCGCCTTGAGATCCGTGATGTTCACGAACGTCAGCACGACCCCGCTGATGAAGTTTTGCTCCGTACGGTACGGCAGGATGCGCATGCTGTACCAGGTGCCGTCCTGGCTCTGGATCTCTTTCTCAAAAGGAACGAGCGTTTGCAGCACCTGCTTCGCATCGGCCACCAGCGTATCGTATTTAAAATGGTGGGAGATGTGCTCGATCGGCCTGCCGTAATCGACCTCCAGCAGGTTGATCTCCTTCGTGATGGCCGGGGTAAAGCGGCGGATGCACATCCGTTTGTCCAGAAAAATGGTACCGATGCGCGTGCTGACCAGAAAATTGTTCATGTCGTTGTTCACGTCGGTGAGCTCCTGGATTTTAAACTGGTATTCGGTATTGACAGTCACCAGCTCCTCGTTCACCGACTGCAGCTCTTCGTTGGCGCTCTGCAGCTCCTCGTTCGCGGCCACCAGCTCTTCGTTCGTCGCCTGCAGCTCCTCGTTGGACGTCTCGAGCTCCTCAACGGTGGCTTGAAGGGATTCCTCCGCCATTAGGAGCGCCTGCTCCAGCTCAATGATCCGGGAGCTGACGTTGCGGTCGATTTCGAACGGCTCCAGGACCATTTGCGCCGCGGCATCCGGCTCCTCGGGGTCCAAGAACAGGATGAGCACGTATTTATCGAACGATTTATTCTTTAGCGAAAACGGCCGAATGTGTAGGTCCACCACCGTTTCGCCGGCGTTGGTGGCGATGCCGAGGGAGTGGTAGACGACGCCGCGCCGCTCCTGCCGGACTTTCTGGACGGCGGCCGATACCGCGACGGATACGTTCGGGTCGATCATTTTGTACAAATTCCAGCTGGGTTTGCCTTGGGTAAGCATGAGATAATCGTTGATCGCACCATTCAGGTGAATGACATCGTTGTTTTGGTCCACTATCATGCCGGGCGGAATATGCTCCTCGACCAGCGCTCCCTGCAGATCGTCCAGACGCTTAGGTAATGCCGGATCGCGGACAGCAGCCGGGGGAGGCGCGGTTTTACGGTAGGACTGAGTCTGCGAAATCCCCCCTTCGAGTGAAAACAGCCGTGATTCCGTTTCGGTTTTTCCGTTTTTGTGCGAGAAAATGTTCCAGCGCCGGTCCACAAAATCGAACTGCCCTGCAAAGCGCCCGATCGTTTCGCTGGGCCCAAGGAACAGGAAGCCTTCCGGATTCAGCGCAAAATGAAACAGGGAAAGCACCTTTTGCTGCATTTCCGGCTGCAGGTAAATCAGCATGTTCCGGCAGGTGATCAGGTCGAGATTCCTGAACGGGGGGTCCTTGATGATGTTCTGCGGAGCGAACACAACCATCTTGCGGATGTCTTTGCTCACCTGGAACATATCGTCGTCCTTAATAAAGAAGCGCTCCTGATCTTCTTCCGAAAGATGGCTGATGTTGCTCTGCGTATAGATGCCTTGGCTGGCGTATTCGATCGATTCCTTGTCCAGATCGGTGGCGAATATTTTAATCAGATAGGGCTCATCCAGCGTATCCGCATATTTGCGCATCAGCATCGCGATCGAATAGGCTTCCTCCCCCGTCGAGCACCCCGCTACCCACACGCGGATTTCCTTGGAGAGGCTTTTGCGCTCAAAAATTTCCGGGAGTACCTTGTCATAAATGGTCTGGAACGCTTCGGGATCCCTGAAAAAATTGGTGACGCCGATCAGAAGATCCTTCCGCAGTGCCTGCAGCTCCTCGCGGTGTTCCTCCAGATAGGTCATGTAAGCCGCCATAGATGGGGCGTTATGAATGGCCATCCGCCGCTCGATCCGCCGCAGCACGCTGTTTCGTTTGTAATAGGTAAAGTCTACGCCGCATTCCTGGCGGATTTTCTCAAAAATGAGCTGAATGTATTGCTCGGTCGTAATGGCTTCCCGGACCGTTGTCATGCTCTCGTACGCTGCGCCATGCACGTGCTCCATCAGCCTTTCGGTCATTTCTTTCGGGGCCAGCACGACGTCGGCGTTATCGGACAGCCTTGCGCCGCTGGGCATTCCGTCAAATTTAGCCGATTGACTGTCCTGTACAATGACGAGTCCCCCGGCTTCCTTAATGTCATGTATTCCCCGTGAACCGTCGGTGCCGGTCCCGGACATAATCACGGCTACGGCTTTGGTGCCGTAGGCCATGGCAAGTGAGCGGAAAAACATATCGATCGGCAGGTGCAGGGCTGCATGCGGAATGGAATCGGTCAGCTGCAGACGTCCTTCCACAACGGTGAGGATTTTACGAGGAGGGGTCAAATAAATATGATTCGCGTTGATTTTCATGCCGTTCTTGGCTTCGCGAATGGGCATGGAAGTGTATTTGCGCAGTATCTCGTCCATCAGGCTTTTGTAATCCGGAGAAAGGTGCTGAACGACAATGAAGGCCATCCCCGTGTCTGTCGGCATTTGGTCAAAGAAAGTCTCCAATGCTTCCAGTCCGCCGGCTGATGCACCCAGACCCACCACAAAGCTGGGGTCCAAATCCTGTGTATCCTTACTCACGAGCGTCAGTTCTTGTGTCGATACCGGTGCTGCAGCTTGCAGTTCATTACGTCCATTCCCGTTCATCCGCATCTACCCCTTCCGTTATCATTCTTGAAAAGCAATCAATCTTGATCTGCCTCAAGCCGATTTATCGCATCGGTCAGGTACTGGCCGAAGGCCCGCTTAGTGGGCTCGTCCAATTCATCCACTGTGGAAAGAGATTGCTGAGGTATCGGAAGTTATCCGTCAGCGTATGCGTTTCCATGCCGTAATTGTTCAGAATACCATTCAGCCAAACGGCATAATCGCTAAATACCCGTGAATCGTCAAGTTCGAGTGCCGTTTCCAGATGACGCATGTGGTGCGCATTATCATCTTTGCATTTCTGCACTCTTTTCTCGCCATACCGGTCCATGAGTGAAGGTTTAGCTTCGTAAATCAGCTGCGTCACCCAATCGAGCAATCGTTCGTAAGTGCTGGCTTGTTTCATTGGGCGAAATATGGATAACTTCGTCGGCCTTATCGGCGGGTACAACGACAGTTGAGTAAACGATATACAAGCATGTTCCTCCTTGCCCCTCGGATAAGGGCTAATTTTATTATAATAAAGATCATGGGTATAATCTCCCAAAGTTTTCAAGTCTATCATTTTTTATTTGTGTTCATCGTAGAGGAACATGCCCTAGGTCGTCAAATTCGACAAAACCTGTGTTGAATCTACATTCCTTTCTATCCGTATGGATGATAGTATATATAACTAATATATGAGTCGTGATATATCCATAACCGACGGAAAAGGAGGCTGCCGCTGCATAAATATGGGCATTGAACAGCTCGCTGAACAAATGATTGGCGGAAGGACAGAAGAATGCTGGGCCAGCCTTATGGAGCAAGTTGAGTCCGGCAGGAACAGCCTGTATATCTACGAGCAGTGGCTGGCGCCGGCCATGCGATATGTCGGTTCGCTGTGGGAGCAAAACTTGATAACAGTCGCCTATGAGCATCTGGCTTCATGCGTCTGCGATATATTGCTGACCCGGTATGCCGGATTAGTGAAGCCGGATGTGATTGAAACCCCGTCTTTAGGAGACGCGGGTTTCTTTTTTATAACCGGAACATGGATGACTTGATTAAAATGGGAACCATATTTTTTTGAGAATATGGGCATCAAGGCCTTTCTGGCGAGGGCTCCCTATAAATGGTCATATTCCCCTTTCGACTTCGAATGCAGGTGAATAGGATAAAGGAATGAAGTGGGAAGGAGGAATAGGCATGATGCTGATCCAATCACCATCGGCTGATACGTGCAGATCGTATGTCGGCAAGCACGTCTGTGCGGTTCTTAAGGATGGTACGCAAGTGTATGGCACGATTAAGGGAGTTTCGGATCATGGACTGGAGCTCGGCGACGCTGCTCCCCGTGCGACCATTCTGTCCACGAACCCCGGAAAAGCCAGCAAGCAGCTAAGCGAGCTGCAGCAAAAAGCCAAGACATCCAGCTACCCGGGATACGGTCCTTACGGCGGCTATGGCGGCCGCTACGGTTACGGTTACCCGCCGGGATACGGGGCTTTGGCCTGGACTTCCATTGCTTTATTATTCCTGATACCGTTCCTCTTCATCTAAATAGAATATACGATATATATACTGGCGCTTTGCCGGATGTGAACTGATCTCTGCAGACGATAGGGAATGCAGGGGTCTTTTTTTAAAAGGAAAACGGGAGACCTGTCCGTCCGCCATGGCGGGCCGAAGACCGGACGGAGTGCCTGATGGAGGCGAAAAACGTTGAAGTACTTTGATATGTTGGCTGCGTTGGGTGAAGGGGCTGCTCATCCAGGCGGCTTTGACAGCACCTTGGCACTCCTTGAGCGCGACGCCATACCGGCCGGGGCGAATATTCTGGAGGTAGGCTGCGGAACCGGGAGAACGGCCTGTCATTTGGCGAAAATGGGCTACCGGGTAACCGCCGTCGATGTGCATCACGGCATGATCGGAAAAGCCCGCCGGCGTTCCGAGGCCATGGAGGTAGAGGTCGACTTCCGGATTGCGGATGCCGCCTCACTTCCGTTTGAAGCCGGCGGGTTCGATGTCGTTTTTGTCGAATCGGTTACCTTATTTGTGGACATTCCGGCCGCCTTGAAGGAATATCACCGCGTGCTCAAGGACGGCGGATTGTTATACGACCGGGAAATGGTCCGGAAGCAGGACCATCCGGGGCTGAAGGAAGCGTCGCAGGAGCTATACGGCGCCCGGGACATTCCTTCCTTGGAAGAATGGGAGCAGCTATTGAAGCAGGCGGGTTTCCGCAGTCTGGACGCGCGGCTTCCTTCGGACCGTTTGGCTTCGCTGCAGGAGCAGGGAGTGAGCATATCTTTTGATCCATACCAAATGTTCGATATAGAGTGGCTGGACGATCCGGCAGCGCTGCAGCTGCTGCAAAGGAATCATCAGTTCTACGAAGAGTTCGGCGATGTATTGTCTTATGCGGTATGGATCGGAGGCAAGGGATTGGCGGGCGGATCAGATAGTTGAGAAGTGAGGTGAGATTCATGAAGCAGGAGTATGTTGTCGATCCTAAACAAGCCGCCCAGTTGCTGGGGCAGCCGGTTTGGGTAGTGCTCAAGGATGGTACGCAGTATGTAGGCTACGTAACGGGTATTGAGAACGGGCAGGTTGTACTGTCCGCAGCCAGAGGACGGTCGAAGATGACAGGCCCGCCGACACGGGATAAAGAAGTGCAGGTATCCGGCATCTTGAGCGCTTTGTTTGGCGGCGGTCGTCAGGGAAATGCGCAGCGCCAGACAGATGGTCAACCCGGAGGAATCATGGGCATGTTCGGCCAGATCATTCCGAATATTCGGGTGGGCATGAATATGCTGCAGATGATTATGCCCTTGATGGGGGCATTTAAAATCTAACGGGGGGCGAGCAGCAAGCGATCCTCCTGGGAGCTCTGTGGGACACAAGGCCATTCCGTGTGGGAATGGTCTTTTTTTGTAGTTTCGGCCAGCGGGAAGCCGATGTAAAATGAAGGAAAAGGATGGTTGGAAGGGGTGCTTCGAGCATGGACACCAGAGCGTGTGGGATCGAAGAAATACGAGAACTTCTGCAGGAGTACATAAAAGGCCTGTCTTCGCCGTTTGATACCTTTCACGAGCAGTATATTCTGGCCTCGCAATTTTATATCATCCTGTCTGAAAACGCGTCGATAGGATATTACGCCATTCATGATCAAAGTCTGCTGACGCAGTTTTACCTGCGCCGGCCTCACCAGAGGCATGCGCAGGTCCTGCTGCGGCGGGTGCTTGAAGAGCATCAGGTGAATGAGGTGTTCGTGTCGACGGGAAATGAGCTGCTGCTCAGCTTGGCCCTGGACCTTGACATGGCTATCGCCAAGCAGGCCTATTTCTTTCAGGACAGCGGGATGGACTTGACGAGTGATCTAGGCCCCGAACCAGACATATTACGTCCCGCGGAGCTTGCCGATCTAGAGGACATCCAGCGGGTAAGCGGAGACTTTCTGGGTGGTTCTTGCGCATTGCGAATACAAAAGGGGGAGCTCTTTACCTGGTATCAGGGCAGTGAGCTGCTGGGAATCGGCATTGTGGAACGCTCGGCCTTGATCGAAGGCACCGCCAGTATCGGCATGTTCACGAACGAGTCGTACCGCCATCAGGGAATAGGGCGAAAGATTATTTTGTGGCTGAAAGCATGGTGCCATGCACAGGGAATCCGGCCGCTCAGCGGCTGCTGGTATTACAACGAGGCGTCCAAGAGGACACTGGAAAGCGCAGGGATGGTGACCCGGACCCGGCTGCTGAGGATGAAGGTTGTGGGGCAGGAGGGGTAAATGGAAAAACGGCCAAGGATGTTGGCCGTTTTTTTGATGAGTTATTCGCCTTCAGAAGTGGGGTTTCGGTCGACGTTTGATATGTTCACGTCGTAGGTTTCCTCTTCGGACAGGTTGCCCGCCGCGTCTCTAAGTCCCGAGATAATCAGGCGGAATTTTCCGTTTTCGCTAAAAGGCAGAACGTTAAGCGCGGATTCGGTTATTTTTATTGTAAAAAGCCTGAGATCTTCACTTAGAGAAACTCCAAACTCTTCATCTTGAATAAAGAATACATCATTTATACCGAACTGGCCGCTTGGGGAGTAGCTGATTCTGATATTGATCGGGGAACCTTCCACTTGATAAAGCTCCTGATCCACCTTCACCGTGAGTTCACCATCTTGGTAAGTCACCCCGGTAACGGAAGGTGCAAGGTCAAAATGAACCGGCAAATCAACATGGCCTAACTCTTGTTGAGGTTCTTCCTCTCTACTGTAACTCTTTAGGGTAAACCGCAATACAGCTTTTATTATTTCAGTAGCCTTTTCGGTTGGCTGAATATGCAGTCCACCTTCAGAGGGCTCAATAGAGATAGGGGAAGATTCAGAGCTTACCTCTATTGTACCTACCCGATTGTCACCTTCAAAAACTTTGTAATTGTGTTGTGTTGAATTATAGATCATTTCTAAAGATTTACCGTGCCACTTCACTCGAACCCAATCGTTGATTTTTCTGTTAGCACCAGAAGGAGCGGTATCGGTAAAACCCTTTAGAATGGCGCCTCCCTTTCCTATAAGGACAAAAGACTCCCCTTCATTCGCTAAAACGATCCTGGGATTATCCTGAAGCACGATTTTAGCAGACGGCGCCGACATACGCCCGTCTTGATCTACGAAATATACTTTGTATTCTCCGGCTGTCAACGAAGATGTTCGCATTTCCGTCACCAGATTCGCGTTAAGAACTGAACTCTTAAACCGATCATCCAGTGAATCTAGATCCGCTTTGCTCGTTGGAGTTGCTGCATACGGCACAACATACACTTTGCCTACTTTGCTGCTGATCAATTTGATCGGATCTCCAATATTTAGTGGAGACGGGGAAACCAAGATAACCGCCGGCGCTGACGTTTCCGGCTGGCTAGGCGTGCTGCCGCCATTATTCCCATTAGAGCTGCCCCCGCTATTGCTGCTTCCGCCCGATGAGGATGGCACAGAGGTTGCCGGAGGGGTTGGAGTGGTCGGCTTGGCCGGTTCCGCTGGCGTGGTTGGAGCTGGATCCGGCTGCGAAGGCGGCGTTTGGCTGTCTATGATCTCCTTGGCGTCAAAAAAACGGCTGGCCACCAGCGCCACTGCTTCTCTCGCCGCACCGCCTTTTGGATCAAATTTGCCGTCGGTGCCTCCATTAATCAATCCGAGCTCAACCGCGGCGCCGACAGCATCCTTGGCATAGTCGGAAATGGAGCTCGCGTCGGAAAATTTTAAAATGGAGCCTTTCCCCTGAGAATCGACGCCCAGAGCGCGAACGAACAGGACCGCCATATCCTGGCGCGACAAATTGGAGCCGGTGCCGAAGGTTCCGTCCCCCTGCCCCTTGATCAGCCCCGCCTTGACGGCGGCCTCGACAGAAGCATAGGCATAGCTGTCTGAAGGTACGTCCGAGAAAGTCGGCGACGTTGGTGTACTGGAAACGTCCAGACCTAATGCCTTGGCAAGGATGATTGCAAAATCCTGTCTTTCAATTTTTCCGGAAGGGTCGAACTTGCCGTCGCCCTTTCCATTAACGATGCCCTTTTCGACTAACTCGTTAATGGCATCCTTGGCGTAGGATCCGGCGATATCCGAGAACTGGGTGGTGGCGGTTTCCGCACTAACGGCGGGTACGGCGATGGCGCTGAGCAGCGCCGCGGACGAGAGGACTTTAATCAACGTATTTCTCAACATATTTCCCCCAATTGGACATGAAATAATAACCAATAAGTCTAATCTGAATTGTAGTGATTCTCAGGCGTATTTCAATCAAAATTTTCGCGGTTTGAAAACATGCCGGCAGGGCAATCCTTGAATGGACAACGGATTCAATTGTGGATTGGAATCACAGGTAAAGAGCGATCCACCTTATAAAAGTTAGCAAATTACTTTTTATTTTTGATAATCGGAGTATAATGTTCAGTGTGAAAAATAGCACGAGCGAAAGGAGGGAGCGAGATTGGCAGATTCTTTTCTCAGCAATGACATGGAGATGATTGTGACCTGGGGGGATTGCGATGCGGCGGGAATCTCCTATTACGCCAAAGCTTTTGACTGGTTCACGAACGGGCGCATGAGATTCATGCACGTATACGGATTTCCTTACATGGAAACCTTTCATGGTAACGGCATTTCGCTGGTTTGCCTGAAGGCGGATTGTGATTATAAAAAAATGCTCCGCCCAGAGGAGCCCGTCACGGTCCGCACGTCGCTGACAGCCTTGTCACGGAGCCGGATGACGTTCACCTATCAGGTGCTGAAGCAGGACGGAAAGCTGGCATGCGAGGGGACGACGTCCCATACGTATGTGGATGACCAGGGGCTTCCTTTTAACGTGGAGAAGCGTTTCCCGGAGTTGTGGAAGCAGATCAGCAGCACATGGAGCGGCGCGTTGGCAGGCAAGCCATCGGCCTAAGCATAATCTACAAGCAAGGACGATATATTTTGCGGCAAAAAGAGAGAGGAGGTGCTTTCTGAGTGAAGGAGCGCGTAGTGATTACAGGTATGGGGGCCGTAACCCCGATCGGCATCGGCGTGCCGGCCTACTGGGACAATCTCTTGAAAGGAAACAGCGGGATCGGAAGCATTACGCGGTTTGATGCCTCGGAGCTGCCGGTCAAGATTGCAGCCGAAGTCAAAGCGTTTAACCCCACGGACTACATACCGAAAAAGTTAGCCGGACAGACCGATATTTTCATGCAGTTTGCCCTGGTGGCAGCCCAAGAGGCGCTGGCTGACAGTAAACTCGACGCGAAGCCCGAGCGGGTGGCCATCGTGCTGGGAACGGCGCTGGGAGGCATCACGACGGCAGCGGCGGCGCAGGAGCAGATGACCGGAACGGGAAGCGCCCGCGTGAGCCCGTATTTGGTTCCCAAAATCCTCGGCAACATTGCTGCCGCCCAAATTTCGATCGCGTATGGCTTCAAAGGCCCGAGCTATACGGTCAACACCGCCTGCTCTTCCGGTGCGGACGCCATCGGAATGGCATCCATGCTCCTGCAGTCCGGACAAGTGGATGCGGTCGTGGCCGTCGGCGCGGAATCCATCCTGTGCGGACTGATGGACGCCGGCCTGGCGTCGGCCCGGGCGCTGTCGACCCGGAATGACGAGCCGGCCAAAGCGAGCCGGCCGTTTGACCTCGACCGCGACGGGTTCGTGATGGGCGAGGGAGCCGGCGCGGTCATTCTGGAAAGGCTCGAATCGGCTGAGAGCCGGGGAGCCGACATTAAGGCTGAGCTGCTCGCCCACGCCAACTGCTCGGACGCCTACCACGTGACTTCGCCGGAGCCCGAGGGAGCCGGGGAGGTGCGGTGCATTCAACAGGCCTTGGAACAGGCCGGGCTGTCTCCGTCCGACGTGGATTATATTAACGCGCACGGAACGTCCACACCGCTTGGCGACCGAATCGAAACCAAATCCCTGAAAGCCGTGTTTGGCGAAGGGGCGGGCCGAATCCCGGTCAGTTCGACCAAGGGGGCAACCGGCCACTTGATGGGTGCGGGCGGCGTCACGGAGCTGATTGCCTGCATTCAGGCGATCCGCGAAGGGATCGTACCACCGACGCTTAATCACGAGCAGCCGGATCCGGAATGCGATCTGGATTATGTGCCGAATGAGGCGAGAGCGGCGAAGGTCCGTATCGCGATGTCCAATTCTTTTGGCTTTGGCGGACAAAATACGTCCCTGATCGTCGGGGAATACAACGGGAACAATTAATGAAGCGGACGGGCAAGAGGCCCGGTTCCGCTTTTCGGAGTCTCGCAAAGGTTTGATATTTTAAATATGAAGGAAGGAAGTCAGATGGGTACCATGGAACAACAATTTACTTATGATGTTCGGATGTTTAAAGATACATTTGAAAATGAGTTTACGTATATCAACGGATTTATGCGGAACGTGCACCGGTTTGCCGGTCGTCCGGCCTTGACCGATCCCGTCCGGGAGCGCACCTGGACTTATGCCCAGCTGAACGGGGAAGTAAACCGCCTTGCGCATGCCCTGCTCGGAGACGGAGTCGGCAAAAATGAGGTCATTGTGTACCAGCTGCTCAACTCGGCTGAATTCGTGTTCAGCTACCTGGCTCCGCAGAAAATCGGCGCGATCAACTGCCCGATCAACTTCAAGCTCTCCCCCGGAGAAACCGCGTTCATCCTCGATGACAGCAAGCCTGCCGTCTACATCTACGATGCGGAAATCAAGGAAACGGCCGAGCAGGCGCTGGCCATGGCCAAACACCGCCCCCGCCGAATCGTGATGGTCGATATGAACGGCAATCAAGAGGCACCTGCGGATCACATCACCTACAGCGATTATGTGCAGGACAAGCCGGAGCATAACCCGGACATCGAGCGGCCATGCCACATCTACGATGAAATTACACGCCTGTATACCTCGGGAACCACCGGCCAGCCGAAAGGGGTTCCAATCAACAACATCAACGACATCCTGTCCGCCCACGACGTGGCGATGCATTTCCCTCTCAACCCTACCGACAAAACGATGAATATGAGCCCTTGGTTCCACCGCGGAGGCATTCATTCCGGAGGACCGACTCCATCCCTGTATGTGGGGGCCGAAATCGTCATTCTTCGATACTTCCATCCGAAAACATGCCTGGAACTCGCCGAGAAATACAACTTGACCTTCCTGATCGGGGCGCCGCCTATGCTCAAGATGCTCTATGACGCCCAAAAGAAAAATCCTGTGGATCTGTCCAAATTAAAAGGCATCGTGACGATGGGTGCGCCGCTGGAGCGGGAGGACTGCATCAAATTCCAGGAGACGCTGACACCGAATATTTTCAATGGCTACGGCACGTCGGAAGCATTCTGGAACACGTTCCTCCGTCCTTACGATCTGCCGGAAATGGCGGGATCGGCCGGACGTTCCTGCACCGACGACGATGTCGTGGTCGTTAAGGTCTACCCGGACAGACGGGCGGAACCGGATGATGTCGTGGCGCGCGATGGCAGCGAAGTCGGCGAGATCATCGTCAAGTCGCCGGGCAAATCCACGTATGCCTATGTGAACAACCCGAATGAGAGCGAGCGGGTCTTTTATAAAGGCTGGGTGTACATCGGGGACATGGGGACCTGGGACGAGAATGAGTTCGTGACTGTAGTCGGCCGTAAAAATGACATGATCGTCTCCTCGGGCGAAAATATCCATCCGGTGCAGATCGAGGAAATTCTGAATCAGCATCCGAAAGTGAAGGAGTCAGTCGTCGTCGGCGCGCCGGACGAGCTGCGCGGCGAATCGATCGTCGCTTACGTGATCAAGGAGGATCCGGAGCTGACGGCCAAAGAATTGAACAAGTACTGCAGCGATCATCCGATGCTGGCCAATTACAAGAAGCCGCGCTTCTACCGGTTCATTGACGAGCTGCCGTATACCGCAACCGGCAAGAAGAAGCATTTTGTCGTGAAGCAGATGGCGGTAGAGGACCAGAAGAACGGATTGTTTGAGAGACAATAAAGACGGGCAGAAAACGCGCTGTTTACGGTTCGTTATAAAAAAATAAGCTTCGGTGAAAGGGCACCCTTCAGGGTGTCCTTTTTTTGCTGCCTTCGGCCAGTCATAGGGGAAAGGCGAAGCTGCTTGGGTGAAGGAGAAGGTGGATGGCGGTTGGAAATGCCGCCGAACGTCGAACCGAAATGAGGAACCCTAGATACGGCTTAACTACCGGGTGCCAGCAGTAACGCAGAGAGAGGCCTATTTTCTGAAGGTAAAACGGTTGTCGGCCTAACCTTTTACCCTTATAATATGGTAATACGGTAATCAGATAAAGAATGAAAGCCACACAACAAGGAGAACGAGATGAAGCGAATAGCGATTGCAGGCAGCAGCGGAGGCAACCTGTTTAACCTCGGCGGCAAGGATCCCGAGAAACTGATCGGGGAGATCAAGGCGCAGTGTCAGAGCGCAGGCGTGGACATCGGCCTCGTGCAGTTCATTGCCGCATCCGAATCGATGGACGTCGCCAAGGACCACACCGCCGCCGTGCTGTACGGATGGAATGAGGATGAGCAGCGTCTGGCGAAGCGGTACGAAGGGACGCTGAAAGATACGAATGAGGCGGCGGCGGAAGCGGATGCGGAGCTGGCAGACCGAATCCGGTCCGGCGGTATCGACGGGCTGATCGTGATGAGCGCCGATCCGCAAGGGCCCAACCGGCAGGCGGTGCAGGCCGCGGCCGAGGCGGGCATTCCCGTCGTGGGGACCGGCGGAACATCCATGGCGATGATCAGCTCCAAGGGGGCGAACGTCATCGCCACGTCGGGCACGACCGGGACGACGAATCGGACGCGGGCTGTTTCGTTTATGACGTCCCTGTGCAAATACTGGGGGATTAAATACATCCCGGTGCTCGGAAGCGTCGGGGACAAGCCCGCCGCACCTGCGGGGAACCCGCTGCGGCGGATCAACTTGAAGGGCATCATGCAGTCCTCGCTGCCGGGCTTCATCGCCATGGCGATCGTGCTGGCGATCAGCCAGATCCCGGCGCTGAAGGGACTCAGCGAGGTATTCGACCTGATGCTCAAGGCGCTGCCGGTCGTGCTGGCGGTCGTGGCGGCCAAGCAGATTTCCGACATGGACGAGGTGTCGATTGTCGCAGGCGTCATCGCCGGGGTGCTGTCAGTGAACGGCGGCATTATCGGGGGCATCGTCGGTGGCATCGGTGCCGGCCTGCTGGTGCAGTATTTATTTGTCAAATGCGTGCAGTGGAAGTTTCCGATGACGACGGTCAATATCGTGGCCGGGGGATTGGCGGGCCTCATATCCGGATTGATCATGTATTATCTGATCGCCCCGTTTGCCCTTCAGCTCGGTGAGTTCATTAAATACATCATCAATCAGGCGATTTCGTTTAATCCGATCATCGCGGGCGTGGTCGCAGGCCTTCTGATCTGGCCGGCGATTATCGGCGGCGTGTATCACGCGGCGATTCTGCCGATCGTCCTGCTGGAAATGGAGAAGACCGGCAACAGCTTCCTGGGGGCCATCGACATGGTCGGACTGGTGATGGTCTCCGCGGGAATCACCCTGGCCAACATCATCGCTCCGCGGGACCGGGGAGAGGCGGCAGTGGCCGCGCCGGGCTTTCTGATCAACATGGGCTTCGGCACCTTTGTCGAGGCTGCGTACCCGTTTATGTTCTCGAACAAGGTCGTCTTCGCGGGCGCCATCGGGGCAGCCGGCGTCGGCGGGGGACTGGTGGGACTGTTTAATGTGCGCGGAACGGCGTATGTTCCGTCCTTTATGGGGCCGTTTCTGTCCAACAACGTGGTCGGCTTTGCTGCGGCTATGCTCGTGGCGCTGATTCTGGCTATGCTGGTGACGCTGGTGGCGAACAAGGCGTGGAGGACGGGCCGAAAGTCCGAACAGAAGCCGGAAATCGAGGCGTCAGCCTAACATTCGCCGAGGATGGAACAGCGTTGTCATTTCAATGATGGTTCATCGAGGAAGGTTTAACACGGAGAAGGCAATTTTCCAAGGAAGGTAAAGCAGGTAATCAGTACACTGAGCAGAAAGAAGCCCTAATCCCTTCTACAAGGAGATTAGGGCTTTCCTGTTATCCTTTTGTTATCACCTTCGCAACATTTGGGACAAGACAGTTTAACGGTCAACAAGGCATCCAATGTTTAAAACAACTACTCCATTTTTTCCAAGATAACATGGGGCCGGTCCGCCGCAGCCGGTATGGTATGATAAACAAAATAACAACGGACCCTTAGAAAGGAGGCCACCCATATGAATGAAAAGGACGCTGCCATCCTGCAGCATCTCGTCGAAGAGCAGAGCTTGACCAAAGCGGCGGAACGCCTGTACATGACGCAGCCGGCGCTGACCTACCGGATTCAGCTGCTGGAGCGGGAGTTCGGCGTGCCTCTGATCGTTAAACACGCCAAGGGCACATACTTAACGCCGGAAGGCGAAGCGTTGGCTGCTTACGCGAAGAAGACGCAGGATGAGCTGAATCATATGAAGGATTATCTCCTCAATATGCGCAGCCGGGTGAAGGGGACGCTCCGGCTAGGGGTCGCCAGTTATTACGGCCTCTACAAGCTCCCGCCGCTGCTCAAGAAGTTCAGGGACCTGTATCCCGAGGTGCAGTTCAGCGTCACCTGTGCGCTCAGCCCGGAGATTCTCGACTCGCTGATGGAGCAGGAGATTCATGTGGGCATCGTCCGCGGGGATTATCCATGGGTAGAATCCCGTTTCCTGCTGCATGATGAGCCGATTTGCCTGATCTCCAAGGAGCCGATCGATTTGGCCGTCTTGCCGGAGCTACCGCATATTCACTACAGCGAGCCGAAGGCCAAGGCCGCCCGCCAGGTGTCCTCCCATTTTGGGCAGACGATCCGGGCCTGGTGGCACGAGCATTACGACACGCCGCCCACCATCGCCATGCAGGTGGATGCGTATGAGACATGCAAGGAAATGGTCAAGCACGGGCTGGGCTATTCCATCGTGCCGGGCGTGTTCGTCTCGCCGGAGGACGGCTTGTACACGCTGGAGCTTAAGCTAAAGAACGGGGAGCCGATCCTGCGCAACACCTGGATGCTGTACCGGGAGCCATCGCTCGAGCTGGCCATCGTGGACCGGTTCGTCGATTTTATGAAAACGGAACATCCGTCTTAACGAAGTCCTGCCTGGGTATCGGGCGGGGCTTCTTTTTATCCAATCTGAATGAAACGAAGCGCCTACATAAAAATTCTTTAGGTCCAGCGCGAAAAAATCTTGATTGTACATCTTCCTGCGGCTGCGCTTATTATTTAATACATATTAATGCATAAATATACGAAACAATGCCGGAACCAATGACGGCTTCATGAAACATTTATATCGACAGGGTGGGATAACCATGAGTGCACAGCAAGGAACAGAACCAAAACAGCAGCTGATTCAGGCAGTTGACGCGCGTGACGCCATGCTGCGGGAGATTTCGCTGAGAATCCATGCCAATCCGGAGCTCAGCTTCCATGAGCATCAGGCGCAGCAGTGGCTGACCGAGCCGCTGACTGAAGCAGGATTTACCGTAGAAAAGGGCATCTCCGGGCTGGAGACTTCCTTTCGCGCAACCTGGGAAGGAACACCGGGCGGACCGACGATCGCGCTGCTCGCCGAATATGACGCGCTGCCGGGCATCGGCCACGCCTGCGGGCATAATCTGATCGGAACGGCTGCCGTCGGAGCGGCCCTGGCGCTGAAGGACGCATGCCCGGAGCTTCCGGGCAAAATCGTGGTGCTGGGCACCCCGGCCGAAGAGGAGGGCGGCGGCAAGATCATCATGTGCCAGGACGGCGTCTTCGATGATGTCGACGCGGCCATGATGGTTCATCCGCAGAACAAAACGATGGTGCTGCGCGGAGCGCTCGCCTGCGTAGATGCGACCTTTACCTTCCACGGGAAGCAGGCCCACGCATCCTCCTCGCCGGAAAAGGGTATCAGCGCGCTGGATGCGCTGGTCAACGCGTATGTGGCGATCAACTCGCTGCGGCAGTTTATGAAAGAGGACGTGCGGATACACGGCATCATTACAAAAGGCGGGGACGCGCCCAACGTCGTGCCGGAACTGACCGAGGCGGTGTTCATCCTTAGGGCATCCACCGTTCAGGAGCTGGAGACGGTCAGGGAAAAAGTATACCGTGCTGTCCGAAGCGCGGCCGAAGGCGTCGGCGCTACCGTAGACATCGCCGAGGGATTGATTTATGCGGAGCGCAACAATAACAAGGCACTAGCCGGGTTGTTCGCCCGCAATCTGGAGGACCTCGGCATTGAAGTGAACGACCCGCCGGAGAAAGGCGGGGTCGGATCGTCGGACATCGGCAACGTCAGCCAGATGACCGCCGCAATCCACCCGTATATCCGGCTTGGCGACGCTACGACGCATACGCCGGAATTCGCCGCGCTGGCCGGTTCGGAGGAAGGCATGATCGAATTGAACCGTGCGGCCAAGGCGCTGGCGCTGACGGCTTACGATTTGTGTACCGACAAGGAAGCGCTGCGCGAGGTCCGCAGCGAATTTGACCAATGGAAAGCGCAGAGAAACGAGGGGTAAACCGATGAACACTGCTAATACTGCATCCCGCAAATGGTTTAAAATGCCTCATACGTATGTCATTTTGATTTTCCTGGTGCTGGTGGCCACGGCGCTCACCTACGTCATTCCGGCCGGCGAGTTCGACCGGGCCGAGGACAAGGCGACAGGCAAATCCTTGGTCGTTCCCGGTTCCTACCACCAGGTGGAAGCCAGTCCGGTTAGCATCGTCAGCATACCGAAGGCGATTGTGCACGGGCTGATTGACTCGGCGGACGTCGTTTTCTTTATCCTGATTATCGGCGGCACCTTTGAAATTATTTCCTCCACGGGGACGATCGAAGCCATTACCGGCCGGGTCGCCAAAAGGTTTTCAAACAAGGGCCGCTGGGTCATACCTATCTTTATTACACTCTTCTCGGTCGCCGGCTTCACGATGGGGATGTCGACCGAGGTCATGGTTTTCGTGCCGATCGGCATCGCCATTGCCCGAGCGCTCGGATTTGACGCCCTGACGGGCACCGCGATGATCTCCCTCGGCGCATCGTGCGGGTTCACCGCAGGGATTCTGAACCCGTTCAATGTGGGCTTGGCGCAGGCTATCGCCCAGGTGCCGATATTTTCAGGCGCTTGGCTGCGGATCATCCTGCTCGTGTGTCTGATTACGGTTACCAGTCTGTATATTGTCCGGTACGCCGGTAAAGTGAGAAAAAATCCGGAGCGCAGCCTTGTCCAGGATTTGGAGAAGAATGCGGACAAGCAGGAACTCGACTTCTCCAAGCTGCCTCCCATGCAGCTCAAGCATTACTTGACCATCGCCACCGTCGTGATCGGGTTTGCTTCCCTGATTTGGGGCGTATCGAAAAAGGACTGGTGGATGGAGGAGCTCGCCGCGCTGTTCCTCACCATGGGCATCGTGTCCGGCTTCTGCGCCGGGTACGGACCGAGCCGGATCGCCTCGGAATTCGTCAAAGGCGCCAAGTCGATTACGTACGGCGCACTGATCATCGGTTTTGCCCGGGGAATTATGGTCGTGCTGGACCAAGGCAACGTGATCGATTCCATCGTGAACGGGTTGGCCGTTGTGGTCGGCGAGCTGCCGGGATCCGTTCAAGTGCTCGGCATGTACGTGTTCCAGAACGTAATGAACGTCTTTATTACGTCCGGAACCGGGATGGCGGTAACGACCATGCCGATCATGGTGCCGCTGTCGGATATTCTGGGCGTAACCCGCCAAACGACGGTGCTCGCCTTCCAACTTGGGGACGGAATTACGAACATGATACTGCCGACGTCCTCGGCGCTGATGGGAAGCCTGGCCGTATCCGGCATCGCGTATCAGAAGTGGGTGAAATTTTTCTGGCCGCTGATGTGCATGTGGATCGCCATTGGGGCGATTCTGATCGTAATTGCCAACATTATCAAATACTAGCCTTGCAGAAGCGGATAGCCGTGTCAGTGCCGGGCCAAAATCTGCAAGGAATCCAATCGTACCGCCGTGCCAACCGCATGGAGGTGCGATTTTTCTTTCTTCACATGGGTCCGAAATTGGACTAACATGAAAGATAGCTGAAACCGCCGCAGGCAGGGTTCACCGGTCTGCACCCTGCGGGCGGGGGTTTCAATCTCAGACATCCGGGGTGTGAACATGAATGGTTTGATCGGTCTTCTCTGTTTAATATGGGGCTCCAATTGGGTTTTTATGAAGCTGGCCAACGGCGTGTTTCCGCCGGTGCTTTTTGCCGGCTACCGCTTTGCGCTTGGGGCGCTCGTACTTCTGGCGGTTTGTTATTTCCGCAAGGTGCCGCTGCCCCGCTGGAAGGATTTGAAGTGGTATATCGTATGCGGCATTTTGCAGACGATGTATTTTAACCTGGCGATCCAGATATCGCTGGAGGATCTAAGCGCCGGTCTGACGTCGGTCCTCACGTACAGCATGCCGCTCTGGCTGACGCTGATGGCCCATTTTTGGCTTCCGGGAGAGAAGCTGCGTTTGCGCAAACTCGCCGGCATTATCATTGGCATCATCGGACTCTTCATCGCCATGGATGCCCACTGGGGAGGCAGCACCGGAGCGCTGCTGCTCGCAGTGTCCTCAGGTCTGTCCTGGGCGTTGTCCAACCTTCTCATCAAGCGAAAGCTTGCGGGCAGCGACATGCTCCAGTTTACGACCTGGCAGATGGTGGCCGGCGCAGCAGGACTGCTGCTGTACTCGGCGATTTTCGAGCACGGGACGAGCCACTGGGGCGTCATGCCGGCCGTGTATGTCGTGTTCTCGGGCGTCGTCGGCTCGGCGCTGGCGTTTGTGATGTGGTCGTACATTTTGTCCAAGGTGGAGGCCAGCAAAGCCTCGATTTCGCTGCTGTTGGTGCCTGTCGTCGGGGTCGTCTGCGGATGCCTGTTCCTGAAGGAAAGCCTGAACCCCGTCGTGGCGGTTGGCATTGTGCTTGTGCTGCTGGGGATCTGGCTCGTCAACGGGGGCGGGAAGCCGAAGGCGGAAGCATCGGCGGAAAGCTAAGGCCCGGGGAGCAAGGAATATGAACCTGAGCTGCACAATGACTTAAGACTCAAGACGTGCCGCTGAACACTCACTTTATCGTAAAGGGGAAATGAACTGATGAAATACCGTTACCTCGGCCATACCGGACTGGAAGTATCCGTCCTGGGATTAGGCACGAACGCCTTCGGAAAGCGGGCGGATCAGGATACCTCCATCCGGATCATCCACCACGCGCTGGATCGCGGGGTGAACTTTATCGACACCGCCAATATTTATGCCGGGACCGAGTCGGAGCGCATCATCGGCCTGGCGCTGGAAGGCAGACGGCAGGAGGCGGTGCTTGCCACCAAGGCCGGGCTGGTCATGGGGCAGGGCCCTAACGGCCGCGGTTCTTCCCGGTACCATCTGATGCAGGAGCTGGAGAACAGCCTGAGACGGCTGCAGACGGATTACGTCGACCTGTACCAGATTCATACGTTTGACCCGCATACCCCGCTGGAAGAAACACTTCGGACGCTGGACGATATGGTCCGTTCCGGCAAAGTCCGTTACATCGGTGCGTCCAATTATGCCGCCTGGGAGCTGATGAAGGCGATCGGCATCAGCGAAGCCAAAGGGCTGAACCGGTTTGTGTCCACACAAGTCAGCTACTCGCTTGCAGACCGGACGCCGGAACGGGAGCTGGTCCCGATGTGCCTGGATCAAGGCGTCGGCATCATCCCTTATTTTCCGCTGGCCGGAGGCATCCTCACTGGAAAGTATTCGCTGGAGAACCGGGCGCCGGAGCAATCCCGGGCCGATACCGATCCGAACTTCAGCCGGTTTGTCATTGACCGCAACATCCGGCTTAGCCAAGAGGTTGGACGGCTGGCTGCCGGTCTGGAATTATCGCCAAGCAGCCTGTCACTGGCCTGGCTGATGGGACGTCCGGCGGTTTCGACCGTCATCGTCGGGGCGACGCGCACGAGCCAGCTGGAAGACAACCTGCGCAGCGTAGAAATGACCCTGAGCGAGGAGACGATCCAAGAACTGGACCGCATCAGCGAGCCGTTCCGAAACGGTGAGCCGTTCGCCACCTACCGTTTGTCCTGAGCCATAGACATGAACACATGCCCAGGCCCCCGCATAGCATATAGCACAATTGCAGCAGGGGAAGGGTGTGACCGGTATGGTCATTCATTTAACGGCCTTACACTATGTGTACTTGGCGTTTATCGTGTTCATTATGGCGCTGCTGATCAAGCGGCGGGACACGACGATGATCTGCGTGGCAGGCATCTTCGTGCTCGGATGGCTGGCGACCGAGACGCTGAGCGGCTCGGTGTCGGGCGTCTTTAATTCTTTTATTTATGCGACCAAAGAGCTGATGGGCACCATCATGATCATTTCGATCATCGTGGCGATGAGCCGGGTGTTGATCCGCACCGGCATTAACGAGACGATGGTTGCTCCGCTGACGCGGTTCATCCGGACACCGGCGGTCGCCTTCTGGGGAATCGGACTGATCATGCTGGTCACGTCCTTGTTTTTCTGGCCGTCGCCGGCGGTCGCGCTGATCGGGGCGGTGCTGCTTCCGGTCGCTGCCCGCGTTGGGCTGCCCGCCCTGGGCGCGGCCATCGCGATGAACCTGTTCGGGCACGGCATCGCGCTCTCCGGGGACTATATTATTCAGGGCGCGCCCAAGCTGACCGCCGACGCGGCGGGACTTCACGTATCGCAGGTCATGGAAGCGAGCGTTCCGCTCGTCATCGTGATGGGCCTGGTGACAACCGTGACGGCCTACTGGATGATGCGAAGGGACATGAAGAACGGCACGTGGCGCGACGGTCTGGTCGCCGGGTCCAACGGGGCGGGTGCCCTTACGGGCGAAGGCGGGATAGCGGAAGAATCGGCAGCGCCGCTTACTCCACGCGTGAGGGTGTGGCTGGCGGTTATCATCCCGGTGTTGTTCCTGATCGACGTAGCCGCCATGTTTGTGCTGAAGCTGCAGGGCGGAGACGCCACGGCGCTCGTAGGGGGCACGGCCGTACTGATCCTGATCGCGGTAACGCTGCTTGCGCACCGGAACCAAGGGCTTGAAAAGGTGACCTCTTACCTGATCGACGGTTTCACCTTCGGGTTTAAAGTATTCGGTCCGGTCATTCCGATCGCCGCCTTTTTCTACCTCGGCGATGCGGCGTTTACCGACCTCTTTGGCAAGGTGCTGCCGGAATCCTCGAACGGCATCGTCAACGATCTGGGCGCCGCGCTGGCGCATGTGGTGCCGCTGAACGGAGCGGTGGGCGCCGTCACGCTGACGATCACCGGGGCCATCACCGGACTCGACGGCTCCGGTTTCTCCGGCATTTCGCTCGCCGGCTCGATCGCCCAGCTGTTCGCAGCCGCCACGCATGCCAATGCAGCCACGCTGACGGCCCTCGGCCAGGTGGCGGCGATCTGGGTCGGCGGCGGCACGCTGATCCCCTGGGCGCTGATTCCCGCCGCGGCCATTTGCGGCGTCAGCCCGTTCGAGCTGGCGAGACGGAACTTGAAGCCCGTGCTGATCGGGCTGGCGGTGACCACGGCCGTGGCGATCTTTTTGGTATAGCCGGGCTTCGATGATTCCTGCCATCTCTATCCATTCACACAAGGCCTTCCTAAAACGGAAGGCTTTTTTGTTGTTTCATGCCCTGCGGCGGTTTAAATGTTTGGGGAGGGGATTCCTAGATATACCCGGAGTCGTTTGGCTGGGAAAGGGATACCCTAAGGAAACCATACTATCGACAGAGATCGAGGTGTTATTCATGTTGTCAGCCGTCAAAAGATTTCTGATCGGCCGCCCGCTGAAGTCCGGCCAATTGGGTGAACAAAAACTGAATAAAACCAAAGCGCTGGCCATCCTGTCCTCCGATGCGCTGTCCTCCGTTGCCTACGGTCCCGAGCAAATTTTGCTCGTGCTGGTAACGGTCAGCGCAGTAGCCTTCTGGTACACGATCCCGATCGGTATCGGCATTCTGATTTTGCTGCTGGCCCTCATTTTATCGTACAGGCAGATTATCTTTGCTTATCCCCACGGCGGTGGAGCGTATGTCGTTTCCAAAAAGAACCTGGGGATCAATCCGGGACTGATTGCCGGCGGCTCGCTACTGGTCGATTATATTTTGACGGTGGCGGTCAGCGTGTCGTCCGGGACGGATGCCATTACGT
This sequence comes from Paenibacillus sp. S28, assembly GCF_016624415.1. Taxonomy (NCBI): domain Bacteria; kingdom Bacillati; phylum Bacillota; class Bacilli; order Caryophanales; family Paenibacillaceae; genus Paenibacillus; species Paenibacillus sp. S28. Next base: position 9,746 of record NZ_JACVTM010000011.1, on the reverse strand, counting down.
CGGCGTTTCCCGGCCTTCACCCGTATAATGTGGTCATCGCCTGTGCGCTGGTCGTTCTGATTACCATTCTGAACCTGCGCGGGATTACCGAATCGGCTTCAATTCTGGCGTATCCGGTTTACCTGTTCGTGCTCGCGCTATTCATTCTGATCGGGGTAGGCTTGTACAAAATCGCAACCGGACAGGTGCCGCCAACCCTGCACGCGCCAATAGGCACGCCGGTAGCAGGGATCTCCCTGTTTCTGCTGCTGCGGGCTTTTGCTTCAGGGAGCTCGGCGCTCACCGGGGTGGAGGCCATCTCCAATGCCATTCCGAACTTTCGCGACCCGGCGCCGAACAATGCCTCCAAAACCTTGATGGCGATGGGTACGCTGCTGGCAATCCTGTTCGCCGGCATCGTCTTTCTCGCTTACTATTACGGGATCGTACCGAATGATAAAGAAACGGTCGTATCCCAAATCGCCTCCACCACCTTTGGGAGGAGCTTCCTGTATTATTTTATCCAGGCGACAACCGCCCTTATTCTCGTTCTTGCGGCTAATACCGGCTATTCCGCCTTTCCTCTGCTTGCCGTCAACCTGGCCAAGGATAAATACATCGCCCGGATGTTTACCGTTCGCGGAGACCGCCTCGGGTATTCCAACGGCATTATGTTTCTGGCCACGGCATCGATCATTCTGATCATCGCCTTCAAGGGGCGCACGGAGCATTTAATCCCGCTATATGCGGTGGGGGTATTCATTCCGTTTACGCTGGCCCAGACGGGGATGCTGGTCAAATGGATTCGTGAAAAGCCGAAAGGCTGGCTGGGCAAGCTGATCATCAACTTTGTGGGGGCGCTGATCAGCTTCACGGTCATGATGATTTTCTTTATTACCAAGTTTGGCCAGGTGTGGCCTGTGCTGATTTTTCTGCCGCTGATCGTTTATATATTTCATGCGGTCAAAAGGCACTACGAGGCCGTCGGCGACCAGCTGCGGATTACGACCTGCGAGCCGGCCGTTCCCGTCGAGGGTAATGTGATGATCGTACCCGTCGCCGGGATCACCCATGTGGTGGAGAACTCGATCAATTACGCCAAGTCGCTGTCGCCCGACCAGATCATCGCTGTTTATGTAGCCTATGACCGGGAATCGGAGCGGAAGATGGAGGAGAAGTGGAAGCAGTGGCAGCCCGACATTCGGCTGGTGACGCTGTTGTCGCCTTACCGCAGCATTATCCAGCCGCTGACGAAATTCGTGGATACCGTGGAGTACAAAGCTTCAGAGTCGCACTACCGGGTGACGGTGCTTATCCCGCAGTTTATTCCCAAGAAGAGTTGGCACAACATTCTGCATAACCAGTCGAGTCTGCTGATCCGTGCCTTTTTGCTTTACCGGAAAAATATCATCGTCACCACGGTGCCGTACCATTTGAAAAAGTAGTCGGTTCACCCGTTACACAAAAGAAGCTGCCGACCGGGTTCTTCCGGTGCGGCAGCTTCTTCCTCGAAGATCAGTAGATGCGAAACGATACTGCATTCGTGATTTGCGCCTTGATCGCCTTGCCTATTGGGCTTACTTCCAATCCTGCACCCGCCAGATGTCCGTGACCCAGTCTTCGTAGAAGGCGGGTTCGTGGGACACCAGCAGCACGGTGCCGGGGTAGGCGGCCAGTGCCTTCTGCAGAGACTCCTTCGCGCGGACGTCTAAATGGTTCGTCGGTTCATCCAGAACGAGCAGATTGCTCCGGGTAAGCATCAGCTCGGCGAGCCGGGCCTTGGCCTGCTCTCCTCCGCTCAGCGTCCGCATGGGCTTACGGATATGATCGGCGCTCAGGCCGGCCATGGCCAGCGTGCGGCGGATCTCCTTCTCCGTCAAATCCGGACGCAAGGACCAGACATACTGCAGCGGCGTGTCCGAAGACGGGGTGTCTTCCTGCTGGTAATAAGCGGTCCGGACCGTGTTCTGAACGGTTACGGCGCCGCCCAGTGCGTTGATACCGCCGAGCAGGGTCTTTAGCAGCGTGGACTTGCCGGCGCCGTTCTCCCCGATGATGGCGATTTTGACACCTCCCTTGACAGTAAGGTCAAGTGGCCGGAACAGCGGCACCGCGTATCCCGCCTGAAGCCGTCTGGCCTCGATCAGCACCGAGCCGCTGAGGTTTCCTTCCGCCCGGAACTCAAAGCGGGGCGCCGGGCCTTCTCCCGGTTTCTCGACCCGCTCGATCCGGCTCAGCATTTTCTCGCGGCTCTTGGCCTGCTTCGCCTTGCGGACCCGGTTGATATTAATAAAGGATTCCAGCCGTTCGATCTCCCGGGTCTGCCGCTCATAGGCGGCCTCCTGCTGCTTCTGGGCGAGCGCATACTGTTTCTGGAACGCGGCATAGCTGCCCGTATAGCGTTTCAAGGTCTGATGGGCCAGATGAAAAATCACATTCGTGATTTCGTTCAGGAAATGCTCGTCATGCGACACAACGATAAAGGCGTGCGGGTACTTTTTCAAGTAGCCGGTCAGCCACTCGATATGCACGGCGTCCAGGTAGTTGGTCGGTTCGTCGAGCAGCAGCACATCGGGCTCCTCCAGCAGCAGCTTGGCAAGCAGCAGTTTCGTCTTCTGGCCGCCGCTTAAGCGGCTTACGTCGGTGTCCAGGCCGATCTCGGCAAGACCCAGCCCACGGGCCACGTCCTCAATTTTGGCGGAAATGGCGTAGAAGCCGGCCTGCTCCAGCCCATCCTGCAGCTCACCGTAGCGCCTGAGCATCGCGTCAAGCCCGTCTCCCGCCTCACCGAATCGGGCCGCGATTTCATTCATTTCGCGTTCCATATCAAACAAGTGCTGAAAGGCCCGCTCCAAATACCGCAGGACCGTCATTCCTTCTTGCAGCGAGATGTGCTGCTCCAGGAAGCCGACCTTGGCGCGCGGCGACCACTCGATCCGTCCTTCCTCCGGCAGCAGGCTTCCGGTCAGCAGGCGGAACAGTGTCGACTTGCCGGCGCCGTTCATGCCCACCAGTCCGGCATGCTCGCCCGGCAGCAGGCGGAACTCAATATGGCGAAAAGTAACTTGATCTCCGTACATATGCGTAAGATTTGTGACATTTAATATGCTCATGGTTCTCTCTCCTTAGGTTTCATTGATTGCGAACAAATGAAGCCATCAGGAGGACAGCGAAATGACGTGACGATCCGGTTGTAAATACTGCAAGATACTCCGGCCCTAGGGGTCTGTACCTGGTGATTAGGTATCCTACAGCCCCGCTTTAATATACAGAAAGCGGGTAAGGTGAACACACCCTACCCGCTTACATGCCAAAGCTGGAAAAGATGTGGAAATCATATCGACTGTTCTCGAGATGGCTAAAAAAGGGCAGACTTCTCCCGTATCAAGCCAAATCTCTTCTAAGAACAGTAGACAAAATTTCCATTACCTTTCCACCTCATTCAAGTTTATCGTTACGCCACACAGTATAAGCGAGGCTTCCTGCAGTTGTCAATCGGACACCTGCCCGGGATAGCTTAGCTCTTCCACCCGCCGCAGGCGGTTAAGAATCCTTTGCCCGGAGATATCTTTACAAGGCTGACATGAGAATTTATAATGTCGATGTATGTGCAGAAGTTCGAAAGGGGAATCCATAAGTGGCAGTTGTTTGCTTGTAGCCGGCAAAAGTGCAAAAATTTCGTGAGTTCGTTCACGGGATACGTATGCCCTTTTGACCTAATACAAGGAACTTCTCGCATCGTATTTTTTTCGATACCGACGGAGTGCCTTATTTGAGGTACTCCGTTTTTTGGTGAAATGAGGAGGAAAACACATGCTAACGCCATTTATGGAAAACCACGAATATAATTTGATCAAGCGCCTGGTGGGGCGCCTCGAATATAACATCAAGACCACAGCCGACCAGAAAGTCATATCCGCGATCCGGCACACGACTTGGACCCGGGTCATAGAGATGTTCCCTGCTGCGACGGAGGTGCAGAAGCGGTTCTTCGACCGGATTCCGACTCTAAACCGTGCCGAGGAATTCCATGCTTTTTTGAGCGAGCTGGAGCAATACGTTACGGCCTTTCCGCAGGTAACGGAACAGCAGCTGAAGAAGCTTTATCCCAAAGTTAAAAAGCTGAAGCTTCCACTGTTGGCCGAGCTCGATTTCCGCTTCCTGACCTATATCGGCTGGACCGACATTTCAACGAATAAACTGTTCATCGTCTACAACCTGGACGGGAAAATGACAGGCATTGAGGGCCGGTTCACCCCTACGAACAAGAAGGGGGTTTGCTGCCTCTGCAACAAGCATGAAGAGGTGGCCTTCGTGACCGCGCAGACGAAAGCCAAAGGTTCGGCACTGGATCATTTCGGGCGGGTCGGAAATTATATGTGTATCGACAGCGCCAAGTGCAACCAGAATATTACCGATGTGTTTCAACTGGAACGGTTTATGAAGGATGTCTTGAACTAACATGCTGACCATGCATAAAATTCAGAAGAACCCGGGTTGATTCCGGGAGAAATACAGCGGGCAGGCCGAGGTGGCCTTGCCCGTTTTTATTTTCCCTTTGAGCTATCAGGAGACGGTTTAGTGAATCAGCACAGGCGAAGGCGTCTGGATATACTCGGCGAACCGGATACCTTCCGCTTTCAATTGCTCCTGGCTGGCCCGGTTGGCATCGTACACCACGAACGGGGGAAGGAAGGTACCGTGGCAGTGGGCAATCGTAAGGTGGATCGGTTTTAACAGCTCGCTGATCGTAAACCAGTTGTCTCCTCCGGCCTGAAATGACTTATCTGTGCCGCCCGCGGTAGTGACGACGATGAATTCTTTGCCCTTTAAATGCTCGCCTCCGGGGCCGTAAGCCCAGCCGGATGTCAGCACATCGTCAAACCATTTTTTGAGAAGGGGCGGTGAGCTGTACCAATAAAAAGGGAACTGGAGAATAATCCGGTCGTAAGCAAGCAGCAGCTGCTTCTCCCGGTCCGCATCGATCTGCCAATCCGGATATTCCTGATACAGATCGCGGACGTGGATATCGGTATGCTTCGGCAGCGCTTCGAGAAGCGCATGGTTCGCTCTGGACTTGGACAGATCCGGGTGGGATACAATGACCATGGTTTTCATTTCAAATCATCCTTTCGGGCGGTATGCGTTATGAGTGTTGCACCTCCAGTATGGTTCAGGGCCGATACTCTTGAAAAGTACGCAGTTTTAACAGACTAAGTCTTGCAAACCGTACTCTGGATCAGGAGAGCGTATTGCCGAGTAGTACGAAAAATCATACTATGTACGATTCAAAAGAGTACTGTCACCATTCCGTGTACTCTGGTACAATGGCAGCAAAGACAGCACTGCCGCTTCGGTGGGAAAGGGGAGAGCTAGCGAGATGAGTAAGGACCACGGGACGGGAAACACGGGAGGAATCATCACGACGCTGCAGGCGATCGGAGGCAAGTGGAAGCCGCTCATTTTGTTTATACTGCTGCACCAGGGGACGAAACGGTTCGGGGAGCTGCGCAGACAACTTCCCCATATTACACAGGGCATGCTGACCAACCAATTGCGTGAGCTTGAGCAGGATGGATTGATCCACCGGAAGGTATATCAGGAGGTTCCTCCCAAGGTAGAATACTCCTTGACGGAACATGGGGAGTCGCTGAGATCCGTGCTCCACGATATGTGCAGCTGGGGTTTTGAGCATATGGAATTCAAGGCGAATGCCGCCAAGGAGGATACCGCCTCCGAAGCGGACGGAACTATGTAAGGGAGGGCCTGAGGGCCCTCCCTTACTGTATATTGGATGTCACTCTTCAAATGTCAGGTTAGACGGCTCGTCCCGGAGCTCGTAGACGATCTCCAAATTCGTGATGGGTACGCTCTCGTCAACCTCTTCAAACCGGAAGCTGTCCACCCATACCTGCCCCGGTCCCATCAGCAGCACGCCGAGCGAAATCGTCGCGGCATTGTCCGGGACATCAAGCACGATGGGGTAGTGGTTCCAATGCGTGTCGCCCACAATTCGGCGGTTGTTCATATTGTCAAACCGCAGCACGTCCTCGGCTTGATTATCGACGCGCATCCACAATCCGCAGAACTCGGTAACCCCTTCCGTCCGGACGAAGCCGGAGAAGCGCATTCTACGTTTCAGGCACCGATCAGCTTTAAATTGCTGCATCATCGTGGCGAACACGTTCGGGCCTTCCGGGGTGACGGCTTTCAAATAACCCGAGGCGTTCCCTTGATGGACGTTGTGACGGTCCAGGCCGATTTCATACTGATGCGGGTGGCTGCCGCTCAGCATCCAGCCTTTTACCATCGATTCCTCAATCATGTTCATTTCTCCTCCTTGAGCGGCATGGGTCTGGGTATAAAGACTGAACATCTTCCGGTATCGCCCTGGCGGCATGCCGTACATTTTTTTAAAGGCGCGGGTAAACGCCTCCTGGCTCTCAAAATGGCACTGCAGCGAAATGCCGATGATCGGCTCCTCCGAGTACAGGAGCATCCGCGAGGCGAGACACAGCCGGCGGCTTCGCAAATATTCCGCGATGCTCAGCCCGGTCTCCCTGCGAAACAGACGGTGAAAATGAAACGGCGAGAATCCGGCCTCCGCCGCAATCTGCTCAAGTATCAGCGGTTCGTGAAGCTGTTCCTCCATGAACCGGATGCTGTGTTGAATCCGATTTGAATACACCAGCGTGCCCCTCCTTTGATATCAGCATAGCAGATGGGAGAGGGTGCGTTTTGACCGTTCTTGCTAACATGCGAAAAAGCCCGGGATGGGCAGGCCATTCGGGCTGGAATATGGGAGGCATGGGCGGAATCGTCGGGTGCGAACGGGAAAGTTGGGCGGTTTCCACGTGGTGAATAAATTCGGTCATTAAGGGCCGTCGCGCTCCCCTTTGTTCAAAGAAGACACACCACAGCAACCACTAGCTAGGCTTCGGTGTTAGAGCTCGGAAAGGTTGAAGTGGACTTCCCGGTTTGGGCAATCCGCTGCGGCGAAATCCAGCAGGCGGCGGCCCTCGTTGGCCAATGCCTCCTGATCGGCGTCCGAGATAGGCTCAAACAGCTTGATCACGAGCTCGGCAGATTGCTTGTTCCGCTCCAGGCTCCACATGCCGCAAACGAAGCCGTCGACGAGCACCGCTGCCCGGATGATGCCGTTCACCGTAAAGATACGGCGGCGGTAGCGCTCATCCATAATCCGGGAGCGGTCGGCGAAGGAGAGAAGCATGTTGTCGAATTCGCCGAGGAGGCGCGGAGGTGCGGGTGTATCCTCCGCCGGCAGGGAGGCGTCCGCCAGGTCGTACAGAAGGACGCCCTTTTCATCCAGGAAGGTCCGCAGACGCGGCTCGAGCCGGCGGATGACGTCGCTCAGCCGTGTCAGTCCGGACCAGGCCTGGATGTCCTTGACCGAGGCCGGACCGAAGGCGGCCAGGTAACGCAGGACCAGCTCCTCGAGTCCGGAGCTGGAAGCTTCCGCGGGCGGGCTGCCCAGCCACGCCTCCGCGGTGGTGTGCAGGGCCTGGCCGCTGGCGCCCCACAGGCCCCTTGGGGGCACCTGCACGAGCGGCACGAGCGTGCGCACCGTGTTGGCGAGCGCGGCCGGGCTGCGGTCCGGCCAGCGCTCCTGCAGGCGGGCGCCGAGCTCGCCATAGGCCAGCGGGGCCTCCTCCACGAGGGCCCGGCCGGCTGCGGCGACAGCGCCGGTATCCAGGCCGGCCAGTTCCTTGCCGTAGCCTCCCTTCAGGCCGCGCTCCAACGCGGGCTGAATGACCGGGCGCAGCGCCAGAGCGTCCTCGGCCGTCACGAGATGGATCGTCGACCGCATGATCGCGATGCGCACGGCCTGACGCGTTTCAATCAGCCGGGACAGCTCCTCTTGCCGAAAACCGGCCAGCCTGGCCCACAGGCCGTAATACGGCGGGATTGGGGCTTGGGCCTGCATGCCGGCCAGATGCCGCAGCGCGTCAAGCACCGGCATCTCTGCCCGGCGCAGCAGGAGCTGCCGTTCGAGCAGTGCCCGGTTCAAGGCTCGGCGGCTGAGCACCGTGGGAACATTTTTCGTAAAAGGGGATGTATCGGTTGGCTTGGGCATCGGCTCGGTCACGACGGCAGCGCCTCCTTAAGGTTCATGGTCTATACGATCTTATAACTTCAGTATAGCCATCAACGCTGACAACAATATGTCAGGGTTTGGAGAGTACGGTCAAAGGAATTTGTGATCCTCGTCCCGGGGATCGCTGTGGGTTTTCGGGACGGAAGCCAAAATACGGAGCATGGTGGAAATCCAATAGTGCAGCAGGCCGGGAACTGAGAAGAGCAGAATCAGCGGCGGCCGGGCCGATATGCTTTTATGATTCAGATAGAACAGCAATAGGCAGGACACCAGAACATACCATACAAGCGGCAGTACTCCAGGCCGCGGCTTCCAATAAGCTGCAACTAACCTGGAAACGGCTTGCAGAAGCAGCGAATAGCACAACATCGAAACGGTAGGGAGAAACAGCATGACTGTGACGATATCCTGGAACAAGGGAAACTCTTGCCCCGGACCGTACCATGGCCAGAAGGCAAGCAGGCTGAAAGCGCACCAGACGACAGAAAGGCTTGTCCACAGAACATAACAAACCCTAAAAATATAAATCCCTCCCGATTTAGGAAATGGGGCAGAGAATGATCTGAACTGTCCAATTATTGGTACTTTTGGGGCAGATGTCTCCACATTAACACGCTATTGGGGAGTGATGCAAAAGGCAGTGGAGTTCAATTCCAGCGTTCCTTTAAAGCTGGTTTATTGAAATTCACGTAATGAATAAAAGGACTTGTAGTATATCCCAGTGCAGTGGCTGGGGCGCTGTCTGCGTAGAGAACGATGCGGTATAATGGGTAAATAGTGGAAAAAGGGATTCCTTTTTTCAGGAGCTATCACTAATCAAAAAAATACGGCGAACCAACATTCAGATGATGGGACGGACAGTGGGCGTCTGCTTGAATTCATCGTCATGCCTAATTCAAAATCATAGTAGTGTAAGAAGATTCTTTAGTCTTATTTGGCGGGATGTTCGGTGCTGCTATATAATTGGGGAATTTGTTCACTACATTGAAAGGGGCGATACCTTGAAAATAGGCCAGCTATCCAAAGCGACCGGTGCCAGCACTCGATCGATCAGATATTACGAAAAGAAAAATCTGTTGACAGCAAAACGTATGGATAATGATTATCGTGAATTCGACGAATCTGATGTTAAACGGATCAAAACGATACAGATTTATTTAGACATCGGTCTGTCGACGAGGGAAATTAATGGAATATTGAACTGTCCTGAGAATTATGATGCTTACGACAGCGATGATTTCTGTGAGGAATTGCTCGGTGCCTATGAGGAAAAACATGCAGAAATCTTACAGCAAATTCAAACGCTGACTGTAGCACAACAAAAATTGGAACAGCGTATTGAACAAATGAGACGCCAGAGAACGAAAGGAACAGTGAGCAACTCAGCCGAGCAATCAAACCAATCTTCATGAACAAAAAGGTTTAAGGAAGTGCCGATTTACAATATGGATAAACGGCTGGCGTGTACAAGATGGATGAGTGAACGATAGATATTAAGCACACAAAAATGTACCGGCTGCATTCGTGTTCAGGCTTTGATTTATTTAGCAAAAAGAACAGCGGGGAAGCCGAGCTTCTCCGCTGTTCTATTTATAATATCAAAGTATAAACTCCAGAGCCATGGCTTCCTGATATTGCAAGAAAAATTACC
>NZ_JACVTM010000010.1:0-270116 GCF_016624415.1 Paenibacillus sp. S28 | reverse complement strand
CCCCCTGTGTCCCTTACCCCCATTAAAAAAAGGCAGCCCCTCAGGGCTGCCTTCAGTTCTTCTCATACGTTCCGCATTCTTCATCCGAGTTTTTCAAGCTTTCCAGCTTTCAAACCCATTAATAATCTACTCCCGCTCAATCGTCACCAGCTGCTCGCTCTTATCCCAGTTCACCTTCGTGCCGAAAGCGTCGGCCACAAAACGCAGCGGCACGTACAGCGTGCTGTCGCGGTTGATCACCGGCTGGGTCAAGGTAACGGCTTTGCCGTCGATCGTCGCTTGCTTGGAGCCTTCCTTGATGACGATCTGGGTGCCCTTCAGGTCTTCGACCAGCGTCAGCTGCTTCGTGGCCCCGTTCCATTTCAGCTGGGCATCCAGCTGATCCGCAACGTATTTGATCGGCACCATCGTCGTGTTGTTCACGATAATGGCTTCCGGGTAGTACCAGTAGTCTTCGTCGTCTTCAGCATTTTGGCGCGTTGTCAGCGAAATCTGCTTTTGCGTAATCTTCGCATCTTCCGTCAAGAGACGGTACAGGTCAGATTTCGCATCGAGATGACGGATCACTTCACCTGGCGTCACGCCGATCAAGCTTGGTTCCCACACGCCTTTGGACGTGTCGACCTTATTCACGGTCACCGGCTGGTTGACGTTCCACGTCTCCGACTGCGAGTGAACTTTCACCTGCTTCACAGGCACGCCTTCACCCTGCGGAATTTGGATCGTCAGGTCCATGTTCTGCTTGCGGATCTGCAGCTTGCTGTCCAGGAAGAAGTCCAGGGACAGCACGGTATCCTTGCCAAGCAGTACGGACAGATCCGGGTCAGCTGTCAATTCCTTGACGGTGTCGTCGTATTGAGGCAGGAACTCGTTCAGCGCCTTCAGCGCTTCATCGGTCAAATAAGTCACCGCCGCGTCTTTATCCTTCAGCACGCTTTCCGGCGTGCCGAACGCTGCAGCCATATCGCCCATGTCCTCACCGGACTGGCTAAACGTAGATTCAAAGATCGGATAGTAGACGTCGTAGACGGCCGCGATCATTTCTTTCAATCCTTCTTTGTCCTGGGATACGCTGCTCAGGAAGCCTTTAACCAGGCCTGCCAGCTCATCCCCGCGAATGTCGATGTGCAGCTTCTGCAGCGACAGCGATTCGCCGTTCACTTTGTCAGTCACGGAGGACAGTGCGATCGAGGACGGGTTCGGCGCGTGCTTGATCAGGAAGCCGCCGACATCCTTCACCATTTTCAACGCGCTTTCGTTAGACATTTGAAGTCCGGTCATCGTGAGCCCTTCCATGCCTTCCATACCGTTCAGCGGAATCACGACAGGTTGAGTCATGCCTTCAAGAGACAAGGCCAGGTTGTCCTTATCTACGGACAGATGGAACGGAATTTGCTTGCCGTTAACCTTCACGGCGCCTTCAATCGATCCGGTGTTTGGATCCTGCGTACGAGCCGAGTCAATCGTGAGCGAGATGGAGTTGATCAGGTCGATCATCTGCTTATCTTCTGCCGTCAGGCCGCTATCCGCAGGCACCAGTTCAAGCGACAGCGAGGACTTCGCTTCGGACGATTTGACATCCAGGGTACTGAGCACCGCTTTGTTGACGTCCAGGCCGCCAACGGCCTGACAGCCTGCCAGCACAATCAGCATGATGGCCAGTCCAAGCGCCAATCCCCATTTGAAACGCTTCTTCATCAGTTTACCTCCCCATTATGTATGCATGGAAAAAATTCCATTTTATATAGTATGCCAGCAGGTAACACCGAATGTAAAGAACATTTCAAACCGTATATATTTAAAGCTCCATTTGCGATATAATGAACATCATAAACGAGGTGAAGAAGCATGCAATCAAGCCATTTATGCCCCAAATTGGAAAAAGGGATGGAAATTATCAACCGGCGCTGGACCAGCCTGATCATCCATCAGCTGCTGAGCGGCCCGAAGCGTTTTTGCACCATTGAATCCTCCCTGCCGATCAGCGGCCGGTTATTGTCGGAGCGGCTTAAGGATTTAGAGCAGGACGGTGTCGTCCGGAGAGAGGTTTTTCCGGAAACGCCGGTGCGAATCGAATATTCCCTGACCGAGAAGGGCATGGCACTCGAACCGGTCATCCGGGGAATCGAGCTCTGGTCCGAGCAATGGGTCACGATTGATAATGCGGACTCCACGCCCGCCGAAGCTGCCAAGTGCTGCGAAGCGAAGCCTGCCTGCGACGAGGACCTTTAATACGTACGGATTGGACCAACGCCCTCATCATCACTCACAACAAGAGGCGCCTGCTGCATGCAGAGCGCCTTTTCGATATTCCTGCCTTTATTATGGAAATGAGCCGTCATTGCCTCCGGGCTTACTATACTTTGCGCCCAACGATGACCAAATCCCGTTCCACGCCATCCATCTCGGCCACGCCCGGCAGTACGCCCCAATCCTCAAAGCCATAGCGGCGCAGCAGCTTCAGACTCGGTTCGTTATGCCCGAACACAAAGCCCACCAGCCGGTTCAGTCCGAAGCGTGGAGCTTCGGCCAGCGCCTTTTCCAGCAAAATCCGGCCGACGCCCGCCCCGCGGCACTCTTCCGCCACATAGATGCTGATCTCCGCCGTCGCGTTATAGGCTGCCCGCCCATAAAAAGACTGGAAGCTGAGCCAGGCCACAACCTTCCCTTCGGAACGCATGACCCACAGTGGACGGTGATGGCTGTTATGCTCATGGAACCAGGCCAGCCGGCTCTCTACCGTCACAGGCTCCAGATCCGCGGTCACCATTCTTCCCGCCACCGTCGTGTTGTAAATATCGACCACCGCCTGCAAATCCTCCAGCGCGGCGTCTTCAATGATGTAATGTTGTTGCGTCGTCATCTGCCCTGTTCAGCCTCCTACCGCTTGTCTACGAATCGTTATTTTCTATTGTAAAAGAATCCGGGAATCTGTGCTATAGGAAGCTTTTGACGCTGCACTCACCTGTCCAGTCCCACCATCTGCTCGCTCCAAGCCCACAAGCGGTTTGCACTCTCCCGGTCGGCTGCTTTGGGCTTCAGCGCCTGCTGCTTTTTCCGGTAAAAATATTTCCCGCTCACGCTCGCAACCTCCGGCGAAGCCGCCAGGTAAATGGCGGTGTCCGCCCCCTGCTCCGGCGTCAAGAACATGGGCTTCAGCGCGGCCAGCACCCGCTTGCCAAAGCCCGTATCGCGGTTCACCCCGATTTGCGTCGCGACGGCGCCTGGATGGACACAGTTCACGGTGACCCGGGTGTCTTTCAGCCGCTCGGCCAGCTCCACCGTAAACAAAATGTTCGCGAGCTTCGACTGGGCGTACGCCTTGATCGGATTAAAGCTGCGAGACAAAAACGGATCGGCAAAATGGATGCTGCCGGCCTTGTATGCTCCGGATGCAACGACCACGATTCTTCCCTGCTCCGCCGCGGTCAGCCGGTCCAGCAGCAAGTTGGTCAGCAAAAAATGGCCCAGGTGGTTCACGCCAATGTCCATTTCGAAGCCGTCGCGGGTTAGCTGTCTTTTCAGCATGACTACCCCCGCGTTGTTGACCAGCACATCCAGCACCGGATAACGCGCCTTAAACTCTTCTGCAAAGCGGCGGATACTCGCCAGATCGCCCAAATCGCACAGCATCAGCTCGATCGCCTCCGAGCCGCTCCGGCGGATAGCCTCCTGCAGCGCAGCTTGGCCGCGCGACTCGCTCCGGCACACCATAATAACGTGCGCTCCCTGCTTCGCCAGTTCGAACGTCGTCGCCAGTCCCATACCGGAGTTGGCGCCGGTCACGACTACCGTTTTTTGCTCCATGCTCACCCTGATCCCTCCCTTTACGCGTACTGCTTTTTCTAAAATACTAGCACACAGGCAAGGGAAAGCGTAGATGGTTCTGCTGAATTCCTCTCCTCTTCTTTCCGCGTAGGCAGCGCCATTATATACGGCTTTTCCGCAGGCTCGTACTAGAGTCGCATCCTGCAGGATTTGGCCATAACGGACAGCATTTTGCAGCACCAAGACTCGAGGCACTTTCAAGAAGTGCTTTTTCTTTTTGCAGATGAGAGGTTTATAATAGAAGCAATCCATGCTTTCACATTAAAAAACATAGGAGGTGTACCGGATTTATCCGGGAAATGATGCAAATCGGACATCAGATCGTATCCATTGAGCTGTTTTCCCAGCCGACGGCCGAGCAGCCTGCTTACCAGCCGGTCCTGCTGTGGGATGAAACCGGAGCCACGCTCGTCGACACCGGCAATGTCGGCCTGTTCGACCAGGTCCAGAAAGCAGTCTCCGAAGCCGGTCTCACCCTGAACGATATCAAGCGCGTCATCCTCACGCACCAGGACATCGACCACATCGGCAACGTATCCCGCCTGCTTGAAGCCAATCCCGGCATCGAGATCTGGGCCCATGAAGACGATATTCCCGTCATCATCGGACAAGAGCCATTGATCAAGGTCACGCCGGAGCGTCTCGCCCAAATGCCCGAAGCGGCCCGGGAGGCGATTCAAAACGTTCTCGACGAGCGTTCCTCCATTTCCATCAGCCGGGTGCTGCATGACGGGGATCATCTGGAGCTGCACGGCGGCATTCAAGTAATCCATACACCAGGGCATACACCGGGACATATTTGTCTGTACCTTCCCAAAGAAAAGCTGCTGCTCGCAGCCGATGAGCTGACCATTCGCGAGGGCGAACTGCAGGGACCGGTACCCGGTTTCACGCCGAATATGGCGCAGGCCATCGAAAGCATGGGCAAGCTGGCCGATCTGCCGCTGGACGCGGTGTTCTGCTACCACGGCGGCTTGTATGACAAGTCTCCGAACGAACGCATCCGGGAGATCATTCAAAGTCACCGGTAACCCATACGTCTATCGGCGTTATTGCGTTAAAGATGACCGCGTTTAAAGAAAATTTTCGAGCCGCGTAACCATATGATTGAATTGACAAGGGGAGCCTGGATCGGGCAGTTCGATCAACGAGCAATCGAGCCATCGGGCAATCGGACAACAACATTGACGGACACTGCCTGCCCACCAGCCCCCTCTACATAAGAAAGGATGAATAACCATGAGCAACCGAATCACCGCCTTGGAAAAGGCCATGAACGAACACGGCCTCGACAGCCTGCTCGTCACCGACTCTAAGCATGTTTATTACCTGACCGGTTTTGCCAGCAACCCGCATGAACGGTTTCTCGGCCTGCTGCTGACCCGCGGCGAACAGCCGCTCCTGATTGTTCCCGCCCTCGATGCCGAGGCCGCCCAAGCCGCATCCTCGGTAAAAAACATCATCACGCATGCCGACACGGACAATCCGTACGACCTGCTTCGGCAGCAGTTCAAGAACACGATCGGGAAGCTCGGCATCGAAAAGGAACAGATCAGCGTGGCGCGCTACGAACAGCTGCAGCAGTCGGTTGGCGCCGGGCAGTACGAAGACATCGGTCCGCTGCTGCGCGCGATGCGCGTCAGCAAGACGCCGGAGGAAATCCAGCGCATGAAGCATGCGATTGACCTGATTGAAGAAGTGCTGCGGCAGGGCCTCTCCCGCGTGAAGCCGGGTGTGACCGAGATCGAAATCGTCGCCGAGCTTGAATATTTAATGAAGAAACTCGGTGCGGACGGTCCTTCGTTCGACACGATGGTGCTGACCGGACCGAAGACGGCGCTCCCACACGGCACGCCAGGTCAGACCAAGATCCAGTCCGGCGACCTGCTCATGTTTGACATGGGCGTCTACGCCAACGGCTACGCTTCCGATATCACCCGGACGTTTGCGGTCGGCGACATTTCGCCGGAGCTGACGAAGATTTACAACACCGTGCTCGAAGCCAACCTGCAGGGCATTCAAGCGATCAAGCCGGGCGTGACGCTGGCTTCCATCGACCAGGCGGCCCGCCAAGTAACGGAGGACGCAGGCTACGGCCAGTACTTCATGCACCGTCTCGGGCACGGCCTCGGCATGGATGTCCACGAGTATCCGTCCGTGCATGGCGGCAATACCGATCTCGCACAGCCAGGCATGGTCTTCACCGTGGAGCCGGGCATCTACGTGCCGGGACTGGGCGGCGTACGGATCGAAGACGATATCGTCGTCACCGACAACGGCGTTGAAGTCCTGACCTCGTATCCGAAAGAATTAACGGTAATCGGCGGTTAATGCCTTATGAAACAGGAAAACCGGAAGATCCCATCGACAGATGGATCTTCCGGTTTTTTTGTGCTGCAACCACTCAGCTTATCTATTGAACAGCGGCAATCATACAGTGGCCGTCTGCTCTGCTTAATCCTCGTCCTTGAATTTGAAATCGCGGGCGATATATAGAAACGGCGTTCCCACCGCGGTCAGCACGAACTTGATCAGATACGTCGTCAGGAAAATTTCAATCCAGACCGACAGCTCGTAACGTCCGGCAAAAGCAATCGTGCAGAAAATAAGCGTGTCCACCAGCGAGCTGATCATCGTGCTGCCGTTGTTGCGGATCCAGAATTGGTTCCGCGCGCCGAACAGCTTCCGCAGCCAGGCATACAGGCGCACGTCCAGGAACTGGCTGACGAAGTAAGCCGTCAAGCTTCCCAGCGCCAGGCGCGGCATCAGGCCGAAGATGTTCTGCAGCGATTCCTGCGCGAGGTCGCTCTCGTCCGGCGTAAAGAACAGCGCCATCTGCATCAGCAGCGTCGTCATCAGCAGCGTGAAAAAACCGAACCACACCGCCTTCTGCGCTTCCTTCCGGCCGTATTTTTCGTTGAGCAGGTCACTGGTCATATACAGACTGACATACATCGTGTTGCCAAGCGTCAGGACGATGCCGAAAATATCGATCGTCTTCGTCACCTGAATGTTCGCGATCACCGTCGCGACCCCGATCCAGGCGTACAGCCCCTTTTTCCCGAATAAACGGTAGCACAGCAGATACAGCGAAAAATTAACAAGTACGAACAAAATACCCCACAACAAATTGTACACTCGTGTTCCTCCTAGTTTTGATTACGCGGGATGGTTGCGAACCGCGGTTTTGGGGTCTTTGTCTATTCTTTCAAACCCAAAACATGTACTACTGTATCACACGGAAACGGAAGTTGCCATGTTTTTTTCTGGGACTGGAAATGTCTTGGGCAGGGCTCCGCAACCACCGGGAGACACTGCTGCAAACAAAAACTGCCCACGTTCCGGCGTTCGCAGCCGGCATGGGCAGTGTTTTCAATATCTCATATAAAATGGATCACACTCGTTCATCGTCCTGAACAAGGCACAAGGCATGGCTTTACTGCACGTCCGAATTGGTAAAATACAGCGTCTGCGGTCCGGCCGCTCCACCGGTCAGGCTCAGCTCGGCCGCGATCGTTTTGCCCTTTTTGTTCACCGTAAATTCGGTAAACTTCCAGGCGTTCTGATAGTTTACGAACGGCGATTGCAGCAAATCCTTGCCCCAGCCGATCACGTAGTGACCTGCGCCGCCGGAGGGGTTATCGTACACGGAAATGGTCCGTTTGACGTCCAAATCGTTGTTGATGGCCACGCTGAGGTTGTACATGACCCCATAGTTGCCGTTGTTGATGACGGTTCCGCCGTCCACCGCGTTCCTGCCTTCCTCATACTCACCCGGCATGCTGTCGCTCCACGGACCGCTCGCCGCTGAGGAAATGCGGATCAGCGAATTGCCGTTCGACGTATTGTAGTCCAATGTACCGGTACGGTCTGCATGCGGGAATGTCCCGCGCACGTGCACATCCTTCGGCAGAATCGGTACGTCCAACGGATTGGCCGGCTGCTCTTTATAGCCCAGTGTCGTTACCGTGACGGTCGCATCCCCATGCCCTTGCTGCGTATACGCGGCAAAATTGGCGATGCCGCTGGCGGTGTGCGTATTTTCCGCGAGGGCGGTCAAGTAATAGCTCTCACCCGGCTGCAGGATCGCTTCCTGCTTCTGGGCCGCACGATTGCTCATAAAATCAGCCAAGGCCATCTGGCCGGCGACATCCGGATAATAATCCGTTGCAAGCCCGATCCCCTCCGAGAACAGCATGACAGGCTCGTCGGATGTGTTGGTCACGGCCACGGCCACGGTCAGCGGCTCGCCGGTCATATTTTGATGATGCCAAAATACGCGGAACGATCCGGTCACCGCATCCCTGTAGTAAGCGCCTTCAACTTTAGGGGATTCCGGGGAGTCGCTCAGGATCAGGGATCCGCCCGTTCCCGTCAGCACCGGTTTCACCATGGGGACCGCCGGTTTCAGCGTCTCAATCGGTACCAGCTCCGCGTCGTCCGCAAAAGCCGCAGCCGATCCGGACAGCAGCAGCGTGCCCAGCAGGCCGATGTTCAGCAGCCATTTCGTCTTTTTCATGCTCATTCCCTCCTGAATTTGTAAGAGTATCCTTCCAGGTGGCGATCGTGGGATGTCATTTCGGATGGTTAACATGTTCGCGAAGGTGCGGTGTTTTCCTTTTTTTAGGGACTGCGGCCAAAGGCTCATTTCTTGGGATTATTTCGTGACGAATCTATTTTGCCCGATGGTGCGGGGCGCTCAAACATCTCAGCGCTGTTAAGCCTTGCTGCGGCCTCTCCTCACCCTGAGGACAGTTCGCTTGGATTCGCCAGCCGGTCCTTTGGTCGCAGAAAATAACGTCGAATGGTCTAGATTTTTATTGCAATCTAAAAATGCCGATCCTCACAAGCCATACTTTCTCATATCAAAAAAAAGAAACCAAAGCCCGTAAAGGCTTTGGTTTCTTCGGACGCGTCCGCAAGCTTACGCATGCGCCGAGTCAAGCTCGACATGATTGTTGTTAAACGTATCCTGGTCGTTCTCTTTCAAAATTTTGCTCGAGATCAGACCGGCCGTGATCGAGTCGTTGACGTTCAGCGCCGTGCGTCCCATGTCGATCAGCGGTTCAACCGAGATCAGGAGACCGGCGAGCGCCACCGGCAGGTTCATCGTGGACAGCACGATCAGGGATGCGAAGGTGGCACCGCCGCCGACGCCGGCAACCCCGAAGGAGCTGATGGTTACGATCAGAATCAGTTTAATAATGAAATCCCAGCTTGTCGGATCGATGCCGACCGTCGGTGCAATCATCACCGCCAGCATCGCCGGATAAATACCGGCGCAGCCGTTCTGGCCGATTGTGGCACCGAAGGTTGCCGACAGGTTGGCGATCCCTTCCGATACCCCAAGCTTCTTCGTCTGGGTTTCCACGTTCAGCGGGATGGTTGCCGCACTGGAACGGGAAGTGAATGCGAAGACGAGCGTCGGGAAAACTTTGCGTACGTATTGGATCGGGTTAAATCCGAACAGTGTAATCAGAATCAGATGAATGATGAACATGACGATCAGGGCCACATACGAAGCGCCGACAAACTTGGCCAGCTTCAAAATCTCATCGATATTCGTGGTAGCAGTCGTCTTCGTGATCAAGGCCAGGATGCCGTATGGCGTCAGCCTGAGCACCAGTGTAACGATTCGCAGGACCACCGCATAGACCGCTTCGACCATTTTGCGGAAGGTAGCCGCCTGCTCCGGTTTTTTACGGTCAATGCCGAGAACAGCAACTCCGATAAAGGCCGAGAAAATAACGACAGCCAGCGTCGAGGAGCGGCGTGCTCCGGTCATATCCGCGAACGGATTGGTTGGAATGAATTCCAGCACCTGCTGAGGGATCGATTTGTCCTTCACGTCTCCCACTTTTTCTTCCAGCTTCTGACCTTGGGCTTGCTCGCGGTCTCCCGCTTGAATCTCAATCGCCTTCAGGTTAAAGGACAAGCTGGTTACGATACTTACCGAAGCTGCAATCGCTACGGTGATAAGCAGAACAGCGATGATCGAGCCGCTCATTTTGCCGAGGTTCTGTCTGCCCTTCAGGTTCATGATCGCCGAAATGATCGAAACCATGATCAGCGGGATGACGACCATTTGTAACAAGCCGACATAGCCGTTGCCGACAAGGCTGAACCAGTCGGTAGATTTGCTGACGACCTCCGATTGCGTGCCGAAGGCCCATTGAAGGATAAATCCGAAAATAATACCAAGCGCCAGGCCGGTAAATACGCGTTTCGTGAACGATACGTGCTTCTTCTGCATCCAGATCAACAAGCCGATCAGGATGAGCATCACAACGACGTTCACTACAGTCCAAAGTGTGTCCATCTCTCTTTCGTTCTCCCCTCTTGTAACACTAATGTTAACGCCTGTCCCTGCGGCTTGCCCGCGGGCAGGTCGCTTGCTTTTTTGGGCAATCTGTGAAACTGGACTTTAGTGTAGCATAATTCATACTATTTGGGTAGGGTTAATTTCATGTTACAATTTGCTGTAAAAAAAGAAAAAGAAGCCATTCGCCAGGTGTACTTCGGAATGACTTCTATTTATTACCCGCAACCTGCTCAAAACTATACCGTCTTGGCGGATATTCCCATGATTTGATACACCCGCTCCAGATCGAGATGCTCTCTGACGAGCGACGCAACCCGGTCAAACTCCTGCTCCTTCAGCCCCGACGCGGAGAATGTCTCCTTTACCGGGCGGAGCCCTTTACTCTCGCGGATCCGGTCGAGCCATAAACGGCGAAGCCGGTCGTTATGAAACACCCCGTGCAGATAAGTGCCCCAGATCCGCCCGTCCAGCGTCCCCCAGCCTTCAGCTGCCGGCTGCTCTCCGTCCGGCCCCAGCTTAAACACCGGGGCCATCTGCTTCCCTTTCAGGCTGCGGCTCTGCCCCATATGGATTTCGTACCCTTCGACGGGAATCGGTTCGCCGGCGGCCAGCAGGTATCGGCTCTGTGCGGACAGCAGCAGAGGAGAATGGTCTGCAACCCGGCCGGTCACCCGGACCGTGCGCTTCTCCTTCGCAAACGTCGTCGCGACCGGCAAATAGCCGAGTCCCTCCTCCTCGCGGGCCACGCCACCATCGGCGGCGTCCGGATCATGCAACATTTTGCCGAGCATCTGGTACCCTCCGCAGATGCCGGCCAGCTGCGCATCGCCCGATTCGACAGCGGCGGCGATCGCCAGATCGAAGCCCTGGCTGCGGAGATACTGCAGGTCCCCGATCGTATCCTTCGTCCCCGGCAGGATGATCACATCCGGATGACCGAGATCGGCAGCCTTGGTAATAAAGCGGACCCGGACATCCCTTTCCTCCTGCAGCGGGTCAAAGTCGGTGAAGTTGGAAATGCGCGGATAGCGGATGACGGCAATGTCGATGTCCGCTTCCGGGCTGGACTGCCCTTTGGCGGTCAGCTCATCCAGCACGACGGAATCCTCGGCCTCGATGCGGATGTCCGGGATATACGGAAGCACGCCCAGCACCGGAATGCCGGTCCGATCCTCCAGCCAGTCCAGCCCCGGCTGCAGCAGGGACAAGTCCCCCCGGAACTTGTTGATGATAAAACCTTTCACCCGCTGCCGCTCGTGCGGCTCCAGCAGCTCTAAAGTACCCACCAGGAACGCGAACACGCCGCCCCGGTCGATGTCCGCAACGAGCAGCACGGGCGCATCCGCCCAGCCGGCCAGGTTCATATTGACGATGTCACGATCCTTCAGATTAATCTCGGCCGGACTGCCTGCGCCTTCCATCACGACGATGTCGTACTGTCCGCGCAGCCTGTCGAGGGCTTCCAGCACCGTGTCCTTTGCTTCCGGCAGAAAGCGGCTGCGGTAATCGGTCGCGCTCATGTGTGCCAGCGGGCGCCCGTGAACGACGATCTGCGAATGCATATCGCCCGTCGGCTTGATCAGGATCGGGTTCATATCGGTGGTCGCCTCGATCCCGCAGGCTTCAGCCTGCATCCCCTGCGCCCGTCCGATTTCCTTGCCGTCCGCGGTCACGTAGGAATTCAGCGCCATATTTTGCGACTTGAACGGTGCCGTGCGGTATCCGTCCTGCACGAAGATGCGGCAGAGCGCCGCGGTCACGACGCTTTTGCCGACGTCCGAAGCCGTTCCCTGCAGCATCAGCACGGCTCCCGGTGAGCCGTCCTTCCATGTTGTATCGGTTAATTCCATCGCGTCTGCCTCCTAGTCAAAAACGGTAGATGAGTATGGTCAGCACGAGCAGAAGCACAGTCTCAATGCCCTCGTTCAGCGCGCCGTAGGTGTCGCCCGTTAAGCCGCCGAGCTTGGCGTTCATCCGCCGTCCGGCCCACCATCCGGCAGCCCATGCCGCCAAAGGAAGCAGCAGCCAAGCTAATCCGGCATGAAGCCAGGTGATGCCTCTATAATTCCAGATCCCGGCAGGTCCATAGGGAAGCAGCGGAGACAGCAGCACCGCGATCAGGGTGAGCCCAGCCGCCAGCAGGAAGGACTCCATGCTCTGCTTCCGGGTCATGCCGTTGAAATAACTGCCCGCCAGTCCCTCTTTGCCCCGCGCCATCGGCCAGGAAGCCATCGCATGGACCATGAACCAGCGGCTCCATACCGGCGGCAGCAGCAGGAGCAGCGGCGGGAGGCCGCCAAGCAGCAGCGAGTAAATCAGCGATGCCTTCAGCAGCAGGAGCAGCACGCAGGCCATGACGCCCATGGCCCCGACCCGGCTGTCCTTCATGATCTCCAGCATCCGCTCCCGCGAGCGGTAGCTGAGCAGGCCGTCCGCCGTATCCATCCAGCCGTCGAGATGCAGGCCTCCGGTCAGGCCGACCCACAGGATCAGCATGAGCACGGAGGCAGGAAGCGGCGGAAGCAGATACGAAGCGGCCGCTCCGCCGATCCAGACGGTCAAGCCGACCGCCAGCCCGACCAGCGGATAGAAGCGCGTACTCCGCCGAAATAGCTCTGGCGTATAATCCAGGGTCATCTTGACCGGAAAACGGGTCAGAAATTGAAAAGCGGCCGCAGCCGCCTGAACGTTCATTTTCATAGGTGATACTCCCTGCTCTTAAGCTCGATCGGAATGCCGACCGTCACCAGAAATACCTGGTCGCTGACGGCCGCTACCTTGCGGTTCAAGATGCCCGCGTAATCGCGGAACACCCGGCCCAGCCGGTATTCCGGCACGATGCCGTCGCCGACCTCATTGGTGACCAGCACCAGCGGAGCGGGATACGCCTGAATCTGCTCCACGAGCTGGTTGATGGCTTCCATGAGGCGCGGTTCCATATCCTCCTCGCCCTCCAGCGCCAGGAGCGTATTGGACAGCCACAAGGTCAGGCAGTCCACCAGCACGGCCGGCGCGCGATCTTCCGCGGATGAAGCAGCGCCAGAGGGATCAGCCTGCGCGGTGCGCAGCGCCTGCAGCAGCTCCGCCAGCCGCAGCGGCTCCTCCCGGGTCTCCCAGGGATACGCCGCTTCGGTGCGCTGCTGCCGATGGAGGGCGATCCGCTCCTCCATCTCCCCGTCAAAGGCCTGCGCCGTCGCCACGTACACCGCCTGCCCGGCGTGGGCCATCATCCAGCGCTCCGCAAAGGAGCTCTTGCCGCTGCGGGCGCCGCCCGTTACGAGTACGCTCACTCGGACGTCACCGCCTCGCCACCGGAAATGCCGGCGCTTTCGAAGGTGGCCATCTCGCGCACGATGCGGCACGCGGCGTCCACCAGCGTCAGGCCGAGCACGCCGCCGGTGCCTTCGCCGATGCGCATATCCAGATCGAGCATCGGCGCCAGCCCGAGCTCCTGCAGCAGCAGGCGGTGCCCCTGCTCATGCGAGGCATGGGACGCGATCATGTATTCCGCGGCCAGCGGACAGATGGCCCGCGCAAGCAGAGCGGCGGCGCTGGAAATAAATCCGTCGATGACCACGGGACATCGATGGGCGGCGGCGCCGAGGATGACGCCGGCCAGGCCGCCGATTTCGAGCCCGCCGACCTTGGCGAGCACACCGATCGGGTCGGCCGCGTCCGGCGCGTTGACGGCGAGCGCCTTCTCGATGACGCCGATCTTATGAAGCAGGCGCTCATCGGTCAGGCCTGTCCCGCGTCCGGCCGCCTCCTTGACCGGCGTGCCGGTCAGCGCGCACATGACGGCCGAGCTGGCCGTCGTGTTGCCGATGCCCATTTCGCCGGTAACGAAGATGCGGACGCCTTGCGCCACCGCTTCCTCGACAACAGCGATGCCGGTCAGGATCGACTGCTCTGCTTCCTCGCGGGTCATCGCCGGTCCCTTGGCCATATTGGCCGTCCCGTACCGCACCTTGCGGGACACCAGCTGCGGATGGGCAAGGTCGCTCTTCACCCCGATGTCGACGCAGACGATGTCCGCGCCGGCCTGCCGCGACAGCACGTTGACCGCTGCGCCTCCGGCGAGAAAATTGAGGATCATCTGCGGCGTCACTTCCTGCGGGAAGGCGCTGACACCTTCCTCGCACACGCCGTGGTCCGCAGCCATGATGATAACCTCTTTGCGCTCGAACAGCGGCTTCGTCTCGCCGGTTATGCCGGCCAGGCGGATTGCCAGCGACTCCAGCTTGCCGAGGCTGCCCGGCGGCACCGTCAGGTTGGCGATATGGGCTGCCGCCTCCTTCGACGCGGTCTCATCCAGGGGCTGAATCCGCTCCACGTACTGCTTCAAAAGTTCGTTCATCTTGCATCCACTCCCTCTCTCGTAAAACTGCCTTCAAACCGATCAACTCACGGCCCGCCTACTTTCCGCACTCGTCTCCGGGCTGCTTTAATCCTACCGCTGCCTGGTCACCAGCACCTGCGGAATACCGCTGACCGGATGGGGAACGATGACCGGCTCAATGCCGTACACCAGACGGATCGTTTCCTCGGTAAGCATGTCTTCCGGCGTTCCCATTCCGACCGCCTGCCCGTCCCTTAATACCAGCAGTTTATCACAAAACTGCGCCGCCAGGTTCAAATCATGCAGGACGGCGACGACCGTGATGCCCTCTTCCTTCCGCCACTGCGCCACCAGCTCCATGAACTGGTGCTGGTAGCGGATGTCCAGATACGTCGTCGGCTCGTCAAGCAGCAGAATCTGCGGCTCCTGCGCCATCACTTTGCCAAGGGCGACGCGCTGGCGCTGCCCGCCGCTCAGCTCATCCAAGGGGCGGTCCGCAAGTTCGTGCAGCTGCAGCTTATCCATAATGCCCTCAATCAGGGCGTCAGGATCGCCGCCCTCGTCCCGTCCGAGCCAATCCTGATACGGGTAACGTCCCATCTCCAGCACTTCCCTGACCGGATAATGAACAGGAGGAAGGCCGTCCTGTTGGAGAACGGCCATCATGCGGGAAAGGATTTTCCGGTTATAGGCAGAGGCTGGTTTGCCGTGAATCAGTACCTCGCCGCTGCTGGCCTTCTCCACGCCGGAGACCAGCTGCAACAGCGTCGACTTGCCGCTGCCGTTCGGCCCGATAATCCCCCACCATTCGCCTTCCTGGACCGACCAGTTGAGGCCATGGAGAGCTGTGATGCCGCCATACTGTTTCCCTGCTTCCCTGATCTCGATCATGTCCATCTCCCCTTCCGCTGCTTTTTGTTCCGGTACAGCAAATAGGCAAAAAACGGAGCGCCTACGAAGGCCGTCACCACGCCGAGCGGAATCTCGGTCGGCGCCAGCAGGGAGCGGGCGATCGTGTCAGCCCAGACCATGAAGATAGCTCCGCCAATGGCCGACAGCGGTACGATCAGCCGGTAATCGGGGCCAGTAATCAGCCGAATCACATGTGGAATGACAAGTCCGACGAACCCGATGATGCCCGCAACCGACACCGCGGCAGCCGTGAGCAGCGTGCTGACGAGCAGCACCCCCAGCTTCACGCGGTCCACGTTCATCCCCATATGGGCCGCCTGCCGCTCACCTAAGGACAATAGATTCAGCGCGCGGGCCCGGCTCCAGACCACCGCAAATCCCACCAAAAAATACGGCAAAAGGATGGCCGTATACGACCATCCACGCAGGCTGAGGCTGCCCATTGTCCAATATATAATTTCATTGATCGTCCGGTTCGACATCGCCGAAAGGAAGGATACGACCGCTCCGAGAAAGGACTGCATCACCACGCCGGACAGAATCAGACTGTTCGTCGGAATTTTTCCGCTCTCCCTGGCCAACGCGATAACCATCCACAGCGTCAGCATTCCGGTCACGAAAGCGACCGCAGGCAGCGTCCAGCCGCCGAAAACCGAATACTGCAGCCCGAAAAAGATCAGGAACGACGCGCCTACCGCCGACCCCGAGGAAACCCCGAGCGTAAACGGATCGGCTAGCGGATTTCGCAGCACGCCCTGAAACCCCGAGCCGGCCACGGCCAGAGCCGCGCCGACCAGCATGCCCAACAGAATCCGCGGCAGCCGGACCTTTACAATAATCTGCTCAAACGATGCGTTCCACGTCGGGTCGATATGGCTCCCGATCCAAGGAATCCGGTGCAGCAGAATGAGGGCGATGTCCCGGACCGGCAGCGCGACCGAGCCGATCCCCAGACAGATCAGCAGGGTCAGGACGAGCAGGACGATGCCGATTCCTCCATAGCCTGCCAGCTTTTTGCTCATTATTTAAGCAGGTCCGGATAAATGGCCTTCGCCACTTCCTTCAAGCCCTGTGTGACGCGCGGGCCCGGACGGCTCAGCAGATTGTCGTCAAGACCGATGACCGCATCGTTCTTCACAGCTGTAATCTGGTCCCAGCCGCTGCGGCCTTTAATGATATCGCCAAGGCTTTTCTTCGTCTTCTCGTCGATGACGCTGTTGGCATACAAAATCACGTCCGGATTGTCCTTGATGATTTTCTCTTCGCTAATTTCGCTCCAGCCCTCGGTGTCCGCCGCCACGTTCACGCCGCCGGCCAGGGTGATCAGCTCATCCATGAACTCACCCTTGCCGACCGTCCAGCCCGGGGAAAATTCGATGTATACTTTTTTCTTCTGCTCCGGCGTCAGCGATTTGACCGCTTCAGTAACCTCATTTTCCTCCTGCTTCATCTTGTCGACCACCGCTTTGGCTTCCGCCTGATGGTCGGTGATGAGGCCGTAGGTTTCGATATTTTTGATGACGTCATCGACCGTTTTCGGATCGGTCTTGAAAATTTGAATGCCGAGGTCGCGCAGCTTCTTCACCGCTTCCTCGCTCATCGAAATGCCCGTGAACACGATGTCCGGCTGGGCCGCAATGATCGCTTCCTCGTTCGGTTTAGTGATGCCGCCCATTTTTGCCTTGGACTTGGCCGCTTCCGGATAATCGTCATAATCGGACACCCCAACGATCTCGCTGTCCAGCCCAATCGCAAAGAGCGCCTCCGTCTCTGCAGGAGATACCGAGATAATATGCTTCGGCGCTTCCTTGAAAGTAAAGGACTCTCCGGTCGCATCCTGGATGGTCAGTGGATAGGTTGTTTTCAGTTCGTCTGTCTTTGTCTGGGACGCACTGTTATCCGTGCTTTGCTCCGTTTGGGCAGCAGGCTGCTGCGAGGCGGAGCTGTCTTCGTTCTTGGCGCCGCAGGCACTCAGCGATAAGGCAAGCAGCAGCGCCGCAAGGCCTGTGGACCAGCGTTTCAACGTTACGTTCATGATTTCGTTCTCTCCCTCTTTGTCTATCGAATAATTTGCACAAAAGAGGCCTGACCGGTATACGAAAACGGAATAAACCTGACGGAAATGCTAGAGTTGCAGCGCCGCTGCTCACCATGAGCAGGTGTATGGCGTCTGCCGCTCCATTCTTTGTCAACTAAAAAACCCTGACTCTTGTTCGATCAAGAATCAGGGATTACGTCTGCACGGAACATCCCGCGGCTTCGCCGCGATGGACCGGTGTGCCTTGTGGCATGCTGCGAGGTCAAGTGGTCAAGCCAATGCTTGCTTGAGCCGCGGTGAACATGCGTTATGAAGGGCACGTGAAACGTAATCCTTTCCTCGAAGGACCGTCATTTCCTCTCGTGAGGCAGGTCTCCTGACTTACAGGCTGGGTAAAATCGTCCCCGCCTTCCCATCCCGTGTAGCGGCGGAACAGTGGCTTCCTGGGGACATACCTGTTTACAGTGGCGGGACCGTGCCGGAGTTGCACCGGCTTCCCTTTTCACCCGGATCAACGCTCTCCTTATACGGCAGACAGCTTCCGGGACCTCACAAGCACTCCTATTCAATTATCCTGGCCATGCTTCTTTTGTCCTGATTATAGGGGAAAAGCCTGCGGGTGACAATGGAATTTTTGTGTCCGGCACTTGCCGGAATACATGTCCAGTCGCGTGCCCGGTGGAATGTCCGGACGCGGGCCCGAGAGCCATGACCAAACCCGGGGGAACGGACGATCCGGGAAACACGTCCTTGTATGTCAGCTGCCTGAGCCCTTTCGCCGCTTCCCATTGCCGGAGTGCAGAAAAGCTCGGACCGGTCGATGACGACCATTACCTCGTTCGCATCCTCTCTCAAGCTTCATTCACCAGCTTGCCGTTCCAACCGCCGGTTTCTTCAGTGAAGCTCAGCCGGATCCGCAGCAAACTCCCGGGCTGAACGTGAACGTCCCAGAAGGACAGCCCCGGGACAAGGCTGACCGCGAGCTGCCGCAGAACGCCGCCATGGGCGACAATCAGCATCTCCGGCGGAACCTGCGATTCGGGACCGATGCCTTCCGGTCCTTCCGACCGGGAAAGGACCGCCTCCCTGTCACCGATTCCTTTCGATCCGGAAAGTGTCACCCCGCCAATTTCGTTTCCTTTCGATCCGGAAAGTTCCACTCCACCATTCTCGTTCCCTTGCGAACCGGGCAATGCCGCCTCACCAATCTCGATCCTTTGCGATTCGGAAAGTGCCGACCCGCCAATCTTGATCCCTTTCGATCTAGGCAGTGCCGACCCGCTATTCCCGATCCCCTTCGATTCGGAATGCGCCGCTCCGCCGTCGTTCTGGGCCTCTGCCGGTCTGCTGCATGTCCCTTCCACGTCCTTCAACAAGCTGCCGACAAACCCGTCGATCCTCCCGGCAAAATCCGCCCAAGGCTCCCCGCCCGGCGGCATCACCTGCTGCGGCGAATCGATCCACTGCCGGTATAGGGGCTCATGCTGCAGCTGCTCATAGGTATGCCCTTCCCAGGCGCCAAAGTGCATTTCCCGCAGCCTAGGGTCATACATCGCAGTATCTGCGTGCGCCGGACTGATGATCGCCAGTGTCTCCCGGCATCGGGCCAGGTCGCTGCAATATACGCCGCGGAACGCCTTCCCGGCCAGCTCCCGGGCCAGCGGCGCAAGCTCGTCCCTGCCGCCCCGATCCAGCGGGATATCCGTATGCCCGAGGTAACGCTTCTCCCGGTTCCACCGCGTCGTGCCATGCCGGACAAGCAGCAGATCGACCTGTTTCACTAGGACGTCCATAAGCTGCCTCCTGCCGCCCACAGCACGGCGATGCCCAGCAGAATGAAGATGACCGATACCGTGATAAGCAGCCGGATCGTCATCGTGATGTCGCGCGCCTCCATCGGACGCAGCGCCTCGCCCATGTAAGCCCGGAACGAGGCGACGCCGTGGTACACGTTCTCGCCGCCGAGCCGGATGCCGAGCGCGCCCGCCACCGCGGATTCGGGGAAGCCGCTGTTCGGGCTCGGATGGCGGCGCGCGTCCCGGCGCACGGTGCGCCCGGCTCTGACGGCGTCCAAACGCAGCAGCCAGGCGGACAGCACCAGGATGCCCGCGGTGATCCGAGCGGGAATGAAGTTGGCGATGTCATCCAGCCTCGCCGACGCCCAGCCAAGCTGCAAATATTTGTCGTTCTTGTAGCCGACCATGGAATCGAGCGTGTTCACCGCCCGGTAGGCCATCGCCAGCGGCGCGCCGCCGATGATGGCATAGAACAGCGGCGAGACGACGGCGTCGACGATATTTTCCGCCACCGTTTCGACCGTGCCGCGGACGATCTCCGGCTCGTCCAGATGGGCCGTGTCCCGGCCGACGATCATGCCGAGCGACTTGCGCGCCTCGGGCAGATCGCCGCGCCGCAGATGGCCAAGCACTTCCTTGCCGGCATCCTTCAGGCCCTTGACGGCGATCGTCGTGGCGATGAGCACCGCCTCCACTGCCCAGGCCAGCCACGGATGCACCAGATGCAGCCCCCAGAGAACAAACCATGTCAGCAGCATAGAGCCGCCCGCCACAATGACCGGGAGCAGAATTCCCGCTCTCTTGAGTCCTGCCGGGCGGGTGACCCTTGCCCGAATGGCGTTCTCCACCTTTTTAATCGCCTTGCCCATGCCGATGACTGGATGGGGAATCCACCTTGGATCCCCGATGATCCAATCGATGATAAAAGCCGCGGCAAGGATCCATATTGCGGTCATTTCCGCTCGCTCCAGGCCGCCAGCAGGCCTTCCTTCACCGTGGTGTACACCGCGCGGCCAATCATCGCGCCGAGGTCAGTCGCGGTGCCCGCATAGCAGTGCAGACCGGCGTAAGCGGCGCTTTGGCTGACGCCGAGGACGACGGCGTCCGTCGTCGTCCCCGTGGCAATCAGCCCATTGTCCGGGTCGCGCACGTCCAGGTCGGCCAGCGCAGCGGCCTTGGCCTCCACCGCCGTCATGACGGCGTTCAGCATGGCCGCCTTCGTCAACTGGCCGTCGATGGCCAGCATGATGTTGATCGTTCCCGGCGTATAGGCCGCGAACGTCCGCCGCTCAGAGCCCGCTCGGGCCGCGTTGGATATGCCCGCCGTCGTGCAGCAGAACACCGCGGCCTGCTCGTTCTTTTCCTCATGCACCGCCGCATGGCGCAGCTGGACCGCCGTCAGCAGCCCCGCCGTGGTCTCCAGCGGGTATCCCCACGCCGTGAGCCATTCCTCCGTATCGCGCACCGGGTCGCTGCAGTCATATGTCCGGTCCACATACATATTCGTCACCCGCTGCAGTCGGCCCATGCCGCCTCCGTGAATGGAGCTTCCGAGGCTGTCCAGCAGCTCCGGCGCCTCAAGCAGCAAATGCCGCTCTTTCCGCGTCAGCACGAGCCCCGGCCACACGGTGGAACGGTACGTATCCTGCAATCCGTCCATAAATGGTGTCGTCATCGCTTCTTCTCCCCCATATCAATCTTGTGTTTATGCGGACTCCGAAATCCGCCCCGCAAAGAATGTGCACATCCCTTGCCAGCGCCTACCTGCATAGCAGCCGTACCAGCCCTGCGTCTTGGGCCTGCACAGCCTCTCCTTTCGTGTAGATCTGCTCCTTACATCAAAATGGCTCCCAACGTGCAGATCATTCCGCCCGGATAGGAAGCACGTCGCCAATCACAGCAAGCAGCCGCGCGTTGGCGTCCGCTCCCTTCACCGCAAACCGGACATGTCCCGGCCCCAGGCCCGGGTACATGGCGCAGCTGCGGATCAGGACGCCGCGAAGCCCGAGCTCGCGCTGCAGCTCCCCGGCACTCCACGGTGCCGGCAGCTCCGCGAGCAGGAAATTGGCTTCGCCGCCGCTCACGCGGCAGCCCAGATCCCGCAGACCCGCCGTCAGCCCGGCGCGCTCTGCGGCAATCAGCTCCAGCGTCTCGCGCTCATGCGCCTCGCCGCCCTCGAGGCACAATTCCCCGGCGAGCAGGGCCAAGCCGTTGACGCTCCACGTCACCTGCTTGCCCGTCATCGCCCGGATCACGTCCGGATGCGCGGCCGCATAGCCCAGCCGCAGGCCCGGAATGGCATAAAACTTCGTCATCGAGCGGACCAGGATCGTCCGCGGAAACCGCTCCAGCTCCGGCAGCAGCGTCATCCTCCGCCCTTCCGGGATGAAGTCGATGAACGCCTCATCGACGACAAAATAGGTCCGGGTCCGCTCCGCCTCGGCCGCCAATTCCCGAATCTCTTGGAGCGGATACTGCACACCGTTCGGATTGTTCGGCTGTCCCAGAAAGAGCAGGTCCACCTTTTTCATCAGTCCCGCAATGTCCGAAACCTCAGCTCTCCAGTCGCGCTCCCGGCTGCCGAAGACGGCATGCACCTCGGCGCCGAACTGCTCCGACAGCTGCCGGTACTCCGAAAAGCAGGGCTGCACGATCCCGACCCTCGACGGCGCCAGCCCGAGCAGCAGGAGCGCCATCGATTCCGCCGCCCCGTTGCCGATGCTTAAATGTTCCGGCGCCACGCCCAGTTTGCGGGACAGCAGCGCTTTCAGGCGTCGGTGTCCCGGATCCGGATAACGAAGGATGGAAGGCAGTGCCTGTCCCAGCTTCGTCATGACGCCTTCCGGCGGACCCAGCGGATTGATGTTGGCGCTGAAATCCAGAAAGGACGCCGGATCGCCGCCGTACAGTTCCGACGCGCTCTCCAGATCCCCGCCATGTCCGTATCGTTCAAGCATATGTATTTTCCCCCCAGCAGTTCTCTGTCTTGAATCGCTTGCGAATGACCCCATTATTACGCCAAATTTCGGTGCGCGTCAATTCGGTTTTCGCTTTTGTTTCTTGTCCGCAATTGGTTTACAATAGACAAGGAACCGAATTAATTAAGGCCTTTTAACGGAGGAATCAAATATGCTGTTTATCGATAACCAGGGAATTACCGACCCTGCCGTCAATCTGGCGATTGAAGAATTCGCCCTCAAACATCTGCCCATGGACGACAGCTACCTGCTGTTTTACATTAACCGTCCTTCGATCATCATCGGTAAACATCAGAACACGATCGAGGAGATCAACCAGGAATACGTGAAAGACAACAATATCAAGGTTGTTCGCCGGCTCTCCGGCGGCGGAGCGGTGTACCACGACCTCGGCAACCTCAACTTCAGCTTCATTACCAAGGACGACGGGGAATCGTTCCACAATTTCCTGAAGTTTACCCAGCCGGTCATCGACGCGCTGCACCATATGGGTGTTAACGCGGAGCTGAGCGGACGCAATGACCTGCAGGTCGGCGAGCAAAAGATTTCCGGTAACGCCCAATTCTCGACCCGAGGCCGAATGTTCAGCCACGGCACGCTCATGTTCAACTTGAATCTGGACGATGTTCAGGCTTCCCTGAACGCCAATCCGGAGAAATTCAAGTCGAAGAGCACCAAGTCCGTACGCAGCCGCGTCGCTAACATCAGTGAGCTGATGAACCAGAAGATGACGATCGAGGAATTCCGCTCCGAGCTGCTCCGCTACATTTTCGGCATGGAACCAAACGAAGTGCCGCAGTACAAGCTGACGGAAGCCGATTGGGAGATTATCAACCAAATTTCCAAGGACCGGTATCAGAACTGGGAATGGAATTACGGGCAGTCTCCGCAGTCCAACGTCAAGCATACGAAGCGGTTCCCGGTCGGCATCATCGACATCCGGATGGACATCAAGGACGCACGGATTCAGGATATTAAAATATACGGCGACTTTTTCGGCGTTGGCGATGTGGCGGATATTGAGGAGCGTCTGCGCGGCAAGCGTTACGAAGAGTCCGAAGTCCGGGAAGCCCTCGCGGACATCGACGTGAAGCACTATTTTGGCAACATCGTGATGGACGACCTGATCGGTTTGATTTTTTTGGAAGAATAGTCAGCCCCGGAATTCGTCCTTATGGTAATAGTGACATACAGCAAAGAGAGGCCCCGTGAATTCCATGGACCTCTCTTTTTTATCGCTCGAACCCTCTCATCCTATGGTATAATCGGCTGCAAAAGCTTGCAGACGGGTGTCTTTCACTCACCGCTCAGGCTCACATGAACGGAGGTAAGGTTTTTCCATGGAAATCAGGCCGATCCTTGAAGCCGACTATGACCGCGTGATCCCGGTCGTCAACGACTGGTGGGGCGGGCGCCAAATGACGCATCTGCTGCCGAAGCTGTTTTTCGAGCATTTTCAAAATACCAGTTTTGTGATGGAGGAAAAAGAGAGCGGGAAGCTTGTCGCCTTCCTGATCGGTTTCCAGTCCCAGACGCATCCGAACGAGGCGTATATCCATTTTGTCGGCGTCCATCCGGATTACCGCAAGCAGGGTACGGCCCGGACGCTGTATGAGCTGTTTTTTGAAAAAGTTCTTCAGCTCGGCTGCGACACGGTGCGCTGCATTACCTCAGCTGTGAACGAAACGTCCATGAAATTTCACGCCCTCATGGGCTTTAAGCTGACGATGGCCAAAGACTATGCAGGTCCCGGGCAGGATTACATTTTATTCGAAAAGAAGCTAAATATGGACAGTGAAAAATAAGCACACAAAAAGCTGCCGCTAACCGGCAGCTTTTCTTATAGATATCATTTTCTCATTTATATTTACGCCAGTCCATGCTGCTGTTCTCCAGCAGATGTTCAAAATCGTTATCCAGGCGCTTCTGTTCCGCTTTGCGCGCTTCGGCCGCTTGTCTCTCCTGCTCTTCCTTCTGCTTCTGCTGCTCCGCCTTCAGCTCGTTGGACTGCTGCTTCAGCTTATCCAGCACCTCGCTGCTCAGGAGATCCTTCAGCGTCGCCGGTTTATCCGAGACTTGCGGCTTGCTCGGGGCTTGGTTTCGGTTCTTCTTAGCCATCGTATCATCTCCGTTTCCACCCACATTATAGCAGGTTTCCCAGGCTCCGTCATGCCCTGAACCCGCCCTTCGTGCCTTTTTGATCCTTGTTCTCACTCGGGTTTTACGTTACAATTTGGTCGCTTGCCTGTTTTGCACAGGCCGATCGTACGAACCGTGAAAGGAATGACTTCATTTGAACCGCTCCCGTATTGCCGACCTCAGCCTGCTCATCGTGGCGATGATGTGGGGATGTACCTTTTTGATCGTGCAACATGCGGTCCGGGTCCTGCCTCCCCTTGCCTTCAACGGCATCCGCTTCTTGGGTGCGGCGGTGCTCCTGGCCCTGATCATTACGTTTTTCTACCGCAGCCAGTGGCGGGACATTTCCGGCAAAATGCTGCTCCACTCGTGCCTGCTGGGCCTTTTTTTGTTTCTGGGCTATGCCTTTCAAACGGTGGGACTGCTGTACACGACCACTTCGAACGCCGGTTTTATTACCGGTTTGTCCGTCGTGTTTGTTCCGTTTTTGGCGCTCCTGCTGCTGAAAAGCCCCATTTCCCGCTATACGTGGATCAGCGCGCTGCTGGCCGCCGCCGGCTTGTACCTGCTGGCCTTCGCCGGCACCGCCCTGACGCTGAACAAAGGCGACTTTCTCATCTTCCTGTGCGCGGTGGCGTTCGCTCTGCATGTGGCGTATACGGGCGTGTTTGCTCCGCGATATTCCGCGCTGCCCCTGGCTGCGATGCAGATGGCGGTCGTCGGGCTGCTCAGCCTCCTCTCCTCGTTGTTATTTGAGGATGTGGGCCCGTTGACGCAGGCGGCGGATCGTCTGCTGAAGCCGGAAGTGATCTGGGCGCTCCTGGTGTCGATCGGTCCGACCAGCGCTTTCGCCTTTTGGATTCAAACCGTGTGCCAGAAATATACGAACCCGTCGCGGGTTGCCGTCATTTTTGCCATGGAACCGGTCTTTGCGGCATTGACGGGCGTCACCTTCGGCGGAGAGGTGCTGGGCGCTGCGGCGGGACTGGGATGTATTTGTATTTTTGCCGGAATGATCCTCGCGGAATTGAAATCTGCCCCGCGTGAGGTACAATGATAAGAGCCATACTGTGCAGGAACGTTTAGAGAAATACCCATCCTGCGGTAGAGAGAACATGGACGAGCATTTCAGCGCCCTTATAGGTAGAGAGGTTCGCCATGATTAAAGGAGAGAGAACCATGTACAAATTGATCGCGATCGACATCGACGATACTCTGATTAACGACGATAAAGAGGTGACCCCGGGCACCCAGCAGGCGCTGGAGCAGGCGGTCGCCAAAGACGTAGTCGTCACGCTGGCCACGGGCCGGGCCTATGCCTCTGCCCAAGCCATTGCCCGCCAAACCGGGCTGAACGTGCCGATCATTACGTACCAAGGGGCACTGGTCAAAAACCTGATGGACGAAAAAGTCCTTTACGAGCGCTACGTGCCAAAGGATGCGGGATACAAGCTGTTCCAATACTGCATCGAGCATAACCTTCACCTGCAGGTTTATATCGACGACAAGCTGTATGCCCGCGAAGAAAACCAGAAGCTGAAGGATTACAGCGAGCTGAACCGCACGCCTTACTATATCGAGCCGGATTTTGAAAAGCTGATCGCCCAGAAGACGCCGAAGATGCTTATCATCGACGATCCGTCCTACCTGGATCAGCTGATCCCGATTCTGCGCGACCTGCTGGGAGACGAAGTGCACATCACCAAATCGAAGCCGCACTTCCTCGAAATCATGCACCGCGAAGGCACCAAAGGCCATGCCCTCACCTTCCTCGCCAGCCACTTTGGCTGCGACATGTCCGAGACGATCGCCATCGGCGATTCCTGGAACGATCATGAGATGCTCGAAGCGGCAGGCCTTGGCATTGCGATGGGCAACGCCATCCCGGCGCTGAAGGACATTGCGAACTACGTAACGTTAAGCAACAACGACGAAGGCGTGAAGGCCGCGATCGAGAAGTTTGTGCTGAACGTTTAATTCGGTCGAGTATTTAGCGATACGCAAGATTTAAAAAAGACAGCCGCGAATCAGATCATCGATCCCTGTTCGCAAGCTGTCTTTTTGTTTGCCGGCTGATATTTCCCGCCTGCAGGTTTACCGTTTACTGAACCGCTTTGGCCCGGTCCTTGCCTTTATCCGATTCGCCGGCGTTTTTGTTGGCGGCTTCCCGGTCCTGCTGCATTTCCTCCACGGTCTTCACCTTGAGGCGTGCAGCGCCGCGGTATCCTTCCCGTGTCGGAATCAGGTTGCCGGAAGCCAGCCGTACCGACGCCTCAGCGATAGCATCCCCGTATTGCGGCAGCCACTGCTCCTGCGCCACGAGCATTTCGTCGACCATCTGCCAAATTTCGTTCGGGTTGCACACCGCGCCGACCAGCGGGTCCATCATAAACGCCTGGCGGAGCAGTTTGTCGTCGCCGTGCACTGCCGCTCCCACCGCCAGCCGCTGTACGGAAATGCTCGCATTGCAGACTGCCGCCGGTCCGAGCGGCAGATCCCCAACCACCGGCATGGAGATGCCGTTGCGGTCGACGTATCCCGGAGCCTCGATGATCGCGTCATCCGGTAGATTGGTGATCACTCCGTTGTTGACCACGTTGAAATGCCCCCGGTACACCCGTCCCGTCTCCAAGCCTTCGATGATGTAAGATCCATGCTCATGGCTGCGCTGGTCCTGCTTGTATTCGAACGGCTTCTCCTTCATCCAGTTGGGAAAATCGGTCTCAAACCAGTTGCGCCCTTCCGTGCAGACGCGAAGGTATCCTCCGGTCTCCCCGTTGATCCAGCTGCCGAGGTCGATCCAGTCGTTGATTTCGTCCGCCCGCTTGCGGTACCACGGAACATACTCGCTGAGATGCCCATTCGATTCCGTACTGTAATAGCCGAAGCGGCGCAGCATGTCGATCCGTACCTTCTCCGTCCGGCTGAAATCCGGATGCTTCTCGAACGCTTCCAGCAGCTTGCCGGTCAAGTCCTCCCCATAATGGCGGATCTGGACATACCACGTCTGATGGTTGATGCCCGCGCAGATGATATCCACTTCATCCTGCTTCAGACCAAAAGCCTCCGCAATCTGCCAGTGGCCGCCCTGCACCCCATGGCACAGTCCGACCGTGCGGACTCCGCCGTACTTGTTGCAGGCCCACGTGAGCATCGCCATCGGATTGGCGTAGTTCAGCAGCAGCACGTCTTTGGACGCCATTTCGCGGATATCCTTACAGATGTTCAGCATCTCGGCGATGCCGCGCTGTCCGTACATGATGCCGCCTGCGCACAGCGTGTCGCCCACGCATTGATCGACGCCGTATTTCAGCGGAATGTCCACATCCGTCGCGAACGCCTCCAAGCCGCCCACGCGGATCGTACAGATGACGTATTTGGCATCCTTCAGCGCCTCGCGGCGGTTCGTTGTCGCGTGAATGTTAATGTCCAGCCCGTTCTCCCGAATGTCCCGCTGGCACAGCTCGGTTACCATGTCCAGGTTGTGCGGATTGATGTCCGTAAAAGCAACTTCCACGTTATGAAATTCCGGAACGGACAACAGGTCGCGCAGCAGTCCACGGGTAAAGCCAATGCTTCCCGCCCCGATAAAAGCAATTTTAAATGACACGGCAAAAACCGCCTCCCTCAAGAATAGTCGCCAGGTTCACCCTGATACAGGTATTGTAGCAACCCTTTCTGGGAAAACGTTATCAAATTCATGACCTCTTTGCCGGAAAAGTGTCAACAATTCTTACTTTTTGGATTCGGATTACTGCACATCCCGGGAATCCACGTACCCTGCGATCCGGGAAGCCTTCCGGTATTCGACCGGTGTCTGCCCGGTATGCTTTTTGAACATCAGATGCAGATATTGGCGGCTGCCGATTCCCACATAATCTGCGATATCCGCCACAGGAATTTCCGTCTGCCGCAGGAGCATCGCCGTTTTATCCATCCGGTAGGCGTTCAGGTATTCCATGATCGACATACCCGTCTTCTGCTTGAATACCCGCTGCAAATACCCGGGGTGAAGCCGGACATGCTCGGCGGCGTCTTTTACCTGGATGCTGCGATCGTAGTTCTGATACAGGTACTCGATGCACTGCCGCACGTACATACTCTGCGTATCGGGACCGGCCTCCACGTATTCCTGATGCAGCCGGGCAATCCGGATCAGCAGCTCGGCGAGCATCAGCTGCGGCATCAGCTCCTGTCCGGATTCGGCGGCGTCCAGCTCCAGAACTAGATTTTTCAGCAGCTGGTGCACGTCATGAAATTCCCTAAGCACGACATAGGGAGCCGGGTTCCGGAACAGCGCCGCCAGCGCCTCCTCTCCCTCGGCCAGCTGTTTCGTCGACGGCAGCACCCCATCCCTCTCGGCAAAGCGGAATTCGATGTTGAGCATCCGGCAGGTTCCCGTCACCAGCAGGCGATGGGGAACGGTTCCGTCCAGCAGGATAAAGCCTCCTTTGGTCAAATGCACAACCGCTTCGTTTTCGCCAAACGGCTTCACCCCGACTGAGCAGTTCCCATCTATGACATACATGATTTCGGAGGAGTCATGGGTATGCAGCGCCATGTCAAAACCGTTCCACTCTTTAAAATAGTAGGCGCTCACCTCCGGACGGCAGTCCGCCAGCATCAGCTTTTCGGGAAATAATCCGCCGGGTTCCCATCCGTTCAATTCGCTGCCATTCCATCCGCTGACGTTTGCCATGGATACGAACCTCCTTTTTCCCTTAACGGTCAGACCAGCTCAACCTTCATCCCGGCCACAGCTAGCGTTACCTGCGGAGGGAGCGGATAAGACCGGTTCAGGTCGATATCATGCGACATATGGGTGTAGACCGTTCGCAGCGGCTTCACCTCTTGCAGCAGCTCTGCCGCTTCCCTCATATCGTACACGGACCGGGTAGGATATGGCGCCGTCTCATGAAAAAAGCTCGTCCCGAGCACCAGCAGATCCAGGCCGTGCAGCGGCCTTTTCTCCTCCACGTTCAGACCGATCGAGTCCGAGCAGTACACCCAGCGGAAGCCCGGCTTCTCCAGCCGGTATGCATAGGCATAACCGTTCGCCCCATGCGTCACCTTCCACGTGGTGATGTTCCAGCCGCCAAGCTCGATTCCAGCATCAGCGGGAATCATTTGAAGCTGCCGGTGGATCCACGGAAACTGCCGCTGAATTTGGTCCAGCACCTCCTGCGGGGCATACAGCTCCCCTTTGGCCTGCCGCCAGCGGCATTCATCCGCCCACTCCGGCAGCCCCCCGATATGGTCAAAATGCGCATGCGTCACCAGCATCCGCGCCGTCGCCCGCTGCCCGATCGCTTCCATCTGGCTGCGCCAATCCGGGCCGCAATCGATAATAAAGCTGTCGGCCTCCCCCTGCCCCTGGACGAGCACGGAAGAACGCAAGCGCCGGTTCATCCCCGTCGTCCGGGCCTCCTCGCATACCTCGCAGCTGCAGTACACGCGCGGGACGCCCATCGCGTCCCCGGTTCCCAAAAAGATCAATGCGTCCATTGAGTCGATCATCTCCTTATTTTTCCTATGTATGTAGGGTGGTGGTCATATTCCTGATTCGTTACAGCTATATAGAATGAACTCAAGAAATTCATGTTGAAGGGCTTGGATAAGCTGTTACAACAGGGGGTTCAATTCGAAACTTGAGTTCAATCTATATATGATACCATATTCGCCTTTCCGAGAGTTCTCGGTCCAGAGACCGACTTCAAAATCATACCAGCGGCGATTTTTGCCGGCCGCTTATTCGAGTACACTGAGATCAAAGCTGCGAACGACGGATGCATCAGGCACCGCTGTTAAAACTGCCCCTGACCGGCAACATGCCGGATACGGATGACCGGATGGACCGCATAATGCGGGTGCCCGGTGCCCGGGTGAAAGTCCTTCAACCATTCCAAGTTCGCCATATTTGTACCGTAAAATTTAGAAGAAACGAGGTCACCCGCATGGAGCTTTTCCGCAATGCCACATTTGTTAAAGTGTTTTTGGCCAACTTCGCATCCCAGCTTGGGTCGATGGTTGGCAGCATGGCTTTCGCCTTTTATCTCGTCGACCGCTTCAGCAGCCAGCCCGCTTACGCCACGTTAGCCGAGCTGATGTATTCTCTGCCGACGCTGGTCGTGTTCCTGTTCGTCGGGGTGCTTGCCGACCGACTCGACCGCAAACGCATCGCCGTCAACAGCGACTGGATCCGCGCGGTCCTCTCCCTGGTCCTGCTGCTGGCCATTTATGAAAACTGGATCGTCGGCGCGTTTGCCCTTCTATTTCTGCGCAGCGCCATCTCGAAGTTTTTTGCACCCGCCGAAATGAGCCTGCTCCAGGGGGTCATGAAACCCGAACAGTACGTGCAGGCCTCCAGCCTGAACATGTCCATCTCGGGCGTATTCATGCTCTTCGGCATGAGTCTCGGATCGGCAGCTTACTATTACCTCGGTATTGAAGGCGCCATTCTGATCGACATGGCCAGCTTCGTCATCTCCGCCCTGCTTCTCATGTCATGCCGTTTCCCTCAGCATGTCTCCCAGCCCAACGGCAAAGTACGCTTGAAAGACCT
This sequence comes from Paenibacillus sp. S28, assembly GCF_016624415.1. NCBI lineage: Bacteria > Bacillati > Bacillota > Bacilli > Caryophanales > Paenibacillaceae > Paenibacillus > Paenibacillus sp. S28. The sequence continues at coordinate 239,202 of NZ_JACVTM010000010.1, read as the reverse complement.
GAATCTGAAAAGCATCGCCGCCGACTTCGGCATGGGCTTTCAATACATCGTCCGTTCGCGCCTGCTGTTGGCGATTATTCTCGGCTTTTTCTTCTTCGGCATCGTCAACGGCGTGTTTTCGATCCTGCCCCTCTTTACGATGAAATACAAGCTTAGTCCGGAGCACTACGAGGTGTACACACCTTTGGTAATGGTATTCCTCGGGATCGGCTACCTGGTGGGCAGCGCAATCAGTACCCTGCTTATCAAAAAGATCGGTAAAGTCGGCGTGCTGATCACCGGATTGTTCCTCATCGGCATCATTACGCTGGTCGCCGGCGGTTTCAACCACATTCAGCTGTACTTGGGCACGATGGTGCTGCTCGGTGTGATCCTCGCACCGATCAACGTCGTGCTGGGCGGATGGCTGCCGGAGCTCGTCGAGCCCCAAAGCATGGGCCGTGTCAGCGCCTGGATCGAGCCGCTCAACACGACCGGCCAGGCGATCGCGCTCGGATTTCTGGCCGTCGCCTTCCCCGGCTTGGTATCGGTCACCGCACTGTACTGGATCCTGGCGGCCAGCATCTTTATCGTCAGCGTCTATTACCTCGCTGTCCTGCCTTCGCTCAGCCGCAGGCACCAGCAGCAGGAGATGAACGTAGAAATGCCCGGCTGATGGCCGGGCTTTTTTTGCAGGGTGGGGGCCGTATTTCCGTCCGCCTACTGGACATTCTTGCCGCCAAGCAAAAAAAGCAGGCCCCGCCAAGCGGTCACCTGCTTAAACACTGCTCCGATTTCTGCCACTCAAATCCCCGCTAGCACCTGGTACCACACACCCCGCTTGGAGTAGAGCGTGCTGCGCACCTCGTCCCAGCCGCCGAGGTAGTTGATATCGAACAGCCCTTTCGGCACCGGATACTTGGCCGCGTTGGCCTTCAGCACTTCGTCGTCGACAGGCCGGAAGCCGTGTGCGGCGAAGATTTCCTGCGCTTCCTTGCTCCACAGATACTTCACGAACGCCTCGGCCACTTTGGTGGTGCCGTGCTTCTTGGCAAAAGCGTCCACGACGGCAGCCGGATTCTCGATCAGGATCGTGTTCTCCGGAATGACGACGTCGTATTTGACGCCCTGCTGGATGCGCGCCAGGAGCTCATTCTCGTACGTGACGATGACGTCGCCCACGCCGTACTCGAACGCCGCCATGGACGCCCGGCCGCTCTTGTCGAGCGACTCCACGTTCTTGTGGACCTGCTTCAGGAAAGCTTTGGCCGCGGCCGGATCCTTGTGTCCCTGCTGCTCCGAAGTTTTCAGACCTGCGCCGTAAATGGCATTGATGTCCCACTGCGCCCCGCCCGAAGTTTTCGGGTTGGGGTACAGCACTTTGACTCCCGGCTTGGTCAGGTCCTGAAAATCCTTGATCCCGAGCGGGTTCCCTTCCCGCGTGCCCAGCACGACGATGGAGCGGGTGACCATGCCCTGGTCCGGATGTTTCGTCTTCCAGTCCTTATCGATGAGCCCCGCGCTGACGAGCTTATCGACGTCTCCCTCCATCGCGAGCAGGGTGACGTCGGCCTCAAAGCCGCCGGCAATCGCCCGCGCCTGGGTTCCCGACGCCTCATAGGACTCCTGGAATTTGACCGTCTGCCCGGTTTTCTCCTTCCATTCCTGCTGAAACTTCGGCAGGATGTCGGCCATCGCATCCTTCGCCACGCTGTACGCGCCGATCACCAGGGTGACGTCGCCGCCCGCTGCCGATACGGAGCCATTCACCGGCGCATCCTTGCTGCAGCCGGTAAAGACGAGAATGCAGGCCAGCAGCAGAGCGCCGAGAAGACCCGGGCGGAGTGCCGGCTTTCTATCGTGATTTTGCATCGTCTGCTTTCGCATCGTCTGCCACTCCTTTAGGATGAAACTTGCCGTGTTTGCCGCATCAGCCTGCCGGAGGGCAGGCTGGAGTTGTAATAAACGGATGATGTTCACAGAAGCGGTATTGCTGTGTCATCTCTAAATTTCGGAATTATCCGTGCTAGAGTAAGTATTTTCCGAGGTCAAATATGAGATTTCAAAGAAGCGATACTCGGATCCCTTTAAATAATGACCGGCATCGGGTCGACCTTAAGCCGGTTTTCTTCGATCCAGCTGCGCTCGTCGTTGAACAGGTACGCGCGGTGCACCAGCACCCGTACCGGCTGACCCGGCTGCAGCGTATCCTTCTCCAGCGAGCGGTACGTCATCAGCTTGTGGCTGCCGACTTCGACCTCCACCATCCACTCGCTGCCGCGGAAATGCAGATGGCGCACGATGCCTTCCTCCGTTGCAGACAGCACCCGGAATTCGTCGGGCCCGCCGACTTCGATGTACTCCGGCCGGATGAGCGCCCGGGTGCCGCTGCCCCCGGCAGCTTCCTCGAAGCCTTTCAGCTCGCGCGCATTCTCCACCACGGTGGACTCCCCGATAAAGGTCGCGACGAACGGTGTCTTCGGCTCCTTGTAAATATCCCACGGGGTGCCCTTTTGCTCCAGGCGTCCCTGATTAATGATCATGATTTCGTCGGCTACCTCGATCGCCTCGTCCTGGTCATGCGTGACGAAGATCGACGTGATGCCCACCCGCTCGATCAGCTCCCTGAGCCAGGAGCGGAGCTCCTGCCGGATCTTGGCGTCGATCGCCGCAAACGGCTCATCCAGCAGAAGCAGCTGCGGTTCCGGCGCGAGCGCACGGGCAAAGGCGACCCGCTGACGCTGCCCGCCGGATAGCTGCTGCGGATAACGCTTCTCAAAGCCCGCCAGCCCGGTCAGCTCGACCAGCTCCATAACCCGGTCCTTGATCTGCGACTTCGGCGTTTTCTTCACTTTCAGGCCAAAAGCAATATTGTCGAACACCGTCATATGCTTAAACAGCGCGTAGTTCTGAAACACAAAGCCAATGCCCCGCTCCTGCGGCGGAAGCGCGTTGACCAGCTCTCCGTGGAAGCGGATTTCCCCGCTGTCCGGCGTCTCCAGCCCTGCAAGCATCCGCAGAATCGACGTTTTGCCGCCGCCGCTCGGCCCGAGCAGACCGATCAGGTGGCCCTTTTCAATCCCAAAATGCACATCCTTTACGGCATGAAAATCACCAAAATGCTTGTTCAATCCGCGAACTTCCACATGCATATCAGCGCACTTCCCTTCTTTTTTTGGCCCATTCCATCAAGAGGAGCAGACTTACCGAAAAAGCAGCCAGAACCAGCGCAACGCTGTTGGCCGAAATGACATTGAAATTTTCCACGTCCTGGTATACCAGCGTCGTCGCCGTTTGGGTCCTGTTAATGATATTACCCGATACGACGAGCACCGCTCCGAACTCGCCAAGCGAACGCGCCACCGTCAGCACGATGCCGTAAATGACCGCCCAGCGGATCGATGGCCAGGTTACTTTCCAGAACGTTGTCCATCCGTAGGCCCCCAGCGTCGAGGCGGCTTCTTCCTGCTGAGCCCCGATTTCCTGCAGCACTGGCATCACCTCGCGCACCATGAGCGGAAAAGTGACGAACAGCGTAGCAATGACCATCCCCGGAAAGGCATATACGATTTTAAAGCCAATATCTTCGAAAAACGCCCCCACCGCGCTTCCCGGCCCCAGCAGGAGTACGATCATCAGCCCCCCAATGACGGGGGACACCGCATACGGCAGGTCGACGATGCTGTTCAGAAACCGCCGGAGCCCTCCGCTCATCCAGCTGCCGCGAACGAGATAGATGGCCATCATCATGCCGAGCAGCGTGTTCAGCACCGTCACGGTGACGACGATGAGCCCGGTCATCATCAGGGCGTGCAGCGCCTCGGGCCTTGCCAGTGCATCACCCAGACCGCCCAGCCCATCTTCAAAGGCGCCCATGACCATTTTGCCGAGGGGAGCGATCAGCAGCAGGAAAAAGACCAGGTATGTCAGCGTAATCCACAGTTTCTTCATGCTCTCTTCCCCTTCGTCTGCACAAAATTCACGACCCAGAGTATGACAAAAGACAGCGTCAGCAGCAGAATCGACACGGCAGCAGCCCCGGCAGTATTGTCGCTCTCAACCTCTCCGTAGATAAACACGGAAGCGATCAGCGTTCGGCCCGGAATGTTGCCGGCGACGAGCACCACGGCCCCAAACTCCGCCAGCGCCCGGGAGAAGGCCAGCATTCCTCCGCTGAGCATGCCCGGCAGCATGGACGGCAGCACGACTTTGAAAAAGATTTTGGTGCCCGAAGCCCCCAGTGTCCGCGCCGCCTCCTCCTCGGAAGGATCGATTTCCTCCAGCAGCGGCTGCACCGCGCGGATGACGAAAGGAAACGTGACGAACACCATGGCAATGACGATCGCCGGCTGATGGAACACGATTTCAAAGCCGAGCGCTTCGGCGGCTCCGCCGATCAGGCTGCCCGGTCCGAGCAGAAGCAGAATCATGAGGCCCCCGACCGCGGTCGGCAGGGCAAACGGGAGATCCACCAGACTGTTCAGCAGCGATCTGCCCGGAAAACGGTAGCGGACGATCACCCAGCCGATCATCGTACCGATCAAAACGTTAATCATCGTGGCCACAAGGGCCAATTTCAGCGTAAGGAGCACGGATTTCCAGGCAATCGGGTCTTTCACGCTTTCCGCAAAAGCGCTCCATCCCAGCGAGAACGAATGATAATACACTCCCAGCAAAGGGAGCACGACCAGCAGTACAAAATAAAGAAGAACGGTGCTTCGAAAACCCCAGGTCCAGCCTTTATGTCGCAGCAGTGTATTCACTTGACCCCTCCCTGCCTCCGGGAATCGGCCCGGTCGGCGCTTGACGATTGATGATTTCCATTATAGATTAAATTATTCCTATTTGACTACTTGGTTTTTACTTATCAGTACTTTACCAAAAACTGTCTCACACCGTCAATACAAAAATAGATTTATTTCCAGTCTCCGTTTACGCCGCAAAGAAAAGAGCCTGCACGAGTGCAGGCCCTGCATTTTTCAGTCCAAAACATTCGATCCGTTCCGGGGCAAAGTCAAGGTCTAACCGTAATGATCCTTTGCCTCATCGAGACCGTCTGCGATGGAATTCCCAGCACTCCTCTCTGTTATCGCTTCACCACGGACATATGGAGTTGATCGGCATGCGAAGTTCTTTTCGAACGTCTTTGGAAGGTTGCCAGGATGACGCCGCAAATAATCAACCCCGAACCCGCAACTTGCATGTAGCTGATCGGCGTACCTAGAATGAAGTAGCCTGACACCATCGCAACAAATGGCTGCAAATTCAGAAACAGGGACGCGGTCGCGGCACCTACCTGACGAATTTGAGCGTTCCAGACGACGGCGCATAATCCTTGGATAAGCAGCGCGGATCCAATTAAGACAAGCCACCATCCATAGTGTGGACGAATCTCAGCATGCGGTTCGCTCCAGATCGATACCGGGAATACCGCAATACACCCCAGCATCGTAGAGTAGGTCGTTGCTACAAGCGGTTCGATGCGCTCTGTCAGCTTTTTCATGAGAATGACAGACCCTGAAAATGCCAGCATGCAAATCAGCATCCATCCAATCCCGGACGAGATGCGAAGCATGAAACCTGCGCCATTCGCCACAACGAAGAAGACCCCGGCAAAGGCGACGACCGACCCCATCGTCATCCGAAGCGTAAACGATTCCTTCAGAAACAAGCGGGCAAACAGCGCAGTGCAAATCGGTGATAACGATAATATCAATGAAGCGGTCGTCGCATCGACCGTGCGCAGCCCCGTAAAGAAGGAGACTTGATGCAGCAGCATTCCCACTAGAGCATACGGTATGAAGTACACGGCATCCCGCAGTGTAACCCGGACCCATCGCCGGGTTCCTATTAAATAAACGAGCAGGAACACCGAGGAGACGGCAAGCCGATAGGCCGATAGATGCAGCGCAGGAAATGCTTGCAGCAAAAGCGAGCCCAGTACGAAGTTGCTACCGTAGAGTGATGCGCAAAACAATAGAAGCAGATAGGATCGCAAACGATTCGCCTTCTTTCAAAAAAGTGGGTACGAAAAAAGCCTGCGGCAGCATGCCGCAGGCCTCGTTTTAGGCATATGAAACGTTGGGCACTGCACCCGGGTTATTTCGCCGGGATGTACGATTCATCCAGGAAGCCGCGGATCGCTTGAAAAGCCTGCATCCTGTTCTTCTCCAGCAGCACCATGTGCGTTCCTTCCCCAATCTCTACCCAGCGGCGATAAACGGCGCCGGTCAGTGACGTGAAAAAGTTTTGCGCCAAATCAAGAGGCACATCGATGTCCCATTCTGCGTGAACAAGAAGGACAGGCACCGTGATCTCCTTGGGCTCATAAAAAGCTCTGTTAGCCGTCCAGTATTCACGGATGTCCAGAATCGGCCCATTGGTCGCCCGAATATGTCCCGGATGGACGCTTTGGCTTCCCGGATCGGAAGCTAACGTCGCTTCGGTCCATTGTTCGAACCAGCCTTCCGGAATCAGATCGCCGCGTTTATCTTCAGGGGCGGCGCTTAACCAGCGTTCCTTCGTGCTTCCGACCGGGACGAGACGATAGGAGCCGAGCGGACCTCCGTTATCGATAGGGACCGGTTTCGTGCTCAGCCACTGAGGCGCAACAAGAATAAGCTTGTTTACTTTGTCGTTGTTTCGGCTCGTATACGCCCCGGCGACCGTTCCTCCCCAGGACATTCCCAGAATGTTGACCTTCGATAAGTTCCGATGTTTTAAAACAAAGTCTACCGCCGAGCCCAGGTCGCGAATCCCGGTTTCCGTGCGAACCAGCGGAGGGTTGGAGTCAGCGGGCTGCTCCATCTCAGGGGGTCTCGTCGAGCCTCCATAGCCGCGTACATCCACGGCATACACGTCGTAACCATGACTTGCCAAATAGTCCAAGAACGTGAAACCATCCAATTCAACGTCATACAAACTACCAATCGGATATGTGGCACCGTGAACCATGACAATCGTTTTCTCGTTCGTGAACGTGTTCATGGAAGCCGGACGTTTGTTGCGTACATATAGTTTGATTCCTGGCGTATCGCTGGGGATACGATGGTCTTCGGTCAAAATCGGTATATCGTGCCTAAAATCGTTTGTCGTCATGTTGTCAGCACCTTTCAATGTGATTAGGTAAATTTATTAGATGAATTCCCATTTGAATCCGTTGCCGTCACGAGTCACGTACCCCGCAGAACTCCCCGGAAAATGGGTACTGAAATAAATGATGGGCCGATCCGCGACATAATCCAATACCCTGCGCCGGGAAACGCGTGCTTGTTCCGTGAATTCGCAATACATGGAATTCCACTCGGGATGATATACCTGAAACGGATGGTGCATCACGTCAGCACCGAACAAAGCTTCTTCTCCGCCGGACGTGAGGCTGATCGACATCTGACCGATGCTATGGCCGGGAGTCGGAATAAATTTGAACATGTCGAGGAACTCTCCCCCCTCGGGAGGGATCGTCTTAATCATTCCAGCTTCGACGACAGGCAAAACGCTCTCTTCGTATGCGTTAAAGTTAGGTTCGTTTTCTTTATTATGGCTGGACGGGCTGGAGTAATATTGTTGTTCCGAAAGCGGAAATACATAGGTGGCGTTCGGGAACGTCGGTACCCAATTACCGCCTGCAAGCCTTGTATTCCAGCCGACATGATCCACATGCAAATGCGTCAACAGGACATAGTCCACATCTTCCGGCGTAACCCCTGCCTCCAGGAGACGATCAAGATACGGCAGCTTTAGATTGGACAATTCCGGATTATACGGAAGATTTTTATCGTTTCCCGTCGCGGTATCAATAAGGATCGTATGGTCCGGAGTCTTCACGACCCAAGTTCCAATACTAACGACAAGTTGAGAATCCCCGTCGATTAGCCCGGCAGGCAGGATATTCCGATTCTTTTCCAGAAACGCCGGGTCCCACGAGCCCGCAAAATAAACTTCCGGCGGGACGCCGCTCAGCGTCATTTCCGTGACACGGGTTACGGTTGCGTCGCCTACTTTATAGACTTTGTTCATTTGAAATCCTCCGGTTTTCTTTCTAAATCGTAGATCGTTCGAGACAACTATTGTAATGGGATCTGAAAGCACCCCAAAAATTTCGCTCAATATGGAAATGGTTGAAAGAATTCGTAAATACCCGGGTATGAGACTGAACATCAACCTTGATATAATAGTAGTTCTTAACCCCTGATATTTCAACGGTTTTACAGCGTAATTCGCTCTGCTTCAAAGTGCTTGATACCACTGCAAATATCCGCTATGATACACATAAAAATTACGTTCACAGCGAAATTTTCAGGTGAGGAGGACTTCAGATGAATTCAATCGGCGATACCATTCGAAATACGAGAAAAAAACAAAATTTGACGCTCAAAGAGGTTTCCACCATGGCCTCCATCTCTTTGTCTTTTCTCAGTGAAATCGAACGCGACAAAGTGAATCCATCCCTAAGCGTTCTCAAGCGTATAGCAAACGCTCTGGGTGTGAATTTTACCGATCTGTTTGGCGAGGAGAAACGAAGCATCGTCATCAGAAAAAACGAACGAAAACCTCTCGTTCACTCCGAGGGTTCCAGAATAACTTGGTATGCTCTCAGTCATGGAAGCGGCAATAAGATGGGACCGATTTGGGGAGTTCTCGAAAAAGGCGCAACATCAGGGGATGTAGGCGTTGGCCATCCCGAAGGGGAGGAGTTTCTTTTTATCCATACCGGACGATTGGAGTTCATCCTTGGAAATGAACGGTTCACGCTTGAAGAAGGCGACAGCATTTATTACGATGCCCGAACGCCGCATAGTTACAAAAATATCGCCGAGGGGGAGACGCTGCTGATTGCCGTTCCCTCTCCAGCTACCTTCTAGATTAACTTTATCCTGTGGAGGAATAGGCCAGCCCGTTCATTGTGCTTACGGCACAGCAGCTGTATCATAGGCTTATGACATGTCCAATATCAGGTAAAATCCACTTTAGGAAAGGAGACATACAACATGCTGCATACCCTGGAATTAAGTACAGCGTCACGGGACGAAATGAGGGATATTACCCGCGAGATTATCTCGCTGGTTCATCAGAGCGGGGTCAAGGAGGGAACGGTGCTGATTTACTGCCCGCACACGACCGCCGGCATCGCCATTAATGAAAACGCCGATCCGGACGTGAAGCATGATGTGCTGCTGCGTTTGGATGAGGTATATCCGTGGGAGCATCCGAAATACCGCCACGCCGAAGGCAACACGGCTTCCCATTTGAAGTCGATCACCTGCGGACCTTCGCAGACCGTGATCATTACGGAAGGTGAGCTGCTGCTCGGACGCTGGCAGGGGATTTATTTTTGCGAGTTCGACGGGCCGCGCCGCAGACAATACCATGTAAAAATTATGGAGGGATAAGGAAGCCCGCCGTATCCCCAAAAGCAGGCATGACAAAACAGGTGTCGGGGTGTGAGGCATTTCTGCATGCCCTCCCCTTCACCTTATTTTCTTCAGCTGCGCTCACACTCACCACAGCATTTATACGTTGGCGCAATACCAATTCACCGTTATAAAGTAAGTACCTAAAAAAATTACCGCAGACTGCGGCAGCATATCTTCACATGCGTGATGGCCGCGGGTTTGATCTCCTCAAAAGTCACGCGATCCTGGATGTAATACGATATGAATCCGTGCATGGACAAAAATAACGTTAACGGCAGATTGCGGCAATGATCGGGGCCGTGCTCCTCCTCGTTCATATAACGGCGCACCATGGAGGCAAACAATTCGAAGCAGCGCCCCTGCTCAGAACGGCAGTAGGACAGCAGTTCTTCGTCCCGGATCATGAACATGATCTCGTACTGATAAGGATGGTCCAGGCCGAAACGGATGAACTCCAGCATGAGCTGTTCCACCTTGGTCAAGTCCTGGGTCGGAGCGACCTTGAGCACCTTATTCAGCTGTACAGCGAGATTGTTGAAATCCTCAACCACGATGGCGTAGAACAATTCTGCCTTTTCCTTGAAATGATAGTATAAGGAACCATGACTGTAACCTAAATGCTGACCAATACTGCGCATAGAAATGGCCCGGTATCCCTTGGTCACAAACAAATGCCTGGCCGCTTCCAGAATCCTCTCCCTCGACAACTCCTGTTCCACTGCTCTTCTTGCCATAGACCTTATTCCCCTTCAATAAAATAAAGCTTTTCGCCCTCCGTAATCAGGGATTGCCCCTGCGTCAAATCCACCATCCACGACATAAACGTCTCCGCTTCACGGTCTTTCGGCAGGCACGTCAGCCGCACCTTATCCGTAAACACCGTTTCCCCCATTCGGACCTCACGGCCCCGGAGCTCGTTCTCGACCTTCCCCAGCCAGGTATAGTCGATTTCTACAAAAATCTCGCGGTGAAGCACGCGTGTGATCGCTTCCCCCGCTTCAATCGCCGCCACAGCACCGTCCGTGTATGCCCGGATCAGTCCTCCCGCCCCCAGCATGATGCCGCCGAAGTACCGGGTCACGACGATCGCCACATTTTTCAACCCTTGATTGCGGATTACCTCGAGAATCGGCTTGCCGGCCGTTCCGCTCGGCTCCCCGTCATCCGACTGCTTCTGGATTTCATCCCTCTCCCCGATCATGTAGGCGGAGCAGTTATGGGTGGCGTTCCAGTGCAGCTTCTTGATCTCTTCAATAAAAGCGTTTGCATCATCTTCGCTGTCCACCGGTTTCACATGGCCGATAAAACGGGACTTCTTAATGACAATTTCCTTGGATCCCGCCCCCCGGACGGTTCGATAGCGATCAATCATGTTCATGCCCTTTCTTATTTGCCAAGAAAGCAGTCCCCCGCTGTTGATTAACCGGTGAACTGCTTCCCTAGCTTTGTATGTCTATTCAAAAGTTGCTGATGTTATTCTTATTCAGACAGTCTTGCTTCCAGCTTCGCTTTTTCTTCCTCATAGCCCGGTTTGCCGAGCAAAGCGAACATGTTCTTCTTATAGGCTTCCACGCCAGGCTGGTCAAACGGATTGACGCCAAGCAGATAGCCGCTGATACCGCACGCCTTTTCAAAGAAGTACACCAGATATCCGAAGGAATACGGAGTCATATCCGGCACGGTTACGATCAGGTTAGGAACCTGTCCGTCTGTATGTGCCAACATCGTGCCTTGGAAGGCCTTTTTGTTGACGAAATCCATCGTTTTGCCAGCCAGGAAGTTCAGGCCGTCCAAATCGTCCGGATCGCTCTCGATCGTAATTTGCTTCGCTACATTCTCTACCTGGATGACCGTTTCGAAAATGTTGCGGCTGCCTTCCTGAACGAATTGTCCCATGGAGTGCAGATCGGTCGAGAAGTCGACGGATGCCGGATAAATGCCTTTGTAGTCCTTGCCTTCGCTTTCGCCGTACAGCTGTTTCCACCACTCGGATACGAAGTGAAGAGAAGGTTCGTAGTTCACGAGAATCTCAATGGCTTTGCCTTTGCGGTACAGTGCGTTACGCACGGCAGCGTATTGGTAGCTGAGGTTCTCATGCACGTTCGGGTTGCTGAATTCCTTGGAAGCGTCAGCGGCACCCTGCATCATCTCTTCGATGTTGATTCCGGCAGTAGCAATTGGCAGCAGGCCAACTGCAGTCAGTACGGAATATCTTCCGCCCACGTCATCCGGAATGATAAAGGACTCATAGCCTTCTTCATTCGCGAGCTTCTTGAGGGCTCCTCTTTCCTTGTCAGTTGTTGCATAAATGCGCTTGCGGGCTTCTTCCTTGCCGTATTTCTTCTCCAGCTCGGCTTTGAAAATACGGAATGCAATCGCAGGCTCCGTCGTTGTGCCGGACTTGGAAATGACGTTCACGGAGAAGTCCTTGCCTTCGATCAGATCGAGCAAATGCGCCACATAAGTGGAGCTAATGTTGTTGCCGGCGAAATAGATCTCAGGCGTCTTACGCTTGTCCTTTGGTAATACATTATAGAAGGAATGGGACAGAGCTTCAATCGCCGCGCGTGCGCCGAGGTAAGATCCGCCGATTCCGATGACGATCAGAACGTCAGAATCGCTTTGGATTTTCGCTGCTGCTTTTTGGATGCGTGCAAATTCTTCCTTGTCGTATTGGGTAGGAAGATCGATCCATCCCAAGAAGTCAGAACCTACGCCTGTCTTGTTATGAAGCTGCTCGTGAGCGAGTCGGATCGGCTCTGCCAGATAATCCACTTCGTGCTGACCGATAAAGGAGAGCGCCTTACTGTAATCGAAATTTAATTTGGTAGACATATCTAATGTAAACCTCCTAGTTTGGCTTCATCTCTATTCTATTTACGCTCCGAAAAAAACAGCTTTAGAATAGGATACTGTAATTTGACTGCATTTGGCAAGGACAATATGAAGCTTATCCACCCACAATTTCACTTCTCCCCCCATGGATTGTCGCATGGCCTCATGGTAAACTTAATGAATGCTTATATCTCACAGGAAAAGGTGATTCTCATGAAAAAAATAGGCTTCATCGGACTGGGCACCATGGGAGCGCCCATGGCTTCCAATTTGTTAAAACAAGGTTACGAGGTAACCGTCTATAACCGCACGGCTTCCAAGGCCGAAGCGCTTGTCCGGGAAGGCGCGTCCCAAGCCGCCACTCCTGCCGAAGCGGCCTCAGGACAGGATGCGGTCATCACGATGGTCAGCAATGACGATTCCATCCGCGAGGTGTTTTACGGCGAAGATGGCATTCTGAAAACGCTGGCTCAAGGTACCACCGTCATTGACAGCAGCACCATTTCCCCGGGGCTCGTCAAAGAGCTGGCCGCCGAGGTTCACAAGCTCGGAGCCTATTTCCTCGACGCACCGGTTACCGGCAGCAAGCCGGCGGCCATCGACGGCACACTCGTGTTTATGGTCGGCGGAGAAGCTTCCGTGCTGGAAGCCGCATCCGGCCTGTTTGATACGCTGGGCAAGAAGGTCATCCATATGGGACCAAGCGGCAGCGGTTCCGTTGCCAAGCTTGCCCATAACACGATGGTCGGCATCAACAACCTGGCCTTGGCGGAAGGCTTCGCCATCGCCGCCAAATCCGGCATTCCTGCGGACAGCTTCCTCGAGCTGGTGCAGCTCGGTTCGGCCGGCAGCAAGGCCGCGGACCTGAAAGGCCGGAAGATCATCGACCACGACTTCAGCAACCAGTTCTCCCTTGCGCTGATGCTCAAAGACCTGAAGCTTGCCTCCTCCCTCACCGACGCCACTGGCGTACCGTCCCCGATGCTGAACCTGGCAAAAAGCCTGTTTCAAGCCGGGCAGACGCAGGGCTTCGGAGATGAGGACCTGTCCGCTGTCGTCAAATGCTATGAAGCATGGATCGGACAGACGATCGGCGGCAAGCCGCTGCAATAATGGACAGGCTCCTTCCATATACAGCCATAGGTTGAATGGAACGGCTCCAAATTATGCAGAAAAATGAGTTTACCGGAGAGAAAAGGGTAAGTCCGCCAGATGACGGACTTACCCTTTTTCGTTACTCCGCCGGGTAGGAGCAGCAGTAATCGGTTACGCTGAACACTTCCAGAGCGAATTTGGAATGGGCAGGCACGTGAAACGTGTGTGCTCCCTGAATTTCTTGCCAGGATTCTTCACCGGGAAGAAGGACCTTCAGGTGGCCGGACAGGATCTCCATAATTTCAGGACCGTCCGTCCCAAATTCATACGTGCCCGGAAGCATGATTCCGAGCGTAACCTTGCTACCATCTTCCAGAATGACGGTGCGGCTGGTCACCTGGCCGTCATAATAGACGTTGGCTGCTTTGACGATGGTGGCATTGCTGAACTGCGACATGTGCTCACTGCTCCTTTTGAACTCAAAATATGAATTAAACGGCTATGACCTTACAGCAGCCCTTTGACACGGCTGACTACATTGTCCACCGTAAATCCGTATTCTTCAATGACGCGGTTACCAGGAGCGGATGCGCCAAAGATGGAGATGCCGAGAATGTCGCCTTTGTCGCCGACATAGCGTTCCCAACCGAATGGCGAAGCCATTTCGATGGCAAGACGCGCTTTGACGTCAGGCAGCAGGACGGAATCTTTGTAAGCTTGATCTTGTTTTTCGAACAGATCCCAGCTTGGCATGCTGATGACGCGAACTTCGATGCCCTCTTTGGACAGCGCTTCGGCAGCTTTCACAGCCAGCTGTACTTCGGAACCCGTTGCGATGATTTGCGCTTGAGGTTTGCCGTTCTTCGCGTCAGCTACTACATAAGCACCGCGCTTGATGCCTTCGCGTGCGCCCTCAGCCGTAGCGGCCAGGATTGGCAGGTTTTGGCGCGTCAATACGAGCGCTACCGGGTTCTCTTTATTTTCAACGGTGTAAGCCCAGGCAGCCGATGTTTCGTTGGCGTCAGCCGGACGGATCACAGTCAATCCAGGAATGATGCGCAGCGATGCCAGCTGTTCGATCGGTTCATGGGTAGGACCGTCTTCACCAACAGCAATACTGTCATGAGTCAGAACATAAGTGACAGGCAGCTTCATGATCGAAGCCAGACGAACCGCCGGACGCAGGTAGTCGGTAAATACGAAGAACGTACCGCCGAATACTTTCAGTCCGCCATGCAGCGTCATGCCGTTCATCACTGCAGCCATCGCGAATTCGCGTACGCCGAAGTAGATGTTGCGGCCTTCGCGGCTGTCAGGGGTGAAGTTAGCCAGGTTGTTCAGGTGAGTCATCGTGGAGCTTTCCAAGTCGGCGGATCCGCCCAGCAGCTGTGGTACGCCGCCTGTAAGACCGTTCAGGGCGTTACCGGAAGCAACGCGTGTCGATACAGCTTTGTCTTCCACGGAATACTTCGGAAGGTCTTTATCCCATCCTTCAGCAAGGTCGCCGACAACAGCCTTTTCGAATTGAGCGGCCAGTTCAGGATAAGCTTTCTTGTAAGCTTCGAACTGCTCATTCCATTCTTTGTTGACTTTCACGCCGTGTTCTTTCACTTTCGCGAAATGAGCGCGAACTTCTTCAGGCACGTAGAAGTCTTCTTCGTATACCCATTTGTAGAATTCTTTGGTCAGCTTGGCTTCTTCCGCACCCAGCGGGGATCCGTGAGTACCGCCATGGCCGCCTTTACCTTGTTTGTTCGGGCTTCCGTAACCGATGACGGTTTTCACTTCGATCAGGGTCGGTTTGCTCGTTTCGGCTTGCGCTTCCGCAATGGCTTTCTCGATGGCCGGAAGATCGTTGCCGTCTTCCACGCGCAGCACTTGCCATCCGTATGCTTCGAAACGCTTTTGTACGTTTTCGGAGAAGGACAGGTTAAGTTTACCGTCGAGGGAAATGTCATTGGAATCGTACAGCATGATCAGCTTGCCGAGCTGTTGATGGCCCGCCAAAGAAGCAGCCTCATGCGAGATACCTTCCATCAGGTCGCCGTCGCCGCAGATCGCGTACGTATAGTGGTCAACCACTTTGTAGTTGTCTTTGTTGTAAGTTGCAGCCAGCTGAGCTTCAGCCATTGCCATACCAACGGCCATAGCCACGCCTTGTCCAAGAGGACCTGTCGTTGCGTCAACACCAGCGGTGTGACCGAACTCTGGGTGACCTGGAGTCAGGCTTCCCCATTGACGGAATTGTTTCAGTTCTTCCATTGGAAGATCGTATCCGCTCAGGTGAAGCAAGCTGTACAGCAGCATAGAGCCGTGCCCAGCGGAGAGAACAAAACGATCGCGGTTAATCCAGGTCGGATTCTCCGGATTGTGGTTCATCGTCTTTGCGAACAGCTGGTATCCCATTGGTGCAGAGCCCATCGGCATACCCGGATGTCCGGAGTTTGCTTTCTCGATCGCATCGATCGCGAGGGTACGGATCGTCGTAATCGACAGATTATCGATGGTCGCGTTCTCGGCCTTGTCAATCGCTTGATTCTTGTCAGTCATGGTTATCCTCCTCAGTATTTCTGGGAAATTAACATGAAGCGGGCACACTTGAAAGCACGGAAAAACCCGGCGGCTTAGAAGAACATCCGCTTGAATGTTTCATTTTGACTTATTATAACACTTGCCTTTCTTCTTTTCCATAACCTTTATCACCATTCCCCATGAAGAAGGTCATTATGCGGAGCAAAACTGATCGGATGACGGGGCAGCAGATCCCGGTCGAAGCCAAGAGCCGAGCGGGATTGGGCGAAGTCTCGCCTGCCCTCCGTCTGGCAATAGTTTCAAACATTTTTCATGTACCACTGCGGGTTGACGCGTCTTCCATCTATGACCCGCACGGTCCGGTCCTGAAACAGCAAAAACCATTGGAAACAGCCGTTTCTTCGAGTATGATAGTTCGTAACTCAACTGCATGTAACCGAGGTGAAAACGTCAAATGAACGGAAATACGCACATTCTGGTCGTGGAGGACGACAACGACATCAGCGGCCTGCTCTGCAGTATCGTCCGCCGCAGCGGATATACCGCACAGCCCGCCTTTTCCGGGACCGAGGCCGTCCTTTATTTGAAGCAGCAGCCATGGGACATGGTCCTTCTGGATTTGATGCTTCCCGGCTTATCCGGCGAGGAAGTACTGAACGAAGCTCGGGAACACGGCGCTCCGCCGGTAATGATCATTTCAGCCAAGGGCGACCAGTCCGGAAAGATCGCCGCCCTCCGCGGCGGTGCCGACGACTATATCACGAAGCCGTTCGACATCGAGGAAGTATCTGCACGCATCGACTCGCATCTTAGACGGGTCCATCGTGCCGCGAACTCCGCCAAGCCGGTCATCTATTCGCATAAAAATTTGCTGCTCGACCCGGAAGCCAAAACCGTCCACGCCGACGGCGAGCCGATTTCCCTGACCGCCCGCGAATTCGATATCCTTCATCTGCTCATGGCATCGCCCAAAAAGGTATTTTCCAAATCCAATCTGTATGAAAGCATCTGGGGCGAGGAGTTTCTCGGGGATGACAATACCGTCAACGTACATATGAGCAATCTGCGCAGCAAACTGGCCAAGGCTTGCCCCGGCGAGGAATGGATCGAAACCGTGTGGGGCATCGGCTACCGGCTGAAGCCGTGAGAAGCTGGTGGAGCTTAGGTCCGCTGCCTTTCAGGGCTGTACAGCCGCATCCTTCAACAACATAGCGTTATCCGCTGCAGTCTTGTACCGGCCGCAGTCGCCTCTTCAGACTTAAGCCTTTCTTAAGAATTGTCTTAAACTTCTCTTACGCTTTCCGGAATACACTGAGCCTATCACTGGAGGGAGGCTGATGAGAAAATCATGAGCGAATATGTTCTTCGCACCACCAATCTCACCAAAACGTTCAAAAACGGCATCGCTTTGGATAAGGTGAATCTCTCGATCAAACGGGGGTCCATTTACGGATTCATTGGGCAAAACGGAGCCGGCAAATCCACGCTCATCCGCATCGTCGCGGGGCTGGCCTTTCCGACGGAAGGCTCGGTGGAGCTGTTCGGATACAGCGGTCCAGCGGAAACAAACGAGGCGCGCAAACGCATCGGATCCATCATTGAAAGCCCGGCGCTGTTCCCGCAAATGACGGCGGAGGAGAACGTCGAGGCCAACCGGCTTCTGCGGGGCATTCCCGGAAAAGATATCGTCAAGCGATCGCTCGAACTGGTGGGCCTGGAAGGGACCGGTCGGAAAAAGGCGAAAAACTTCTCGCTGGGCATGAAGCAGCGTCTGGGCCTGGCGATCGCCCTGCTGGGTGATCCGGAGTTTCTCATTCTGGACGAGCCTACCAATGGGCTTGACCCTATGGGCGTCGTCGAAATGCGCGAGCTGCTCAAGCGGCTGAACCAGGAACGGCGGATCACCATCCTGATTTCCAGCCATATTTTAAGCGAGCTGCATCTGCTGGCCACCCATTACGGCATCATTCACCGCGGCGTCCTGCTCGAGGAACTGACGGCCAAGGAACTGCAGGAGAAATGCCGGCAGTTCATTCATATCAAAGTCAACGACCCTGCCGCGGCGGCATCGGTCCTGCAGAACCGTCTGGACACCACGGAATTCGAGGTCATGCCGGACGGGTCCATCCAGCTCTACGATCATTTGGAGCATCCCGGGCGCGTATCGACCACACTCGCCGCATCCGGCCTGGAGATCGAGCAGTTTATGCCGAAAGGCGAAGACCTGGAGACGTTTTTCACGAAACGGATCGGAGGTGTGCAGCCATGAGCAACGTCATCAAAGCGGAATGGTTCAAGCTGCGCAAGGACCTCTCGTTCCGGACCCTGCTCCTGTGCATTACGGCGGCCGCCATCGTGTATCCCCTGCTCGTCATCATGGACCATACCGCCGGCGAGCCGGAAGTCACGAGCCTGGAGTTTATGCAAAATGTGTTGGCCGGCAACGCCTATGTGCTGAAATTTTCCGCCGCCCTGCTGGCCGGTTTCTTTATTTCCAGCGAATATTCGACCGGCGTCATGAAATGCATCGCCTCTTCCGGCAACAGCCGGATCCGGCTGTTCGCCGCAAAGCTGCTGGTCTTCACCGTTGGTACGGCCTTGCTTGCGCTCGCCCTGCCGGTGGTAGCGACAGCCGTGATGGTGATCGCTAATGGGGACGCGGGATCGTTACCGCTGCCTTTTGTACTGCGAGCCCTGGGATTTACCGTCCTCTATGCGGCCGGATTTGCCGGCATTGCCGCCTTGTTTTCCACCTTGCTGACCGACAGCGGCAAATCGATCGGCTTCCTGTTTATCCTGTTCCTGCTGGCCGATTCCCTGTTCGCCGGAGCCGGCGGATACATTCCTTTCATCGGCACGCTGTACGACTACTCTGTCTTCCAGCTGGTCAACAACGTGCCGCTCCTGGAACGAAGCGGTGGACAGCTCAGCGCCATGGTCGTGGTTCCGGTCGTTTGGTTCCTGATGTTTGGAGCTTTGGGCATTCTGGCCTTCCGGAAGAAGGAGATTAAGTAAGAAGCAACCCCATACAAACAATGAGCTGCAAGGTAGTGAATCTATTTTCGTGGGAAACCATCTAATCAAAGGAGGCGGACACACGATGCTCTACTTCACCATTGTCGCTCTCGCCGTAATTGCTCTGCTCGTCGTCCGCCTCCTGCGGATGCGCAGGGAACTTCGGCGGGTAACCGCCCAGTTGAAGAGCTACAACGAAGGCAGATCGGGCAAAAAAACCGATTTGTCCTATTACGAAAAAGATCTTGAATCGCTTGCGGCTGAAATCAACCGTCTGATCGACCGGGTGACCGAGAGCGGCGCCCTGCAGCGCCGAACGGAAAACGAGCTGAAGCAGGCGATCGCCAACATGTCCCATGATATCCGCACGCCGCTGACGTCGATCTTCGGCTATATTCAGCTGCTTGAGGCCGAGGACCTCAGTCCCGAAGAAAAGCATGCCTACTTAAGTGTGATCAAACACCGTTCGCAGCGTCTGCAGGCGCTGCTGAACGATTTTTTCGAGCTGTCCGTGATCGAGTCCACCGATTACGAGCTGAAGCCGGCGCGCATCCGTTTCGTCCCGGTGCTGCAAGACGTGATCATGAGCCTGTACGACCAGTTCACCGACTGCAGTATCACCCCATTCCTGGAGTTTCCTGAAGAGGAGATCATCGGGTTTGCGGATGAGTCGGCCGTCAAACGGGTCATCGAAAACTTGCTGCTCAATACGATCAAACACACGCGCGGCGAAGTCGGCATCGGGCTGAAGCGGCAAAATAACGAGGCGGTGCTGGTCATCCGCAATGATGCCCCGCATCTCGCCGGCACCGATCCCTCCCTGCTGTTTGACCGGTTCTATACAGCCGACCAAACGCGCTCCGGTAAAGGGACCGGCCTCGGACTGTCCATCGCCCGCAGCCTGATGGAGAAGATGGGCGGCCGGCTGTCCGCCGAGCTGAGCGGGAACGTGCTGACGATGACATGCCGCTGGGAGCTTACCACCGGCGGGAATTCGCAGGGAGCGTCGATCATCTAAACGAAGATGTTATAAATTGAAAATTCACTGTAATTGAAAATCCATATGAAAAAGAACCCCTTGGAATGGCATTCACTGGCGGGCCTCAGCCCTCCTGCCTCCAAGGGGTTCTTTGGTTTGAGTAAAGTTGGCGCGGTCCGCGCCCTAGCGCGGGTTCCGCTTGCGCGCGGCCAGCAGGCGGTCCATCGCTGCGGACCGCTCTTCCTCCGGCTGCGGCGGGCTTTGCGCCGCAGCTTCCTTGCCCGGCCCGGCCTCCGGCGGCCGGGCTGTTGGCGCCCCGCGCGGCGGCGAAGGCGAAGCCGCCGGGCGGGACGCCCCCGAAGCCGGACGCTCCGCTCCGGCTTCCTGCGGGCTGCGCCCGCTGGCGCCGGCCGCGCCACGCTCCGCGCGCGCCTGCGGCGCCTGTACCGGCGGCCCGGCAGAGCGGCCGCCGTAGAAGGCGGCGGTGCGCTGCTTGCGCGCCGCCAGCCGGCCCAGGCCGGCGTCCGGGGCCTCCGCCCCGCCGGCCGGTGCTTGCCGCCGCCGCAGGATGGCGGCGGCCCGCGCAGCGATGGCGCCCCATGGAAGCGCCAGGCGGCGGACGGCAATGTCCGCCACCCACAGCACCAGGGCCGCCGCAAGCAGCGCATAGCTCCAATCATGGAGCTGGCGGCTCGGCTTGGCTTTGGCGGCAAATACCTGCTCCGGATGGTCTATCGACAGCATCCGGCCGCCGGTCAGCTCAGCCAATCGCTGAAGCCCCTGATCCGAATTCCCGTCCGCAATCCGGTATTCCGGAGAGTAAGGGACGACCAGCCCGGTGCCGGGCGCAGCCGGCTTGCCACTGCCATCGAGCAGCGTCATCAGATACGAACCGGACTGGTCCACCGGCAGCTCTCCGGTATAGCTTCCCGGCGCCTCCTGAACGAGATCCACCTTATGCTCCTGCAGGTCATCCCCGGTAATGACGGCCTGCAGTTGATCCGTGCCAGCCGTATCCGATTTGACTTCAAAACGGACCCGGTTCCCCTCGATCTGCGTGCTTACCTCATACGGGGAAGCCGTAAACTGTGGGAAGGTCCACTTTACCATCTGGGTCACGACATTGGAGAAGGCGGGCCAAGCTACCCAGTCCTTCGACCATTTGCCCATCAGGTCGCTCGTCCAGGCGACGGTTCGGCCGGATCCGTACTGCCACCTCGCCAGCAGCGGGTCGGGCTCCGGACTGGTCAGCACCGTCTGCGCCCCCTGCTTCGGCGTGGTGGCGACATAGCCGTAAACTTGCGGCACACCGTTTTCGAACAAAGACGTCCAATCCCCGCCGTTTTGTAGTGCCGGCACAAACGGCTTATCAACGATGTAGGACTTGGACATCATCGCGGCTTCGCGGCTGAAAATCGACGGTATCGACGAAGCGTCATCCACAAAATAGTATCGGCCCTTGGCCTCATCCGCCAGCGACTGCAGCAGATTGACGTCCGCGTCCATTCCGACTGCAACCGTGGACATCGTGATTTTGCCGCCCTTCATTTGCTCGATCAAATCGCTGTATCCGCCGTTTCCGGCCGACTGTCCGTCGGTCATCAGAATGATATGCTTCCGCTGGGCCTTGACCTTCAGCATTTCCTCCACGGCGGACGCTGCAGCCGGGTAAATATCGGTCCCGCCATCGCTTTGGATGGATTGGATCTGTGAGATGACATCCTCCTTGCCGTTCGCCAGGGGCTGAGGGGTCACGACCCACCACGGCTGGGAATCAAAGGCGAGCACGCCGACCGTATCCTTGGATCTCAGCATTTCCACCGTACGGATCGCAGCTTCCTTGGCGAGCTCCATTTTGTCCCCGCTCATGCTGCCCGAACGGTCAATGACCAGGATCAGACCGAGGGACGGGATCTCCCGCTTGCCCTCCAGCTCCATGGAAACGGGGAGCAGCTTTTCGATCGGCGTCTTGAAATAGCCGCCCATGCCGTAGCTGTCCTCGCCACCGGCCATCATAAAGCCGACCCCGTAGGTGCGGACCGCCTGTTCGATCATGGCCATCCGCCGCTCGCCCACCTGGTCACCGGAAACGTTGTTAAAAATGATGGAGTCATACGCTGCATATTTCGCCGGCTCCAGCGGCAGAACACTCGGATCGATCCGCTCGTACTGCACCAGGCCCGATGAGAGGGCCGACGCAAGATTGGCCGCGTTTCCCTTCTCGCCTTCCACGATCAGCACCTTGGGCGGACCTTCCACCCGGGTAAAGGCATATCCCGCATTGTTGGCCGACTGGCGGTCGCCGTCCATGAAAATTTCGGCACGGTAGCGGTGAAGCCCCGTTTTTTTCGCCAGCCCCTTCACGGCGTACCGATTGTCTCCCGGGGTCACGTCCACCGACTCGCGGCCGATCTCGGCGTTGTCTTCATACAGCCGGAGCTCACCCTTGCCTTTATAAGTGCTCCGCACCAGCACTTCAATATAATAGGACTCTGCTTGGTAGAGCTTCTCCGGGACTTTGACTTCCTCCACGGAGACGTCCTGCTGTTCGGACGAGGGCATCTCCAGCACGTCAACCGGGATGCCCTGGTCCTTCAACAGCCGTCCGGCCGACAGCATGCTGCCGACATTCTCCTCCCCGTCGGTGATCAGGACGATCCGGGAATCCGAGCGGCTGTCCAGCATGCTCCCGGAGAGCATCATGCCGGCTTCCAGATTCGTGTATTCCCGCTTCAGGTCCGCATTCAGCCGAAGGGAGCCCGGGAGCTCATGGGTCTCTTTTTGCTCAACAGCCGCGTCCAGACCTGTGGATACCACCGCGATGGTGTCCTTCGCTTCCTTGCCTTTGGCCGATTGTCCAATAAACGCTTCGGCGCTTTCCGTGTCCGTCATGCTCATCGAGCGGTCAACGACATATACGACCTTCTTTTGGTGCAATACAGTATAAGATTGCAATCCGGACAGCATCAGCACGAGCAGCAGCAGGATCACGGAACGGATGGCGATCGCCCAGGTCTTGCGGCGGCCGGCCAGGCGAAAGTCCGATTTGTACGCATACACCATCAGAAGCGCCAGCGGAAGGAGCAAGAGCAGCAGCCAAGGGTGATTAAATTGAACGCCCACGCTGGTACACCCCCCATTCGGTCACGATCATCAGCAGTACGACGGCGGCGGCCAACCACATGAGCGAGTAGCGGCTTTGACCGATTTTCCCATCCGTTCCCGGATTCCCTGCCTGTTCTCCGGCACCTGCCTCAGCCCTGCCTGTATCGTCTTGGCCCGATTTCAAAACAACCGGTTTAGAGGAGGCAAAGGTCCCCTCAAAAGGATCGGCAGCCGCCTCCACCAGATAGCTGGTGGTGTTCCCCTGACTGTTTCGCTCTTCAAAAGCATACAATCCGGGTACTTGCGGCGCCGTCTGCAGGGAGGATATCGCCCGCTCCCGTTTTTGCACCTCCGGAACCGGCGCTCCCGCACCAGGCACCCCGGTATGCTGCACCTTCCATTCCGCTTGCTCCGCATCCGCTGCGATCGGCACCTCCATGCCCGATCCGGCTGTTACCCTGCCGAGACCCATACCTTCGCCTTCGTTCAGCCAAGAAACCGCGTTATGGACGAGGATCGGAAATTCCGCCGATAGCGGCAGATCCGTGTCCTGCAGCCGGAACAGAAACGACAGCCGCGGATGTCCCGCTTCCTTGCCTGCATATATGGCCGGCGTACCGCCGATCATCACCAGCGGCTCGGCCCAGGCCGGCAGCGGTTCCTTGTGCAGCTCGCCCACGTAGAGGCCTCTCAGCGTGATGTACCGGTTCACCGGATGATCGGATACTTTAGGCTCCTGACCGTTCACCTTGATTTCCGGACCGCTGCCGCCGATCGACCACAGCGGGGTCTCTTCAAGCAGCTGCTTCCAGGAACCTTCCTTCGTAAAAGCAGGCGGCTGCCCGTCAACAACGATCAAATCCGGCGGATCCTTGGGAATCTGTGGAACAGACGCAGTGTTCCCTGAATCCGCCGTTTTCGCGGAATTGCTGGATGCCGCCTCTTCCGTTGTCATCCGGGTCACCTGCGCTCCGGTCAGCTGCAGCGCCTTTTCCAGAAACAGATTGCCCGGCGTCAGCAGCAGAATGCTCGGCTCCCGGCTGCTTTTCCCAAAAGCGTAAGCTGCGTTGTCGGCGGCATATCCGTCATCGCCATCCAGCTCAATCCGGTACACGTCAGCCGGCGGCAGAGACTGCAGAACCAGTGTGGCGCTGTGCCGGGCAAGATCGGCCGATTCGGTACGCAGCAGCTTGTTGTCCCCATAAATGCGTATATCGACCGGCGCATCCCATGTCCCGCTCGAGCCGAGCACGGCCACCGCATCATTACCTTCCTTGCCCTGCTGAATGCCAAACTGCTGGATGCCGGCATTTTTCACCGGACCGTTTCCAACCAGGACAGTGTGTGCAGGAACTTCAAACGTCACCTGGTCGCTGGCGCCCTTCCATTCGCCGTCCGTAAAAAGAACAACCTCCGCGTTCTGCTCCTCCCGCGTAAGCGCAGAGGCCAGCGACAGCGTCTCATTATACGCCGCCTGACCGTAGTAAGGCGTGAGACCGTCGATCGCATCCTGAATGCGCTTCGTATCCTTTTCCCGGGAAATGATCACGTCGGGCTCGGATTTCATGCTGAGCAGGGTAACCTCGCTGCCGCGGGCATGCTTCTTCACGTACTGCTTCATCTCGGATTTCATTCGTTCGATCCGCGTCTCCTGCGGATCCTGGGAAGACTGTTCTGCATTGCCGGCCGGCGGCGCCGCTATTGCACCCATGCTCCCGGATGTATCGGCAACGAAGACGATATGCCCTCCACTATTTCCGGATACCCACAGATAAGGCTGCAGCAGGGCAAAAACGAGCAGCGCGGCGGCAAGCAGCTGCAGCCACAGCAGCAGACGATTTTGCAGCTTCTGCCACGGGCGGTTGGCTTCGATATTTTTCAGCACCCGGTCCCACAGCAGGTGGCTGGGCACAGTGGTGTCTATAAACTTGCGTTTGAGCAAATACATCAGCAGAATCGCCGGTATGCTGAGCGCAAACCACAGCCCTGCCCATGAACCGATTCCCACAATGCTTCCCCCTTTCTCTGTAAGCCAAGCTCGTCAGGCAATGACGAGACCTGCCTCCGCCATTACGCCAAACACCGCCTTTTGCAGGCTCATATCTGTCGAAACCCGGATGAAGGTCATACCGCGATCTGCAGCCAGCTTCATCAGGTATTCCTGATACCGTTCAAGCTCGTCTTGGTAGGCCCGTAACACTTTGCCGGTGAAGGCGATATCCTTCCCGGTGCCCAGCTCGCTGTCGACCAGTCTTAGGTCGCCGCTGTAGGCCGGATCGATTTCCTCCGGGGCCAGCACCTGAACGAGTACGACCTCCTGCCCCGCCCCTCTTAGGCGGCTCAGCATCAGCCCGAGATCCTCCTCCCGTTCATCCAGCCAAAAGTCCGAGAAGATCCAGGTCATCCCCGGCAGTCTGGGCATCGCTCCTGGTGCGCCGAAGGCGGCCGCCAGGCTTCCTTCTTCTCCGGGGCCCGCGTCCTGAAAAAACCGAAACAGCCGGTGGGCCGCCCCGCGCCCGCGGAGCACGGGCAGGCGGGCGTCGATCTGGCTGCTGAAGCAGCAGGCCTGCAGCCGTTCGTAAGAGCACAGCGCAACATATCCGATGCTGGCGGCCAGCTGCTTCGCATACCGTAACTTGGAGGGAATCGCTTCATTCCCATTCCCCTCCCGTCCTCGGGTCCCGCCTGCAAAATCCATCGATGCCGAGCAGTCCACGTACAGGCTGACCATCAGCTCCTGCTCGTCCATAAACTGCCGGACGAACGGCTTGCCTGTCCGCGCATACACGCCCCAGTCGAACCGGCGGATGTCATCCCCGGGTGCATAAGGCCGGTAATCGGCGAATTCGAGCGAAGAGCCGAGCAGGCTGGAGCGCCGTTTGCCCTGCAGGGTACCGGCCACACGCTTCGCAGAGCCAAGGCTCATCCGCTCCAGCCGGACCATCCAGTCCGGGGGCAGCAGGTATTCCGCGCTCATTCCTGCCCCTCCGCCCGCTCGAGCATCTCGCGGATCACCTGGTCCGTCGTAATGCCCATGGCCTGGCCTTCAAAGTTCAAAAATATCCGGTGTCGCAGTGCCGGCACCGCGACGGCATGGATATCGCCGGTGGACAGGTGCATCCTGCCTTGGCAGACCGCCCGGACCTTCCCCGCCGAAATGATCGACTGGATGCCGCGCGGCCCCGAACCGAAGCGCACGTACTTCTTGACGCCCTCCGGCGCCGACGCCTCTTCCGGATGGGTCATCATCAGCAGCCTGGCCGCATAATCCAGCACTTCATCGGCGACCAGTACTTCCCTTGCTCCCTGCTGGATTTCCAGCAGCTCAGCGGCACCGGCCTGTTTCCGCACCTCCGGCTGGCGGTTCGTCGTTGTCCGCCGGACGATTTCCTTCAGCTCCTCGCTTCCCGGATACGGCACGAGAATTTTGAGCAGGAACCGGTCCAGCTGGGCTTCCGGCAGCGGATAGGTCCCTTCGTTTTCAAGCGGGTTTTGCGTCGCCAGGACGAAGAACGGCTTCGGCAGAACGTGCGTCTCGCTGCCAACCGTCACCGTTTTCTCCTGCATCGCCTCGAGCAAAGCGCTCTGCGTTTTCGGGGTCGCCCGGTTGATCTCGTCCGCCAGCACGATGCTGCTGAAGAGCGGCCCGCGCTGAAAGGACATCGAAGTCTCCCCCTGACGGCCGAAAGAGATGACCTGCGTCCCCGTAATGTCGCTTGGCATCAAATCCGGCGTAAACTGGATGCGCGAGAACGATAAGTCGAGCGTATCGGCAATCGTGCGGACCAGCATCGTCTTGCCCAGACCGGGAATGCCCTCCAGAAGGGCGTGGCCTCCCGCGAAGATGCACCACAGCATCTGCTCGACGACCTCCTGCTGGCCCACGATCACCTCGGCGATCTGCCCCCGTACCCGGGATATCGTCTCCTTCCAAGCTTCCGGTTGAATTTGCGTATCCAGCATTAACCTTCCTCCTCAATTGTGGATCAGGGATTCGGATTGATTCCCGTAAAATATTCCTCGACCAGACCCTGCATCTGCTGCGGCAGGTCGCTGCGCCCCAGCGACTTTTTAGCCTCGGCCTCATATTCTTTGTACACTTCCTCGTAAGGTCGGCTCGCTCCCTCGACTCCCGGAGCGACGCCGCCTTTCTGGACCGTTCCGCCTCCGCCTTGGATCGGACCGGTGTCCGCCTGCACATTCCCTTTGCCGGCAAACTCGCGCGGCGTCGTCACGAGCTCGCGTCCGCCTTGGCCAAGGCCTGCACCAGGACCCTGACCCTGGCCGGCCCCGCCGCGTCCGGATCCGCCCTGTCCGGCGCCGGAACCGGAGCCGCTTCCGGATCCACTGCCGGATCCCTGGCCTGGACTATTACCTTGGCCCGCCCCGTCAATCGGCTCCGATGGATCGCCTCCGCCGCTGTCCGAAGGCTCGCCCATCCCGGCCGAATCCGCCAGGGCCAGCTGTTCCGCCGCGCCGCCGGTGGCCCATGCATCCGATACGGGCATGCCGGCCGCCGTCATTTGCGAAGCCAGGCCGAGCCCCTGCGACGCCAGGCTTGCGGCCAACGCCGAAGCGGCGTCGGATTGGCTAGAAGACGCCTGGCTCGCGGCAATCGCTTTGGCCAGCTCATCCTCCAGCCCCTTCAAGGCTTCGTCCAGCTTGGAAGGGTCCGTGCCGGCCAGCGCCTGCTCCGCCTTGCTCATCGCTTCCTGAAGGGCCTTGGTGTCCTGTTTCTTCCCGGCCTCTTCGGCCATCTTCTTCAGAGCCTCCCGGAGCTGCTCCTTCTCTTCCGGCGACAGCTTCTGGATCTGCTGCTTCAGCTGGTCCAGCGCTTTTTTCATCGCAGCCTGATCCTTCTGCTCCAGGCTCTTCCCGATGGAAGACAGCTGGGGTGTCTGCTGCATCTTCCGGCCCAGCTCCGACAGGGTCCGCGCCTTCTCTTCCTGCTGTTTGGCCGTCTGCTCCATCGCCTTCATCGTTTTCTCCAGCTGCTCCAAGGCCCGGTCCGGATCCTTGGTCCCGTCCAGTTCCTTTTGCAGCGTCTTGAGGTGGCCGTCCAGCGGTTTTTTCGCCGTCAGATCCAGCTTCTTCGTTTCGAGCTCTTTCACCAGATCATCCGTTTTCTTCCGCTGCTCCTGAACCCACTGCTTCTGCTCCGCCGCCTGGGCAAGCTTGTCATCCATCGGGCTTGGCAGCAGTGCCAGAGCAAGGCATACGGCAAGCCCCCCACCGCAGCCAGCCCACCACTTCGTCAACTTCGGCATTCTCAGCCTTGTCTTCATCTGTGCGGCAAACAGGCGTCCGTATTCGGCCGCCTGGGTCCGCTGCCATCGCGCCGCCGCCGAATCGTTCCCGGCAAAAGACAATGCGGTCACCATCATGTCGCTTCGCTCCGCGCTGCCGCTGGCGAGATCCATCGCTTCAGCCGCTTCCTTCACACGGATGCGGTGCAGCAGCCCGGCACCCAGACCGGCGGCCGCTCCTGCTACCACAAGCCCGGCAGCCGCCAGCTGGTAGAACGGAATCGGCCACAGCCTGGCGGCGAGCAAGAAAAGCAGCGCCGCCGTCAAACCGCAGGACAACCCGTATGCCAAATACCTCAGCATTCTGAAGACCTGCAGACGGGCCCGGGCCCGGTGAATCGCCTGCATGATCCGGTCCATGGTTTTCCACCTCCTTTTTAATGGATAAAATACTCGGCCAGTGTGCTTATAATCCCGTCCTGCTTTCTTTAAATCCCGTCCAGTACTTACTTCACGGGCTCCATCGTTGCTCCGCCATCCGTGCCGTCTGTCTCTGCCTGCTTCCTTCTACGGCGAACCGGGCGAATCCGTCGGATGCTGATCCAGAGCGACACGATGATGACCACGCTGTACACCACCACAAACTCCAGCCACAGCTGAATCGGCGCATCCGCGTTGAGCGTCGTTCCCCGGACGAGGAAAGCCTGTTTGGAAAAGCTCGGTTCGAATAAGCTGATCAGCGCCGCCGCCGGATTCAGGCCTAGGATATAACCAACCCAGGAGTAATCCGGTTGCAGCACGGATTGTGCATTTTGTCTCTGAACCAAGCTCAGGGCGAACAGATACAGCAGTCCCGTCAGCAAAAAGATGCACAATCCAACGCCATAAGTCACGATCACGGAGATCATCGTCCGCTTCAGCAGCGTGGAGAAAAGAACCCCCAGCGATCCCAGCATCAGCATAATGAACAGATAGAACAGGAACAGTGAGACCAGCTGATTCAGGGAGATGCCGCCATACATAAATACGATGCTGTATACCGGCAGCGTCGCTACTACGATCAAGGCCATAAAGCTGAGCGAGGATACCAGCTTGCTCAAAATGATCGTCGACGAGCTCTGTTGGGTGGTAAGCAGCATGCTGAGCGTCTGCTTTTCCCGTTCGCTGCTGATGACTCCGGCCGTCAGAGCAGGTGCCATGAATGCAATCAGCACCAGCTGGGCAAAGCTCAGCACATAGAACATGATCTGGCCCATGCCCGAGTTGAATCGGGTCTGCCCGCCGCCGTTCCCGAGGTACATGCTGACATAAATAAAGCCCAGGGCGATCAGCCCGAGAACCAAAATATACACCATCAGGGAAATCGCCGACCGGGGGGTCCGCATCCGCAGCCGGAATTCCTTATCCAGCACGGGATTGATCCATTTGCGCGTCCAATTCATGTCGCGGGCCCTCCTTTCGTAATTTCGAGGAATACGTCTTCCAGATTGGTCTGCGCTTCGTGAAACGACAGTACGGGGTAACCCCATGTGACGATTCTCTGTAGCAGGGCTCCCTGATCCTCATCTCCGCCGCCGAAATGGACATGGATGCCGGTGTTGTCGGCAAGAACGCCGCTGACGTAAGGTTCGTCCCGCAGCCGTGCCGCAAGCTCTTCTTCCTTATCCAGCGAACGGATGTGCAGCACTTTTTTGACGCGAAGACGATTCTGGATATCGGCCACCCGGCCTTGGGCGACCATTTGCCCGTGCTCGATGACGCCGATTTCATCGACCATTTCCGCCAGCTCGGGCAGGATGTGCGAGGAAATAATGATCGTTTTGCCCATCAGCTTCAGTTCCTTCAAAATTTCGCGCATTTCGATGCGTGCCCGCGGGTCGAGCCCGGATGCCGGTTCGTCGAGAATGAGCACCTTAGGGTCATGCACCAGGCATCTGGCCAGGCACAGCCGCTGTTTCATCCCCCGGGACAGGCTGTCGACGTAGGTATCCGCTTTGTCGCTCAGGTTGACGAGCTCCAGCAGCTGAGGAATCAATTTGTCCCGCTCCCCGCGCGGGATGTTGTAGCTGGCTCCGTAAAAATGCAGGTACTCCGTCGTTTTCAGCTGGTCATAGACCCCAAAGAAATCCGGCATGTAGCCGATTCTTTTGCGGACCTCCTTGGGGTTTTCGGTCACTTCAAAGCCGTCTACCCGTGCGGTGCCCGAAGTTGGCAGCATAAGCGTGGCCAGGATCGACATCGTCGTCGATTTGCCGGCCCCGTTCGGACCGACGAACCCAAAAACCGTTCCCTGCGGAATGTACATATTAATATCTTTTAACGCTTGAAAGCTCCCATAAGTTTTCGTTAAATGTTCAATCTCGATCACGGCTTCTCCGCTCCCTTCAAGCTGATCTCCGGAAGTTTCAACTGGACATGCTCCTGGGCTGTCAGCATCAGTCGAATCCGGCCGCCCGCCAAGTATTGCTGGACGTTCTTTTCAGCCTTCCACTGCTTGGTGGCATCCCAGGTTACCGGGTCCCAGGTCTGTTTGTCATTGTTGAAAATCTGGTATTGCGTTTTCTTCCCGGGGTTGTTCGCACGGAGAGTCAGCACGGCAGAGGCACCCTGCTTCAGCGCAGGCACCGTGTACTCGAAGGTGATACTGCCTTGGTCCATTTCGGTGGTTCCGCTCGGATCTTCATACCATCCCGGTGACGATATTTGAGTAACCTTCGGTTGAATAAACCCGAAAGGAATGTTGAGCTTTCCGTTCTGCGCCCAGTCGATGGAAACGGGCTGTGCCCACAGGTTCAGCTGATTGCCCTCCAGCTTCTTGCCCTCCATGGTGTAGCTGACCAGCGGATCCTTGCTCCAGGCCATCACGTAGGAGCCTGACTGATACCATGCCGTGTTCGGAACCGTGGTCATCAGAATTTCGCGTTCCCGCGTAAATTCGTCCGCCTGGCCTCCGGTCAGGTTGCCAAAGATTTGGTTGGCCATATTATACGGATTACCGGCGGTCGGTTTACTGGCAGCCGACAGCGGTTTGGTTTCCCCTTTGCCGAAGTCGCCGAGCTCAAACAGGCTTCCGCCTAGCGCCAGCACCGCATGATTCAGATTATAGGAAGTGTTGTTCGTCACCTGCCCTCCGATGTTCCCTTTGGCATCCAGCTGGATCTTCACATCGAACTGGCCGACCTTCCGGTTCTCCCGGCGATTGGACCATACCTTCGCGAGGGACCACTGCGGCATATCACTCAAGGTCAATCGGGTCGACTGATCACCGACCTCCACAAAGCTGTTCGAACGGTTCGAGCTGCTGAAAGCCCCGTTGGTCCGATCAACCGTCAGATAGGTATGTGCCGGAAAATCAATCGTGAACTCCCCGCTCCGGGGCGTAAAGAACGCCGAAGCGCTGACCTCCGAGGCATTGCCCTTGCCGTCCAGCTCCAGCATGTTGATGGTATGGGCGAGCTGTTTGGTTTTATCGGCCGCTCCGATCATGTAGACAGTGCCGCTGGCGATAACCGCGATGAGCGGAATGATCCACCAGGCCCATTCGCGCTTGTCTGCCTTTTTCAGAATCCAGTACAGCACCGGCGCCACAATCACAGCATAAATGATGAGCAGCCAGGCCATGACTGGAAAAGACGGCATTTTCAGCGAAGGAAAATAATCCAGTACGTTAATGAGATTGTACATCTGGTTCTGCATCATGTTGAATTTGTTGTTCGGCTGATTGGACAGCGCCAGGTGATCGCGCAGCAGATACGACCACACCGACGGATGGCCGCTCCAGGAAGCCAGCGGTTCCATCGACAAATCGTAGGCTGCATACAGCACGGTGCCCTGCTCGACTTGACGGGAGGCGATGAGCGGCTTGCCGCCGGCCTGATACATGACCTCTCCTCCTTCCACCGGGGAAGCGTCGGAGAGCGTAAGCTCACCGCCCAGCTCCAGCAGCTTGCCGCCCAGCTTGGCGAGCTCCGGAAGGGATGATGCCGTGTAAGTGCCCGTATACTGAACCGGGGCAATCTGCTCGAAAGCGGCCGCCGACTTCGGATATGCCGCACCGCCGGCAAGGACCAGCTCGCCGCCGGAACGCACCCACTGCTCTACGGCTGCGGCCTGCCCTTTGGACAAGGTGTCCGAGGCAAAACGGTTCAGCACGATGACGTCAAGGCTGTCCAGCAGCATCGGATCCTCGGGCAAATCCGTGCCTTTCAGCGGCAGAACGTTCAAGTCATACCCGCTGCTCCGCAGCACGTTTAAAAAATTCATCGTGTCGGGGTCTTCCGAAAGAACGGCCACATTGGAGGCCGTCACAGGCATGCCCTTCAGATAAGGCGTACCGGAGCTGAAGCTGACCCGCTTGCCCTTTTGGAAAGAATTTTTATAAAAGCGGATTTCATTGGTATCCTTGGTGAAGTTGTCCCCCGGAACGCCCATGATGACGACCTTGGCCGTATCCTTCGGCAGTTCGACGTGCTGGACGTAAGTGGCGGGAGCCAGTCCGGTGTCGATCTGAATGACCAGATCTCCGGAAATATCCTGGCTGCTGGTGAGGGTGAATTTGACGGGATTCCAGCTGCCCATTTTCATTTTGCCGTTGTAGCCGATTTCGGTTTTCAGCGAAATGGAAGGGGCATCCTCCGCATGCGCGGTGCCGCCCCATCCAGGCAGGAGCAGCAGCACCCATATGGTAAGTAGTACTGGAAGTAAGATCCGCCTTATGTAACGTCGAAATGATTGCATGATTGTCTCCTCTCTTCTCTCAGGCTTCTTTGGTCATTCTACTATAGGGATGCGGCAAAATTGGTAAAATATTTTCATAATTTTGGATAAATTGTCCGGACTGGGCTAAATCGACAAAAAAATCCCGCTCTATGAAGAGCGGGACGGACATACCTACAGCTTGATGCGCACGGTGATCCCCATAGCTCTATGTCATTCATCCTATTGACGAACGCGATGGGGTCAAACCCTGCATCCTCGTCACATCTCCTGAAAACTAGCGAGCCGCTTCTCGTACGCAAAAGCCTTTATTCATTTTTTCAATGATTCATAGATACTGGCTGCCTGCGCTATAGTTCGCGCCAAGGGTGCCTGTCTATTGCGGGTTACCCGTTAAAAACGACCGTCTTGTTCTCATGCACCAGAATGCGGTCCTCGATATGCCATTTCACCGCACGCGCCAGCACGACACGCTCGATCGTCCGGCCGATCCGCTTCAACTCGCTGACATCGTCGCGGTGGCTGACCCGCTGAACGTCCTGCTCGATGATCGGTCCTCCATCCAGCTCCTCCGTCACGTAGTGCGCGGTCGCCCCGATGATCTTCACCCCGCGCTGATAGGCTTGGGCATACGGTTTGCCGCCGACGAATGCCGGCAGGAACGAATGGTGGATGTTGATGATCCGGTTGCGGTAATGCTCGATAAAGAACGGTGAAACGATCTGCATATACCGGGCGAGGATGATCACGTCGATGTCACTGCCCACGACTTCAAGCTGGCGCTGCTCCGCTTCCTTCTTCGTATCCGCCGTCACCGGAATGTGATGGTACGGAACGCCGAACGATTCCACATATTCCTTCATATCCGGATGGTTGCTGACCACCATGGCGATTTCGGCATCCAGGTCGCCGGCCTGCCACTGCCACAGCAGCTCGACCAGACAGTGGTCTTCCTTGGATACGAAAATGGCCAGCTTCTTCTTACGGCTGACGTTCTGCATTTTCCAATCCATCCGGAAGGTCGATGCCACTTCGCTGAATTGGCTTTCCAGCTCCGGCTGCCTCTTCTCCAGCTCCGGCAGGTCGAATTCAATGCGCATAAAGAACATGCCGCCTTCTGGATCCATCGTATATTGGTCCGACTGGACGATATTCGCGCCGTGTTGATGCAGAAAATGCGATACCGCCGCCACGATTCCCGGTCCGTCCGGACACGAAATCAGCATTCTTGCGCGGTTGGCGTGCGCACTTCCCGTGTTGTTTTCTTTTTTGACATGCAATTCCATGTGTAAATCCATTCCTCTCTCTCGTGTTCTCTCTCTTGAACCGTATGGCCCCTCTGTGATTCCGTTCGGCTTACGCCAAAATCCCTTTACCCGCAAACCAAGCGGTCAGGCGCAGATTGATCTGCTCCTCGCTGAGCTCAGGGAACAGTCCCGCTTCGATAATCATGTCGTACAGACGCTCCATCGGCTCGCGCGGATCTGCCTTCTTCGCCTTGGCGTCGGTTTTCAGCACATTCCACACGTCCAGCACATATTGGCGTGGATCGACTTCCTGTTTGTCAAAGAAGGAATGCAGCTGTTCAACCTGGCCGAGGAACTCAGAGCCGAAGCGTTCGACGACATTGCCGCGAAGCAGCGCAATCTCCACCTCGTACATCGGCCGCTGCGTCTTCGCATCCTTGCCGATCCACGGCGTTTCCAGAATGAACGGGAGCCCTTGCAGCTTCTCGTGGTGGACAACGCGGTTGATGGCATCAAAGCCGATCCAGCCGGATCCGATTGGCGTATGACGGTCTTTGGCGGCGCCGCGCGGATTTTTGCTGTCATTGATATGAACAACGCCGATCCGATTCAGACCGATGATCCGGTCGAACTCTTCCAGCACGCCATCAAGGTCGTCCACGATATCATAACCTGCGTCATGAATGTGGCAGGTGTCCATGCAGATCGTCAGGCGTTCGTTGTGCTTCACCTTGTCGATCATGCGGGCGATTTCGTCGAACGTGCGTCCCATCTCCGTGCCTTTGCCGGCCATCGTCTCCAGCGCGATATGAACCTCCGTCTCGTTGGTTCCGTCGAGCACTTCATTCAAGCCGTCGGCGATGCGCTGAATGCCGTATTCGGCATCCATGTCGGTGTAAGCGCCGGGATGCAGCACGATGTTTTTGACCCCGATGGCATGGGTCCGGCGGATTTCCTCCTGCAAAAAGTTTACGGCGAGCTCAAACGTATTCGACTTATAAGAGCCGAGGTTAATAATGTAAGGCGCGTGAACGACGATTTCGTCGATACCGCTCTCTTTCATTTGGGCTTTGCCTTCTTCGATGTACATCGATTCAATGGGCTTACGCCGCGTATTCTGCGGTGCGCCCGTATATATCATAAACGAACTCGATCCATAGGTGTCCGCTTCTTTGGTTGCAGTTAACAGGCCCTTGTCCGAAAAGGACACGTGAGAACCAATTTTGAGCATGGTTTATCCCCCTTAAACGAATTATCCCTTATTTTATCGTGGATAATGAAATAAATCTATAAATGCGTTATAATTCTAAAGAATGGAATATAACTGCGATAAACGATTTATAGAGGTGACAATATGCATAGTTCACTGGGCACAAAGTTGCTGACTGCAACGGCGCCGTCCAACACGTTTATGAATTCCATATTTGTGTGGGCCATCATTTTGCTTGTGTGCATGGTGATCGGCGGATATTTTATGATCCGCAAATTTCTGAAGGTGCTGCCGAAGAATGACGGCAAGTCCAAGCTGGACTGGCAGAATTACTGGGTCGAAACCAGCCGGCATCTGTGGACGGACGAATCCAAGGCGTTTCTGGACAAACTAGTGAAGCCGGTACCGGGTCCCTTCCGGGATATTGCCAAGCATTCGATTGCAGCCGAAATCGGAAAAATTGCGGTGGAGAGCGGAGCCAAGGAAGTGACGCAGGATCACTGCATCCAAGGATATATCAAAGCAACGCCAAAACGGGACAATAAATTCCTGGTGGCCTTTCTGAACAAGAACCAAATTGACTATACGCCTTACAAGCATCTGATGGACGAATAATCCGCAGCTTGGACCGGGTTTTCAGGACCTTTTCCAAAGACCCGGGAACGAGAAATAGAATAGCGCTTTATAGAAGGAACACCCCCGTGCAGGAGTGCTCACATTGAAGAAATGGGTTCATTTCGACAGTCTGATCTCTGCCGGGGGTTATTTATATACATATCATAAAATGAGATCAACTTCGGAGGAGAGGATCGGATGAGAGTCGCCATTTGCGGAGGAACCGGCTTTATCGGCAGCGCGCTGTCGAAGCATTTGCTCAAAAACGGACATGAGGTGACTGTTGTCACCCGCAAGCTTCCGCCCGATCATAAACGCGACCCTAGGCTGGTGTTGTATACGTGGAATGAAATTGCGAGCCATCCTGAATTGATGGAGGGCATGGATACGCTGGTCAATTTAGCCGGTTCTTCATTAAGCCAGCGGTGGACCGCCAAGGCAAAGGACAGCATTATCCGCTCTCGCCTCAATACCGTAGCTGCCGTCGCCAAGCTTGTGGAGGAGCTGCACAGCAAGCCCGGGGTCGTCATTCAGGCATCAGCTATTGCCGTCTACGGCACCTCATGGACCGACACCTTTGACGAAAACAGTCCGAAACGGGTTATGGATTTTCCTTCGGATGTCGTCAGCCGGTGGGAAGACGCTGCCGACAGCATCCAGGGCGTACGGCTCGTCAAGCTGCGCATCGGCGTCGTGCTTGGAAATCAGGGAGGAGCCTTCCCGATCATGCGCCTTCCCTACAGGCTGGGGGTCGGCGGCAAAATCGGCAGCGGCCGGCAGTGGCTGTCCTGGATTCATCTGGAAGACATCGTCCGGCTGATCGAGTTTTGCATGACGCATCCGGAGGCCGAGGGTCCGGTGAACGCCACGGCACCTGAACCGGTTACCAACGATCAATTCGGGCAAGCCGTTGGCCGTGCGTATCACCGGCCACATTGGTTTCCGGTACCCGCCGTGATGATGAAGGCCGTTCTTGGCGAACAATCCTTGATCATCTTGGAAGGCCAGCGCATTCTTCCGGCCAAGGCGCTTGAGCTAGGCTTTAAATTCCGGTATCCCCGCCTTCAGGAGGCTTTGAACGACCTTGCCAACAAGCCGGGATGAACGTTCTACAAGGGATCTCAGGATACCTTGAATGTATAGACTCCGCTGATGATGGTAAAAGTGTCCCCGTCCTTCAGCGGATACTCCTTGTAGGGCACCATAGGCTCTCCATGCAGCTTGGTTCCGTTGCGGGAGCCCAGATCCTTGATCAGGTAGCCGCCGTCCTTGCCTCTGGCCAGCTCGACATGCGCGCGTGAGGTGCCTGTGGAGGCTTCTACATACTGGGCAACCTCTTCCGACCTTCCGATCACGAAGTGCGGCAGCTTCAACTCGATCCGTTCAGAAGGGCGCCCCTGCTCACCTTCGCGAATCAGATAATAGCCGGGACTGCCGGAGCGATGGCTTTTCCCTCCGGCAGCACCATCCACAGGCGCGGATAGAAGTACAGTCGCATTACTTCGTCCGGTGCCGGACATAGCCTGTCCTTCCTTCAAACGGAAATCGTGTCCGGCGCTTCCATCCGATCCAGCATGCTCGTTAGCCGCACGTTCAACCCCGGCTGCATGGGTAGCCTCAAGGTGGCTCCACAGACGCTGCCGGATGTCCGAATAATGTTCCCGGTCGGCCGGAGTTTCCCGACCTTCCCGTTCCTCCCGACCATCCCGACCATCCCGTCCTTCCTGTCCGATCCCAACTCCGCTCCCCAGTCCTAGCCCCTTATTGTTAGAGCCTACCACCGAGTAGCTAGGCCAACTTGTCTCGCTTGTCCTCTGCCCTCCTCCCCTCAGCTCAATACCTGTTGATGCTGCAAGTAAATCCTGCGAAAACTTCCACTTCCAATCCGGTTCCGCATCATCTGTTCCGTGATCGTCATCATCGCGATCCTTTCGTCTGCTGCCTTTGCCGAACCAGCCGGTCAGCTGCTCCACCTGAAACCGTGGGATTCTCTTTCGTGAAGCCGAATGACGATCATCATCGATTTCACCCGATCCGAAATCCGGGATTTCTCCTTCCATCGCTTGCTGCGCAGAACGGCCCAGCTTTAGCTTTCCAGACCAGCTAAGCCAAGCCGCCACACCAAGCAGAATCGTCAATAAGATACTGATCAGCAGCGAGCTTGTCGTCGGTTTCGGCATATAAATCATCCGCCAGATGACAGCGGCACATAATAGACATCCCAAAGCAATATAAATCTTTCCACCAGACTTTCCGTTTGCTTCCCGCTCATCGTTTGCGTCTAAGGCATCGTCACGGTCCGGACTCCGGTTCCATTGGTCAAACGCTTCCTGAAGCCCGCCCACTCTCGGAAAGGAGTCCCTTTCGGGACTCTGTCGGTCTGCCTGCTGCATCGGCATGGACCGCAGCCGATCCCCTTCGGCTGCCCGGGCATTTGTTCTTGCCGTCTGAAAAGGAACCACGCTGCCCGCTGCAGAGTCTTCTGCTTCTCTTATTCCTTTTCCCGGAACACGACTGCCACCTGGCAACCCTTGTCTGTAAGCCTGCTGAGTATGATCCTGATACCCTTCTAACGCCTGGACTCCTCCCGGATGGTCAGCATATCCATGTCCATCATCCTCCTCGGCGGTTAATAGTTCGAGCAGGAGCTTTTTAAGGCCGGAGACCGAAAAGTCCTCGCCTCCGGTGAATTGAAGCAGTCTTTGAACACCGTTTCCCTTTAGCTCCTGGACCGTGGCCATCAGCCGCGTGACTAATTCCTTCAATCGGATTCGCAGCGGCTTGTCCTGAAACGGCTCCTCCAGTGGAACATAGGTAAAATAAAGCGTTCCCGAGTGCAAGGACCCGTCAACGAAGATGTAATCCTCGTCCAGCACATACTTATCCGGCTGCAGCATGTAAGACTTGCTCTCTTCCAGCGTCCCGGCCACCTGGCACAAAAGCCCGTAATAATCCGGCATGCTGAGCCTCTCTCCTCTCAGCATATGGGACAGCATCTTCTTGCCTGTAATGTCATACTGGAGCGTTACCCTGAGATCCATCTCCTTCAGGCGCAGCGGAAGAAATCTGGCAATCCGGGAGGCCGAAATCATAGATAACTCTATATTGTTTAATTCATCGGGACGGTACCCTTCAGCAGGGCCAATGACCATAAAGGTTCCGTCATGTTGAATAAAGTCACGCGTCAGGGACTCCAAACCGGTGTTCACCTCCAAAAACCATATCTAGGAACTTATCACTTCGTAAACCCGAGAATCACAAATACATGCACGCGCATATAAAGCCAGGCAGCACGGCAAGCATAAACGGAAAATGAAGCTGCTCTTTCCGATTTCCCCTCAAGCTGGTCAGACTCCTTAATACAATAAATCCGGACAGGCTTCCCGCGGCTTGGCGCAGTCGCTTCATTGCGTCCCTCCTCCACAAGGAAATCAACAGCCCGATGATTCCCGCAAAGATGACCGAATAAACCACGCACTGAACCGCAAACAGAGCGCCCATCCAGGCGCCGATCCCGGCAAACAGCTTCACATCTCCGGCTCCGACCGCGCCCATCCAGTACATGACGAGCAATACCAGGAATCCGGCAGCCAGCCCTTTCCCTGCAAACGCGAGCCCGGACCAGCCGTCCCAAATTCCGTGGAAGGTTATCCCCGCGATAATTGCGCTGAAATTTAGCTTATTCGGGATCTTCAACGTCCGGATATCGGTCACAAAAGCAGCGGCAATCAGCACTGCACATCCATATATGGCTGGATTCACGGTACAACCGCCTCCTTTCCCCTTCTTTATGTAGTTGAACTAAACTAACTGTTACCGTAATTACGGTAGAGGTATCGGACACATGAGGTTAAGCAGGCCAAAAAGAGGTTTTTCACGACCCAAACGAGGCTGGTACACCAATTGAGGTAAAACCACCATTTGAGGTATGAGCTATCCCTTTACGACGGTAAACATAACCTCCAGCCGTTGGCCGTCCGAAGTCGTGATGACGAAGGGCCATGTTCCAGGTGTCGTGTTAGGTCCGACCCACCATTCCCACTCGATGGTTCCGTCCGCGTCTGCCTGCTTTTCCCCCAAGTATTTGGCGGTGCTTTGACCGCTTTTATAAAACACGGATAAATTTGCCGATCCGTTTGGAGCGATCTTGGCGCGCACCTTGGCCTTTTTGCCGACATACGCGGGATCGGGCTTGGATAAAATGCTGATGGATGTGCGTCCATCAACATCCCCTTCACCCTCTCCTGAGCCTTCTTCATCAGTGGCGCCGATCCACAGGCGTTCCTGTGCCTTGGCCTGGATCACGATTTTTCTATTGATAAAAGGGACCTTTATCGGCAGCTCGTAGCTCACTTCAATGCCAAAGTACGGATCCGTCCTGTTCTTGAGGTCAGGGATTTGAATATTGGAAACATGAATTCGCTCGTAGCTTAGAAAATGGCTTTGCATTTGTGGCTTCAATATCGGTTTGACCACCGGATCGAGCACCGCCTCTGCCGTCTGATTTTTTAAATCCTGGAGCGGGGCTTCGGCCCGCCCCACTGCCTCATTCGTCCATTCCTTCAGGGGAGACGGAAGAGCCCCCGTATATTGGGAAGCCCAATCGCTTAGCGACAGCTCGGGAACCGACCAGCTCCCGGAGTCACGCTCCTTGGATTCGTTTCCCGTCCCTGCGGATGCTTCCGGCTGGATGGCCAAAGCCACCGGATAAATGTGGGAAGATACCAGCTTGACGGTATCCGATACGGTGCTCTGCAGCGCCGTAGAAATGAGTGTCATCTGAACGATATAAATCAGAAAAATGACGAAGAACAAAAAGACGGGCAGCACCAACGAGGCTTCCAGGACGATGCTGCCCAGCTCCCGCTTCCCCCGCTTCGGAAACGCCTTGGCGAAAGCAGAAGCTCTCCCCCAATTCATGCGGTGCAGCCGATCAATAAGCAAAATCCGCTTTTTTCGTAACATAGTAACGGTTTCCTTCCACGTTATCCGGACTGCCTCCGGCATAACCCGCCATTTGGATCACGCCGGGCAGAAACCACAGCCTCATTCCGATCCGGACTTCTCCTGACGCATACGTGGCTCGTTCGGCGGGATTAATTCCCGTATTCAGACGAATCAGCGCCAGCATTCTGGACATTTTCTTCTCATTGTCGCTGTGGATCAGCAGGAACAATCTCAAGTAGTCGCGGTATGTCATTTGAATCTTAACGTAACTGGACAGCTCTACGGATCCTTCCCTGCAGAGCTTCACCATGTCGGCCATGGCCATCTCTACTCCGTACAGTAGAGCGGCAGCTAGAACGAGCAGAGGATTTCCCAGTTTGCTGTTCTTCACGAGCCCCTCCATGGTCCGAACCGCCAGCCGTGCCGCAAAAATTTCGGCATAGGCTGCTGACACATTGCCCACCGGGTTATGGAAGCCGTACACGATATACTCCAGCTCTTGATGGCTTACGCTCATCTCATCGGCTACCGCATCCCCAAGCCGGCTTCCTGGGCTTGCCGCCGCTTCTTTCAGCAGTCCAAGATCGAAATGGGTAAAATACAGCGCTGCATATTCGTTCTGGAACAGTTCGTCCTTGATGCCCGACATCATCCCCGCCATGGATCCATATACCGAGTCCGTCTGCTTCATGGCCGATTTGCCCGCATCATAGGGGTCATGATCAAGATCGGTCCCCTTATACTCGCTGCCTGCGTCTTCCTTATTAAAGGTCAAGCTATCGTCGTAATACTGCTGAAGCTCTTGGTATTCCTCATTATGCTGCTTCACTTTCTGGTCCAGCTTATTAATGCTTTCCAAAATGCCCGCTGCTTCGGACAGCTTGGCCTTGCTCAGCTTCTCTTTTTCTTTCCTTTCCTTGTCAGATCCCCGATGCTCCTGCAGCTGACCTGCCACCCGGTCGAGCTTATTCCCGCTGCCTGACACGGCGTAATCATGGACATAACGGTCAGCGGCGCTTACTCCCCGGATCACCTCATTTTTCATGCGCCCACTGCTTCCCTGAACCCCGGAAGACTCGGCAAGGGAAGATAAAAGGGTAGATAACTGGTTGTTAAAGGCACTATAATCCTGTTTTTGGGTCTTAATTACATCATTCAATTCCTGAAGCAGACTATCGGACAGCAGCAGTTGGTCTATGCCGTCCCGGATGCCATGAATCGCCGCTGGATCACTTCCGGATGCTTCCGGTGCCGCCCCCGGGATTATGGCGCTCCCGACCTGATCGTAGCCTTCGGTCCCGCCGCGGTTTCCGGCTTCTGCAATCACTTCCTTCATCTTATCGTTGCTGCTCCGGGCCTCCTCCCAGTACTCCAGGGCATTCTGGAGTTCCTTCGCATGGCTCTTGGCCGCCGAGGACTGGATGCCCTGCAGGCGGGAAATGACCTTTCCTGAGCTGCGGTTATACTCCCGGATTTCCGAGCTGTACTGTTCCTCTTCGTCTTCGCCACGGTTTGCATCCTGATTGACCTTGTCTACGTAGTCCTCATATTGTGCGGCGATGTCGGCCGCGGTGACCACTTCCGAAGAACCGAG
Organism: Paenibacillus sp. S28; assembly: GCF_016624415.1. Taxonomy (NCBI): domain Bacteria; kingdom Bacillati; phylum Bacillota; class Bacilli; order Caryophanales; family Paenibacillaceae; genus Paenibacillus; species Paenibacillus sp. S28. The sequence goes on along the minus strand of NZ_JACVTM010000010.1, from coordinate 196,671 downwards.
CGATTGGTCCGGAATCGCCCCTCCGGCAGGGCTCATGATCAAAACCGGAACCTCCTTCAGGCTTTGACCGGCCTTTCTTTGGGCCGCCAGCATCTGATCTAGGGCCTCCTCGCGCTTGTCATACAGCTTCTGCAGCTTGCCCAGGACATCCACCGTATCCGAGGCTTCCTTCATGGATTCGGACAGCGGCTTGAACCTGCTGACGAGTTCCAGAGAAAAGTCGATGGGCGCTTTATACTTCATCTCCTCGCTGACTTCCCTATTAAAAATGTCATACTCCCCCAGCATCCGTTCCATCTTGAGCGATGAGGTGTCCAGCTGAAGCGGAAGCAGATCAAACCGATCGCTGCGGTCTCCCTTATCCATCGTGCTGTTAAGCACGCCAGCCATAATTTGATCGCCGCTCGTGCTGCCGTGTGCAAAAAGTCCATACCTTTCCTGCAGTTCAGGGTCGTACGACGACATGACCGACCGGACCGCCGCACGGACCAACCGCTCGCTCTGCGCCTTCATCGCCGCGATCCGGGCGTAGTCGATAAATAATGCGACAAACGCAAAAATCATGGCCAAAACCCCAATAAGAAAGATGGATACCGATCCACTTTCTGAGCGTCTCTTACCGAACACCCGCCAATCCTCCTCTCCGGCTCCTAAGGCTGGCTTCCGGAAGCTTGAAGCTGCTTCAGCACCCCAGCCGCGCTGCCTCGATCCATCCCTTCACCAGCATCATTCTTCTTGAACTTCGAGCCGTAGTATCTCATCAGATGGATGCTGCGGATAAATTCTACCGGATCCACGACCAATGAACTCCCGGAGGTTCGAAGCTCGCTCCCTCCGTCCAACATGGCATCGAGCGGCCGGAGGGAGATCATTTGGTTCAAGCTGGCAGTTACTTTCCGCTGCAGCAGAGCATTTTTATAGGTCATATCCCCCTGCATGCCCGCCGGAATCGCCGAGCCGGTTTTGCTCAGCTTGATCGCCGTCAGCGCCCCTTGGGTGGAAGAGGTACTTGGAACAGGTACCGTCTGCGAGTTCTCGGCTCCTGCCCAGCCAAACAACGCACCAAGCCATTGATCGTCTGTCATTCGCCAATACAGCGAATCATATTGGTTGACCGGAACCGAGCCGTCAAGCGCTTCTTTATGGCTGTTATCCCAGCTGTAGGCCGTGCGCTCCGCGGCTGCGGACGCCGCTTGATGCAGCATGCTCTGCTGATACATATACAGGGACAGAAACAGCAGAATCATCGTCGTGAACAGAACGACCGGCATGACGAGGGAGGCTTCCAGCGTAAAGCTTCCCTCGCATTCTTTTAACCTAGCTCGTAAATTCTTCACTTTTTTTGTTGACGTTAGCCAGCAGTTTGTTGATAAGCTCCATAATTTGCTTCTTAAACAGAAGCGCGATAATGAGGATCACGACGATAATCAGCAGCATTTCGAGCGTTCCGAGTCCCTCCTCGTCCTTCCATAATTTCTTGCCGCTTCGTCTTATCATTGTCAGCATTTATACCCCTCCTACATGTTCATCATCATAAAAGCCGGTGTGCCCACCAGCACAATCACGATCATAAAAATGACCATCATTGGAAAAACGAGCTTTGACGAAGCTTGCTCTCCTCGTGTCCGGGTAATGGCCTTGCGCTTCTCCCATAATCCCCGGGACAAGTCGTTCAGAGCCATGGCAAAGTCGCTGCCCCCTCGCCGCAAATTGAGCAGCACGGCTGTCGTAAACGCGGATACCTCCTGCACGGCACAGCGTTTGCTAAAATTTTCAAACGACTGCTGAAAGGAATATCCGCCTTCCAGATCATCGATCATCCGGATTAGTTCCTTATAAAGCGGATGATCCCTTTGGGTTTCCTTCTGACGTGCGCATCGCGTGATGGCCTTCTGCACCGTCTCGCCTGCTCCGACGAGCAGGACGATCTTGTTCAGCAGCTCGGCCAGCTCGATCGTAATATCCTGGTCCCGCTTATCAACCTTCGTGTGCAGGTCCTTAATGATCGCGGCCGGGAGAAGGATGGCCAGCAGCCCTCCAATAATAAGCCCCGTGTTTCCCCCGGCGGCAAGCGTCAGCAGGCAGCCCAGCATCAGCATCAGCCAGCTGTAACACAGCATCTCTCCGGCATACAGGAGCGTCATCTCCACGCTGTGCCGCTGCCCGTAAATCTTCTGAATCGAACGCTGAAGCCTGAAGAAGAAGAGCGGAAAACGAGCAGTCAGCTTGTACTGGTCGATGATGTACAGCATGGGCCGCATCACCGCTCTCAGCCGAATCCCTTCCATCGGCAATGTCATCAACCGCTTATATTTGTCGCCGCAGCGCTGGTTCTGCACCACCCAACCTCCCGCCAGCAGAGCCAGCATCACGGCAGCCAATAATTTCATGACTTCACCCCGTTCACACCTTGATATTCATCATTTTCATAATCCATAGCAGGCAGCCGGCCAGTCCCGCCAATGCACCTGTCGAAATCACGATGCCCATCCCGCTGTACAGCGGCTGCATATAATCTCCGGCCGTAAAATTCATAAACATCAGCATCAGGATAGGCGCAGCCAACAAGGCTCTGGATTCAAACTTTTTCTGGGCGATCATGACCGAGATCTCCTGTTTGATATCCAGCTTCTCGCCGATCACTGTTGAGGTGTGCCGTACAACCTCGACAAGGTCCCCTCCCGTGCGCTTACACGTCGTGAACACATCCGCAAAATTCGTAATATCCTCCATTGCGGCACGGCGGCTGAAGTCATTCAATGCATCCTCGACCGGTTCGCCATACTCCATCCGCGCGCAGATAATGCCCAGCTCGGTAATCAGGTCATTCTCCGCATCCGGGTCGAGCATCCGCAGGTCCTGAATAGCCTCCCTAAAACCGTTTTCCACCGATTTGCCCGCAGACAGGGAGGAAGACAGCGAATACAGCGCCTGCTTAAAATGAAGATTCATCGCGGTCCTCCGGCGCTCCAGAAGATGCGCCCTCCAAAACCGCGGAACGATCCATCCGCCGGATGCCATGATCATAGCTACGAGCCATTGGTGATAGAACAAATAGCCAATTCCGAAGCATAACAAGCCCCCAATAGCAATGCATGCCGTACGCTGGAGCCCGTTCAGCTCATAAGTCTGGTAATCCGGGAGCTTCTTCCCTATATCCTCTGGAGGGGGAGATCCGTCCATGCCTTGCCTCCTGAGCGCCCTGCCTGGCTTCTTGGAAGGAGCGGCCTCCCGCCGGTTACCATTGCTCCCTGTTCCCTGCTGTTCGTGTAACATCGCTTCACCTCCCTGGTGACAGTACCCAACTGGTTTATTAAGGCCTTTTAATTTGATGCTGAATCAAGCAGCCCGCGACCCCAATCTCTTCATATTGGAATTAAAAATGTCCGCTTCACTTCTTTGCGGCGGCGATTCCCGCAGCCTGAAGCTTTGCGACATGAATCAATCCGTTTCCCGTCGGCTCCAGCTCCCCTTCAACCTTTCCTTCCTTCTCCCCCGTCTCCCGAAAACGGAACAGCGGATTAAGGACCACCTCGCCGTTCTCCAGCCCGGCCACCTCGCTGATTTCAGTGACCTTCCGCGTGCGGTCGCGCATCCTGGACAGATGGACAAAAATATCGATCGCCGAGCTGATCTGCTGGCGGACGACAGGCACAGGCAGATCCGCTCCGCTCAGCACCATCGTCTCCAGCCGGCTGATCATATCGCGCGTGTTGTTCGCATGGCCGGTCGATAAGCTTCCATCATGGCCGGTGTTCATCGCCTGCAGCATATCGAGCGCCTCGCTCCCCCGGACCTCGCCGACCACGATCCGATTGGGACGCATCCGAAGGGAGGAGCGGATCAGATCCCGGATGGCGATTTCCCCTCTCCCCTCCGTGTTGGCGTTACGGGTCTCCAGAGCGACCAGATTGGGGACCGTGACAATCTGAAGTTCAGCCGAATCCTCAATCGTGATCACCCGTTCGTCCGGTGGGATGAATTGCGACAGGGCATTGAGGAACGTCGTTTTGCCGGAGCCCGTCCCGCCGCTGATAAAGATGTTGTATTTCCCCACCACCAGCTGCTGGAGAAACTCAGCCGCCTCCTGACTCAGTGCTCTCCGGACGATCAAGTCCTGCATCGTCATCGGCGATTCGGGGAACTTCCGGATCGTCATCGTCGGCCCCTTCAGCGCAACCGGCGGCAGGACGATGTTGACCCGCGAGCCGTCCTTCAGCCTGGCGTCCACGATCGGCGAAGACTCGTTGACGACGCGGTTCACGCCGGCAACGATCGACTGGATAATGTCTTCAAGCCTCGATCTCGATTCGAACTTCAGCGGCAGCCGGGACACCACGCCGTCCTGTTCGATAAAAATATCCTCGTGGCTGTTGATCATAATTTCGGTAATCGCGGGATTGTCCACTAAAGGCTGCAAAATGTCGAGCCCGCGGAACGAATCGAAGATCCGCCGGATCAGGCTGCGCTTCTCCTGCGCGGTCAGCTCGCGAAGCTCAGGTCTCCTGAACACCGTCAGCTCGATATACTGCATCAGCTCCCGGTTGCCAAGCGCAGAAGTCACGTCCAGTCCGGACCGGATTTCTTGACGAAGCTCGCGGAACAGCTCTTCATCCATATCCTCTCACCCCTGAACCACTGACGAATGAGTCCCCCAAGAGGGACTTGCACAGCTTGAGGATATCCCGCTGGTAGATCGGCGAGCTGAGCAGCAGCTCTTCGTTGCTGTTATGCTTCCAGGAAGGGATATACGGCAGAACGCCGTCCACCTCTGGAATGCACGCGGGCAGCGGATTGGCCAGCTGCCCGGTGAACCGATTGACCACGTACCGGCTCTTTCCGGCAAGCTCCGCGAACAGTTCCGGCTGGCTCCGCTCCATAAACGCAAACCACTGGCCGTTTTTGTACAGATTGGTGATGTCGTCCAGCATCAGCCAGACCAGGTGGCGGCATCCTTCCAGGACAGCGGCCAGGCGTTCGTTCGGCCCGGAATCTGTGTCGGCGATCACCACGTCGTACCGGCCGCTTGCCGCGATGCTCTGCAGCAGCTTCCGTGTATCGGCCTTACCCAATTGAACCAGCTCTTTCAAATTGGTGACGGGTTTGAACCAATCCGCACGAATTCCCGGATGATGGACGGTGTACGGCTCCGGAGATACCATCGTCTGCACATGCTTCTCCTCCTGGACCGCTTTCAGCTCATACAGCATCCCGGGCAGCCCCTCGGCACTCTCCGCACCGCCCCCCTGTCTGGGAAAAATTCCGCTGCTGTTCACGGTTTCGAGGTTCAAATAAAATACCGACAGGCCGGCCGCCCCCAGCTGTTTGGCCATATTAACGGCGGCGGTCGTCTTCCCGCTCCCGCCCACGACGGAGACGAAGCCGATCGTCACGGCCTCTCCGTCCGCCACCGGCAGTGTACGCCGCTGACCTTCCCTCCGGCATAAGCCGAGGATGGAAGCCATCAGCTCCGGAAGGGGCTGATATTTGGGGAGCACCGGTCCTTGTATAGAGGCGGCCTCCCCATGTCCGAGCAAAATCCAGTTCGGTATATCGCCGTTCTTCCCGGCAAGCCAGGGCTCCAGGAAGGCTGCCTCCCCAACGACGGCGTCGGGCAGCTCCTTGCCGTCCATATACTTCATAAAAGCGTCCAATTTAGTGAATCCGGATATGTGCAGCTTGTCCCCAAACTCGCTGCTGTGAACATAGTGCAGGATACCCTCCAGATACTGCGCCTCCTTGACCGCGAGCGTAATTCGGTATGGTACCATCACGAATGATCCCTCCTCGTTTCAGACAGCAAAAAAGCACCGTCCAACAACCCGCCTGGCGGGTGTTAAACGGTGCTTCCGTTATTGGTAAGTATTTACTTAATTTAGAATTTATCACATCCGGAACGGAAACACAATACACTTTGACATGAAAAAATCGATCCGGTAACGTTTCCTTTTTCACAGAAAACGGTTCCTAATCTCTGGCGTGGGCAGCAGGCAGGCTTCCTCCTTGCCAAACCAGCGGTACCGGTTACGCGCGACCCAGCGATAGATCACGTTCCGGAGCGGCGCAGGCACAGCGATGAAAGCATACAGAAGCGGCCAAGGCTGCTTTAAACGCCGCACAATCCGCAAAGCCGCAGCAGATTCCGTATAATAGCGTCCGTTTTCAATCAGAACGACGGTATTTAGGGCTCCGACTGGCAATCCGCCCTCCCGGAGCAGCTTCTCTCCGATCTCGGACTGAAGTGAGGCAAAATGGAATATTCCTTCCGGATCCCGCTGGAGAATGAACTTGGTCAGCCCCTGGCATAAATGACAGACGCCGTCAATCAGAACAATGGCATTTGGCTTACCTGCGTTTCCTTGCTGCATGGTCATCGGCGAGCCCTCCCTTACCTCCAGTATCTTCCTTATTGCCTCGTAAATCAAGCCACCTTATTACTCCCTCAATATAGAAAAAAGCACGGGATTCATAATCCCGCACCTGTATCTCCTGGATGATATTAATGGGCAATCGCCTTATCAATCCATTGGTTCTCAACGATTTGCTGTTCCAGCTCGCCTGTAAAGCTCTCCATGCACTTGCAAATAAAGTCTTTGCGGCATACAGGACAAGGAGTTTTCTGCAATCGGCTGATGTTAGTCATTTTCCATTCCGGAAAACGGTTATAGAACGCACGGCACTCTGTTCCGTCAGCCAGGTTGATAATGAATTCGTACAATCCGCTTTTTTCATTGCTGCTGGCTTCTCTGACGTTCGTAATGATCGGTCTGTAAGACATATGCATCACCCGTTTATTTAGTTTTCTTGCCTCGGACAAATAGTACGTAACAAGTACTTAGACATATTAAATGAATTTTATATATCATGTCAACAAAGAAGGGTATGTAATTCATGTATTTGGCCCCAATATGTCTCTACAGTACCGATCGCTTTTGCTTCCCTTCAATATAAAGGATGCCTAACTCCCAAAGAAAATATCCAGAATCGTACCAAGCTGATCTTTCTTTTTCCCTTCCAAAATATCGGGATTAAGCACCTCGACATTCCCGCAATGCTTGCAGGAAACAAATAAATAATGGATATGCTGGATATCAAACATCTTGCTGAGGCCGGCTCCCGTCATGGAAACCTCACGGATGTCGCAGATCCGCCCCTTGCACTTAACGCAAACAAAACGATCCTCAATGATGTCCTTAATGCTCAAGCTGATCTCCCCTTTCCTTTGGTGCCTAACTATTTTACGCCAGGGCGGTGGAAATCGTTCCAGGGATATGGTTATGCCGAAAAAGGATACGACAAAAAGCCGGAAGCAGCCGCCACCGTGTGGTGAGCCCCCGGCTTTTGTTACGATGATAAAATTCAGCGGAGCTAAATCCATTCCATCATCGCACGGAAAACTTCCGCGAAACGCGGCCAGTTTTCTATGAAGGTACGTCGATAGACGTTCGGATACATCCTGGCATTATTTAAATCACGTTCAGCTCGACATCGATATTCCCCCGCGTGGCTTTGGAATACGGGCAGAAATCATGCGCCTTTTTCGCAAGCTCTTCCGCTTGTTCACGTTCGATCCCGGGCAGCTTGATATCGAGACGGGCCGCAAGGCGGAAACCGCCGTCGCTCTCGTCTTTGCCGATCATGACGTTGGAAGTGACTTCCACATCATTCAGCTTCACGCCGGCCTGGCGGGCCACATTGGCCAGTGCGCTTTCGTAGCATGCACCATACCCGGCTGCAAACAGCTGCTCGGGGTTGGTTCCATTGCCGCCGGCTCCGCCTAATTCTTTGGGCATACTGAGTTCATGCTTCAGGACACCATCGGAGGATGCGACCGAACCCTCCCGGCCGCCATGGACCGTTGCCGTTGCCGTATATAGAGCTTTCATCTTCATCGACTCCTTTTCCTGAATTTGACCCTACCCTCATTAATTAAAGCGATCCTTCCTATTTGAAACGGGATCCTTCGGATAATGGCTATTCAGAAGAGGTGTGCATCCCATTCTTGTGTGTCCCAAAAATAATTGTACAACCACACAAAAGTTTCCCTAGACAAACAAATTTGTATGAGTACAATGAATAGTAGAACATTTATTACATTACAATAATTTTAATAAGGTGTGATGCATATGAAAGACACCGAAATTATACATCCTTCCAAGTCCAATACGTGGGAGAAACCGAAGGAAAGAACTTCGCTGTCTGACGTAAACCAATCTATGAAAGTCCCGGTGAACGCCTCGACTTTTCGCAAATTTCTGGCCTTTGTCGGCCCCGGATATCTGGTTGCTGTAGGCTATATGGATCCCGGAAACTGGGCGACGGACATCGCCGGGGGATCCCGGTTCGGCTATTCCCTGCTGGCCGTGATCCTGCTGTCGAACCTGATGGCCGTCCTGCTCCAGTCGCTGTGCAGTAAGCTCGGCATCGTTACAGGCCACGACCTGGCGCAGGCGTGCCGCAGCCATTACAGCAAGCCGGTCAGCATCGGTCTGTGGGTGCTGTGTGAACTGGCCATCGCAGCCTGCGATCTGGCCGAAGTCATCGGTTCGGCGATCGCCCTGAAGCTGCTGTTCGGGATTCCGATCCTGTACGGCGTGCTGATCACCGCACTCGACGTCCTGCTCGTGCTGCTGCTGCAGCATAAGGGCTTTCGGGCGATCGAGACGCTCGTCATCGTGCTGATCGTGACGATTGGATTGTGCTTCGGGATCGATCTGTGGCTCTCCAAACCGGATGCCGCCAGCATCTTGACCGGGTTCATCCCGACGGCCGATCTGGTGACCGATCATCAGAAGCTCTATATCGCCATCGGCATCCTGGGCGCGACCGTTATGCCGCATAACCTGTACCTTCACTCATCGATCGTGCAGACCCGGCAGTACGAAAACACCGACAAGGGCAAGCGGGAAGCCATCAAATTTTCCGTCTGGGATTCGACGATTGCGCTGACGCTTGCCCTGTTCATCAACGCGGCGATCCTGATCGTCTCGGCGGCGACATTCCACAAGGCGGGGATGACTACGGTCGCCGACATCAGCGATGCGTACCATCTGCTGACGCCGCTGCTCGGAACGACGCTCGGAAGCATTTTGTTCGCCGTCGCCCTGCTGGCATCGGGCCAGAACTCGACGCTGACCGGCACGCTCGCCGGACAGATCGTCATGGAGGGCTTCCTGAACCTGCGGCTGCCGTCCTGGCTGCGCCGGCTGATCACCCGGATGATCGCCATCATCCCGGCGGTCATCGTGACGGCCATCTACGGCGAGAGCGGCACCGAGGATCTGCTCATTCTGAGCCAGGTCATCCTGTCCCTCCAGCTGCCGTTTGCGGTGGTTCCGCTGGTCAAGTTTACTAGCGACAAGAAGCTTATGGGCAAATTCGTCAATCCGGTTTGGGTCAAAATATTGGCCTGGGTCGTGACGGCATTTATCATTGTCCTGAATGTGTACCTTCTGGTTCAGACCATTTTCGGTTAATTGCGATGGACACTATAAAAGCCCCGTATCTCATGGATTCCATGGATACGGGGCTTTTTTTAAATATCAGGACTTGCCGAGCTCGCTCAGGGCCAGGTTCAGCTTCAGCACATTGACACGCTTCTCGCCGAATACGCCGAGGTCCCGGCCCTCTGTGTTCCGCTCAACGAGGCGGTCCAGCTCATCGGCCGAAACGCCGCGCAGCTTGCTGATCCGCGGTACCTGGGCTTTCGCTGATTCGGGTGTAATATGGGGATCCAGCCCGGAGCCCGAGTTGGTGATCAGGTCAACCGGAAGCTCGCTGACCGGTACGTCCGGGTTGTTCTTTTGCCAATCCGCGATCGAGGCTTGAACCCGCTTCAGCAGCTCGGGATTGGATGGAGCATAGTTGTTCGATCCGGAACCCTCTGCCTTGTAATCAATGCTGGAAACACGCCCCTGGAAGAAGGAAGGGTCCGTAAAGGACTGGCCAATCAGCTCGGAACCCACGACCTTTCCCGTGCTGTCCTTAAGCATGCTGCCGCTCGCCTGGCTTGGAAAGATCAGCTGGGCCAGGCCCGTGCTCACCAGCGGGTACGCAATCCCGCATAGGACGATCAGCACCAGACTCGTGCGCAGCGCGACACCCCACAAGGAACCGTTCCACTTTTCTTCGCCGACCGCCGTCGTCACTGTCGTTTTCATATCGTATCATCCCTTTATCATAATCTATCGCTTATCCATTTCTTTAGTTCATTCTATCTAAATCCACAAATGAACCACCAGATCAATCAGCTTGATGCCGATAAAAGGCGCAATCACGCCGCCAAGGCCAAAGATAAGCAGGTTGCGGCTGAGCAGGCGCGACGAGCTTATCGGCTTGTAGGCCACCCCTTTCATCGCCAGCGGGATGAGCAGCGGGATAATGACCGCATTGAAAATCAAGGCGCTTAAGATCGCCGAAAGCGGCGAGCCGAGCTTCATGACGTTCAGCACGTTCATTTCCGGGATAGCGGCCATGAACATGGCGGGAATGATGGCAAAATATTTGGCCACGTCATTCGCGATGCTGAACGTGGTGAGCGCGCCGCGGGTCATCAGCAGCTGCTTGCCGATGGCCACGACCTCGATGATCTTCGTCGGATCAGAATCGAGGTCGACCATGTTGGCCGCTTCCTTCGCAGCCGCCGTGCCGCTGTTCATCGCGAGCCCGACGTCGGCCTGAGCCAGCGCCGGCGCGTCGTTCGTGCCGTCGCCGGTCATGGCGACCAGCTTGCCCTCGGCCTGCTCGCGGCGGATGACCGCGATTTTGTCCTCCGGCTTGCTCTCGGCGATAAAGTCATCGACGCCCGCCTCCCGGGCAATCGTAGCCGCGGTCAGCGGGTTGTCGCCGGTACACATGATCGTCTTGATCCCCATTTGCCGGAGCTGGTCAAAGCGTTCCTTCATGCCGGGTTTGACCGTATCCTTCAGGTGAATCAACCCGTAAATACGGCTGTCCACAGCGATTGCCAGTGGCGTACCGCCTTCCGACGCGATTTTATCGGATTCCATATCCAGATCTGCCGGAATATTTCCACCTTGGGCCAGCACCCAGCGCTTCACCGCGTCCACCGCCCCTTTACGGACATGCCGCCCATCCACCAGGTCGATGCCGCTCATCCGCGTCTCCGCCTTGAACTCGATAAACTCTCCAGCGGCGGCCGCTTCCGGATGAACCTCCATCGACTGCTTCTTCATCAGTTCCAGCACGGAGCGGCCTTCCGGCGTCTCGTCTTTAACCGAGCTGACGGCTGCCCAATAGGCGGTTTCCCCATAATCCGCGTCCCCCACCGGAATGAACTGGCTCGCCATCCGGTTACCGAAGGTAATCGTGCCCGTTTTATCCAAAATGATCGTGTTGATGTCACCGGATGCCTCTACGGCTTTCCCCGACATGGCCAGCACGTTGAACTGCGTAACCCGGTCCATGCCCGCGATGCCGATGGCGGACAGCAGCCCGCCGATCGTCGTCGGAATGAGGCACACGAGCAGGGAGATCAGCACCGGGATATCCAGCGAAATCCCGAAATGCTTGGCAATTGGCGCTAACGTGACAACCACGATCAGAAATATCAACGTTAGTGTTGTAAGCAGCGTGTTAAGAGCAATTTCATTAGGTGTTTTCTGGCGCGCCGCCCCTTCGACCAGAGATATCATCCGGTCCAGGAACGATTCGCCTGGATCGCTTTTGATCATCACCTTGATCTGGTCACTGACGACGCGGGTTCCCCCGGTGACCGAGCTGAAATCGCCGCCGGCTTCTTTGATCACCGGTGCCGATTCGCCGGTAATCGCCGATTCGTCAACCGATGCCAGCCCTTCGATGACTTCCCCGTCACCCGGGATCATCTCGCCCTGGGAGACGATGACGACATCGCCTTTGCGCAGCTCGGCTGAGCTGACGACCTTGATCTCGCCGCCAACGATTTTGTTCGCCGTTATGTCTTTTTTGCTCTTCTTGAGCGTATCGGCCTGGGCCTTGCCCCGGCCTTCCGCCAGCGCCTCCGCGAAATTCGCGAACAGGACGGTGAAGAGCAATATCAGAAACACGGTCAGATTAAACCCTATCCGTCCCCCGGTATGAAAATAAGAGGGAAAAAGAACCATCAGCAGCACCACGAAGGTGCCGACCTCCACAACGAACATGACCGGATTTTTCATCATTACGGCCGGGTTCAGTTTCATAAAGCTGTCTTTCAGCGCCTGTTTGGCAATGCCGCCAGACAGCATGCTTTTGCGTTGTCCGCTCATGACTTGCTCCACCTCTTTAGTTAAGTGTTAAAAATTCGGCGACCGGCCCCAAAACGAGAACCGGAAGGAACGTCAGCGCCCCGATCAGCAGCACGGTTCCGGTCAAAATGCCGGCGAACAGCTTGTTGTCCGTCCGGAAGGTGCCCTGAGTCTCGGCGACCTTCTGCTTCACCGCCAGCGAACCTGCAACGGCGAGCAGCGCGATAATCGAGATATATCGGCCGAGGAGCATCACCAGACCGGTGCTGACGTTCCAGAATACGGTATTGTCCGCCAATCCCTCGAACCCGGAGCCGTTATTCGCCGCCGAGGAGGTGAACTCATAGAGCGACTGGCTCAAGCTGTGATACGAAGGATTGGAGAAGGCGTCGGTTCCCAGGTGCGTCATAAACGAAATCGCCGTCGGCGCAAGAATAATGAAGGGATGCATCAGAATCGCCACCGCGATCAGCTTCATCTCCCGGGCTTCGATTTTCCGGCCCAAAAATTCCGGCGTCCGGCCAACCATTAGGCCGCAGATAAATACGCCAAGGATCGCATACATGATCATATTGACGAAGCCGACCCCCTTGCCGCCGAACACGACGTTCAGCATCATTTCGGCCAGAGGCGCAAGTCCCCCCAGAGGCGTCAGCGTATCATGCATGTTGTTGACCGACCCCGTCGTTGCGGCAGTGGTGACCGTCGTGAACAACGCGGACTGCGCGATACCAAAGCGCACCTCCTTGCCTTCCATGCTGCCGGCCGAGCTGTTGATTCCCAATTGGTTGATCAGCGGGTTGCCGGCTTTTTCCGCGAAATACGTCAGGCACAGGAACGCTACGAACAGCGTCATCATGACGCTGAAAATCATCCAGCCCTGCTTCTTGTTCCGGGCGAACCGTCCGAACGTGTAAGGCAGCGACGCTGAAATCGTCCACATGCTGAGAATTTCGATCACGTTGGTCAGCGGGCTCGGGTTCTCGAACGGATGGGCCGAGTTGACGCCGAAGAAACCTCCCCCGTTTGTTCCGAGGTGCTTGATCGATTCCAGCGAGGCTACAGGACCCAGCGGAATCTGCTGCACGCCGCCTCCCAACGTTTGCACGGCCCGCAGCGGCTCCAGCGTCTGCGGCACTTTGAGCCCGACCAGCACCAGGGTCACGATGAGGGCGAGCGGCACGAACAGGCGGACATGCGCCTTGATAAAGTCCTCGAAGAAGTTCCCGAGCCCCTCACCCCTGCGGGTGATGCCGCGCATAAAAGCAATCGCGATAGCCAGGCCCGAGGCTGCCGAGGTAAACATCATCATCGTGATGACGATCATTTGGCCAAAATAAGACATGCCGCTCTCTCCGCTGTAATGCTGGAGGTTCGTGTTCGTCATAAAGCTGATGACCGTGTTGAAGGACAGACTCGCCTCCATATTGCCGATGCCGCTCGGGTTGCCCGGAAGGGCGCCCATCGTTCGGAGCAATATATAGCTGATCGCTACCAGAAAGATATTGGTTGCGATCATGCTGAGCGCGTACTTTTTCCAATTCATGCTGCCCCGCTGCTTCAGCCCGATGATCCGGTATAGAACTCTTTCCACGCCGCCAAAGATCCGGTCCGTCCGATTCGGTTCATTGGAAAACATATGATATACGTAAGTGCCTACCGGCTTCACGAGCAGCAGGAGAACGAAAATCACGATACAAATTTGCAAAATATCCAAGGTTGGCTTCCCCCTCTTACGAGCATGTTCTGCTTTGGCCCCTTGAGGCTTACAGATTTAAAATACCGGTCAAAATTTTTCCGGATGGATCAAGGCGTAAACCAAATAGATAAAGACAAGCACGGCGAATGCTCCAACGACAATCATTGGTCTTTGCCCCCTTCTTCCACCACTCGGCCGCACCAATGAAGAAATAACAAGAACACGCCATAAGTGGCAGCGAGTGCAAGTATCATATATACATCCATCATCGTTTCCGGTCTCTCCTTTGCATGGTTAGAATCATCTTTATTTCAGTAAAAATCCGACTTCGCCGTTTAAGGTATAAATGATGTGATCTGCACCAAGCCCCCGGTAAATGCCGGGTGAGCTGCCCCTCTGCGTAATGACATATACCGGTTCCGACGTCCAGGGACGGCAGATTTGCAAATAGCGGCAGGTCAGGTTGAGGCTGCTTTCAAACAGAAAGATTTTGCCGACCTCTATTTCGGGAACCACCCAATCCTCCGCGTGATTCGTATTCAGCCGGATGATCCGCTGCACCCCCATTTTTCTCAAGAGGCGTTCCTCCCGGGCACTGTTGGTCAGAACGGCAAAGGGCCTCTTCCAATACATCAGCAGCTTGATAAAATTGCGTCCCGCCTCGTTCGGCGCGGTCACAATGACGACGTTGTCCATTTCAAAGGCTCCTCCTGTGCGGCAGCCGCGAATACGCAAAAGAAGCCGCAGGGAAAGAAGGACCTTTCCCGCGGCTTCTTGAATGTGGACGAATATAAATAGGATCGTCCTATATTCAACATGCGCACGACAAGTGCTGCCTCTCCCGTTACGCTGACGAGGTTAGCTGTCGGATTCGGGCGTGAGAGTCGCCCTACCTTCCGGTACTTACCGTACCGGAAAGATTCACCCCGGCGGCTTCCGTTCCAGGCGGCCGCTGTGGTTCCCCCGCTCCCGGCCGTTTCCGGCCGGAATTAAGCGTTATTGATAAGTGTATGTGATTGTGATGAATGCTCTCTTTTGTTCCAGTAAGCTAAAAAAGGGTAAAAAAAACACAGAGGCCAGCTGATCCCCCTGTGATCCGAAAGTTTATTCGGGTCGCAAGTTTCATCATTCCTCTCTCAAACGGCGCTTACGAGGTTAGCTGACGGATTCGAGCGGTGAGAGTCGCTCTACCCGGCCGGATCCATGGCATCCGTAGCCGGGATTCACCCCTGCGGCTGGCAGCAGACCCCCGACTCTCACACCGGTTCGCTGCTCCATGGCACGCGTTTGGTTCCCCCGATTTCCGCGCTTTTTTGCGGAAACTCAGCGATTAGTAATGGAAACTGTATTGAATACGCTCTGAATCATACACCCGCTCCTTCCAAGCTGTAAAGGCAGTCTAAAAATCATGAACCGCGAATTTTGGAACATTCAGGACCTTATTAGCGCTTACATTTTGGCTTTTTGACTTCTACCTCTTCCATGCTCCCGATTTGGCGCATTTATGAAAACCAGGTCATTCAGGGACACTGGCTCGCAGGAATATCCGCATTGACATTACAGTTCAATCGTTTAAAATTAAATTGTGCGCTTGGTAAATGCTTCGGCTGGATGATGATTCATAGCAGCACAAAAGGAGGAGGATGGCAGTGAGCGTCTACGATTTTCAAGTGAACACGCTGCGCGGCAAAGAGGTATCGTTAAAGGAATATGAAGGTGACGTGCTGCTGATCGTGAACACGGCCAGCAAATGCGGATTTACGCCGCAGTTTCGCGGGCTGCAGGAGCTGTACGACGAGTTCCGCGACCATCATTTTCAAATTCTCGGTTTTCCGAGCAACCAGTTTGCCAATCAGGAGCCAGGTACCAGCGAGGAGATCGGCGAATTCTGCCAGATGAATTACGGGGTCACGTTCCCGATGTTTGAGAAGATCGACGTCAAGGGCAGCAACGCCCATCCACTGTTTCAATATCTTACCCGGGAAGCGCCGGGCGTGCTCGGATCAAAAGCGGTCAAGTGGAACTTTACCAAGTTCCTGGTCGATTCCAAGGGCAGGGTCATCAAGCGTTACGCGCCCAAAACGACACCGGACAAAATCGAAAACGACATCCGCAAGCTGCTTGCATCCCGAAAAAGCGAATAGTGACACAACATGCCACAAAGCAAAAAAAGCTTCCCTGGATTTCTCCAAGGAAGCTTCTTTCTGTGTTCATAGATGCGGTAGAGAGGACTCGAACCTCCACGGGCGTACGCCCACTACCCCCTCAAGATAGCGTGTCTGCCATTCCACCACTACCGCATATCCAAAGTTCATTTAGCGAACTTTTTTATTATACACAAAATCATCCGAATTGTAAAGGGAAATGCACTAGAACATCATATATGTAATATTATATAACATAAAAACCAACGAATATACTGAATAAGTCGCCATAACATTGACAAATCATTATATTTATGTAATATTAACTTACAAATAATAGTGCTCGATGATTTCAATCTGCAATTCACGTCATATTTCTTATCATAAGATAATCTGGAGGTGACCGTGTTGAACGACAAAAGCACCAAACTGCTCGATTACGTGCAAACGCTGGATAACGACTTGTCGGTTGGAGGCTTCAGCCATGTGTTTGACCTCCAAACCCGAATTGCAGAAGGGCGCATCCAGAGCCAGGAAGAGCTGGAAGGGTTCATCCTTCATCCGATGATGAATCGCTTGGTCCGCCAAGACGGCGCGGCCATTCTGGCGATTTACGCAGCTGCCGACCAACGGGATATCCGTCAGATCGCCATAATTGACCGGTACATCCTCGGAAGAATCGCTGTACATGAAAATGATGAAGCGGTGCGCCAACGGGGCAGAAGACTTTTGAAACTGGCCCAGGCTCTGTACCCCTGGCTCAATCTGAAGGTTCTTGACGAACTCGCGCAGAAGGAGCTGTCTCCCGTCTGCCTGGCCACGGCGCATGCCTATGTCAACTATCAGCTCGGGTCCAGCCGCGACCACACCGTTTATGGCTATATGCAATCTGCGGTCTGCACATGCATCCAGCTCGCTGCCCGCTCGCTAAGCATTCCGCCTCACGACGCCAAAGCGTTGGCCGGCAAATGGACGGCTGAAATGGAGCGCGCATGGACAGCGGAGAAAGACTCCCTGCCCACAGACCTTGTCAACATCCAGGAGAACGACTCCCATATCGCCTCGTGAACCCTTTACCAACACCACAAAGGCACTCCGCTCTGCCCTGCCGCAGCGAAGTGCCTTTTCTGTTCCCATGTATGTACTTGACCTTCATCTTACTGATCGCGGGACTGGTTCTTCCGGTATTCCACAAACTTGATGTACTCCTTAATAAACTCCTTCTCGTGATCGGATAGCGGCATTTCGTTTAACTGCCTTCCGTTTTCCCACAAATAAGGATCCTGCTGCTCTTTCACCATATACGGCCCCGGTTCCTTGCCCAGAATCAGCCAGTCAAGGCTGACGCCGAAAAAGCTCGAAATTTCGATCAATTTATTGGTGCTCGGGGTGGACTTCCCCCTTTTCCAATCTCCGAAATTCCCCGTGCTGATATTAAGCTGCTCGCAAAACGACTTTTTGGTCATCCCCTTCTGCTTAATTAATGCCTCAATACGTCCGTAAATGGATTGCATAAAAAACCGCCTTCCAGTCATGTCGCAAAAAACGACGCATTTAAGTAATTTTATGCTTGCAATATGACGCAAAAACGTGTATAGTATTCTTTATATTAGGAATTTCCATACCTATGGCTCTTATTGTATCATTAGTCCCTTTTCTAATCCAACCGCCCTGCAATCATTCACTTCATATCTGACCTTACCTTTCCAACGCGATTCGGGCCCGCTTATGACCAATACCAAGACAGGGAGCGACCGCTTTTGCACACACTCGACATTTCTTATCATGAATTGATCCATGCCATGAGGCAATGTATTGCCGTCGTGGATGCCGGAGGAGTTATCATTTCAGTGAACCACGCCTGGATTCAAAGCGCATATGACGAAGGCGTCCCCCAATCCTTTAACTGGGTTGGCATTAATTTCATGCAAATCGCCGACGCCCTTTCGGGAGAAGACGAACAAGACCTGGACAGACTCCAGGCGGTTTTGCAGGGTATTTCTACATACTACAGGAACGAATTCCGATCGAGCTGCATCCAGCCCTCCCGCTGGTTTCAAATCGAGGCTTTCCCGCTCCGGAACGGCGCCAGGGAGGAACCCCGGGGAATGATCGTCTGCCTGTCGGATATCAGCCGAAGCAAACAGCTCGAGAACGACTTGATGACCGCCTTATCCCAGATCCGCACTCTACGCGGATTGCTGCCCATCTGCGCTGTCTGCAAACGAATTCGCGATGACGATGACTTGTGGAATTCCATCGAGAGTTTTTTGCAAAAGCATGCCCACACCGAATTCACGCACGATATTTGCCCGGACTGCATACGCCGGCTGTATCCCAAGTACTCGTCCATATTGGACACGCCTACTCATCAGTAGCTGCACCACCTCCAGTCTCTTCCCCAACCAAACACTTCTTCAAAATCATCGTCAACGCACCGCAGCTTTTTTTCGTTGACGTTCTTTGTTCATATCCATATAATTGTTATGACAATTATATTTTGAAGGAGTGTTTTCCCTGTCCCGCTTCTCATCTTCGTCCCAAACGATCGGTTTCCGATACGGAAATATGTCCCGCAGAATGTCTTCTATTTTTGCAGGCCTGCTTAAGCCTTACGGCATCACACCCGAGCAATGGTCCGTACTGTACCAGGTTCACCTCCAGGAAGGCATTAACCAGAAGGAACTCGCGCTTCGCTCCGGCAAAGACCAGCCCTCCATCACCCGCATTCTCGATGTGCTGGACAAGAAAGAACTGATTCAGCGCAAGCCGGATCCGGCTGACCGCCGGGCTTATTTAATCTACGCCACGCCAGCCGTGCAGGAGCTGATGAAAGAAACGATCCCGATGGA
The DNA here is from genome assembly GCF_016624415.1 of Paenibacillus sp. S28. NCBI lineage: Bacteria > Bacillati > Bacillota > Bacilli > Caryophanales > Paenibacillaceae > Paenibacillus > Paenibacillus sp. S28. Next base: position 177,749 of record NZ_JACVTM010000010.1, on the reverse strand, counting down.
GCTGAAGCTCAATGACGAGCTGATCGCCGGCATTACGGACGAGCAATTGGAGTCACTGAACCGCATCATGGATCAAATCAATAAAAATATAGACCGAATTTTAATGGAGTAGGAGTCACCTATGAACGACACCCGAGAGAAACTGTGGACACGTGAGTTTATTATGCTTACGCTGTGCAACCTGCTGTTATTTTTAAATTTGCAAATGATCGTATCCCCTCTGTCCGGCTATGTAAAAGAACATTTTCACGCCAGCGCCTTCATGGTCAGCATGTTTACGACCCTGTTCTCGCTGGCTGCGATCGCGGCGCGCCTGTATTCCGCCAAGGCTTTGGAGAAAGGCATCCGTAATCAAATCTTATATATCGGCCTTGCCTTAGCGCTGCTCGCCACCTTCGGTTACCTGTGGAGCGGCACGATGGCGCTGCTGCTGCTGATGCGGATCGTGTTCGGCGTTGGCTTCGGCATGGGCAGCACGACGCTGCCTACGATGGCATCCGGTATTATACCGGTCCGCAGGCTGGGCGAGGGAATGGGCTATTTCGGACTGTCGACAAGCATCGCCCTTTCGCTTGGACCTGTCATCGGGACGGCGCTTCTGGAGAACAAAGGGTTCGACACGCTGGTATATGCTACGCTAATCGTTATTGCCCTGATCTTCCCGCTGGTCATTCCGCTGACCAAAAAGGTGAAGCCGGCCGCCCCGGCCATTCCAAAAGAATTTACGGCGGTTCCCCAGAAGCAGGGCTTTCCGAAAGCGCTCCTTCTGCCCAGCCTGATGAACCTGCTGATGTCCATTACCTATGGCGGACTGCTCAGTTTTATTAATTTGTTCGGAAAAGAGGCCAGCCTCGCGAACGCATCGCTGTTCTTTCTGTTCAATGCGGCCGCCGTCGTGCTGATTCGGCCCATCTCGGGCAAAATTTACGACCGCAAGGGGCATATCGCCCTGCTCATTCCGTCGGCGGTGCTGCTCATTGGAGGGCTATGGCTGCTGTCTTATGCCCATACCACCGGATTTTTAGCCTTGGCCGCTCTGTGCTACGGCCTCGGATTCGGCACGGTTCAGCCGACCCTTCAATCCTGGATGCTGCAGCAGGTTCCTCCGCAAAAGCAGGGACTCGCCAACAGTATGTATTTCAACTCGCTGGACCTTGGCATCGCCGTTGGAGCCATGGTTTTGGGCCAGATCGCCCAATACTCGACTTACGGGGCAATGTACCGTTACGCATCCTTGTTCCTCGTCCTGTTCATCATAGTATACGCGTTCTATCTTGCCAAACGGGCAAAGAACAACAACATGCCAAACCGCGATACCGGAACGTCCACAACCGTATAAAGCCCCTTGGGCTTGATCGATTCAGCACCTTTCTGCACCTGGCAGAAGGGTGCTTTTTATTTCTTTTACAATCACAGCCATATGCCCCCAGCCCACAGATCACTCTACTCCCTGTAGTTGCCCTGGTTCCACTAGAGGCTCTCCCAATGCATTAATGAAAATTACTACATAAATTAATGTCATATTTTATAACTTAAAATGTTAAATATACTTTCAAATCTATCAATCAAGGAGTAAAATAGTCATATTATCTACCATAAGCCATATTCCTATTACAATTCCGGGGGAGAGATTACGATGAACATGCCGGCCGCATCCACTGCCTTCGAGACGTTTATGCCCATTCAGCCGGGCTTTGCCAAGCATTTTACCGATTACACAGAGCATTGCGACTTATTACCAGACACTCCGCTGCCTGTTCTGTTCTACCAATTCTCGGTCCCATGCGGCCACTCAGGACGCTGCCCCATGCTGCCTGGGGGACATGTCGATATGTTGTTCCCGGTCGGAGGCTCCCCTACCGATTCTGTGCTTCTCGGCAGCGTTCTTTGCCGCCGGGAGGTGCCGTTTCGTCCAGGCACGTTATACTTCGGTGTCCGGCTGCTTCCCGTCCCCCTCGCTCCTGCTTTTAAAATTCCGCTAAAAGAATTGGCGGACCGATCCACGCCGCTGGATCGCGCCTTATCCATTCCAGCCGCCGCCATACAGCAAATACAGCAGGAAGACACCTCTTTCCATCGCAGAATATCCAGTTTCAACAGCGGCCTCCGTAAGCTACTTCATTCCGGGCCATGCACTGCCGCTTCTGTACCATCGCACTTTTATCAGGCCATCCGGCTTATTTTTCAGTCCTGCGGCAATATCAGCATAACCGAGCTCTCTACAGCCACGGACTGTTCAACACGGAGTTTTCGTTCCCTGTTCGAGTCATACATTGGCCTCTCTCCCAAGCTGTTCTGCCAAATCATCCGGTATCAATCGGCAGTGGGCAGACTGCTGCATCCGTCGCGGGCGGCTTTTAACGACATTATTTCAGAGTACGGCTATTACGACCAGGCCCACTTTATCCACGAGTTCAAAAAATTCAGCAGCGAATGCCCAACCCGCTGGATGGTGCAGCTCCTGCGGAAATCGTAATCTAGTTATCATAGCGTAAACTTTCCTGACACGACTTCCGTTTTATACAATTCATGTTAACTCTTCTTCAATATAATAGACTCCAATGACGGAGTGAAGGCATTCGTTTATCCCCAGTTTCTGCGGGTTCGTCCTCCATCCTGCGAAGTTTCTCCCGCGGAAATTTCAAACGATGCCTTCCTTCCGCCAAAAAGTCAGAATACATAACGCTGTATTGGAGGAGAACGACTTGAAGAGTTTTAAGAGCAATCTATTCACGGTTTTAATCGTTTCAGCTTTATCGCTGACCCCGACGCTGGCCTCTGCCTCACCAGCCGCTTCCGCAGCAGCGCTAAACGGTGAGACGGCCGATGCGCTGTCCCAGAGCTGGATGCCCAAATCTCTGACCTCCCTTACCGCCAGCAGCAAACCGATTACCGCCGCAGAGTTTGCCGAAGCGATGAAACTCGCTGCAGAAGAAGCCGGGACGACGGTAAGTCCGTCCGGTTCCAATATTAGCGGTGCATTGACACGCGAAAAGGCCGCCGTACTGCTGGATTCCGTCATCCATGTCCCTTACGCCGCTTCCGCAGGCTACCAAGACATTGCCGGAGGCAGCCCTTACAACAAAGCCATCGCCAATGTCTATACCGCCGGCCTTATGCAAGGCAGCTCCTCCCAAGCTTTCGGATACGGCAAGCCGCTGACGCACCGGGAAGCCGCCACGATCATCTACCGCCTGTATCAATATTTGCAGCCGTTCAAGCTGACGGAAGCGACCATTGCGGAGATGCAAAAGGCGATGGAAACCGGCCGGCTGACCTCAGAGGAACTTGTCCAGCAGTATTTGGACCGGATCGCGAAGTACGATGACCAGGGCCCGAAGCTGAACAGCATCATCACCTTGAACGATAAAGCGCTGGAAACGGCGAAGCAGCTGGACGCCGAACGCGCAGCCAAAGGGGAACGCAGCCCGCTGCACGGGATTCCGGTGATCGTCAAAGACAACTACAACACTTCCGACATGCCGACCTCTTCCGGGAATATCGGCTTAAAGGATGTCATCCCTCCGGAGGATGCCACACAAGTCAAGGAGCTGCGCGATGCCGGGGCAATTATTATCGGCAAAGCTAACCTGCATGAGTTCGCCTTTGGCTATACAACCGTCAGCTCATTGGGTGGGCAGACGCTGAATCCTTATGACCCGACCCGCGTGCCCGGTGGATCCAGCGGCGGAACCGCAGCCGCGGTAGCCGCGAATCTGGCCGCGGTAGGCATGGGTACCGACACCGGAGGATCGATCCGGATTCCTTCCTCGTTCAACAGCCTGGTCGGCATTCGTCCAACGGTCGGCTTGTCGAGCCGCTACGGCATCGCTCCGCTTGCCCTGACGCAGGATACCGGCGGCCCGATCGCCCGTACCGTGGAAGACGCCGCATTCATATTGAACGCGACGGCCGGTTATGACCCGAAAGACATCGCCACCGCGAAGAGCGTCGGTTTCGTGCCGAAGGATTATACGGATTATCTCGATAAGGACGGCCTCAAAGGAGCACGGATCGGCATCGTCCGCGAAGTATTCGGAGACGACGCCCAGGTCAACGCAGTCGTGTCCCAGGCTATCGAAGAGATGAAAACTGCCGGGGCGACGTTGGTGGACAACGTCAAAATTCCGAACTTCGATCTCATCAACAAATACGGAAGCCTAAGCGCCTGGGAGTTTAAGTTCCAATTCAACGACTACCTGAAGTCCCTTGGCGACGCTACACCTTACAAGTCTTTGGACGAGCTGATCGCTTCGGGCAAATACGACCCGTCGATTGAAAAAGCCCTGATCGACCGCAACAACCGTGAATCGCTGGATGCCCAGGAGTACAAGGACATCGTCCTGTTCCGGACCAAATACGTACAGGAAGCGGTCCTCAAAATGATGGCGGACAACCATTTGGATGCCCTTATCTTCCCGACCTCCTCCAAAACAGCCGTGAAAATCGGCCAAGAGCAGGTGGCGGGCGACGCCTTCAAACTAAGCTCCTTCACCGGCTGGCCGACGGTCACCGTACCGGCCGGCTTCACCAGCGACCATCTGCCGGTCGGCATCGATTTCTTCGGCAGAGCCTTCAGCGAGCCGGAGCTGATCAAGCTGGCGTACAGCTTTGAGCAGCACACTCACCACCGCGTGGCACCGCAGACAACGCCTTAAGGACACCCAGGAAATCGTCTATCCGACGTATCCTCTAAAAATCATTTTCAAAAAGCGCACCCCCGGCTGCCTGTCCGGGCGGACACCCCAATCAGGTCCGACCCTTTCAGCGTGCCGCAAGGTGCGCTTTTTCCTTTTTCCATATCAGCTTCCTACCATGGCCACTCCCTGCCCAGCCAGTCCCTCATGACCAGCCTGTCCTCCTCCTGAACCCCTGGTCCTTCATAGCGATCCCGCAGAAAATAGGCCACCGCCATGCGCGCCGCATCATCGGCATCCAGGTCACCCTCGGTATTCAGCTCACCCGACATATAGGATCTGACCCAGCCCGGATGGTACAGGCGAAAGGTAAAGCCATCAGGACGGAGTTCGTCAAACAGGCATTGAACACCCCGGTTCAGCGCGGTTTTGGACATACAGTACCCGTACCAGTTATCGCGAAAGCTGCGGTTGATGCTCCCCGCTTCCGAGGACACGAAGCACATGCGCTTTCCGGACCCCGCTCTCAGCAGCGGCACAAACGCCTGCGCCATCCGCATGGGCCCAACCGCGTTAACGTTGTAAATTCGCAGCAGTTCCTCCTCGACCTGCTCTTCATGAATCGTTCTGGGGTAACGCGTGGCGATCCCCGCATTATTGATCAGCACATCCACCCGATCAGTCTTGCCCTCAACCGCCCGGCTGGCCGCCTGAACGCTCTCATCACTGGATACGTCCAGCGGAATGACATGCAGCCGCTCCGGCTCTTTCTGTCTAAGCTCCGTCAGTTCCGGCCAATCCGCCAGATAACTCCCGGCAAAAACGTCCCAGCCCAGCTCCAGCAGCCTTTTTGTGATGCCGAGTCCCAACCCCCGGTCCGCGCCTGTAACAACGGCAATTCTGCTCCTGCTCACCCGTAAGCACCTCCTTTTTAAAGCCCGCTATAAAGGAATCTCCTGTCCCCGCCAATCCAGCATAACTACCCGCTCTTCATCCTCCCGGGCCCCGGTAAAATAAGCCGCCGCCGCTTCAGCCGAAGCCCCCGTTTCAAGCTCCGATCCAGGCTCAAACAGCCGGAACGTGAACCCCTTGCCGCTCAGATCTCTATGCAGCATGGTGTACGCCATATGCAGGGCAGCTTTGGACATCGCGTATCCTGTCCCTGCCCCCGAAAGGCCAAGCCCCAAACTGCCCTGGACATCGGACAGCAGCGCGATTCTTCGCAGCCCGTTATCCATAAGTGGCAGGCACGCCTCGATGACACGAATCGGACCTAGCGTATTCGCCTGGTAATCTTCCAATACGAGATCCGCCGACATTTGGGCGATTCCGGCCGCCTCCCTCCCCTGGCTGGATGCCGTTCCGCAAATGAGCAGATCCACCCGGCTGGTATGTTCCTGAATCCGCCGGGCTGCCTGCTGCACCGATTCTCTGGACCTTGTATCCATCGTGAAGATACGTATTTTATCCGTATCAAAGGCGTCCTGAAATTCCTCTTCGGGAACGAGACTGCACGCCATGACGCTCCATCCCTTTTTGGCGAATTCCTGAACTAGTGCGCATTCCCACGGACGGTGAACTTCCGTAATCAAAACAACCTGGTCCATGATTTATTCTCCCTTCGGCGCTGATGCGGTCCACGTCAATGCTTGCCGCAGGAGCTGCTGGTAGCCCGGATGCAGCCAAACCGCCAAATTGTGGCCGGGTGTCAGCACACAAACCCTTCCCTCGCCTTCCGTTCGGGTCCATCCGCCCGGCTGCTCCCCCTGTTCCGACCGGGTCACCATAAATATATTCACGTCACTCAGGTCGGTCATATCCATGAAATAGTGCTCGTCTTGCAACGTGAAGGCCTGGACTCCCCGGGTAATCTCCGTGTCTTGTACAGGCTCGACCGTGACCGGACACTGCTCCGGATGGTGATGAAAGACTCCGCCGACCAGCCCGCGCACATCCTCCATGTCCCGGTAACCCACCGTACCGGAGTGCAGAACGAGCAGACCGCCACCCCCGCTGACGTAACGCTGCAGCAGACCACCGGCTTGGGCTGTGAGCCACGGTTGCTCTTTTACCGCGGAGACCCGATTGGATTTCGCCAAGATCAGCAAATCATATTCCGTAAGCAACCTTTCCAGCGAGTCCTGCCATTCGGCATCGGTTTCCAAAATGTAGTGAAAATTGAACCCGCCTGCCCGAAGCGGCTCTAAGCCTCCCTTCACTACATCGGCCGGATGCCATTGATCGTCGCATAATACGAGTATGTTCACGATGTTCCCCTCCTTTGACAGCGTTTGCAAAGTATATTACTCCCAGTATTCCAGAAACCCGCTTGCCACGCAAGCCCAGTTCCAGGTCCAATAATGCAGAATACGGATATAACAAAAAAATCCTTGCCCATTCGCAAGGATTGTCATTAATCAAATTATGGTGCGGTAGAGAGGACTCGAACCTCCACGGGCGTACGCCCACTACCCCCTCAAGATAGCGTGTCTGCCATTCCACCACTACCGCACGTTTAAAGGGAACTGCTATTTAAAAAAACTGGTGAGCCATGAAGGACTCGAACCTTCGACACCCTGATTAAAAGTCAGGTGCTCTACCAACTGAGCTAATGGCTCTCGATGATCCACAACCTGTGCGCCCATAAGCTATAGATGGTACAGATATTGGAATTCTTATTCTGCTGCAAGCAATGAAAGTGGTGACCCGTATGGGATACTCTCACTTCGTTCGAGACTGCGAAGCTGATCCTAACGATGCAGCGCTTCGACGAACCCATCTTGGGTTCTCATCCCTGTTGCAAGCAATGAAAGTGGTGACCCGTATGGGATTCGAACCCATGTTACCTCCGTGAAAGGGAGGTGTCTTAACCCCTTGACCAACGGGCCATATCGTAACATCACTTTCTTGACGACAAGACTGAGTATAGCATAGAACAAAAAAGGTTGGCAAGCCCTTTTTGTAATATTTTTAAAAATTGTGTCGTTGCCATTTCTCTCCTATGCCCGGGCATAAAATCGTCCCTTATTTGGCATCCTATACACGTCAATGACATCAACACACGACAAGGAGACAAAATCAATGGCTAAACCAGACGACCGTTCTGATAACGCGGAAAAGATCAAAACCGCCATTATCAACACGCAGGACAACATTAACGAAACCAACGATTATTTGGCCGAACACGCCGAGGAAATTTCCGGTCAGGAAGTACACAACCTTCAGCACAAAAACGCCAAGCGCGAAAGAGCGATTGAAGGCATGCGGGAAGAGTACGAAGACGAAAAATAAAGCTTTGAGGATTTGCCCAAGCAGCCCCCTGTCCAATGATGGATGGGGGTTGTTTTGTTGCTCCGACGAACCCTCCCCGAGGGTCCTCATCCCTTTACACCAAAAAGCCCCCAGCCGCAAAAGCGGTGGGAGCTTTCTTACGAAGTATCTCAAAACGGAGAGAGAGGGATACTCTCACTTCGTTCGAGACTGCGATGCCTATCCTCCCGAAGCTTATGCTCCGACGAACCCTCCCCGAGGGTCCTCATCCCTTTACACCAAAAAGCCCCCAGCCGCAAAAGCGGTGGGAGCTTTCTTACGAAGTATCTCAAAACGGAGAGAGAGGGATACTCTCACTTCGTTCGAGACTGCGAAGCCTATCCTCCCGAAGCTTATGCTCCGACGAACCCTCCCCCGAGGGTTCTCATCCCTTTACACCAAAAAGCCCCCAGCCGCAAAGGCGGTGGGAGCTTTCTTACGAAGTATCTCAAAACGGAGAGAGAGGGATTCGAACCCTCGCACCGCTTACGCAGTCTAACCCCTTAGCAGAGGGTCCCCTTATAGCCACTTGGGTATCTCTCCAAGAAACTGGCTCCCCGAACAGGACTCGAACCTGTGACAACTCGATTAACAGTCGAGTGCTCTACCAACTGAGCTATCAGGGAACATTGTTATATGGTAACACCAAATAATTTATCATGATTTTGTAGCGGAGTCAAGCTTGTTCAAGCGAAGATTTCCAGCGCATTTCCCGCACCGGTAACGGCGAGGATCGACCTTGCGTTTGCGCAGATATACCATCCCGCACTGGCGGCACACCAGCTGGTACCGGTAAGGCTGAACCTTACGCTCGCGTGCCGAAGGCAGCGACTGGCAGTAACGGCTTCCCCCGACCTGCTGCAGCAGCATTTTAAAATCCGGATCCCGGTGCTTGTAGCCCCTTCCCGTCAGGTGCAAATGGTAATGGCACAGCTCATGCTTGATGATCTTTTCCACTTCCTCCCGCCCGTTCGCTTCCAGCTGGTGGGGATTAATCTCGATATGATGGCTTTTCATAAAATAGCGCCCGCCCGTTGTGGATAATCGCCGGTTGAACGTGGCCCGGTGCCTGAAAGGCAGGCCGAAGCTTTCCTCCGAAATCCGCTCCACCCAAGCTTGCAGCTCTTCATTGCTCATGACGTCCATGAGGTCCTCCTCTGACTGAATTTGACGGTCTTCGGGGCGGTCGTCCCGAAAGAAACATTCTCTTGAATTATAACTTCCCCATACGCTACACTGACAAGTAGAATGTTATGGAGGGAGATTTTTGCGCCTTATGCCGAAGATGAGATATGTAATTTTACAGAAAAATGCCGACCTCTTTTTTGTGGAAATGCCCGCCGATTACGCTTACCAGCTCAGCGCGCTGAACCTGCGCCTCAATAAGGAAATAGACAAATTGACGGCCTCTGTCGTCCCCGAGCTGCCGCTCGCCGTGGCGGAATGCGATCAGTTGGATCTGCTGCAGGAACATCTGCAAATTCAGGATGGACTTGCCTACATCAACGCACTGGAACAATCCTTTGCTTCCATCGATGAACAGAGCTATCCCCTCATCGCCCTGCTGACCGAAATCCGTGCCCTTCAAGCCCAACTGGAACAGTGGTATGAGGAGGAAGCCGAGGGCTAGGCGGCCGCAGCGTTATTACGGAAATAGCCATGAATTGCCCGGGATCACAGCGAAAAGAATTGTGAAGGAATGCATAATGGGATGCGTTTATAAAAATACAATCCCGTCCCCTTGCTGAACCCGGGAAATTCAAATGAGACCTGCACGCTTTGGGCGTTCTCCCCATATGCTGACCGTAGAGACGGAATGCAAGAGGAGGAGATCACCCTTGCCGCAATGGCTCTGTAATCAGCTGAGGAAGGCGTTTCACAAAAAAGACAGACGCCAGATCAAACTGCTCAACGAATGCTGGTTCTTCTACCGAAACGCCCCGGAAGAAAACTCGGACGCCCGATAAATATTTAGAAATGAAGCCCGCTCCATGCAAACAGGCCGGTACCGTGTACCTGCCTGTTTTTTGCGTTTGGTTTAGACGATTTCTATAGTCAGTGTGCTCCTTGTTACCTACTCAAAGCTTCTCGAAGCCGGCCAGCTTCCTTTCAGCTTGCGAAGTAAAATGATCTGACCCGTATGATAGGCGTCATGCATCATCAGGCTGTGAATCAAGCCGGAAAGCGGCCTGTCCCGAAACAGCGCGTTCAGCTCGCTGTCACTTAAACCGGACAGGAAGCTACGGATCTCGAGATGGATCCTTTTGAGCCGATCGACCGTCTTCTGCCAGGCCTCATCTCCATCTTCGACGTTCCTGAACGTCTCATCATTGCTTGACGCCTTGCCGTCCGGTTCCTCGCCGCGCATCCGCTGCAGGTAATATTCCTTGTAATAAAGCAGGTGGTTTACGTTCTCCCAGATCGTGTTGACGGCTTCCCCTTCCGGTTTCCATACCGCTTCCGCAGCGGTTACACCATCCAATGCCGGCACGAGCGGCGGATACCAGCCTTCCTGATCGAAACATTCATCCCATCTTTGCAGCTGCTCTTGAGTTTGGCCCATCTGCAAATCCTCCCTGTCCGGATTTTTGTAACGAACTAAAACCATTTTATTAGTTACATCCATAAATTAACACAATGCTTTTCTATCGGTCAAGTAACTAGCAAAAGAATTATTTAGTTGTTACAATGTTCCTGAAAGGAAGGATAACGAATGCTTTGGGATGATTTTTTGAACAGCGACTGGCATGATTGGCGGGGCAGCGGCAAGTCCGAGGACCGGTTGGACCGGCCCGGATGGCTGCGGGCATGGCTGCAGGAGCAGCAGCTGCCGTTACTCGATGAACCAAAACCCCACGAGCTGCAGCAGCTGAAAGAGCTCCGCTCCTTGCTCCATGGCATGGTCACCTCCATCGTCCAGGGCGTTTCCCTTGAAGCCGAGGCGATCGGCAGGCTAAATGCGGTCATGTCCGCCGGCCCCGTCATTCGGGAGCTGTTCTACCGCGAAGACAGCTTGTCTACTGGGAACAAACCGATCCGCTGGGACTGGCAGCAGGTCATGTCGGAGATCGCCGCGTCTTTTGCCGAGACGATCGCCAATGGCGAAACGGCAAGAATCCGGATCTGTGACAATCCGGACTGTCTCTGGGTGTATTATGACGATACCCGCAACCGGTCCAAACGCTACTGTGATGACAAAATGTGCGGGAATCTGATGAAGGTCCGACGATTCCGGGCACGGAAGAAAGCAACCCCGCACGACCATGACCAAATCTAAACCCGAACACGCCAAAATCCCGAAGACCGGAAACATTTTTTTCCATTCTTCGGGTGGGCTATGGGATGGAGTCCGGCAGTGATCATGGACCAGCTAAAGAACACCTAGTTGGCCGGAACTCCCTATATACTGATCTTGTTGAATTTTGATCTTATTAAGATCCGATCTTGTACACTTGCAGTCTTGCGATCAAGTTATTCTCCCTGATGCGGATTGCGCATCGTCAGGCCGACACGGCCTTTTTTCAAATCGACGTTCAGAACCCATACCGTCACATTATCGCCGACGGACACCACGTCCATCGGGTGCTTGACGTAGCCGCTGCTAAGCTGTGAAATGTGGACGAGACCGTCGCTCTTGATCCCGATGTCCACGAAAGCCCCGAAGTCTATGACGTTGCGTACGGTGCCCTGCAGCTCCATGCCTGGGGTCAAATCCTCGATCTTCAGCACGTCCGTCCGGAAAATAGGCAGCGGCAGCTCCTCCCGCGGGTCGCGGCCCGGGCGCTGAAGGCTTTCCAGAATGTCGCGCAGCGTAGGCACGCCGACTTCCAGTACCTCCGCCAGTTTCTCCACGTCCTGACGCCCCAGCAGCTCGGACAGCTCAGGCGTTCCCAGCTTCTCCATGCCGACACCAAGCTCGCGGAACAGACGGTCCACCACCTTGTACGATTCCGGGTGGATCGGCGTGCGGTCGAGGGGGTTATCGCCCTCGGAGATGCGCATAAATCCGATGCACTGCTCGTAGGTTTTGGCTCCCAGCCGTGGCACATTCTGCAGTTCTTTACGGCTCAAAAACTTCCCGTTGGAATCACGGTATTTCACGATGTTTTTGGCGGTCGTCGCGTTGACGCCGGACACATAGGAGAGCAGCGACGGCGAAGCAGTATTCACGTCGACGCCGACATGGTTGACGGCCGATTCGACAACGGTCTTCAGACTCTCGTCCAAATGCTTCTGGGAGACGTCATGCTGGTATTGGCCGACACCGATCGCCTTCGGCTCGATCTTTACAAGCTCAGCCAGCGGGTCCTGCACGCGGCGGGCGATGGACACTGCGCTGCGCTCCGCAACGTCAAGATCCGGGAATTCTTCCTGGGCCAGCTTGGACGCCGAATACACGCTTGCTCCAGCCTCGTTGACGATCAGGTAAGCCAGGTCCGGCACGCCGATGTCGCTGATCACTTCTGCCACGAACTGTTCCGTCTCGCGCGAAGCCGTACCGTTGCCGATCACGATCAGCTGGATGCCGTACTTCTTAATCAGCTCGTTGAACTTCGCGGCGGCTTCTTTCTTTTTGTTGTTCGGCGGCGTTGGGTACGTCACTGCCACCTCAAGCAGCTTGCCAGTATCGTCCACGACGGCGAGCTTGCAGCCTGTCCGGTAGGCTGGATCTACCCCGAGAACGCAGCGGCCCTTGACCGGCGGCTGCAGCAGCAGGCTGCGCAGGTTGCCGGAGAAGATCGAAATCGCCTGATTCTCCCCCTTCTCAGTCAGCTCAGCGCGGATTTCGCGTTCGATGGAAGGGGCGATCAGCCGTTTGTAAGCATCTTCAATAACGGCCGTGAGAATCGGCTGCACCACCGAGCTGCCCTTGATGACCTGACGCGCCATAAAATTGTGGATCGACTCATGCTGTACCTCGAGGCCGACTTTAAGAATATTTTCGCGTTCTCCCCGGTTAATGGCCAAAATGCGGTGAGGCGGCATCTTTTTCGCCAGCTCCCGGTAGTTGTAATAGTTCTCGTACACGGACTCCTGCTCGGGATCCTTCGCTTCCGAGGTCAGCATCCCATGGTCCATCGTATAACGCCGCACCCAGGCCCGGATGGTCGCATCGTCGGCCAGGTTCTCCGCCAGAATGTCCATCGCGCCAGAAATCGCATCGTCCGCCGTTTCCACGCCCTTTTCAGAATCGACGTATTTGGCGGTTTCCTTATGAACATCCCCCTGCTTCGGCTGAGCCATGATCCACTCAGAGAGCGGCTCGAGCCCCTTCTCTTTGGCGACGCTGGCACGGGTTTTACGCTTCTGCCGGTACGGACGGTACAAGTCCTCCACTTCCTGGAGCTTGGCCGCCTTCTCGATCGACGTCTTGAGCTCCCCGGTCAATTTCCCCTGCTCGTCGATAATCCGGATGACCTCGCGCTTGCGCTCTTCCAGATTCCGCAGATAAGTCACGCGCTCTTCGATTCCGCGCAGCTGGTTCTCGTCCAATTCCCCGGTCATTTCCTTACGGTAACGGGCGATAAACGGAATCGTGTTGCCCTCATCCAACAGTCCCACCGTCGTCCGAATCTGCTTCAGGGACAGCTGCAGCTCCTTGGCAATCTGCTGCACGATCCGTTCCTTTTCCTGTGCCTTCAGTACTTCACCGTTCTGTTCGATAACCATTTCCTTTTCCGTCAAAAGAAATCCCTCTTTCCCATTCGTACTTGTGTTTCCATGTATTCAAACGTTCTCTCATCATCGTCGTCATCAAAACATTCATTCGTCATCATGTGATTGGTCACAGACTTGTCCGAGTCGAAAAATCGGCTTGGTCTGGTTTATAAACGTCTGCTCCCGCAAACCGCGTGTACCGAAAATTTCATATCAGCGGAGCGGCTTCCTGCGGCGTTATAGGTATCAGCGTCAGCTTGCCTGGCGGCCAGTCCGCTTAACGTGCGGACAGCCTCTATGGAAAACTGTGAGATCAAACCAAAACTTTAGGCAAATCTACAAAGTTTTCATATCTTATTATCACAAACTTTGAACCATTTTTCCAGCGGTCATGTTTGGCAGGAGAAAGCTTCCATGCCACGGTAGATTTCCCCTGAAAAAGCAAAAAGAACCTTACCCCATAAACAGGGCAAGGTTCATCATACTGCTGCGGCTTCCATCTGTATAGACCTTAACGCAGGCCGGAGGCCGGTTAATTCTGGAAAGGACCGGGGCTTATACGCGCCGGAAGCGGAAAAACTCGCTGTGGTAATCCCCGCGCTCAGCGCCTACCGCGATGCCTGCATACATCAGGGCGTCGCCAGTGTACACCTCGCTTGTGCCCACCAGCGCATAATCTGCGGCCGGATCGAGCCCCTTCAGCTTGAGGCGGTTCAGCGGCGCGTTGGATTCGGCCAGCACCCGGAAATAGAAGACCGCGGCCTCGCTGCCGTCTTCCGCCACGAACATCCAGGCGGTCTCATTGCCTTCAAACGGGCTGAGGAGCCGGTACATCTCGCCGGTCTGGACGAGCCCGCGGATTTCCTTATACAGCGCTACCTGCTGCTTGACGACTTCCTTCTCTTCTTCGGTGAACTTCGTCAAGTCAAGCTCGTAGCCGAAGTTGCCTGACATGGCGACGTAGCCGCGCATGTCGAGCGGCGTAGACCGTCCCACCTGGTGGTTCGGAACGGCGGAAATATGCGAGCCCATGGCGCTCACCGGGTAAACGATGCTCGTGCCGTACTGGATGCGCAGGCGGGACACCGCATCGGTGTTATCGCTCGTCCACGTCTGCGGCATGTAATAGAGCAGGCCGGGATCGAAGCGTCCGCCTCCGCCGGAGCAGCTCTCGAACAGGATGTGCGGGAACGCCGACGTGATCCGTTCCATCACTTCGTAAAGGCCGAGCATGTAGCGGTGCGCCGTCTCCCGCTGACGCTCCGGCGGCAGCAGCGCCGAACCGATTTCCGTCATGTTGCGGTTCATGTCCCACTTCACGTACGTAATCGGCGCGCTGCTCAGCACCTCCGTCAGCATCCGTACAATCTCCTCGCGCACATCCTGCCGCGAGAAGTCGAGGATCAGCTGCTGGCGGCCTTCCGTGCGGCGCCGGTCCGGTACGTGCAAGCACCAGTCCGGGTGCTTGCGGTATAGGTCGCTGTCCGGGGAAACCATCTCCGGCTCGAACCACAGGCCGAACTGCATTCCCATGTCCGTCACGCGGTTCACCAGGTCTTCCAGTCCGCCCGGCAGCTTGTTCTTGTCCACCACCCAATCGCCAAGCGAGGAGTTGTCGCTGTCGCGATGGCCGAACCAGCCGTCGTCCAGGACGAACAGCTCGATCCCGAGCTCTTTGCCGGCCTTGGCGATGTCGACGATTTTTTCCGCATTGAACTGGAAGTAAGTCGCCTCCCAGTTGTTGACGAGGATCGGGCGCTCCTTATCCCGGAACTGGCCGCGGGCCAGGCGCTCGCGGTACAGCCGGTGATACGTCCGCGACATGCCTCCCAGGCCATCGGAGGAATAGACCATGACGGCCTCCGGCGTCTGGAACGCGGCTCCCGGTTCCAGCAGCCAGGTGAAATCGAACGGGTTGATCCCGATCGACAGACGGGTCGTCCGGAACTGGTCCACCTCGGCCTGGGCGATAAAGCTTCCGCTGTATACCAGGCTGAAGCCGTAGACCTCGCCGTGGTCTTCATCCGCCCCCGGAGACAGCAGCGCCGCAAACGGGTTCTGCTGGTGGCTGCTGGCCCCGCGGCGGCTCTCCACCGCCTGCATGCCATAGGCGACCGGACGGCGCACAACGTCGCGTTCCCGGGTCCATGCGCCGGACAGCTGCAGCCACTCGTAATTGGCGCGCGGGAAGTCCACGCTTGCGCTGAGGGCTCTCAGCAGTTCCACCGGCTCGGTGCTGTCGTTCACGATTTTTAACGAGCGGGTCAGCGCATCATAAGCTTCCATCACCGTGTACTGCAGCTCCACATGCAGTCCCGACACGGGATCCTGCATATTCACAAACAGCGTTTCGGCTTCGGACTCGCTCTCCACATATGTCGAAGGAAGTCCCTCCATCCGCGGCTTGCCCTGCTCTACCCGATGCGACACATACTTGAATTCGGTGACGGTTGAGCCGTCAGGCAGCCGGAACTGTACCAGCGGGTGACGGAAATCGCTCGTTCCGTACACTGGAAGCTCCTGCGGCAGCGTGTCCAGGGAGATCGTACGATCCTCCGGCACCGGATTCGGACTGAAGGAAGCCCGCTCGGTCGTCACGAGCAGCCAGCTCAGGTCAGCGTCGCGCAGCCTTTTCCCGTAATAGAGATGGGCGGCATAGCCGGACGGAAGAATCTGAAATACATAGCTTGAACTGCGGGTCTGAAGATGAAATAATTGCTGCTTAGCATCGATATGAATCGCCATAATTCCCTCCCTGATATCACAAGCGGATAGACGCAGATGCAGTACTCACCTGCCCGCTCATACGTTGGATACCATTCATTATAGCGGATGCGTAACCCCTTACAATGGACTTATGTGACTTAAAAACAAGTTCAAAAACAAGAAAAAGGCGTCCCTTTCGGGTACGCCTTATCCTTCACAACCATATCATCAACCTTATGGTTCAACGCTTAAAAATCGATCAGGCTGAGACTGATTTGCAGCGAATCATCCACCTTTTTCATCGTTTCTTCATCCAGGTGGGTAATTTTGTCCGTCAGCCTCTGCTTATCAATGGTCCGGATTTGCTCCAGCAAAATGACCGAATCCCTGTCGAAACCATGCGAAACCGCATCGATTTCCACATGGGTCGGCAGCTTTGCCTTTTGAATCTGGGCGGTAATGGCCGCCACGATGACCGTAGGACTAAAACGGTTGCCGATATCGTTCTGAATGATCAGAACGGGCCTGACTCCACCTTGCTCAGAACCGACTACGGGTGAAAGATCCGCAAAAAAAACGTCGCCGCGTTTTACGATCAATGTCTACACCCCGCTCACTAAGCGGCCTAGAGTGCTGTCTGCATCTTCTTCCGCGTGAAAGGCCTCCGATGCCATCGTCAAATTGATCTTGGCCATTTCCATATAGCCGCGCTGCATTGACTCCCGTATATAACGTTTCTTCCGCTCCGTTAAATACAGTTTCATGGCTTGCCTGATGAGTTCACTGCGGTTCGAATTCTCCATTGCAACGATGCCATCCACTTCCTGCAAAAGATGATCTGGCAAGCTGATCATAATTCGTTTGGTATTCTGCATATTAGCCACCTTCTGTTCCACCCCCACAATACCTTCTCACCCTTGTGCCCAGTATAACTTGAATCAAGGAAATTTATACAAAGGAATATATATGCCGAAGATATACCAGGTATGCTGCATACATTATAAACTAGACTCGGCATTTACGTACAGTCATTCCGTCATTACCTTTATTCGGGATGCTTGGTCCGTATTCCTTCATTTCCAGCAAAAAGGCTGAAATTCCGCCTTTCTTTGCACTAGGTAAGCAGTGGGTTGACCCGGTTGTACAGCGCCCCGTGCTTCGTGTAAACACGAGGTACCCGGTGGGAAATCATACAGATGACCTCATAGTGGATGGTACCCAACTGAGAAGCCAGCTCATCTGCCGTAATACACTGGCCAGACTGCTGACCGATGAGCACAACCTCCTCGCCCGCATGAATTTCTTCTGCCTCTTCGGCAAAAGATTGAAGTGTTACCATACACTGGTCCATACAGATCGTTCCGACAACGGGAACGCGGCGGCCGCGGATCAGGACTTCCGCTTTACCGCTCAGCATCCGCGAGTACCCGTCGGCATAGCCGATCGGCAGCGTTCCAATGACTTCATCTTGATCCGTCACATATCTGGCGCCGTAGCTGACGCCCCAATGCGGCGGAAGGGTTTTGACATATACAAGCTCTGTCTTCAGCGTCAATACCGGGGAAAGTGCGACAGTCTGATGATTCACCTCATCCGATGGATACAATCCGTACAGGCTGATGCCGACGCGGACCATATTGTAGGACAGCTGAGGGGTATCAATCGCTGTGGCGCTGTTGCCCGTATGTATAAGAGGAGGGCTGAATCCTTTCTCCCCGAGCGAGGCCACCACGCTCTCGAAACGCCGGTACTGCTCCAGTGTATAGCTTTTATCTTCTTCGTCCGCTTTGGAAAAATGGGTAAACAAGCCTTCAACCTCAGCCTGCGAAAGAGCATAGAGCGACTCGATAAACGAAATGGCGTCCGGGCCGGGAAGAAGTCCCAGTCTGCCCATTCCGCTGTCGATCTTAATGTGCACCTTCAGCGGTCTGGACTCGGCGTCCGCCGGGAGCTGCCGGATCGCTTCCCGTACCTCCGGGCTGAACACCGTCACTGTTATGTTATTCTCCCACGCCGTTCTTATGCCTTCCGGAGGCGTGTAGCCAAGCACCAGGATGGGCAGCGTCAAACCGGCATGCCGCAGTTCAATCGCTTCATCCAGGAAAGCGACGCTTAAATAGTCCACCCCGATGCTCGCAAGCTCCCGCGCCACCTGCACGGCTCCATGACCGTACGCATCCGCCTTGACGCAGGCCAGAAATTTCATGCCTTCGGGCAGAGCCCGGCGAAACGCCGTAACGTTCGCCTGCAGATGGTCCAGATTGATTTCCGCTCTAGTTGCTCTATATTGTTGCTGCATTTATTCGTCACCTTCTCTAAGAATTAACACACTCATTACATACAGTCATTGAAAGGAGAGTTGTCATTTTCGTTCGATCTGTCTATGGACACAGATGGATCGGATCGAAAATCAGTTGTCCTTTACCTTTCGTTTATCCTATGTAATCGTAATGTTCAGGAAGGTGACTGTCAATGAACCACGCCCCGGCTGAATCCGGCCGGTTTACCGTACCACAGCGGTTTTCGAAGATGGATAGGCGAAAGCCCCTTCGTTTCGCCGGTGGAATCATGCCCCGCCGGCCCGAAGGGTCCGCCTGTCTGCGTATTATTTACCCGATTGTTCCTGTAAAGACGCTGCGATTTGTATCATTTCGTCCACCGGCAGGTTTGCGCTTGTAATGCGGAATTCCACGCCGTCCCCATTCATCCAGGTCAGCGTCTGCTGCTCATCGCCAGCCAGGAGGCCTGCCGTAAATCCAAGATCCACCACTTCACCCGACATCAGGGACACGGCACGGTCCTGCGGACGGGATTCCATGATCGTGAACTGGTATGTACCGTCATACCGAAGCAGCAGCGCATGGTTGTCACTGTTGTCCAACTTGTTGCTGTCCTTGAGCGTAACGCCTTCAGGCAGGTAATCCGGGATAATCATGCCAAAGTCGCCCAGTTCCTTGGTGACTTCCTGCGCCGCTTCCCCGTTATCGCCCTGCGGCTGGTCCTGGGATGCGACCGGATTGCCGTTCTCGTCTACTTCGGCCACCGTGCCGACCGACGGATCGCTTTGCACGGTCATGTTGCGCTTCATGTCAAAAGAGTCCTTGTCGAATTTCGCATCGAACTGGAACTGGTCGAATTTGACCTCAACGACGACATGGGCGTCAGAGTCGGAGACTTGTACTTGTTTTGGCGCGTAATTGTCCTTGCTGAGCCAAATTTTCTGGCGGACGAGAGACTGGCTGTGATAGTTGGCCGCAACATCGAACACATAGCTGTCCTTGTCTGCGGCAAACTGCCGGGTGTTATCGCTTAAGATGCCCCGGACGAGCGTTTGGTATAAATAGACTTGCCCCTGGTTGTCCGGCCAGTCGCTTTTAAACCGGAAGCTTTTGTTCAGGCTTGGCGTCAGCACGAATACCCCGTCGTCGTTGCGGAGAACGATTTGCGTAACGTCCTTCTGGGCGTTCGTCAGGCTGATGCGGTAGTAGTTTGGATTCTGGTACCATACCTCCACCTGGTATTCCTGCGGCTTTTCCCCGGTATACAGCGTCATTTTCCCCGTTCCTTTGTAAGAGCCATCCTTGCTTTGCAGTGTATCGACCACGTTGTTCAAGTCTTTGACAACGGAAGCGGCATCTTTTTTGCCACCACAGCCTGCCAACACAACCGTAACGCACAAGATCATGGCGAGCATCCATGAAATCCGGCGCATGACATCATCCCCCTTAGCACTTGGTTTGAACTGATTGATACATGTCTATGAGGGACTTGGTCACATTATGCAGACTAGCATGACAAGCCTGATACCGAATCCGTGTTACTGAATTTAATATTATTAGTGCACTGTTATACGACGTTGCATAAAGGTGACTCGCGGCGGTACCGCTCCATGAACGCTTGCCTTGTCATGAGCAGCATCTGCGGAACCAGCTTGGGAGCGCTGTGCTTCACGCGTTTTTGCCCGGCGGGATGAAGCATTCGCAGCAGAAACCTTAAATAGATCGTCGTCAGCAGCCGGAACCACCCGGCCTTCAGCTGGTGCTGCTCAAAGCCCAGCCCATGGGTCAGTCCCCGGTGAAGCAGCGTAATTCCGGTCAACGCTTTGACCTCAGCCAGTTCGGGAACCTGGTCCATCGCTTCATGGATCTGTCTGAGCGATTGCTTCAGGAGCCTGGCGGTTTTCAGCGCCGCCCTGTCCGGCCCAAGGCTCCGCGACAGCTCCAGCACCTGCCCGTTATCCAAATGAAGCTCCCCGATCCAGTCGCCGGCATGAAGCCACTGCCCGCTGTCACTGCGGATGCTTTTCCCGTGAAAAGGCCGAACCACCAGCTTGCAAATTCCGTAACTCAGCACCCGCTTGCTCCGCAGCCGCGTGATCCGGTCGAACAAGCCCTCCCATTTCATCCATGCCGTCTGGACTCCCGTCTTCAAAGCCGTCGTTTTGATCAATTTCATCACATCTCTTCTCTATTAAGTTCGTTCTATTCAGTTTGACGGTTCAAATGAGGGAATCCATGCAAATCATCCAAAAAAAGTTATTTCTCTGATGCGCTGACCATGAAACGTTCCTCGTGGAACAAGACGTTGTCCACGGCACTGTCTAACAACATGCCCGGATTCCGTTATCGGGGGAAGGCCGCTTATTTCCCAGTCATTCGGCAAAAAAGAAACGGCAGGCCGGAGGTTGGGCCGGGATACCGCCCCTGCGGTACCATCTCTGACCCATCCTTCCTGACCTGCCTGTCTCAATAAAAATGTTCCTGCTCTATTGATCCGCCAAAATACGGTCGATCGATACCAGCTGCACGCATACGCTCAAAATATCGATGGCCTGCGCAAGCTCTTCGAGCGATGGATAGGTTGGCGCAATACGGATATTGCGGTCCCGCGGATCGCGCCCGTACGGATAAGTAGCTCCGGCAGGCGTTAGTGTCACCCCCGCCTCGGCTGCACGCCGCACGACTTCCCGTGCGCAGCCGTCCATCGTATCCAGGCTGATAAAATAACCGCCGCTGGGCTTGCTCCATGAAGCGATATCCTTGGAGCCAATCCCGGATTCCAGCTTGTTCAGTACCAAGTCGAATTTCGGCTTGATGATCGCGGCATGCTTTTCCATGTGGCGGCCCAGGTGCTCCATATCCTTCAGAAAGCGGATGTGCCGCAGCTGATTCACTTTATCCGGGCCGATCGTCTGCACGGACAGCTGTTTTTTCAAATGGCTGAGGTTGTCCCTGCTCGCCACCATGGCCGCTACGCCGGACCCCGGAAAAGTCACCTTGGAAGTGGATGCAAAGATGAATACACGGTCTGGATTGCCGGCGTTCGAACAGGCTTCCAGCATATTTTTCAGCTCGTCATGCCTTGAAGTCAGATGATGGACCGTATAAGCGTCATCCCAGAAAATGCGGAAATCGCCAGCCCTCGTCTTCATCCGGGCCAGCCGTTCTACCGTTTCGTCGGAATACGTGATACCGCCGGGGTTGCTGTACTTCGGCACACACCAAATCCCCTTGATGGAGTCATCTTCAGCGACAAGCCTCTCTACTGCGTCCATATCCGGCCCTTCCGGCGTCATATCTATGGTGATCATTTCGATATTCAGCTGCTCGCAGATCGCAAAATGGCGGTCATACCCAGGGCTTGGACACAGGAATTTGACGGAAGGGAGCCTGCTCCACGGCTGCTCACTGCCAAGCACCCCGAACAGCATCGCCCGTGCCAGCGCATCATACATCAAGTTTAGGCTGGAGTTGCCCTGAACAATCACTTCGGAAGACTGAACCCCAAGCATCTCGGCAAAAAAACGCTTCGCCTCCGGGAGCCCGTCAAGGCCGCCGTAATTGCGGCAGTCCGTCCCATCCTCCGCCCGAAGCTCTTCCCCGGACGGCAGAACGTCCAGCATTTCGTTCGAAAGCTGCAGCTGCTCCGGGCACGGCTTGCCCCGGGACATATCCAGCTTCAAATTCAAACTCCGGTATGCCTCGTATTCTGCTTGCAGCCGGGCTTGCTCCCGCCTTAACTCATCTTCCTGCCATCCGGCATAACCCGTAACCATTTTCATCTCTCCTCGCTCAGCTCTTCGTCTAACTTTTACTAAATTACACCATATGACCGAAAGCAGGCGGATGTCAACTACAAAAATCCCCACGCCTGGCGTCATGAAAATCCAAAAAAACCGGACTGCTGTAACGCAGCCCGGTTCCGGTGCTTTTTATGTTTAGTTATGTGGGGTTGGAGGCTCCTTCGGGACCAGCTTGAATATCTCTCCGCTCTCAAACGTATCGATGAGCCGGTCCAGCCAGCCGTAATAAGCAACCGCCTCGTGCAGTTTGGCGATATCCTTGCGCAGCAGCTCGGTGAACTCGGGATCATGCTCGTACTCCGTCAGCAAGCGGCCCATTTCGTCGATGGACTTGCTCAGAATCTGGATATTGCTCTCTACCGATTTTCTCCACTTGATATCGAAAAAGTCAGTAAACGTCTGATACCAGTCGTATTCCACTTCATATAAGTCCTTGCGGGAGCCCTTCTCCCATACTTTATTGACCATCTTCAAGTCCAGCAGGGTCCGGACGCCCGTGCTCATGCTGGTCTTGCTCATTTTCATTTCCCGTCCCATTTCATCCAGGGTCATCGGCTTGTCTGCAAAAAAAAGCAGCCCGTATAAATGTCCGGTGGACTGGGAGATTCCATATAAGTCCATGTTTCTTCCGATTGTTTCAATGACGCGCTTGCGTACCTTGTGGATTGCTGCGTCGCGTTCATCTTCGAATTGGTCCAAGCTCATGCTTGCAACCTCCTTATTTGTTCAACCATTCTCCGCAGAATCCCCGGCCCATAAGCCTGACAAGGTCCGGAATCCGCTTGTGTTGCCCGTGTTTGTAAGTGAAAAAGTATGGAGAAGACCAAACCTTCATCGTCTATTGTATGTAAACCGATTTTAATTGTAAAGAAACCGATCCGTCAGGAAAACGGCGGATATGGGAGCATTCGGCAGTAAATTTCGTACAGTTTTTTCTGTACGTTCTTTACGTACGGTTAAAACGTTTGATACTATATATATTAATTGTTACACTGTTACCCGTTGGTTATTCACGCAGCATCGTGTTCGCACTTATCAACGATAGAGAAGCAATAAGGGGGTATCACTGTTGTCTATTTTGCAGCTTAAACAAGTCAGCAAATTGTTCGGAGCCCAGGCGGAGCAAAGCGTCGGACTGCTCGAACAAGGCTGGAACAAGGAGAAGCTGGCGAAGGAAAAATCCGTGACCGTCGGGGTGAACCGGGTCAACTTCAGTATTGAAGCTGGCGAAATTTTCGTCATTATGGGGCTGTCCGGCAGCGGCAAATCCACCCTCGTCCGGATGCTGAACCGGCTGATTGAGCCTACGGCGGGGGAAATCCTCGTTCACGGGCAGGATTTAAGAAAAATGAATAAGGAGCAGCTCCGTAAGGTACGGCGCCAGACGATCAGTATGGTCTTTCAGAAGTTTGCGCTGTTTCCGCACCGGACCGTACTGGAAAACGTGGAATACGGGCTTGAGATTCAAAAGGTCAAAAAGCCGGAGCGCACGGAGAAAGCGATGAAGTCGCTCGAGCTGGTCGGCCTCAAGGGCTGGGAAAACAAATCTCCCGACGAATTGAGCGGCGGCATGCAGCAGCGCGTCGGTCTGGCCCGGGCGCTCGCGAACGACCCGGAGATTCTGCTGATGGACGAAGCCTTCAGCGCGCTTGATCCGCTGATCCGCCGCGACATGCAGGATGAGCTGCTCGAACTGCAGGAGACGATGAAGAAAACGATTATCTTCATCACGCACGATCTGGACGAAGCGCTGCGGATCGGCGACCGGATTGCGCTCATGAAGGATGGCGCCGTCGTGCAAGTGGGCACGCCGGAAGAAATTCTGACGCAGCCGGCCAACGCCTATGTGGAGCGGTTCGTCGAGGACGTCGACCTGTCCAAGGTGCTGACCGCCGCCCATGTCATGCGCCGTCCGGAGACGATCATGCCGGACCGGGGGCCGCGTGTGGCGCTCGAGCTGATGCGCGAGCGCGGCATCTCCAACCTGTTCGTCATCGACCGCGGCAAGCGGCTGCTCGGTGTCATCACGGCGGAGGATGCCTCGGAAGCGATGCGCAGCGGCAAAACGCTTGCGGACATTCTGATCACGGACGGTCCAAGAGTGCATCCGGACGTCCTGATCAACGAGCTGTTTGAAATTACCAGCATGTCCAAGGTGCCGCTGGCCGTCGTCGACGACAACGACCGTCTTGCTGGCGTGATCGTCCGGGGTGCCCTGCTTGGGGCGCTCGCCGGGGAGAACAGTTCGAAGGAGGTGAGCCCAAATGCCGAAAATACCGCTGGATGAGTGGATTGAAGCATTGGTCGGCTGGATGGGGGACCATCTGACGGTCCTGTTCGACTTCATTTCGAGCGTCATCGAAGGCATCGTTAACGGATTTACCTGGCTGTTCTTGCTGCCGCATCCGTTCCTGTTTATCGTCATACTCGGTATTCTTGCCTTCCTGGTCGGGCGGATATCTCTGACGCTGTTCTCGGTGATCGGATTTCTGCTGATTTATAACCTGGGGTACTGGCCGCAGACGATGGACACCCTCAGTCTGGTCATCACCTCCGCCTTGATTTCGGTCGTCTTAGGCGTTCCGATCGGCATCTGGTGTGCTTACAGCAAAGGGGCGTCCCGCATCATTACGCCGATACTCGATTTCATGCAGACGATGCCGGCCTTCGTCTATCTGCTGCCGGCAGTTACCTTCTTCAGCCTGGGTGTCGTGCCGGGGGTCATCGCTTCGGTCATCTTCGCCATTCCGCCGACGATCCGCCTGACCCTGCTCGGCATTCAGCAGGTGTCCGGCGAGCTCACCGAAGCAGCCGATGCCTTCGGGTCCACCGGACCGCAGAAGCTCTTCAAGGTGCAGCTGCCGTTGGCCATGCCGACGCTGATGGCCGGCATCAACCAGACCATCATGCTGTCGCTGTCCATGGTCGTCATCGCTTCAATGATCGGCGCCCAAGGCATCGGAGCCGAGGTATACCGCGCGGTAACCCAGCTCCAGATCGGGAAAGGCTTCGAAGCCGGTCTTGCGGTGGTTATTCTCGCCATCGTGCTCGACCGCTTTACGCAAAACCTATTTAAATCCAAAAAAAGGGGTGCATAACATGAAAAAACAGAAAAAATGGACGATCCTGGCCAGCCTTGGTCTGGCCGGCGCACTGATGCTGTCCGCCTGCGGCCAAAACGGCTCCGGCGGGTCGGCAAGCGGAGAAGGCAGCGCCGATTCCTTCGGTAAACAGGTCAACTATGAAATTATCGGTATCGACCCCGGTGCCGGAATCATGAAGGCGACCAACAAAGCCATCGAAGAATACGGCCTGTCCGACTGGAAGCTGATTGAAGGCTCCGGCGCGGCGATGACTGCGACGCTGGCCAAAGACATTAAGGCCAAAAAGCCGATCGTCATTACCGGATGGACACCGCACTGGATGTTCTCCAAATATGATTTGAAGTACCTGGATGATCCGAAGAAAGTATACGGTGAAGCCGAGGAAATCCATACGATCGCCCGCAAGGGTCTGGAACAGGATGAGCCGACCGCTTACACATTCCTGGACCGGTTTGAATGGTCCTCCGATGAAATGGGTGAGATCATGACGGCGATCCAGGAAGGCAAGAAGCCGGAAGAGGCCGCCAAGGCATGGGCTGACAGCCATGCCGACCGGGTCAATGAATGGATCAAGGACCTGAAGCCCGTTAACGGCAACCCGCTGAAGCTGAGCTACGTAGCCTGGGATTCGGAAATTGCCAGCACCAACCTGCTGCAGTACATCCTCCAGGAAAAACTGGGCTACAAGGTAACCGCTCTGCAGGTTGAGGCAGGACCGATGTGGACCGGCGTCGCCAACGGGGACGTGGACGCATCGGCCGCAGCCTGGCTGCCGCTGACCCACGCCGATTACCTCGCCAAATTCAAAGATCAGATCGATGATCTGGGCGCTAATATGACCGGCGTCAAAACCGGATTGGTCGTGCCGTCCTACGTTGACATTAAGTCAATCGAAGACCTGAAGAAATAATTCAATTCATTCTCTACAGACTCATATGAAAGGAAAAAGGGCTGGGCCCCGGTAGATTGTTCTACCTGGGGACCCAGCCCTTTTTTGCTGGAAGAGGTGTCAGGTTCGTCATCCAGACACCGAACCGGTGCTTCTATAGAATGGCTCTGTTGCGAGCCTCTCCACTCTGACGTTTACTCTTCTTCAGCAGCCCGCTTATTCTCCGAACGGTCGTCGATCGTCACGGTCACCGGCGAATACTCGGCCGTCACGACCTGCCCATGAACGGATACGCTGCCTTCAGGCGAGATGTCCTTCTCGGTCATGATGCCGAGCGCGATCGTAAACTCGTTGAACTTGATCGGGATGTTCTTCTCCCGGCGGATTTCCGTGCCGTTCAAATAGAACACAGCTTCGTCGTTTCCGCGGTCATACGTAATTTTGTAGGTGTTGAATTCACGTGGCTTAAAGTTGGTGTCTTCTTTAAAGATGCAGAAATACCGGGTCTTGTCCGATGGCGGAACCTCTACCCCCGGGAAAGGAAGAACAGCGTACACGCTGGCATATTTGTCGTTGCCGGCAAAGAAATCCAGCGCCGCTCCGGTCGTGAAATCCAGCAGGTTAAGCGATACGTAGCCGTCGTACAGATCGTTCGGCACGGTATTGACCGAGCGGGCGCGGATCTGCAGTTCGAAGTCGACCACTCCGTGATCCGGTACTTTGACCGTTTCCACTGAATAATACATATGCTTCGCGTTGTCCAAAATTTGAATCTGGTCGTTTTGCCGGCTCAATGGAGCACGGACGTACAGAATGCCGTTGCGGACGATGACTACCGCGTCAGGCTCCCGGTATTCCCAGAACGTACCGTCCGGCAGCGGAAAGCCGCCGATTTTCCAAACCTCGCCCTCCGACAGAATCGTATGAAAATCCCCAAAAACGCGTTGTTGTACCATGTAGCATCGAACTTCCTTTCTCGCTTAAGTCAATATGGCCGTAAGGTCAGATTAAGCCTTGTATCAGCAAACATATAATCATAATGATCCCGCTCCGCTGGGTCGATTTCACCGAAGCTCCCATCAGCGGAATATAGGCATGGCTGTTATTATGAGACTTCAGCTTGCCGTACACCTGGTACAGCGGAATCATGCCCGGCAGGGCCAGCAGTCCGTACACCGGGAGCGCCCCGGCAATGACGCTGACCACGAGCATCAGCGCGGACAGAAACAGCAGAAACCGGGAGAAGCCAAGCGCTCTTTGCTCGCCCCACACGACGACCAGCGTACGTTTGCCGGCCTGGCGGTCCGCCTGCCAGTGTAAAAAGTGATGGTTGAACAGAATCAGCGTAGTTAACAGGCCGATCGGCAGGGACAGGAGCAGCGCCCGCAGATCCAAATGCGAGGTTTGCACATAATAGGCACCCATGACCGGAAGAACGCCGAACGAGAGCAGGATTGCGACTTCCGAGTAGCCTTTGCCCCGGTATCCGAACTTCAGTGGCGGCGCCACATAGAAGTATGCGATCAAGCCGCCGAGAGCGCCGAAAATGAAAGCCCACGGCCCTGAGAATACGGCCAATATAATTCCGCAAGCCGCGGCAACGCCAAACAGCGCCCAAGTGACCGCCGCAAACTTGCGAATGCTCCATACGCCGCCCGTCAAAAAGCCCGAGTTCGTGGAGACCGCATCCACTGCCTCTTTGGCAGCCGTATCGGTCCCGCTCTTGTAATCCCACAGGTCGTTCACCATGTTGGAAAACAGGTGGGCCGCCGCCGCGCCGACAAGCGTAATCAGAAACAGCCAGACGTTAAAAACGCCGTTCCATACAAAAGCCCCCAACGCTCCCAGCGCGACCGGAATCAGCATGACCGGTACAACTCCGAAGCGTGAGGCTTTCATGAACTGTTTGAGCATGCACCATGCTCCCTTCCTTATAATGTACCCATGATAAAT
Source organism: Paenibacillus sp. S28 (assembly GCF_016624415.1). Classification (NCBI taxonomy): domain Bacteria; kingdom Bacillati; phylum Bacillota; class Bacilli; order Caryophanales; family Paenibacillaceae; genus Paenibacillus; species Paenibacillus sp. S28. The sequence continues at coordinate 149,411 of NZ_JACVTM010000010.1, read as the reverse complement.
GGGTTCGTATAATTTTCGGGCGAAAACGCCGTATTGCCAAACAAATGATATTTTTCACAAACTTTCCCATGATGGATATCGTTAACGACAATCAGGAAAGCAGATTTGTATCATCCTTCACAAGGATATCACACATTCGCGGATGTTGTCACCGGAATGTATAAATCAGGAAGGTTCCACGCAATGTCAGGTTCCAGCCCAAGTCAAAAAAGCCACGGCCCTCTTTCCCGCTGCCCTTTGAGTGAAGAATGCAGCGTTCCGATTGTGCCATGGCTTGTTTATGATGGACGAGAATCAACTGGCAGATTGTCTTAGAAGCGCCTGCCAGGATCCGTAGTCAGGATCGATCCTGCCAAGCTCCTATTGCTCTGTGCTGACCTGCCACGTGATACCGAACTTGTCGCGGACCATGCCGAAGGCCGGGCTCCAGAACGTCTTCTGCAGTTCCATCAGCACCTGTCCCCCATCCGACAATCCGGCGAAGACCGATTGGAGACGCTCGCTGTCATTCGATGTAATGGCGATGCTCAACTGATCCCCAAGCTGATACGGATTTCCCGGAAACGTATCGGAGAAGAGCAGCGTGTTGCCGTCAAATTCAAGTGCGGCGTGCAATACGCGATCTTTGGCTTCATCCGGCAGCGGATGATCCGGATCCGGCATATCGCTGAAGCGGGACAATCCCAGGTTTTTGGCCTGCAGCACTTTTTCATAAAACGCAACGGCCTCGGCACAATTGCCATTCATTACAATGTAAGGCGATATCTTTACACTCACTCGGGTAGTCCTCCTTTATCATATGGGACATGCACAATCCATTATATCCCACGCCTCAGCGATTGATAAGGACTTGCCGAAAAAAGGACGCCGCCTACGAGCAGCCATCCTCTTCAATCACCCGGCGGCCCTTAATATACAGCCGATTCCAATACGGATCCGAGAGCTCGGTGACCACGACGCCGCCCGCTTTGCAGGAATGAAGGAACCGGCCGCCGCCAAGATAAATGCCGACATGGCCGATTCGTTCCAGCCCTTTCTTATGCGTTCGGGAGTGGACGGAAAAGAACAGCAGATCGCCCCGCTGCAGGTTCTTTCTGGCCACATCATATCCCAGGAGGCTTTGCTGTCTGGACGTACGCGGCAGCAGCAGACCGCTTCTGGCAAAAATAAATTGCATGAACGAGCTGCAATCGAACGCGTCGATGGACCAGGGCACCGCACCGAACCGGTATGGAGTCCGGTAGAATGCCATGCCGTCCTGGATGATCTGTTCGATGAGCTCCGCTCTGGAGCATCCGGACGTATCCCGCGACCATGGAGGTGCCGCCGGAATAACCGCAGCTTGCGTATGAGCCAGATAAGCCGCGTATTGGAACGGCACCCGGATGCTTTTCAAATAGAGTTCGAGGTCACGCTCCGTTCGCATGAACGGCTTGCACGGCTTATGGTTCACTTCCAGAATATAGAGGGACCGATCCTCGCCTATGGCCAAGTCGACGCCCAACTCGGCAAAGCTCCGGTTGTAATATAGCTCCAGCTGCTCAGCGACCCGCCGTGACAGGTCCCCGACCTGTTCGTACAGCCTCTTCGCTTCCTCCTCCCCAAATCTTTTGGCCAAAAAGGGATACCCCTCCAACGTTTGCCCGCCGTGCTCCGGATGCGTCGTCAGACGGCTTGTCTGTCCTACATGGACGACGAGCCCGGTAAAGCTCCAGCTGCCCAGCCCATCTTTCTGAATCAGCGCACGGCAGTCCCAGGGGTTTCGGCTGTTCACGCGCAAATCGAGCGCCGGCTGCATCATATAACCTTTGGCGGCCAGCTGATCTAAATATCTCCCTGCCGATTCCACCTTGATGCCGCGGCATACGCCCCCGTCTTCCTCAATAATCAGCATGTCCTTGCGAAGACTGATCCGTTTGATCCCGGTACCCGATTCTCCGCTGACCGGTTTCAGCATGAGCGCTTTGTGCTGCTCCAGCATGGAAATTCCGTCGGCCGCCCGAATCAGCAGCTCCGTCTCCACCAAATGCTCCGCGATTTCCGGGGACGCCTTCAGTCCCTGATAGACGACCCACTTATTGCCAAGCCAGTCCCCAACAAAGGGCAGCCGGCTGAAGGATTTGATTTCTTCCGCTTGCTGGTAACCGCGGATCGTCCTGTAATGGCCTATATCATAAATGAGATCTGGAAATCCCTGTACCGTACGCACCCATTTATGCTTTTGATAAGTGTAACCGGTAATTTTTCGCCGGGCCAGGTTCACATCTTCAGGCGCAAAAAGAATCAACCGTTTGAAACCTGCCACATTCGCTGCCTCAACATAGGGAAGAAAATGGGACCTTTCGGCCGTCTTGGCAGACATTAGGCCGAGCGTGGTGTTCATACCCATCCCCTGCCTGAGTTTCCGATGCCAAAAGTACGGGTCATCACTTCTGTATCATCCTCCTGGGGGTTTTCATTTCAACTCGTTCGTAACCAGCGTATGCCTTGGAGAGGATGGAAGTGCTTATCCCCTCCTTAACGGCAAGAAGGGACGTCCGCTCCATAAGCGTCGTCCCTTTCTTTCGGGTGATAGCATTATTATATGAATTGCCGTTCTCTCAGCCAGGTCGCGCACAGGTCCGGCCATGCCTTGACAGCCTCTTCTTCCTCCGCGAGCCCAAGTCCGTGCCGTCCGGCCTCAAATACATGCAGCGCATAAGGAATCTTCTCGCGGCTTAAAGCGAGGGCGAAGAGCAGGCTGTTCTCCGCAGGAACGGCCCCGTCATCGGCCGTATGCCAAATAAAGGCCGGCGGCGTATCCGGCGTGACCCGCGTCTCGTTGGACAAATACTGGACCAGTTCCGGGTCCGGCTCTTCCCCGAGCAGCGAATACTTGCTGCCTTCGTGGGTATAAGGCCCGAAGCTGATGACCGGATAGCACAGCACCTGCAGATCGGGACGGCTGCTCTCGCGCTCGACCGGATCTTCCGCATCCGACTGGCCTGCATCAAAATGGGTACCGGCAGTGGACGCCAAGTGTCCACCGGCGGAAAAGCCCAAAATGCCTACCCGCGCCGGATCGATGTTCCAATCGGCCGCGAGGCTTCGCACCGTGCGGATTGCCCGCTGAGCGTCTCCCAGCAGAACCGGGTGGCGGTTCGGCGATACGCGGTAGTTCAACACCACCGCCGACACCCCGATGCTGTTCAGCCACAAGGCGATCGGTTCGCCTTCATGGTCTGCGCGCATGACGTATCCGCCTCCCGGGCATACCACCATCATCGGGAAAGGGCCCTCCCCTTCAAGCAGGTAAGGCGTAATGCTGGGGCAGCCCTCGTTCTCCGGCCCGCTTTGTCCCAGCGGAACATCCTCCCATAGTGGTATGCGCTGCTTGCTGTCAGGCAGCCTGCTTGCTGCTGTGCTCATTCGATCGTCCCCTTGTCATATGGTTTTGTCCACCATTTTACAATGGGAGCACACATAATTAAAGGGCTTACACTCAATTTAGCCGAAAAGTCAGCGCGAAAGCCCCTGATTCTTCAGCAGCTTGATATACAATCCGTCAACGACGCTCCGTGCTGGAAACTCATCTGCCGGGTTGGTTCGGTATCGTGCCAGTCGGTCATCGGAACGTGGTCCGGCGACTCGTGATATGCAATATAGCGGAGCTACAAGCTTCGGCTGCGTACATGAAACCGAAGGGAATTGCTCATAATGTAACGGTACTGCCCTACCTAAAACTAAGGAGAGAATGAAATCGATGGGTATTCTCGACGGAAATCCGAAACACCAACCGATGCATTACGGCGAAGTCTTCAATTTATGGGAAGTTTCCATGATGGCCAAAGGACTCGTCTCCTGCTATCAGGTATATCTGAACCATGCCGGAGACAAAGACCTCAAACAAATTCTTGAGGACCTGATCGACCAAGCCAAGACCGAAATCAAGGAATGCGACAAGCTGCTGACCGACAACGGCGTCGTCCCCGCGCCGATTATGGCCGACAGACCGGCCGTCAATCTGGAGGACATACCGCCCGGGGCCCGCTTTATGGACCAGGAAATCGGCGCCAAGCTGGCAGCCGACACCGCCGCGGGACTGACTGCCTGCAGCGCGATTATGGGCATGTCTATCCGCGAGGACATCGGCGCATTATTCGCCAAATACCATACGACCAAAACCGCCCTTGGCGTGCGGATTTTGCGTATGAACAAGGAGAAGGGCTGGCTTGTTCCTCCACCGCTTCACGTTGAGCGTCCGGTTGAGGAAAAGGCATAACCCAACCCCTCTGCCGCTTACGGCGACTACCGTTCACGCAGGTCGGAATGTACGGCAAAAAAGGCTTTCCCTTCGTCCCCATGGACGGCAGGAAAGCCTTTTTTGTGATAGATCCCGTTAACGTTCTGACGCGGCTCTTGACTCCGAAAATACGTCCGGAGACTAGGAAAGCTTCACGAGATGGTATTTTTTCTTGCCTTTGCGGATGATGATAAACCGGCCTTCGATGGCATGGTCGGCGCTTACTTCCAGTTCGACGTCGGTGACGCGCTCACCATTCATGGAGATGGCTCCCGAATTCAGATCCTCGCGCGCTTGGCGCTTGGACGGCTCGATGCCGACATCGACGAGCCAGTCGATGATGTTCTTGGATTCCTTCGACGCTTCAAACGTCGGCATTTCCTTGAAGCCCTGCTCGATTTCGTCCGCGGTAAGCGACTTGATGTCGCCGCTGAAGAGCGCAGCGGTGATCTTTTTAGCTTGGGCCAGCATTTCTTCGCCATGGACGAACCGGGTCATTTCCTCGGCCAGCGTAATCTGTGCTTCGCGTTTGTGCGGCTCGGTCTGCACCTTTTCCGCCAAAGCGTCGATCGCTTCTTTGTCCAGGAAGGTGAAGTACTTCAGGTACTTGACGACGTCGCGGTCGTCCGTGTTCGCCCAGAACTGGTAGAACTCGTACGGCGTCGTTTTCTTCGGATCGAGCCAAATGGCGCCGCCGGCGGTTTTGCCGAATTTCGTGCCGTCCGCCTTCAGCATAAGCGGAATGGTCAGGCCGAATGCTTTCGCTTCCGAGCCTTCCTTTTTCCGGATCAGATCCAGGCCGCTCGTAATGTTGCCCCATTGGTCGGAGCCGCCGATCTGAAGTTGGACGTCCTCTTCCCGATACAGGTGCAGGAAGTCCATCGACTGCAGAATTTGGTAGGAAAATTCCGTGTACGAAATGCCGGTTTCGAGCCGGTTGGCGACGATATCCTTGGCCAGCATCGTGTTGATGCTGAAGTTTTTCCCATAATCGCGGAGAAAATCAATGACGTTCAGCTGATGCGTCCAGTCGTAGTTATTCACCATGCGCAGCTGGTTGTCGCCTTCCGTCAGGAACAGCTTCTTCATTTGGGCGGTCAGGGCGTCCACGTTCGCCTGCACCTGTTCCATCGTCTGCAGCGTGCGTTCGGACTGGCGTCCGCTCGGGTCGCCGATCGTTCCGGTGGCGCCGCCGATCAGAATGACCGGCCGGTGTCCGGCCAGCTGGAACCGTTTCAGCATCATGAACGGGATCAGGTGCCCGATGTGCATGCTGTCCCCGGTCGGGTCGACGCCGCAGTACAGGGAGATCGATTTCTCCTCCGTCAATTGGCGGAGTCCCTCCGCGTCCGTCTGTTGGTTAATGGCCTCGCGCCACTCCAGTTCGTCAATAATGTTCATTTCCTTGTCCAGCTCCTTTGCTTGTTCATGATATATGGGACTAAAAATCGGTTATACATGGATCGAGGCGGGCTTCTCCCGGATGCAAGGCTTCCTCATGAAGCCGGGAAACGCAAAAAATCGCCCCCCGGCCTGAAACAGACCTAAGGGACGATTGTAATAACCGTGTTACCACCCACATTGCGCAGGGCCGCCTCATTCAAGGCATGCTGCACCACTCGACGGCGCATATAACGTTGGCCATTCCGCTTGGCATTACCCAAGATACTCCAGAGTGTAATTCGTCAGGACCGTGTGCTGCCGGGTCGCATCGACCCCCGGCTTTCTGAGAACAGGGACTTCCCGCTACTTCGCTCTTTCCGCGTATATTCCGAATATTCAAATGGATAAGCAAAGTATATTGATTTCCTCCGGGGTTGTCAAATGCCAGGGTTTACCGGCTTTTCACCAGCAGCTCCACGGCTTCCTTCACCATTTTTCCGGTGTCCATGTTTCCAGCTGCCTGCTCCGCCAAGATGCACTGCTGCAGGTTCTCCGCGACGATCTGGGCGATCGCCTTATCCGAGGCGTTGCGCACAGCGGATAATTGGGAGACGACCTCCTTGCATGATTTTCCTTCATCCATGAGGCGCAGCACGCCCCGGATCTGCCCTTCGATGCGGCGCAGACGTGTTTTCATTTCATCCGTGTAATTGTAATCCATGTCAGGATCCCACCTTTTCTAACGATATACCGGTATGGGTATATTATAGAGCAAAAAAATACAAAACTACACTGGTACGGATCCCGCTGCCGCACTGAAATTTATTCCACCCGATCTTTCTCACAGCAGGGACGCCCATATTTTCACAGCCGTGAAGGCGATCAACACCACCAGCGCATACCGCAAAAGTGTCACGTTCATCCTGGAGCTGATTCTCGATCCGAGCGGAGCCCCGATCAGGCTGCCAAGGACGGTAAAGACGGTCGGTCCGAGCGGAATGCCCCCGCCCGCGATTTTGCCGATGACTCCGCCGACTGCCGAAATCAGCACGATGGCCAGCGAGGAAGCGATCGTCGTCCGGGTGGGAATGCGCAGCACTGTTAGCATGATCGGAATCAGTATAAACGATCCGCCCGCACCCACGATGCCGGAAACAGCACCGACCAGAAAAGCCGCCGTGACGGCTACGGTTTTGTTAAACGTTAGCGGTTCAGACCGGCTCTCCGTTCCCCGGTTCGGAATGAGCATGAGGACGACGGCGAGTACCGCCAAAATGCCGTAAATCACGTTGATAGCCGTTCCGTCCATCGAACCGGAGGTCAGTCCGCCGAGTAGGCTGCCGGCCAGAATGCCTCCCCCCATATACATGACGAGGCCTTTGTGGACCGCCCCTCCTTTCGGATCGGGCTTCGACCGGTACGCCAGCACGCCGGCCAGTGAAGAGAAGAAAACCTGGAACATGCTGATCGCGGAAACCTCGTGTGCGGAGAACGATGGCAATCCCAGCATAGGCGGAACATACAGCAGCAGGGGAAAATTGATGATCGCCCCGCCGATGCCGAGCAGTCCGGAGAAGAACGATCCGACGAGACCCAGCAGCAGCATGACAGCGTAGAGCATCATATCCGCCATGGCGTCCTCCCTCCTTTCTCCTCCCTAAGCATCCTTAGTGAAAACAGGCTGCCCGCGCATTTCGTACGCTGGTTACTTGTCATGAACCGCACAGCGGTTCGGCCCGATCTCCATCTCGCGCTGCTCTTCTTCGGTCGGATGGATTTTGCCCATATTCGCCTGCCGGATATCCTGGTATGCATGAGGCTGCGGAGGGAGATTTTCCGTAACGGTGCGCCGGAACGATTCCTCGTCCTGAATGTTCAGCCCCGGATTGTGACGGAACAGGTCCGCCAGCCGGGCCATGACCTTCCCGTTCTCACCAAGCTCGGAGATTTTGCCGAAATGCGCCGGCAGGACGATCAAGTCCTCGGACAGCCCTTTATACCGGCTGTACAGCGTGCTCCGCAGGTCGTCCACCCAATCCTCCGCCTGGCCCGCTAGGTCTGGACGGCCGATCGATTCGACGAATAAAATATCGCCGGTCAGCAGATACTTCCCATCGATAATCAGCGACGTGCTTCCAATCGTATGCCCCGGGGAATACACCGGCTCGATTGCGATGGTGGTGCTTCCTACGTTCATTTCCCGGCCTTCCTCCAAACGCTCATAGGAAAAGGTAACTTCCTCCGCATCTTTCGGCGGCAGCCAGTAGGCCGCTCCGGTGCTTTCGGCTAACGCTTTTCCGCCGGAAATGTGGTCGGCATGCAGATGCGTGTCCAGCGTATGCTTGATCACCGCCCCCTGTTCGCCTGCAAAACGTTCCAGGATGCCGGTCATGCGCGGCGTATCGATAACGGCAGCTTCGCCGCCGGAGACCACCATATAAGACAGACAGCCTTTTCCGATCCGCACGAACTGATACAGCGCACCCCCGCCGTTCAATTCGGCGATCTGGACCGGTTCCAAATGCTCGCTCCAGGATTTCATGCCGCCTTCCAGGTAGGACACGCCGGTTCTGCCCGCTTCAGCCAGCTGTTCAGCGACGAATTGGGAGGATCCCTCCTTGGCGCACACGACGAGAACCTCTTTGCCTTCAGGCAGTCGGGCAAGGGCTTCATCAACACCGTCCAGCAGATCGAAGTACGGGATGTTGACGATTTCTACCCGCTCCCCTTCGATCTTCCAGTCGTTAAAGTCACTCTCATTGCGCACGTCCAAAATCAACAGTTCTTCCTTGGCCAAAATCCGCCGTGTCAGCTCCTTGGCTGTCATGACGCCCGGATTCGTATTCACTGAAGCTGTCATATCAAAGATTCCTCCTTGTCAGAAAGATAAGGTGACGTTGGCATCCTTGGCAAAGTCGAGGAAGGTCACCGCTCCGCCGACTTCAATCCCGTCGATAAAGTCTTCCTTCGTCAAATTCATGACGTCCATCGTCATTTGGCAGCCGATCATCCGGACGCCAAGCTCCTGCGCCATCGCGACCAGTTCCGGAATGCCCGGAACGTTAGCTTTCTGGAACCCTTCGGCGAAATGCTCGCGTCCGGCCGGCAGCGGCAGCTGTTGGTGGGCCTGCTTGTGAATCAAATTCAAGCCTTCGAATGTGAAGAAGACGGCAACCTCCGCCTCGGTGGCTGCGGCCGCCGTGGCAATGTTAAACACTTTATAGGCATCAAACAATCCGCCGTTGCTGGCAATAATCGCTACTTTTGTACTCATGGATCATACCTCCGTAAATTTTTGAATTTGGTTTTTGGTTTTGGTTTTATTGATTTTCAATTGGTCCCGTCCATGCGGACATGCCGGGCACGACGTTGCTTACATGCTGAAATCCATGCTCGGCAAGAAGGTGACATGCCAGATCGCTGCGCGATCCTGTGCGGCATACTACATGAATGCTGTCTTCAGGATCCAGCTCCGAAAGGCGCGCCTCCAGGTCCCCCAGCGGAATGGATACCGCCCCGGGTATGTGGCCAAACGCATATTCAGCCGGCTCACGTACGTCCAGAACAACCAAGTCCTCGCTTGCTGCGAGCTTGCTTTGAAGCTCTTCATTGGAAATGGTATGCGGGTAATTCGCCGCTTCCTTCAGCTCTTCCGGCCGGGATTTGCGCAGGTAATGCTTCAGCACCTCCCCGTCTTCGAGCGTCCCCAGGTACTGGTGGCCCGTATTTTTGGCCCAGCCCTGCATATCCGCCAAAGACCCCCGGTCCGTGGCCAACACCTCGATGACCTGTCCCGCTTCAAGCTGGTCCATCGCTTTTTTGGTTCTGACGATAGGCATCGGGCAGGACAAACCTTTGCAGTCCAAAGTGACATTTACCGATATTTCCGCCATGCTTGTAAACCTCCCTTATAAAGTAAGATCCGGATGTGTATTGATCATTGATCGAGGTATTATACGTATACCCCTATGGGTATAATTCTAGGGCGGAAAAGGCGTATTGTCAAACCGCCAAATCATGGAATATTAAAACAAGCCTCCTGCAGGACTCGCCTGCTGGAAGCTTGTTTATCTTTTCATTGTTGTCCTTAGACAGCAGCATATGAATCGCCAAAGGAACTGGAGACTCAGGTATCCGTGTTAAACAGGGAACTTCGGTTCTTCTGGTTATTCTGGTTATTCTGGTTTTCGTTCTTGGTTCTTCCGGTATTCGTTATTTTGGTTCTTTTGTTTTTTCCGCCGCTCGCCCGGCTGATCCCTCCTCCCGGTACCGTTTTGGCGTCACGCCGGTCATTTTTTTAAACACCCTGTTGAAATAACTCTGATCATTGAAGTTCAGCCATGAACAGATGTCCGAAACCTTATATTTGGTCAGCTTCAGCAGCTTTTTCGCCTCGTCAATTCTTTCGCGCTGGATATATTCACTGATGGAGACACCTACCTTTTTCTTGAACAGGCTGGATAAGTAGTTGGGACTCAAATAGGTCAGCTTCGCCAGCTGCTCGAGTGTAATGTCGTCGTAGAGATGGTCGGAAATATAGTGCTGGCAGGCCGTAATCGTCGACGAATACTGCTGCTCCTTAACCTTGGACACCCGTTCCGTAAACGCGAAAACCGCCTCGGTCATCACCTTGGATATCGCCTGCAGGCTTTCCTGCTCCTCCAGCTGCTGAATATAGAAATCGCTCAGCGTAAAGGCCGTCTCCTCGTTCAGCCCGCCTTCGATCGCCGCCCGGCAGATCAAGGCCACGCCGGTGATCATCAGGTTTTTCTCGCTGCGGATCCGGCTGCGCCTGGACAGCTTGCCCAGCTCGTCTTCGCCGATCAATGAATAACGGACGACGTCCTGGACTTTATCGGTGCGTCCCTTGCGGACATAATCCAGCAGCACCCGCTCATGCGAAAGGTTCGTATGGGAAATCAGGTTCATCCGTTCCCGCGAAATCTCCAGATCCGGCGCATGCGTCGGCTGATTCTCCGGTGGCTGCTCGCCGCTGGTCTCAACGATCTGTACCGGGTCCAACCGTTCCTGGTAGAGCAGGCTGTAAACCAAAAGGCTCATGGAACGAAAACGCTCCGGGCCAATAACCGGCAGGGATTGGTAAAACTCAATCAGCACCCGGACGTTGGAAAATTCGTGCATCAGCTCTGTGATGTAATCGAGTTGCGTTTCGTCCAGCCCGGCATCGAGACAGGGACCGACCACGATTTGCCCCAAGGATGCTTCGTCATGCTGCAGGCCGATTCGAAAAAAATGCAGCCTGTTGATGGAAAAAAAGGTCGGAATCTTCTTCTGCCCGCCGTTTACTGCATGTTCCCTGATCTGCTCCTGAAGCGGAACATAATACGGGCTCTGGCGGATGCTCGCAGCGGGACTTTCATATGCAAATTGCCCGCGGGTGTTGACGTAAAATACAGACACGCCATGGGCCTCATGCAGATGGTGGCACACGTATTTAATTTCTTCCAATGCGAACCGCATGACGCTCCCCCTTTTTGCCGGCATAAATGATAGCGGTTTCTTCACATTAAAATAATACAATTAAGCGTAGAAAAGTACAATAATTGCCGATCAAACCCTCGTACAATGGTCAATGAACAGATCATGATCAACGATTAGGGGGAATGTGCGATGGAATTGGAAAATAAAATCGTGCTGGTCACCGGCGCCGGAAGCGGCATCGGCAGAGCCAGCAGTTTAAAAATGGCCGCTAACGGGGCCAAAGTCGTGCTGGTCGATTTTAACCGCGAAACTGGCGAAGAAACGCTGCGGATGGTCCAGGACCAGGGCGGCGAAGGCATTTTCGTTCAGGCGGACGTATCCAAGAGCGAAGACGTGCAGCGCTACGTCAATGCCGCCGTGGACACCTATGGCCGGATCGATGCCTTTTTCAACAATGCCGGCATCATCCAGAAATTTTCACTGCTGGCCGACGTGGAAGAAGCGGAGTTCGACCGCCTCGTCGCCGTTAACATGAAGGGTGCCTTCCTGGGGCTGAAGTATGTACTCAAAGTGATGGAGAAGCAGGGCAGCGGCTCGATCATCAATACGGCGTCGACAGCCGGCATCCGCAGCGAGCACAGCGTGTCCGTGTATTCGGCAACCAAGCATGCGGTGATCGGATTGACGAAGTCGGCAGCCATGGAATACGTAAAAAAAGGCATCCGGGTCAACGCCATCTGCCCTGGCGGCGTGCAGACCTCGCTGACCCAAAGCGTGGAAGAACAGTTCAAAGCGGGCGGCTATATGCCCGAAGAAGTCAGCAACATGCGGATCGGCCGCTACGCGCAGCCGGAGGAATTGGCCGAAATGGTCTCCTTCCTTGCATCCGACCGGTCAAGCTATATGGTTGGCTCCATCGTCCTTGTGGACGGCGGCCTGACACTGTAAGCTGCTTCTGCTTAGCTTACGAGGAAAACCCTCTCTGGAATCAGAGAGGGTTTTTGTCATTCTCAAATACTGAACACACCTGCCAAACACAGCAGTCCACCGAAGATCATAAGAATCATGCCGGCAAAGCGAAGGTACCATCGCCGATCTTCACTCAGCTCCGCATCCCAATCCTCGCCGAATCTTCGAAACCACCACGATTCCGGCTTTTTTCTGGCAAACCAGCCAATCGCAGCAAGCACGATTCCCATGATCAGCACCGGCATATGTATCGACTCCTTTATGGATAGAACGGGATCACGCAGCCGTCGTTCCGGGATAAGCAAGTCAACTGAGCAATTTGATAAGTAACCGAGGGAGATACAGCAGCACATCCAAAAGCCAGGCGGATTTATCCGCATAACGTTCGATTTGATTGTACCTCATATTTTTCATAGGGCCGCTCCTTTTAAATCAATGGCTGCCTGCTTACGGAGCAAATGACACATGCTGGATAATGTAACGCACCACAAAGAAACTGATGATAAACAGCGCCGCCAACCCGAGCAGGAAAAAAATCAGGATCTTATCCCCTAAGGAAAAACGCTTCATTGGTTCCACCTCGCAACTTTTCCATAATTATACAGGAAAGCGGGCTGTATGTTAATTTTTGTTGCAATAAAAAACGGCTGGGTGAAAATAACATAGTTGAATCCTATATAAAGGAAAAGGCCCCCACCTTTGGGGACCTTTAATGGATATCAGACGCCAGTTCTATATTATAAGAATGACCCTCGTTTTACCGATGCTGCTCCCGAATCGCCCGTACGATCCGATCCGCCCGTTGATCTTCTTTGTATGAATGAACCACAAGCATCGCATGAATGACGCCCGGAATGTAGCCGATACATGTAAGGATGATGCTTAAGATGAACTGTCCCAATTTACCGCAGCTCAGAACGGCCAGCGGCGGAAGAAAGCATAATAAATAACGCATTGGCGTTAACCTCATTTCTGTTTGAATGATCTATAATACGCCGCCGCGGTATCTTCGTTTCATTTTGTGCCGCACTCATTTTTGGGGTAATAAAAAGAAAACGGAGATGAAGTAAGGAGGACATGACATGTGCGGACGGTATACGTTGGCGGTTGAAGAAGAGGATCTCGTCCAGCCATTTGACATCGATGATGTCCAGTATGAAATAACTCCACGGTATAATATAGCCCCGACCCAAACGGTTGCCGGCGTTCGAAGCGATCACGGAAAGCGGATATTGCAGGGGTTTCACTGGGGGCTGCTTCCGTTCTGGGCCAAGACGAAAAAGATGGCCTACCATACGTTTAATGCCCGTGCGGAGTCGATTGACAGCAAGCCGGCATTTCGGTCAGCTTTTCCTGAGAAACGAATGGCCGTGTTGGCAGACGGATTCTACGAGTGGACTCATGAAGGCGAGCATAAGCAGCCCTATCGGTTCCGGGTGAAATCGAGAGATGTGTTTGCTTTTGCCGGCCTGTACGATGATTGGAAAAGCCCGGAGGGCGAGGTGATCACGAGCTGCACCATCATAACGACAAAGCCGAATTCCCTTACGAAGAAGGTCCACGACCGTATGCCCGTTATTCTTGGTGAGGAAGAGCTGAACATCTGGCTGGATCCCGGCGTGTCCGATAAGGACTTGCTGCAGGGGCTGCTGCGGCCTTACGAGGCAGAGGACATGTACTCCTATCCCGTGCCCGGATCGGTCGGAAACGTACGGAACGAAGGTGAAGAATTGATCGAGAAAATCGCCCTGAATTCCAAATAAAAAGGCAAAGAGGACCTCCGGGTCATCCGTTAGTCCTCGTCTGATCAAGAAACAACAAACTGAACGACAACCGGGGTACCGGGGTCCAACACATCGCCTCCAGGAATGGTAAGCGTCGTTGTTGTCGCTGACGAAACGTCGGCCGTCTGCATCAAACCATTCAAATAAAGGTTGTAGTAGTTGAACGTCCCAGGAAACGCCGTAGCAGCCACTCCAGCGTCATTGGTGAAGGCCGTTGCGGCTATAGCGAAGGTCGCTCCGGTTCCGGTACCTGCACCAATGGTCGAAGTGAATCTCACGCTGTTCTGATACGGGGTTACGATAGGCATATTCTCTCCTCCCTTCTTGGTTGAGGAACATATAGATTTTCAAACCAAAATCTTTGAAAACCATCGGATCCTCTACCCTATTAAATGCAGGAAGGTTTGAATTGGCGTGGGGGAAAATACGAAAAAGTGCTAGACTGTAATATTCGCCGTTAACTGCACCGTTTCTAAAACAATAGGAGTCCCCGCATATATAGTCGTGCTTTGCGGTGGAAAATATAGTTCCGACGGATTGATGCTGTACGATTTCCCCGGCTGGATGATCCCGTTGATATAGAGGTTGCTGAAACTATTGGGACCAAGCGTCGAAAAATCGGCAACCGCATCACCTTCATCATTCGTGAATTGGCTCGCCGCAACCGCGGCCGACGCCGTTAAATCCAGATCAGTCTCCGGCTGATAAAAATAACGGGCGGCCGTCGGCAGCACAGTTACTCCTGGTATAACGACGGGTCCAGGCGGGCCCTGCGGACCTTCGGGTCCTTCCGGACCAGCCGGCCCTTGAATGCCCGGTGCGCCTGGTGCCCCTTGCATCCCTGGTACCCCTTGAGGGCCAGGGCCACCCGGTTGTCCGGGGAGCCCCTGTACGCCTTGCGGCCCCTCCGGCCCGCGCAGACCTGACGTCCCAGGAGGGCCCTGCACCCCCTGTAGGCCTTGCGGTCCGGGAATCCCGGGCAGTCCTGCAGTGCCATCCATCCCCCGTTCCCCTTGAGGGCCATGATCGCCCTGCATCCCGGTCAATAGCGCCAGCTCTGCTTTGATTTGTGCCTTGGCTTCCTCGATTGCCGCTTGTAAGGCATGCTGATCCATCACATTTCGGATCTTCCGTTTTCTTCTAGGGTTCACCTTTTTGCAAACGACCGTCTTTTTGATTCTTTTAGCGCCGATGCATTTTATTTTCTTCTTTACATATGTGCGCTTCGTTTTTCCTCCTTTTCTCATTTGCGGCACCCTTCCCTTAAAAAATTAGGAATATGTGTATATGACATATGTATATGTCCAATGCACATCATGGGAGTGGACTATCGCTATCTTCGGTGTTACCGGATGAAGTTTGGAGAATTAGGCGTAATGAGAAAAACTGGTGGCATCCATGCAAATCGTTGTCCGTTCGGGTACAATAAGACAAAACGACCTATGGAGGCTGCAACGATGAATATGGAAGAAGAACCAAAGCAACAGGCGATTCCCGCCGAAGACGACCAAGGCAATTTCAAGCTGCTCGACACCCAGCGCATCCTTTCGATCACGTCCGAAATCGAAGGCGACGAGGACAGCGCGGCGATTTTCCATTACGACGACGGCAAAAAATACAAATACGTGCACAGCGAGAAAGCCATGAAACAGTTCGGGGAATGGATTCAAAAAGGGGAAGGTTAAACGCTAAAGTTGAGGATCGAAAGGCTGCCGCTAGGCAGCTCTTTTCATAGGCTTGCAGCTATAAAAGAGATGACCCCAGTATCATACGGGAGTCATCTCTTTTAAATCCATTGGTATCGTGGATGGTAATCATCCTGAATATTTGTACCCGATCAATGCTGCAGCAAGCGGGCCCACCTGCGCCAAATACGCAAATGCCTCGGCTGCCGCCGGTCCATGCCCTGCATCGCCTCTTCGATGAAATGCTTCTGGCTGTCTTTCAGGTTGGCTTCATACGGCGAGGACAGCCGTTTGTACTGCCCGTTGCTGGACATCTGTCTTGCTTTATCATTGTCCTGCAGCATGACATCCAGATGATGCAGGATGCGCTGCTTCAGCCCAGGGTCATACACCGGGCAAGCCGTCTCGACACGGCGGGTCGTACTGCGCGTCATTAAATCCCCTGACGAAATGTAGATGGAGCAGTCCTCATCCGCCCCGAAGCAGAAGATCCGGGAATGCTCGAGAAAACGTCCGACGATGCTGCGAACGGTAATATTTTCTGTTTTTCCCGGGACGCCCGGCAGCAGGCAGCAGATCCCGCGGATGATGAGCTGAACGGGAACCCCGGCTTCCGATGCCTCGAACAACTTCTGCAGAATTTCCCTGTCCGTCAAGGAATTGGACTTCATTAAAATCCGGCACGGCTCACCTCGGCCCGCTTTCTCAATCTCCCGGTCCATGCATTCAAGCAGGGGTTGCTTGAAATGATTCGGCGCGACGAGCAGATGCCGGTACTGCCCGTCCAGATTCGAGATCGCCATATTTTTGAAGAAGGCATCCGCGTCGCGTCCGATCTCTTCATGCGAGGTCATCATCGAAACATCCGTGTACAGCTTGGCGGTCTTTTCGTTATAATTGCCCGTGCTGATCTGCGTAATATATTGAATTTTATTCCGGTCCTTGCGCGTAATGAGGCATATCTTGCTGTGCACCTTATAGCCCTCGACACCATAGATAACCTGGCAGCCGGCCTCTTCCAGCCGCTCGGCCCACTCAATGTTATTTTGTTCATCGAATCTGGCCTGCAGCTCAATCAAGACGGTGACGTCCTTGCCGTTTTCGGCCGCGAGGCATAAATACTGGGTAATGATCGAGTGCTGAGCCAGCCGGTAAATCGTGATCTTGATCGAAACGACATGGGGATCCTCGGCGCTTTCCTTGAGCAGCTGCAGAAAAGGCTCCATCGAATCATAGGGGTAAAAGAGCATCATATCTTCCTTCAAACACCATTCCGTTACCGTTGGGTAAGCCTGCATATCAAGAAGATTGTTGGCCCTGAAAGGAGGATACGTGCATTTCATTTCCAAATGCTTCGGCATGCGCTGGATCAACTCGAACGGATAATTCAGCACGATCGGTGCCACGCTATTGAACACTTGTTTGCGGCTCAGCTGCAGCTTGTCGCACAACAATTGCCCGACGCGTTTGGGAAGCTGGCCTTCGACCTCCAATCGGACCGGTGCCAGGCGTGCCCGTTTCTTGAGCGTCTTCTTCATCAGCTGCCGGATATCGTCATCGTCGTCGTATTCCAGATGTTCGTCATCCAGCGCAATGTCGGCGTTCCGGGTAACGGCTACCAATTGGGTGCTGCTCACTTTATACATATTGAACAGCTGCTTGGCATATCCCAGGATGACGTGGCTCGTCAATATGTACCGAAAGGAATCTCCAGGTAATTGGATGAAGTCCGGAAAAGACGGCGAGACCGGGATAATGCCAAGCGTTTGGTTTTTGTCCTCGAAACTGCACATCACGTACTGCTGCTTGTTCATCAGATGCGGAAACGGATGATGCGAATCGACCACAATCGGCGACAGGACCGGGAAAATATGCTCTGCATAATAATCCTCAATGAACTTTTTCTCCTGCTTGCTGAGGTCATCCATGCCGACGCGGTAAATCTGATAGTTCTCCAAAGCTTGTTCGATCTGGGCAAAAATAGCGTTTCGCTTCTCATAATAAGGCTCGGTGGCCTCAAAAATGTAATTCAGCTGCTCCTGGGCCGTCCATCCGGTTTTGTTATCCCGATGCTCTTCCTTCATACCGGCCAAATCGGTTAAGCTGCCGACCCGGATCATATAGAACTCATCCAAATTGCTGGTGAAGATGGAAACGAACTTCAGACGCTCGAACAGCGGAACCCGCTCGTCCATCGCTTCTTCAAGCACGCGCTCATTAAACCTGAGCCAGGATAGCTCCCGGTTCTGCATATAAGAGGTTTGTGTTTTCAATGGCGTGGAGGCTGTCATTTCTCTTCACTTCCTTTGGCTAAGCGATCATATAAAAACCCTTCACGAACCCCGAAACGGCTGATATGCACCACTTCGCTTTGAAAAAAACGGGCGATTTCGTTAAGCAAAATCATCCCTGGGATCAGGGTGTGAATCCGATCCGGCGTCTTCACCAAAATGGGAGCGATATGCTTTTTCTTGTGATTTTTAAAACGCCGAATCATCCCTTGCAGCTCTTCGATGCTCATCTGGTTGGCTTGGTCCGTTTCGCCAAGAACGCCCTTCAATTTGAAGGATGCGCGGATCGTGCCGCCAACGCCGCAGATCGGCAGGGGACCCAGTTCCGGGATGGACATGGCCTGCAGCTGCTTTTGCACCAGTTCCGCAATCGCTTGACGCTCTTTCTCGGACGGAATAATTTTCTCGACGCATTTCTCGTAGGCATTCAAGCATCCGATAGGCAGGCTATCGCTGTAACAAATCTCTTTATTTTGAAAAACGGCAATTTCGGAGCTCCCGCCGCCAATATCGACGAGAACGCCCTCCTCCAGCTCTACGCTGTGCATAGCTCCCACATAGCTGAGCCTGGCCTCTTCATCGCCAGAAATCACCTCCACCTCAATGCCAGCGCTTTCGCGGATCGCATCGACCACTTGCCGGGTATTAGCGATATTGCGGATGGCGGCCGTGGCAAACACATGAATACTGTCCGGTATAACGGGCAGCTGCTTCAGCATGCTCATATAGTCGTTCAGGGTCTGGCAGACGACCCGTATGCCGGCCTCATTCATGCGCTTCTTGTCGATATAATGGACAAGCCCGGCCATAGTCTTGCGATGAAACAATACCTGTGTATCCTGACCTTCGTATTGGTATACGGTCAAACGGATCGTATTCGATCCGACGTCAACGATTGCAGCAATCAACCTGTTCACCACACCTTAAATCTACATTTTCTCTCATATATTAATCTAGAAATGTTATCGCAATGTAAAATCAGGAAGATGTCCTAGAAATAGCCGCAAATCAAGTCGAAAAAGGCGATATAAGGCATACAAAAAAAGGCCCCCTCTCGGGAGCCTTTCTCTTACTGCTATATTAGGGTTTTTGGGCCCTTTATTACATCATTCCGCCCATTCCGCCCATGCCGCCCATGTCTGGAGCAGCAGCCTTTTCAGGCTCTGGCTTGTCGGCGATTACGGCTTCTGTCGTCAGGAACATAGCCGCAACGGAAGCTGCGTTTTGCAGCGCGGAACGCGTTACTTTCGCAGGGTCAACGATACCTGCTTCGAACATGTTCACCCACTCGTCCGTAGCTGCGTTGTAGCCGATGCCCACTTTTTCTTTCTTCAAGCGGTCCACGATCACGGAACCTTCTTGACCAGCGTTGGCAGCGATCGTACGGATTGGCTCTTCGAGCGCACGCAGAACGATGTTTACGCCTGTTTTCTCGTCGCCAGTCACGTCAACAGCAGCTACCGCATGGTATACGTTCACAAGGGCTGTACCGCCACCGGATACAATACCTTCTTCAACCGCAGCGCGGGTTGCGTTCAGGGCGTCTTCGATGCGCAGTTTGCGCTCTTTCAGTTCGGTTTCGGTTGCAGCACCGACTTTGATAACTGCTACGCCGCCGGCCAGTTTAGCCAGACGCTCTTGCAGTTTCTCTTTGTCGAACTCGGAAGTCGTTTCTTCCAGCTGCGAACGGATTTGGGAGATACGAGCGTTGATGTCGCTCTTCTCGCCGCTTCCGTCAACGATGGTTGTGTTTTCTTTCGTTACGCGCACTTGACGGGCGTTACCCAGTTGCTCGATGGATGTGCTCTTCAGATCCAGGCCGAGCTTCTCGGTGATCACTTGGCCGCCAGTCAGGGCAGCGATATCCTGCAGCATCGCTTCGCGACGGTCGCCAAAGCCAGGAGCTTTAACAGCTACCGCGTTGAACGTTCCACGCAGTTTGTTCACGATCAGCATCGCTTGAGCTTCGCCTTCGATGTCTTCAGCGATGATCACAAGCGGTCTGGCTTGTTGAACGATTTTTTCAAGCAGCGGCAGGATTTCCTGCGTGTTGCTGATTTTCTTGTCAGTGATCAGGATGTATGGATTTTCAAGCACAGCTTCCATTTTATCCGTATCGGTGATCATGTATGGGGAAATGTAGCCGCGGTCGAACTGCATACCTTCCACGACTTCAAGCTCTGTAGCGAATCCACGGGATTCTTCAACGGTGATAACGCCGTCTTTGCCCACTTTTTCCATCGCTTCGGCGATCAGTTGGCCCACTTCTTCGTCAGCTGCGGAAATGGAAGCGACTTGAGCGATTTCTTGTTTGCCTTTAACTTCGTTTGCGATGTTCTTCAGCTCGGCAACTGCCGCTTTAACCGCTTTGTCGATCCCTTTGCGGACAACCATTGGGTTAGCGCCTGCAGTTACGTTCTTCAGACCTTCGCGGATCATGGCTTGAGCCAGAACCGTAGCAGTCGTCGTACCGTCACCGGCTACATCGTTGGTTTTGGTTGCTACTTCTTTAACGAGCTGAGCGCCCATATTTTCAAAAGCGTCTTCCAGTTCGATTTCTTTAGCGATCGTCACACCGTCATTAGTAATGAGCGGGCTGCCGAATTTTTTCTCCAGAACGACGTTGCGGCCTTTAGGTCCGAGCGTCACTTTTACAGCGTTAGCCAAAGCGTCTACACCACGCAGCATGGAGCGGCGTGCGTCTTCACTGAAACGGATATCTTTTGCCATGTTGATAAAAACCTCCCATAAATGATATAGATGT
Source organism: Paenibacillus sp. S28 (assembly GCF_016624415.1). NCBI lineage: Bacteria > Bacillati > Bacillota > Bacilli > Caryophanales > Paenibacillaceae > Paenibacillus > Paenibacillus sp. S28. Next base: position 128,811 of record NZ_JACVTM010000010.1, on the reverse strand, counting down.
TGCTCATATGTTCAGGCTCTTCGCCGAAAATTCAATCCTCGCCGGATCAAAAAGTCGCTTAGCCTACGATTGCATGTATGTCGCTTTCTTTCATAATCAAATATTCTTTACCTTCATATTTGATTTCTGTTCCGGCATATTTGGAGAACAACACACGGTCGCCTTCTTTGACTTCCAAAGGAACGCGTGCCCCGTCTTTAACGGCTCCGCTGCCAACAGCGATAATTTTGCCTTCTTGCGGCTTTTCCTTGGCGGAGTCCGGAAGGACAATCCCGAACGAAGTTGTTTCCTCTTGTTGGATTGGTTCTACCAAAACGCGGTCACCCAAAGGTTTGATCATGAAAAATAGCCTCCTTATTTAGTATGTTGTGCTGCGGTTAAAGTCTGGTTGACGATTCTTGTTAGCACTCGACAACGTTCAGTGCTAACAACCACTTTTATGATACTCAACTTGGGAACAGATTTCAAGTCCTCTTTGAAGCATTTTTCTAAGAACTTCACACTTTTCATAGCACCTCCGCAGAACCCGTCCCATCCTGCACCGGACAAGCCTGTCACAGGCCTCCGCAGCGAATAAGACATCCTCCATCATTGTATCCACCGGAATCTGAAATATGACGTTTTCCGTGATTTCTGAAAAAGAAATGCCCGTTTTCGAAGAAAAGAAAAAAGCATCCTTTTTCCGTCCAGAAAAAGAATGCCTGTGTCCTCTTATTGCGGTTCGGCCGGGAACCGGTATCTGGCCTCCACCGCCGCATCCGCGGCCAGCTGCTTGCGGTACACGACGGAGGATAAAAACACGCTGAACTCATACAGCACGAGCAGCGGAATCGTCACGAGAAAATCCGAGATGAAATCCGGCGGCGTAATGACGATCGCGATAAATACGAGAGCAAAATAGGCGATCTTCCGCATTTTCCGCAGCCGCAGCGGGTTCAGGATCCGCAGCTTGGTCAGAAACATGACGATGATCGGCAGCTCGAACAGCAGCGCCACCGGTACGACCAGCGTAAACAAAAAGCTGAAGTATTGGGAGATGCCGTACGTCTCCTTCAGTCCCATGGACTCGGTCACCTGGGTCGTAAAGCCCAGCGCCATCGGGAATACAACGTAATAGCCGAAGGCAAGTCCGGCCAGAAACAGTAGAAATACGTAAGGCACATAGCGCAGCGCGGCCTTGCGTTCCACTTCGCGGAGCCCCGGGCTGACGAAGGCCCACAGCTGGTACGCCGTAAACGGAATCGTCGCCACAAGCGATACAATCATGGCGATCTTCATGTACATGCCGATCCCGTCCCAGAAGGAAAATGCGTGCAGCTCGAAATCCTTCGCCGAGTCGACGCTGATCAGGTACTGGTAGATGGGATTGGCGCAGACCAGGCCGACCACAAGCCCGAGCACAAGCACGACCAGGACGTAAATGATCCGTTTGCGCAGCTCGCTCAAATGCTCGACGATCGACATTTCTTCCTGTTTTTCCACGATGAGGTCACCTTCCTTCGCTTTAAGCCTTCCGGACAAAACAAAATCCCTCCCCGCAAGGAAGGGATGGATATAGACTGCCTGGATTTCTCCCCGAAATCACTCCGGCAGGCGCTTATCTTGGGCAGCGCTGCTCTGCACAGGTGCAGGCTGCTGCGTTTCACTTGCGGCCAGCGGCTTAGGCTCGCTCTTGCGCGGCGCCTGATCGTCTTCGCCGATAATATCGCGGGCACCGTCCTTGAACTCGCGGAATGTGCGGCCGACGGCCCGTCCGAGTTCAGGGAGCTTGTTGGGTCCAAACAGCAGCAATGCCAAAATGACCAGCAAAATAATGCCTGGCACACCGATTCCACTCAGCATATGGTATTCTCCTCTCTGTACTTTACTCTTAACCAAAATCCGGATATGTAACACACCGTGTCCGAGTAAAGCAGATCATTGATGGATGTTTGCATGTCGATTGGGCTTGTTCACAGCAATGACATAAAATTGCCACATCGCCATCATACCATATCACGGATCATTACAATATCAGATAAGTGTGACAATTTTGAAAAAAGTCAGGTAAATGCTGGATTATTGGCGGTATTGCCCGGTCACCATCAGCAGCGCTTCCGGCAGTTGGTCCATAATGGCCGCCAAGTGCTCGTGCACGCCCTTGGGCGAGCCCGGCAGGTTGACGATCAGCGTCCGTCCGCGGATGCCAACGATGCCGCGGAACAGCATCGCCGCGCGGTTCTTCTGCATGACGGTCGCCCGCATGGCCTCCGCGATGCCCGGCACCTCCCGCTCGATGACCCGGCGGGTAGCCTCCGGCGTTACGTCCCGGATCGCCAGCTCCGTACCTCCGGTCGTCAGCACCAGGTCCGCCTGGAAATAATCGGTTAACTCAATGAGCGACGCGATAATATCATCCTGCTCGTCGGGAACGATGCGGTATTCCACAATCTCCCCGCCCAATTCCTCCTCCACCAGCTCCCGGATGACCTGTGCGCTCGTATCTTCACGTTCACCTCGGGCTCCCTTATCGCTTGCCGTCAGGATCGCTGTTCTCCACACCATAAGATCACCCCTCCTCCTTTAACCCTAAGTTCTTATCTTTGTGAACCGTCTGATCCGAGCAGGTCCTTCTTCGACTATACTCAAGCTTCGCGGCTGTAGTCGCCGCTCTTGCCCCCGGTCTTGGATTCCAGCCGGGTCGGACCGATGACCATATCCTTCTGCAGCGCCTTGCACATGTCATAGACCGTCAGAGCGGCAGCCGATACGGCGGTCAGCGCCTCCATTTCGACGCCGGTCTTGCCCGTAGTCTTCACAGTTCCTTCTATATAAAGTTCATCATTTCCGTTATCGCTGAAATGAATATCAATGCCTGTCAGCGGCAGCGGGTGGCACATCGGAATGATATCCGACGTTTTCTTCGCCGCCATGACGCCGGCAACGGAAGCGACGGCGAGCACGTCTCCTTTGCCGATCCGCCCTTCCTTGATCCGCGCCAGCGTTTCTGGCGCCATCGTGACCGTCGTGCAGGCCACCGCCGTACGCGAGGTGACGTCCTTCTCCGAGACGTCTACCATTTTGGCCCGGCCTTGTTCGTTAAAATGCGTCAGATCCATCGTCAGCCCCCTTGTTCATCGTGTATATCCCTTGGTCGGTAATGAGGACCTGAAGACGGGCGTCGTTCTCGTCCATAGGGACGCGGTCTACTACCTGCGGCGCAAAACCAATCCCGGCCCACACAGGCATGGTACCGTCCCCGGCCGCAGCGCTCCATCGTTCGTAAAGCCTGTCGTAGTAACCCGCACCGTACCCGAGTCTTCCACCTCCGTGATCGAAAGCGAGACCGGGCACCAGCACCGCATCCGGCAGCATCCCGTCCTGCTCGGCCTGCACCCGCTCGGGGTCCGGCTCCAGGATGCCGTATGCGCCGGCCTGAAGCTCGTCCCACCGCCGCAGCCGGTGAATCGTCATGGAACGATCCCCGGGATGGCAGCGCGGGACGTACACATCTACGCCCCGAAGCCAGGCCCGTTCGATCAGCGGCCGCGTGTCCAGCTCGCTGCGGAACGGAACGTACACCATCACGCTCCGGCATCCAGCCGCTTCCATCCACGCCGATGCATGACGGCAGGCCTGATCGGAAGCGCGTCTCCGCTCCTCTTCCGGCAGACCATCCCGCACCTGCCGCATGGCAAAGCGAAGACGCGCCTTCTCTTCTTTCATCCAAGCCGCCCCCTGTGGCATCCAACGACGCGTTCGATTTTCAGTCCTGCATCCGTTGATTTGCTCTTATCTTACCACTGTTGCTTCTCTTTCGCCAAGATTGTCCCGAAGTCCTGCACTGCAAGTCGCGCATTCTCAGTATTTCATGTAAACTGATCTTATTAAGATGATAGATGGAGGTTGCAACGTCACATGCTTCTTCAAGCGAGCGGAATCAAAAAATTATTCGGCATCACTCCCGTGCTGGAAGGCATCAACCTGCAGGTTCAGGAGAGGGAACGTATCGGCCTCGTCGGCGTCAACGGCGCGGGCAAGTCGACCCTTCTGCAAATTTTGGCAGGGGAAATGTCCTATGACGGCGGGCAAATTTATAAATCGAAGGAAACGACGATCGGGTATCTCGCCCAGAACAGCGGGCTTCAATCCGACCGTACCATTTGGGAAGAAATGTTGGATGTGTTCACTCCTTTAATTGAGACGGAAAAAGAGCTCCGGGTGATGGAGCAGCAGATCGCCGATCCGGCGGTGATGGATAATCCGAAGAAATACCAGGATCTGCTGGACCGTTATGCTTCCCGTTCGGACTGGTTCAAGGACCACGGAGGCTACGAAATGGAAACGCGGATCCGCAGCGTGCTGCACGGCATGGGCTTTGGCAGCTTTGCGCCGGAGACCCCGATCGCCACGCTCAGCGGCGGGCAGAAAACGCGGCTTGCGCTGGCGCGCATCCTGCTGCAGGCCCCGGACCTGCTCATGCTCGACGAACCGACCAACCACCTGGACATTGCGACGCTGACCTGGCTCGAGGACTATTTGCGCGCGTATTCCGGATCGCTGCTGGTCGTATCCCATGACCGGTATTTTCTGGACCGCCTCGTGACGACCGTCGTCGAGATCGAGCGGCATCAATCCAAGCGGTATACGGGCAATTACAGCCGGTATATGGAGCTCAAGGCGGCCGAGTACGAATCCCAAATGAAGATGTACGAGAAGCAGCAGGACGAGATCGCCAAGATGGAAGCTTTTATCCAGCGCAACATCGTCCGTGCGTCGACCACCAAGCGGGCCCAGAGCCGGCGCAAGGCCCTCGAGAAAATGGACCGGATGGACAAGCCGCTCGGCGATTTGAAGAAGGCCCACTTCTCCTTCGAGGTCGAGTACATGTCCGGCAAGGAAGTGCTGCAGGTGCGGGACTTGTCCGTGTCATTCCAGCCGCCGAAGGCGCTGTTTAAGGACGTATCCTTCGACCTGCGCCGCGGGGAAACGGTCGCGCTCATCGGGCCGAACGGGATCGGCAAATCGACACTGCTCAAGTGCCTGATCGGAACCAGCCAGCCGCAGACCGGAGCGATCCACTGGGGGACCAAGGTCAAAATCGGGTATTACGACCAGGAGCAGACCAACCTTAATCCTTCCAATACCGTGCTCGAGGAGCTTTGGAGCGCCTACCCGCACATGGAGGAAGCCCGGATTCGCACCGTACTCGGCAACTTCCTGTTCAGCGGCGAGGACGTGCTCAAGAAAATCGCTGCGCTCAGCGGCGGCGAGAAGGCTAGGGTATCGCTGGCCAAGCTGATGCTGCTGGAAGCCAATATGCTTATACTGGACGAGCCGACCAACCATCTGGATCTCTTCAGCAAGGAAGTGCTGGAGTCGGCTCTGATCGATTACGAAGGCACCCTGCTGTTTATTTCGCACGACCGGTACTTTCTGAACAAAATGGCCGAACGCATTATTGAGCTTCATCCCGAAGGGACCGAGCATTACCTCGGCAACTACGACGACTATGTAGCGAAAAAGCAGGAGCTGGAGGAGCTCAGCCAAGAAGCGCTTGAGCAGGCAGGCGGAGCCGGAGCGAAGAACAGCCCCTCCAAACCAGAGGCAGCAAACGATAACAGCGATAAATCCGGCGTATCTTCGTTCGAGGCCGACAAGCAGGCTAAGCGAGAGGAACGAAACCGGCAGCGCAGGCTTGCCGCGCTCGAGGAGCAGATCCAGAGCCTGGAGGAAGAAATTTCGGAACTTGACGCGGAAATGGCCAAGCCGGAGGTCTACCAAGACTACGTCGCCCTGCAGGAGCATCAGCAGCAGCAGGAGGAAAAGAAAAACCAGCTGGAAACGATTTATGCCGAATGGGAAACATTGGCCGCGGAGTAAGCCGATTTTCAACAAATGGAGCCGGCGGAAGCTCCAATGTTCGAACTTTTGTCAAATTTTCAAAAAAAGTTTTGATGTTAAGATTCCACTTATTCACAGCCTTATCCCCAAAAAAAGTGCATAACTTCCAACAAAGGATGGCCTTAAGGGCCATTTTTTGTTGAGCAAATGCGCCTCTTTGTAAAATATCCATCTTTATCCACCAAATTATCCACATTATCCACAGTTCCCACAGAAAACCTGTGAAAAACCTATCCCCTATTTTCACCCCTCTATAAACCAGCGATTTTATTAAGAAACAGGTGGTTGTGCACAATTTCGGTGGAATATGTGGATAACCTTGTCCACATCTTGACAAGGACCAGGTCCTAAGATATAGCCCCAAAATAGGTCCTTAGTCTGCCGATTCGCCGATTCTTCCGACAAGAATGACAGGAGCCTTCGACGGCATAACGGCTTTTTCGTCCCCTATCGTCGGACAACAACCGCCATAACCGTCAAAGATGCAAAACAGCCTGCCGTCTCATCAACGAGACAACAGGCTGTTCATAATTCACAAGGTCTATGTTACTGATTTCCCTCCGGCTCAGACCGGATCTCATGATCGGGAAAACGTACGGCCAGCTTTCAAGCGCGCACGGACCATTCCTCCAGCGAAAATTGCGGCATCGCCCGCAGGTCCAAACCAGCGAACTGCTGCTCCTTCCATTTCAAATAAGCAGCGGCTCCGATCATGGCCGCATTATCCGTGCAGTATTTGAACGGCGGGATAATCAGCTCGATGCCTTCCTGCTCGCACTGGCGGGACAGCTCCGCCCGCAGGCCCTTGTTCGCCGCCACGCCCCCGCACAGCAGCAGCTGCTTCGCATGGTAAGACTTCACCGCGCGGATCGACTTCGTGACGAGCACTTCCACGACGGATTCCTGGAAACCGCGTGCAATCGCGCCTTCCGCGGCCGGCTCCCCGCGCATTTTGCGCTGGTTCACCACATTCAGCACCGCCGACTTCAAACCACTGAAGCTGAAATCGTAGCTGTCCGGCTCAAGCCAGACCCGCGGAAGCGGAATGGCCTCTTCGGATTCCAGCGCCAGACGGTCCACGTGCGGGCCGCCAGGATACGGAAAGCCGAGCGCCCGCGCCACTTTGTCGTATGCCTCGCCGACCGCGTCATCCCGCGTGCGCCCGATGACTTCGAAGTGGCCCTCTTTTTCCAGGTAGACCAGCTCCGTATGCCCGCCGGAAGTCACCAGCGCCATACACGGGTACTTCAGGTCGGCCACCAGATTGTTGGCGTAAATATGGCCGGCAATATGATGCGTGCCGATGAGCGGCTTCGAGAGCGCAAACGCCAGACTGGTCGCCGCGACGACGCCCACAAGCAAAGCCCCGACGAGGCCGGGGCCTTGGGTAACGGCAATTGCCGACAAGTCCTGCGGGGTGATGCCCGCGGCCTGCACCGCTTCCTGAAGCATCAGCGTAATATTCTCGACATGCTTGCGGGAAGCGACCTCCGGCACGACACCGCCGAACGCCTTATGGGTTTCGATCTGGCTGGCGATCAGGTTGCTGAGCACCTCTTTGCCGTCTTTGACCACCGCGGCGGACGTTTCGTCACAGCTCGTTTCCACCGCCAGAATATAGCATGGTTGTGATTGTATGTTGGCTTGATTCATTTGTGTACTTTCCTTCCTAGCCGCGGGCGTTCTGACTGCGGTCCGGAAACAGCTCGGCCCACATGATCATCGCGTCCTCCTGGTTGTCCGAATAATACCCTTTTCGGAGTCCGGCCGGCTCGAATCCCATTTTCATATATAAATTTTGCGCCACCCGGTTGGAGACCCGGACTTCGAGTGTCATCCGTTTCATGCCAAGCTGCGAAGCTGTCTTCATCAGTTCAAGCAGCAGGCGCTCTCCCCATTTGCGGCCGCGGTAAGGGGACAAAACGGCAATATTCGTCACATGCGCTTCGTCAATGACCGTCCACATCCCCGCATATCCGACAGGTTCCCCGTTCCATTCCATCATCATATAACGCGCAAAATGATTATGCGTCAGCTCGTTCCGGAACGCTTCCTCCGTCCAGGGCAGAGTGAATGCGTCATGCTCGATCACCATCACGGCGGGTATATCCTCTAATGTCATCGGACGGAAAGTTAATCCTTCCGCGTCCTGTTTGATCTCCTGCTCCATGATTGTCAAAAGACTCCCTTCACGGCTTGCGCAGGAGCTTTTCAGCTTCGGCAAGCTGCGTATAGTTTGGCACCAGGGCGTGCAGCTCATCCCGCTCTCCCCGGAGGAGGCGGTCCGCACCAAGCTGCCCTACCGGCTCCCCTTTCATATCGCAGGAAGTCAGATGAAGCCGGTCCCCCAGCATGGGATGCAGCCGCTGCGCCGATTCCTGATGATTGCCGATCTCGCCTACAAAATGGACGGCAGCCGGCCATTCTTCCTCCGGCATGGACAAGAGGAGCTGCTCCAGTTCCTCCACCCACCGCTGCATCAGCCGGATGGCATCGTCCTTCTTCCGCTGCGGGATGACCGCCTGCCCGGCCGCAAACAAGGCCGTATACGCCTGGCCTCTTCTGGCGTCTACGAGCGGAATGACCCAGCTCGTTCCGCCTGAGGCCCGTGAGTCCGGGCCGGCCATCAGTCCGCTCCAGGCCAGAGCATGCAGGCTGGAAATGCCGGCGACCGGCACGTTCCAGGCCCAGGCCAGCGTCTTGGCGGCCGTGACGGCAATCCGGGTTCCGGTATAAGAACCCGGGCCAACGCCCACGGCGACGCCGTCGACTTGGGATGCTTCCACGCCGGCTTCCCGGAGGCCTTTCTGGACCAAAGGCAGCAGATGGACCGAATGATTCCGCTCGCCTGAAGCCTCGATCGTATGAAGCACGCGGTCGTCCTCCATGACCGCCAGCGCCAGGCAGGCCGTCGAGGTGTCCAGCGCCAAAAACCGCCGCAGCGGCTGTGAATTCTCGTTATTCATGTTGATACGACTCCATTTCTGTTCAAACTGCCGACCCATTCTTCATAAGGCTGTCCATACCCCCGGACCGTAATGCTTCGCTCCGTGAGGCCGGCAGTCTCGATGTAGATATGCAGATGCCGGTCCGGCAGCAGTTCTTCGATGATTTGCGACCATTCGACCAGGCTGACGCCGTTTCCGAAGAAGTACTCGTCCAGTCCCAGATCCTCGGCCTCTTCTAGAGACACCCGGTAGACATCCATATGGTAAAAGGGCAGACGCCCTTCGTATTCCTTAATAATGGTGAATGTGGGGCTGTTTACAACATCCTGCACCCCAAAATACCTGGCGAACGCCTGCGAAAAGGCGGTCTTTCCCGCCCCCAGATCGCCGTCCAGGCCGATCACGGTCCCCGGCTCCGCTACGCCTGCCAGCCACGCGGCCAGCGCCTCCGTATCCTCGGGGCTGCGGGAGGAATAGATGAACGGTTTCCCGTTATGATTGCTTTCCACGATGGGATTCCACCTTCTCCTTCCAAATCCTTGAATGCAACTTGCCCTTAATTATATCGGTCAACCCTGACACCCGCAAGGACTGGGGGCCGTGTGTTCCGGTCAGCCTTATCCCTAATCCTCAAGGATGGTCAGCTGCGGCCACTGCCGCTTCCAGTTTTTCGAACGTACCCGGCTGATATAGTAGGCTCTATCCTCAAACCGGGGACTTCTGCGTACGACGAGGCCGAACAGATCGTCCAGCCCGTAAGGGGCCAAGATCTCCAGCCTGCTCTCGGAATTCAGGCGTGCGCCGACTGCGGTCGCCGTCTCCGGCCACCAGCTGATCGCGTCCTCCGAGGAACGGTAAGGCGGATTGCCGTTGCGGATATGCATGCGCGCCTGATTTTTAACAGACCATTTATCATTCCCGGTTTGTTCGATCAGCCTTTGTTCCAGCAGCCATTCGCGCTCCTCCGACAGATCTCCCGGATCATAGAAAATAACGTCAATATCGGTATGGGCCGCCTGGTTCACATATCCGTGCAGCCGGTCCCACACCGTCCCCCTGACGTACCCGGCCGCGATGTAGCACTGCGGAAGCCCAAGCTCCCGCACCCGTTCCAGATCTTTCATTAAAAGATCATTTTCCAGGATATACTGCCGTAAACGTTCTTCGTAGGACATACGCATCCTCCAATTCCTTTGGCGGCTCATCCGCCGTGTTCCTTCATTATATCACGGATTCACAGAAGTACCGTTGGGGGAGAACAGCGACCTGCGGACTCCCGCGGCTTCCTGCCAACGAGCAAAGCCCCTGTGCCGGAAGGGACAGGGGTTATGTTTCGCGCGTAAGGCGTGAATGATCGTATCGAAAACTATTTTCGTTTCTTTTTCCATGGCTTGATGACCGAAATGATGAATATGACCAGCGTCAGGATGATCTGGATGAAGACAAACGCATTTCTGAGACCATGGTTGCGGAGAAATCCAGGGTCTTCAAGCGCCGCCGGCCCCAACGTCTCCAGCAGATAGAGATTGGCAAGCATCAGCTTATCCACGACGAAAATACCGATGAACGTCTGCAGCAGAAACAAAATCCATTTCACGGTCAGCCAGCGGTGCCTGAAGAAGCCCCATGGCGTAAAAAAGCCGTACACGAAGGCGACCGCCAGCGTACCCACGGCCCCCGTCCGGATCACACCGTCGCTGATGAGCACGATGACTTTATAAGATTTCAGCGTATCTTCATAGCTGCCTAACCCCAGTGCAAAGTTGACGGTCACCGAACTCAGAATGCCGCCAAAAAACAAGGACACCAATACGATATGCACGATCTTCAGCCATTTCATGGCGGGTGCGCTCATTTTCTTCACATTTGTCCTCCCCCTTCCCCCAAGCCCGCAACTTTCGGAGTCAGGCCATAAGTCCTATCCTACCGGCCGGAGATTGCAAACCTGTGACAACCATGTACGCAATCCGTGAAATTTGGCGGCAAGTCCCAGCAGCCGCGGAATATGGCGAATCAGGGAAGACGCAGAATCGACAGTCATTTTAGGAAAACGGCCATTCGACAAATCTCCACTGACCGGAGTTGTCAGTGAAGTAAGGGTATGATGGGGTTAAAGGGCAAACAGCCCGCAAATATGCCAATGCGCTGACAGCATCGTCTGCCGGCTTTACATTAAAAAATGAAAATGGAGGAGATTCAAATGGAAAAAGCTCTCAAGGATCGCAAACCAATCGGATATGTATTCATTCCCGGGGCGGGACTGGACGCCCAAATATGGAACAGGGTGGCAGGGGAGCTGCCGGCGCCTTGTCTGACGGTGGACTATCCGGGCAGAGGAACGAATAACGGAGGAACAAGCAAGCTGTCCTTAAAGGATTATTGTGCACATGTAAAGGAGCAAATCCGCAGCTGGGATGTGGAAAAATTCATCCTGGTCACTCATTCTCTCGGTGGTGTACTCGGTCTGAGCATCGCCGACGAAATGGCGGACCGGGTCGCCGGTTTTGCCGCCATCGGAGCGGTGATCCCGGCAAGCGGGGGATCGTTCACGTCCGCCTTCCCTTCAGGGCAGCGGCTCCTGCTGCCCCTGATGATGCGCTTGTTCGGGACCAGGCCTCCCGAACAAGCCATCCGCCGCGGGCTCTGCAGCGATCTCACCGAGGAGCAGGCCGACGAAATCATCCGCCGGTTTACCCCCGAATCGATCCGGGTCTACACGGACCGGGTAGAGGCTGCTTCCCGGCTTCAGGTCCCTTCCCTGTACATCAAGCTTGGTCAGGATCAGGAGCTGAAGCCAGGCCTGCAGGACAAGATGGCCGGAAATTTGGGCGCCTGCGTCGAACGACTTGAGTCCGGCCATCTGCCCATGCTGAGCCACCCGGATGAGCTGCGTCAGCTGCTCCAAAAGTTTAGTGCCTCGGTGTCCGCGGCAGGGTAACGAGCAGCCGGCCGGCCACCCCTGTCTGCATATTGGAAGAGCGCCCTCCTCCTCTTATACTTGTTACCCGGAGACCTCCAGCCATTTGCGGATGACGGCCTGCAGCACATCCCGCTTGGACTCGACGTCATCCATACCGGTAAATCGGATCGTTGCCCGGTCAGGCGCAGACCATTCCAGCAGCTCCTGGGCATGTTCGAAAAACGGCCTAAGGTCGACAGGATCTTTTGACTTAGCCCCGCGATGCAGCACCAGCCTGAAAAATCCCTTTCCATGCAGATTAAAAGTCACCCTGTCGTCATTTTGGAAGAGAAAGCTTGGGGCGTTCCACTTGATATGCTCGGAGAGCCCTTTATCCGTGTTCAATATGATTTTCCGAACTTCCTCCATTTCAGGCTTAAGCGGATGATCCAGCTGGTTCAGAAAGTCCTCCACATGCTGGCTGGGCGGCTTTGGCACGGTTATCACTCCTGACTTCCAATGATTTTGGTGCACTACATTCGCTGCGACATACCGTATGTCCTGCCTCCGTCCGATCTTTGTGATGACCAACTGAATATCAAAATAAAAAAGTGCGTAATCACCTTACGCACTTTTTTCTATCTCTTTTCCCGGGTCTATGGACTGCTTATCAACCCGCTCAAGATTCGGACAAAACCGCTGTCTCTTCCCCGGCCAGCACCGGTCCGCTCCCCCATACCCGACTCGGAATTTCGCGCCTGAGTACCGGCAACACTTCCTCCGCGAACCGCTGCAGCTGCTCTTGCTGCTCCGACTCGGTCAGCCCATCCACGCCGATGCTCAGCACCGTATGGCCAAACGCCTCATGGTAATTCAATATTTTCTCGATGACCTTTTCAGGGCTGCCGATCAGCGCCGGGCCGTTCTCGATCTGATCCTCCAGGCTGTGAAAAGGCGAATGGTTATGCTTTGCCGATTCCGTTGCGCTGAAGGCCGTATAATAAGGCCGGTACCGCCGGATCGCCTCCTCGGTCGTATTTCCCAAGTACAGGCTCCCGGAGCCCGCGCCGACGACCGCTTTGGCGGGATCATGGCCGTAATAGGCAAGACGCTCGCGGTAATGATCGATCAGCGCTTTATACTTGGCCTGCGGATGGAAGGCGTTGGAGGAAAAAATCGGCTCCCCGAACCGGGCCGCCAGCTCGGTCGAACGGGTGCTCGAAGCGCTGCCGTGCCAGACCGGAATGGAAGCCTGATATGGTCGGGGGAACGTCGTCACTTCCTGCAGCGGCGGCCGGTACTTTCCTTCCCAGGTGACGTTTTCCTCAGTCCACAACCGTTTCAGCAGCCTGTACCGCTCTTCCATCGAATCCCACTGTTCTTCCTCCGTAATGCCGAACAGCGGATAATGACGGGGGTCGTTTCCTTTGCCGATGATCATCTCCAGCCGGCCGCCGGACAAATGGTCCAGTGTGGCATAATCCTCAGCCACCCGCACCGGATCCAGCACGCTCAGCACAGTCACGGTGGTGAGCAGGCGGATGCGGGTCGTGCGGGATGCGATGGCGGTCAGCACTACGGGCGGCGCCGAGGACAGGAAGGGAGCTCCGTGCCGTTCTCCCACACCGTAAGCGTCGAAGCCAAGCTTCTCCGCGAGGACCGCCTGCGAGATGACGTTGTGGAACTTTTGCTGCGCGGTCAAGGACTCCCCTGTTACTGCATTGGGAAGATTCATCATAAGACTAAATACAGCCACTTTCATTTGGGATCTGGCCTCCTATCCATTCAAAATCAGTTGAGTTCGGTCGGCTGCTCCAGGCGTGGTCCGGCACCTGCCGCTTCCTTCCGTTTGCGCAGAAGGAGCGCCAGCGGAATGGCCAGCGCCACCAACGCGCTCGCGAACAAAAATGCATCGTCGATGCTCCGCGTATACGCCTCGCGGCGTATCCAATCCGTGCCCTGCGCCGCATAATTAGCGTGCAGCCGGGACTCGTGCACGCTCATCCGCGCATAAAACACCGATGTGAACATGCCGAGCGCTCCCGCGCTGAATAACTGCCGCAGCCAGTTGATCAGGGCCGACGCATGGCCCGATTCGGACTGTGGAACCGCCGCCATCGCCGCGCTGGTCGCAGGCGTCAGCGACAGCCCCGTACCGACGTTGCGGATCGCCAGCCAGATCATGACGGAGACGAGCGTCGTTTCCGTGCCGAGCCGGCTGAAGCGAAAAGTCGTCACCAGCAGGATCAGGCTGCCCAGGGCAATCAGCGCTGCCGGCCCAAAGGTGCGGTAACCTTTCCCCGACAGGAACGTGGCCAGGGTCAGACACGCGGCCGCGGGGAGAAAGAGCAGCCCGACCTGAAAAGACGACAGCCCTTGAACTTCTTCCAGGAACAGCGGGACAAAGTATACGCCGGAGTAGAGGGCAAAGGACAGAATCAGCGATACACCGAGACTCGCGGCGAACGTGAAATTGCCGAACAGCCTGAGGTTCAGCAGCGGCTCCTTCGCGCGCAGCTCGACCTGGATGAAGAGAACGGTGCATGCGCCGCCGATCAGGAGGCAGCCCCACGTCCAGACCGACCGCATGCCCCAGGCGTGCAGATTGCCGAACAGCAGAAGGATGGCAAGGCTGCCCGCGGTGGCCAGCAGGAGTCCGGCGGAGTCCAGACGCTTTTGCGGACCCCGAACGTCCTTCGGGAGCAGGATACGGCCCGCCAACCAGGCCAGAATGCCGGCCGGCAGCGTCACGAGAAAAATCAGGTGCCAGTCGTGCTGCTGAAGCCACCCGCTAACCGAGGGGCCCACCGCCGTGCCAAGCACCGTCGAAAACGACCAGACGCTGACCGCTAGAGGCTGTCTTCCTCGCGGCAGCGTCTGATAAATCATGGCCAGGGACACGGGCTGGATCAGTCCGCACCATAAGCCCTGCAAGATGCGGAAGAAAATCAGTGCATGAATATTCCAGGACAGGGAACACATTACGGAACTGACGGTGATTCCGGCCAGCGACAGCAGAAACATCCGCCTGCCGCCGAAACGGCTGGAGAGATAGCCGCTGACGGGAGCAATCATGCCGAAGGCCAGCGTAAAGCCCGTAATGATCCACTGCACGGTCCCGAGGCCGGTGTGAAAGATGCCAATAAAGCCGGGCAGCGAAACGTTTAAGGAAACCATGGGGTACATGCCGACAAAGGAACCGCAGAACAGGGTGAGTAGAACCGGCCAAAACGGCAGACTGCTCTGCCCCTCTTCGGCCTTTGCCGCGGCAGCATTCATCGTGACTGACAATTCATAACCTCCCGTTCAGGTGGCGGCCATCCCGTCACAGCGCATAATGGCAAGCCGCGTGGTGACCGCTGTCCAATTGGCGCAGCGCCGGCTCCTCCTGCCGGCAGCGGTCTGTGGCAAACGGACACCGGGTATGGAACCGGCAGCCCGAGGGCGGATTGGCCGGCGAGGGAATCTCCCCTTCCAGGCTTCCGGCCGGTTGGCCTTGGCGGGGCGTGGTCTGCGGTATGGCCTCGATCAGAGCCTGGGTATACGGGTGGGCCGGGGCGAGAAACAGCGACTCGCTCGGTGCGATCTCCACGAGCTTCCCGAGGTACATCACGCCGATCCGGTCCGACAGATGCCGGACGACCTGCAGGCCATGGGCGATGAACAGGTAGGTCAGCCCCAGCTTTTGCTGCAGGTCCTGCAGCAAATTGATGATCTGGGCCTGAACCGATACGTCCAGCGCGGATACGGCTTCGTCGGCGAGAATGAACCGCGGGTTCAGGGCGATCGCGCGGGCGATGCCGATCCGCTGCCGCTGCCCGCCGGAGAACTCGTGCGGATACCGCTGCGCCCACGACGGGTCGAGCCCCACCAGCTCCAGCAGCCCGCTGACGCGGCGGCTGATGTCGGCGGGGGAGCGCTGCCCCTGACCGTGCACCTTAAGCGGCTCGGCGATGCTGTCGCCGATCTTCCAGCGCGGATCCAGCGATCCGTACGGATCCTGGAAGATCGTCTGCATATGCTGACGGGCGGCGCGCAGTTCACGTCCTCCCAGGTTCGTCAGGTCCTTGCCGTCAAAAAGAACCGTCCCTGCCGTGGCACGCTCCATCTGGAGCAGCACCCGGCCCAGCGTCGACTTTCCGCTGCCGGACTCGCCGACCAGGCCGAAGGTTTCGCGCTTGCGGATCGTAAAGCTGACGTCGTCCACGGCGCGGATCAGCTTCTTCGCTTTGCCGATGCCTCCGCCATGCACCGGGTAATACTTTTTCAGGTGATCCACGGTAAACAAAGCGTCCGCCGCTTCTTCCGCTGCCTCGGCTGAGCCGGCTTCGCCGCGTCCTTCAATGTTCTCTTCTGCGCCGCCCTCCCGTGTAACGCGTAAAGCAGCCGTCTCGCTGGAAGCCGACGGGTCGCCAGAACCTGCAGCTGCACCCAAAATAGCCATCGCATTGGATGCCGCCGCACCGAAACCTTCAGCTGTACCGGAACCCTCAGCTGCACCGGAGCCCGCCGGCACGACAGGGGCCATCCAGCCCTCCGACCGAACCAGCTCCTCCGCATGCCAGCAGGCGCTCCGGCGCTCGCCGGATTCGGTTAAGACCGGCGCTTCCTGCGTGCAGCGCTCCGTCGCAAAGGGGCAGCGCGGGTGAAAGCGGCAGCCCTGCGGAAGTGCGGCCAGGCTCGGGATCGAACCTTCGATGGAATGCAGCTTCGTGCCACGGACCGTATCAAGCGTCGCGACGGAACGGAGCAGGCCCCGCGTATAAGGGTGGCGCGGAAGGCGGAACAGCTCGGAAGCCGGTGCCTCCTCGACGATTTCGCCGGCATACATGACGACCACCCGGTCGGCAATTTCGGCGGCGATCCCGAGATCATGAGTGATCAGCAGGATCGACATGCCGAGCTCGGCCTGCAGCTCTTTCAGCAGGCGCAAAATTTGCGCCTGGATCGTGACGTCCAGCGCAGTGGTCGGCTCATCCGCGATGAGCAGGTCGGGCCCGCAGGACAGCGCCATGGCGATCATGGCCCGCTGCAGCATTCCGCCGGACAGCTCGCCCGGATACTGCTTCAGCCGCAGCTCCGGCTCCGGAATGCCGACCCGCTTCAGCAGCCTGACGGCGCGCTCTCTGGCCACCCGCTTGGAAACTTTCTCATGCTGCAAGATGGTCTCCTGAATTTGCTGCCCGATCGTAAAGACCGGGTCGAAGGCCGCCATCGGCTCCTGGAACACCATCGCCATCCGTTTGCCGCGGATCCGGCGCAGTTCGGCCTCCGGCAGGCCTGCCAGGTCCGTCCCGTCCAGAAGAAGGCTTCCTCCGCTGATGCGCCCGTTCTCATGGTCGATCAGACGCATGATCGCTTTGGAGGCCACCGTCTTACCGCTTCCCGACTCCCCGACGAGGCAGACGGTTTCCCCGGCTTCGATCGACAGCGTCACGTCCCGGATCGCCTGCAGCGTCCCTTTTCGGGTCGTAAAATCGACGGACAGCTCCCGGATATCAAGCAAAGTGCTCATTGACGTTCCTCCTCCTTTAGCGCTGCGTGACTTTCTTCGGATCGAAATGGTCCCGGAGCCGGTCGCCAATAATGTTGACAGACAACACGAAGGCGGTGATGGCCAATCCCGGGAAGGTGCAGATCCACCAGGCCGCGGTCAAATAGCCTCTGCCTTGGGAGAGCAGCGTCCCCCAGTCCGGAACCTCGTGCAGAACCCCAAGACCCAGAAAGCTCAGGCCCGATCCCGTCAGAATGGACGTCCCGATACCGATAGCTGCCATGACCAGCAGCGGAGACAGGCTGTTCGGCAGCACATGCTTCCAGAATACGCGCAGCGGTGAAGCGCCGATGGATACCGACGCTTTGACGAACGTCCGGCTTTTGATGCTCAGCACCTGGGCCCGCATCACCCGGGCATAACCCGGCACGGAGGATACGGCTACCGCCAGCACGATGTTAAACAGGCTCGGACCGAGCGCGCCGGCGATGGCCAGTGCCAGCAGGATGCCCGGGATCGTCATCAGCACGTCATTGAGACGCATGATCGCCGTGTCGATCCAGCCGCCAGCATAACCGGACAGCGCCCCGATCGTTCCCCCAAGCAGGCCGCCGACAAGAACGGAAGCAAACCCGATAAAGAGCGAGTCCCGGCTCCCGTACACGACCACACTGAAAATATCCCGGCCGAAATAGTCGGTGCCGAACAGATGCGCGCCGCTTGGCGCCTGCATGATGCTGTCCGTCCGCATCTCCGTCGGGGCGTAGGGTGCAATCCACTGCGGCACGATGGCACAGGCCGCCACAAACAAAATGATTAATCCGGCCGCCACCAGGAACAGGTCGCTTGCCGTGAACTTACGGATTTTCGGTGCGGCCGCGGCCGCAAGCTTCCGCTCGCGCCAGACCGTCTTGGCGGATACCGCCTCCCTCATAACTGCTCCCCTCCTAAGGTTTATGTTGAACGTCTCACGCGCGGATCGATCAGCGTATAGGACAGATCCACCAGCAGGTTAACCAGCGTATAGATGATGGCTGAGAACAAAATGACGCCTTGGACAACCGGGAGATCCTTGGCCATGATCGCGTCCGAAATGATCCGGCCGATGCCCTGGCGGGAAAACACCGTCTCGACAACAACCGTGCCGGCCAGCATGTCACCGATCAGCATGCCCGTCATCGTGACGGCCGGTATCAGCGCATTGCGCAGCGCGTGACGGTACATGACCGCCCGCTCCGCCAATCCCTTGGAACGAAGCGTAACGATGAACTGCTCGCTGATGACCTCCAGCATGCTGTTGCGGACCATCCGGATAATAAAACCGCTCCCGACTGTGCCGAGCGCCAGTGCGGGCAGAACCAGCGTCCGCCACCCGTCCGATCCCATCGCCGGAAACCAGCCCAGCGTAATGGAGAAAATCAGGATGAGCAGGATGCCCGACCAGAAGGTTGGCATGGAAATGCCGAACAGCCCGATGACGCGGGCGATGATGTCAATCGCCCCGTTCCGGTGAATGGCCGACAGGACACCAAGCAGCAGACCCACGGTCACGGACACCAGCACGCTGGCTCCGGTCAGGGCCAGCGTGGCGGGGAAGCTCTCGGCGATTTTGGGCAGCACCGGATCGGAATTCAGCAGGGATTTGCCGAAATCCCCCTGCAGGATGCTCCCGAAATAATGGAGAAGCTGGATGTGAAACGGCTGGTCCACGCCCAGCTGATGCCTTAAGTTCGCAATGACCTCCGGCGTCGCCATCGAGGGATCGACCATGTTGTCGGTCGGATCCCCGGGAAGAACGTAGAGGATCGTGAACACCAAAACGAGCGAGCCGATAATGACGAGGAGCGACGTTAAAAGGCGCCGGGTTACCATCCACAGCATGCCGCCTCAAGCCTCCTTTCTATTTTTGCAAAGATACGTCGTTGAACAGCGGATACCCGAGGGAATCAAAGGTAAGTCCCTGTACCGATTTGGAAGCGGCCACCGTATACGGGAAGACGTAAATCGGCAGAATGACCGCATTATCGATGATATAATGCTGAATTTTATGGTACAGCTCCTCACGCTTGGCATCGTCCTTCTCGACCCGTCCCTCTTCCAGCCACTTGTCGACTTCCGGACTGGCGAGTCTTGGCAGTGTCGGCCGGCTCTTTGGATCATAGGAATGGTAGAAGGAGTACAGCGCGTTCGGATCGGAGTTGACCTGGCTGTTGCCGTACAAATCATAGTTTCCGTTGGTGTAGACCACAGTGCGGACATCCTTCGTGATCTCAACCTCGACGTCCACGCCGATCTGCTTCAGCTGCTGCTGCACCATGACCGCGATGTCGTTGCGTTTCTCCCGGTTTGGCGTGCCGTCGACGTAGTGCAAGGTCAGTTTCTTCCCGTCCTTGGCCCGGACGCCACCTGCTCCCTTGACCCATCCCAGCTCGTCAAGCAGCTGATTGGCTTTGGCGATATCCGGTTTGACCGAGTTTTCCAGCGACGGGTCATAACCGAAGGTGCCCGGGGTCAGCGGGGACCAAGCCCGCTCGTACGTGCCCAGGTACAGCGTTTTGACGATGGCGTCCACGTCCACGGCCAGCTGCACCGCCTGCCTTGCCTTCAGCTCGTTCCACGGCGCGCGCTCCTGGTTGAAGAACAGCGTGTACGGCAGGCCGAGCGTATTTGCCTGCAGCAGCTGAAAATTCGGATCCTTTTTCAAGGTCAGGATGTTTTGAGGCGGCACCGTCTCGGCGGCCAGCACCTGCTTGCTCTGCACGCTGCCGATCCGCGTGGCCTCTTCGGGTACGATTTTAAAATCGATGCCATCCAGGTAAGGCGCCCCCGTATTGGTCACGATCTCCGGCGCCCAGGCGTAGTCCGGATTGCGCTCGACCTTGATGTCGGCATTCTCATCCCACTTGACGAATTTGAACGGCCCCGTGCCGACCGGATGCTGCCCCAGCTGATCCCCGTATTGCTTGGCTGCAGTCGGCGACACAATGCCAAGCAGCGCCTGGCTCAGGTTGCCCAGAAAAGCGCGTGAGGGCGTCGACAAATTCAGCTTGATCGTGTACTCGTCGATGACCTCGGAGGACTTGTAGGGCTGAAGCAGGGCGGCCGCATTCGCCGCCTTGGTGGCGGGGTCCAGAATCCGGTCGAAGTTGAACTTGACCGCCTCGGCGTTAAACGGCGTTCCGTCCTGGAATTTGACATCCTTCCGCAGCTTAAACGTGTAGCTAAGCCCATCGTCTGAAATGGTCCATTCCGTCGCCAGCCACGGCTTGATCGTATTGTCCGGCAGCTGAACGACCAGACTGTCGTAGATGGTGCGGATGACGCGGACCGCGACGGCCAGGCCGCTGCGGTGCGGGTCCAGCGTATCCGGCGACGTCGCCAGAGCGTAGGTGAGCTCTCCGCCCTTGGCGGATGCTCCCTGTACGGCCGGTGCCGCCCCGCTATCCGTCTGCCCTTGGGAGGCCGTCTGCTTGCCTCCGCAAGCGGACAGCAGCATAACCATGACCAGCAGAGCGGCTGCTGCCGATTTGCGCCTGTTTTTCGAATAAAACTTCATCTCTCTCAGACTCCCTTCAGATCCAAATATCGTTTGCATGCGGGGTGCTGGGACTCCGCAGATTGGCAGAGACCCGTCCCGTTTAGGACAGCGCTTTTTGCTTCGTATAGCGGTTCTCCGGCACCGGCAGACCCAGATTTCCCCGCAGCGTATCTCCCTCGTATTCCGTGCGGAACAGCCCCCGCTCGCGCAGAATCGGAACCACCAGCTCGACGAAATCGTCCAATCCGCCCGGCACGCCCGATCCGATAATGAAGCCGTCGGCAGCCTCTTCCTCAAACCACTGCTGCACCAAATCCGCCACCTTCTCCGGCGTCCCGATAAACACCGTCCGCGGCGTCGCTTCCTGCAGCGCTATTTCGCGCAGCGTCAAGTTCTCCTCTTTGGCGCGTCTCTTGATACGGTCGGTCGTGCTGCGGAAGCTGTTCGAACCAAAGTCACCCAGGTCGGGAAACGGCTCATCCAACGGGTATTGGGAAAAGTCGTGGTGCTCGAAGTAGCGTCCAAGGTACTCCAAAGCCTTCTCAATCGTCACCAGCCCGGCGATTTCCTGGTATTTTCGCTCGGCTTCTTCTTCCGTGCGGCCCACGATCGGCCCGATGCCCGGAAAGATCAGAATTTCCTCCGGAGCGCGTCCGAGTGCGGCTGCCCGCTGTTTCACGTCCCGGTAAAAAGCCTTGGCCTCCTCGATCGTCTCCGGGCCGGTGAACACGGCGTCCGCCGTTTTCGCCGCCAGGCTGCGGCCGCTGTCCGAGGAGCCCGCCTGGAACACGACCGGCTGCCCCTGCCGGGAGCGCGCAATGTTCAGCGGCCCCTGCACAGAGAAGAACTCCCCTTCATGGTTCAGCCGGTGCAATTTGTCCGGATCGAAGAACACCCCGCTCTCCTTATCCCGCACAAAGGCATCGTCTTCCCAAGAGTCCCACAGCCCTTTGACCACCTCGAGATACTCTTCCGCGATCCGGTACCGCTCGGAATGGGCCGGATGCGGCCGGCCGCCGAAATTCAGCGCGGTCCCCTCCAGTGGTGAAGTCACGACGTTCCACCCTGCGCGCCCGCCGCTGATGTGGTCGATGGAGGCGAACTGCCTGGCGACCGTAAACGGCTCACTGTAAGAGGTCGACAGCGTGCCGACAAGCCCGATCCGGGAAGTGGCTGCGCCGAGCGCGGACAAGATCGTAATCGGCTCAAACCGGTTCAAAAAATGCGGGATCGACTTTTCGTTGATATACAGGCCGTCGGCAATGAAAACAAAATCGAACTTGCCCTCTTCGGCCTTCTGTGCCTGCTGTGTATAGAACGAAATGTTTACGCTCGCATCTGAAGGAATTTGCGGATGTCTCCAGGCGGTGTGGCTGCTGCCCACGCCGTGTATGGTGGCCCCCAGTCGAAGCTGTCTGTTTTTGCCCATAGTTCACTCACTCCATCTTTTTTTAAATTTGGGTTGATGCTTGAAATGACTCCAAAGATGACCCTCGACGGTTTCAATATTATTTTTCCAATGAGTATAGTCGGGATTATTGCTGATACTGTACCATCTATGCCTTTCGGGCTACAATACCGTATTAAAATCTTCTATTCAGGCTTTTCCATTCTCTATAAGGCTTTAACTGCGGGCTTTTCCGGGTATGTGAAAAACCCCGATCCGTGCTTGGCGGACCGCGGTTCTCAGGGTTGTTTCGGACAGCTCTGTATTATATGTGGAGTACAGGGGGTATGAAATAGAGGTCAGACTGCCTGCTCTTCAGCCGGCGTTAATACGGCGTAACGGGTAAGCTCGCTGCGAAGCTCGGTTAAAGCGGATTCCAGGCGATCTCTCAGCTCTTCCTTGATCTCGAAACCGCCGTTCTCCAGGCGCGTGATCCATCCGTCTACGGCGAATACACCGCCAAGAATATGCGTGCCTCCCAGTGCGGCTACCACCGGCTTCAGGGCATAATCCACGGCCAGAAGATGGGCGATCGTGCCCCCGATAAACAGCGGCAGCACCAGTTTGCCCTGCAGGCCTTTCTGCGGGATGACGTCCAGAATCGTCTTCAGCGCCCCCGAGTAGGAAGCTTTATATACCGGGCTTGCGATAATGACTGCGTCCGCTTCTTCCACGGCCGCAATCACCTGCCGGATCACCGGACTGTTGAAATCCGCGCGGAGCAAGTCCTCTGCCGGCAAATCCGCCGCCGAGATGAAATCGATCCCGTATCCGGCCAGCGCCAGCCGATCCTCGAAAAACTGGGTCAAAGCGAACAGGCGGGACCCATGCGTCGGGCTCCCCACAATAAATGCTATTTTCGTCATCATCATTCCTCCTCATGGGATGGGGTTGAGACTGCCAACTTCACAAATATCCGGACCCCGTGCACCAGGATATCCTCGTCGAGGTCAAACCGGGGCTGGTGGATCGCATGCACAATTCCCGCTTCCTTGTTCCCGCAGCCGATAAAGGCGAAAGCGCCGGGAACGCGGTCCAGGTACCAGCCGAAATCTTCGCCGGCCAGGCTGGGCGGATCGAGGTAGCTCACCCGCTCCTCGCCGAGCACCTGCCGCGCCGCAGCCATGATCCGCCGGACGGCGGCCTCATCATTCACGACGGCGATGCCCTCGCGCAGCTCCATGGCGTAACTTCCGCCGGCCGCTTCCGCGATGGTGGCGGCCAGACGCCGAAGCCCTTCCGTGATCGCCGCAACGGTTTCCTTCCGGAAGGCCCGGAAGGTCCCTCTCAGCTCGCTGTCGGCTGCAATGACGTTCACGGCCGACCCGGCATGCAGCGTGCCGAAGGCGAGAACGGCCGCTTCCGCGGGATTGACCCGATTCGCCATCAGGCCGTTCACCTCGGTGACAAACCGCGCCGCCATCTGCAGCGCGTCCACCGCCTGGTGCGGGGCGCTGTGATGCCCGGACGCGCCCTGAAACCGGACGGTAAAATGGCTGGAAGCCGCCATTGCTTCGCGCGGATGCACGCCCAGCGTGCCGACAGGCAGCTCCGGCATGACATGTAGCGCGAAGCATTGGTCGACACCGTCCAGCACACCGTCCTCGATCATGTCGCGGCCGCCCGACAGCAGCCGCCCGTCCAGCGGGCTTCGCAGCGCGCCTTCCTCCGCCGGCTGAAACACGAACCGGATCGTGCCCCGGATCCGGTGTCGGTGCGCCGCCAGCGTCCGTGCCGCGCCGAGCAGCATCGCTGTGTGGGCGTCATGGCCGCAGGCATGCATGACGCCTTCATGGATCGAGCGGTACTCAGCGTCATTCTCCTCTTGGATCGGAAGGGCGTCCATGTCGGCGCGAAGCAGCAGGGTCGGGCCGCTGCCGCCGGTACCGTGCAGCGTTCCGACGACCCCCATGCCAAAGTTCTTGCCGACGCCGCGCCTGACCTCGATCCCCCAGGATTCCAGCAGGCCGGCCACGATGCCCGAGGTGCGGACCACATCGTACAGCAGCTCAGGATGGCGGTGCAGGTCCCGGCGAATCCGGACGAGCTCCTCGCGGAGCCCTCCGGCGAATTCCATCAGTTCATCCGCCTGTGTCAGCCCGATCATCGTCCGCTCCTTTAAGAACGCCCGGCCGCGGCCTTAGCTCCGGCATACCGGTTCTCCGGCACCGCCAGCCCGAGATTGCCGCGCAGTGTGTCGCTCTCGTATTCGGTCCGGTAAATACCGCGTTCCTGCAGAATCGGTACCACCTGGTCCACGAATTCCTCCAGCCCTTTCGGCACGGCGGCCGTAATCATGAAGCCATCGGCCCCTCCTTCCTCGTACCACTCCTGAATTCGGTCCGCAACCTGCTCCGCGGTTCCGATAAAATTGCCGCGCGGTGTGGCCGACTGCAGCGCCACCTGCCGGAGCGTCAGGCCTTTTTCCTTGGCATCCTTTTTGATTTTGTCCGTGCCGCTCTGGAAGCTGTTCTTGCCGAGATCACCGAGATCCGGGAACGGCTCGTCAAGCGGATACTGGGAAAAGTCGTGATGCTCGAAAAACCGGCCGAGGTAGTTCAGCGCATTTTCGATCGTCACCAGGCTGGCAACCTCCTGATATTTCCGCTCGGCTTCCTCCGGCGTGCTACCGATAATCGGGCTGATGCCCGGGAAGATCAGCACGTCGTCCGGATTGCGTCCAAAGGAGGCGGCTCGGGTTTTGACGTCCTGATAAAAGGCTTTCGCATCCGCCAGCGTTTCGTGCCCCGTAAAGACGGCGTCCGCTTCCTTGGAAGCGTAGTTTTTGCCGACCTCGGACGAGCCCGCCTGAAAGATAACTGGCTGCCCCTGCTTGGAGCGGGCGATGTTCAGCGGTCCTTTGACCGAGAAAAACTCGCCTTCATGGTTCAAGGTGTGCATTTTCTCCGGATCGAAGAATACCCCGGTTTCCTTGTTCCGCACAAACGCGTCGTCCTCCCACGAATCCCACAGCCCCCGGGCCACTTCCAGAAATTCGGTCGCGATCCGGTAGCGCTTATCGTGTTCGGGATGCTCCTTCTTGCTGTAGTTCAGTGCCGACCCTTCCAGCGGGGACGTCACGATGTTCCAGCCGGCGCGCCCGCCGCTGATCATATCGAGCGAAGCGAACTGGCGGGATACGGTAAAGGGCTCGCTGTAGGAGGTGGATAACGTGCCGACAAGCCCAATATTCTTGCTGACGGACGCGAGCGCGCTCAGAATCGTGATCGGCTCAAAACGGTTCAGAAAATGCGGGATCGATTTTTCGTTAATATACAAGCCGTCCGCGATAAAGATGAGGTCCATCTTCCCTTCCTCGGCTTTTTGGATCCACCGTTTGTAAATCTCAAAATTGACGCTGGCGTCGGGCTGGGCATCCGGATGGCGCCACATGGAGGTTCCTCCTCCGACACCGTGCAGCAGCGCGCCGAGTTTTAACTGTCTTTTCTTGGCCATCTCTTCCATCCCCCTTATTTAAAAAGCGATTCTATTATGGATAAAAATTCACGTAACCCGTGCCATTTAATATCATCCAAGCGCTGCCAAGCGCCGCAGCAGGTATGCTATTTCTCTTGCGGCTTCAAAGTTTTTAAGCTTCGATTGTGACTGCTATGGCTTCAAACGGTTGGCTTTACGACTTTAGTTCTGCGGCTTCAAATAGCCTGTGCTCCGGCCTCTTTTGCGTCACAAGTCTCTGCAGTAACGTGCCTGGAAAGGACTTAGACCAATGCTGCCGCCTGCTTAATGCGCTCGATTTGCCCCAGGTGGTTCTCCACGTGCCGGATAAATCCGTTGACCAGATCGGCGATGCTGACGGTTTGACCTCTAGGGTTCACGCCGGTTTTCTCCAGGTCTTCGGGCGTAAGCCGCTGGAGCAGCAGCGTGTTATACGTGAGCAGCGCGTGGAAAGCATCGAGGATGTCCGGCGTGCCGCCTTGATTGGCATGCTGGCCGCTGACCCAGGCGTCCTGTTCGAACGCTGGCAGCTGTGCCGTCGTGCCCGCAAGAATGTCGCGGATGCGAAACGAGGTCACGATGCTGTGATCGGTCAGGTGCGAGAGGACCTCCTGCACGCTCCATACTTCCGGCGCCCGCTTCCAGGTCAGCTGCTCCTCGGCCAGACCTTCGATGGCTGCGAGCAGTTGACGATGTGTGCCGCTGAATTTGTCAATTTGAACCTCGCTCATATGAACACTCCTTCCAACTGATTAGGATACGGGTGATGTTGGCGTGTCGGCGGGCGATGGATGAAACCGGGACAGGGAGAACGGCGCGATATTGTGCGGACTGCGGCCGTCCAAGATCAGGTCCGCCAGCAGGCTGCCGACCACGCTCGAAAATTTAAAGCCATGCCCCGAAAATCCGCCCGCTGCCCACACTTGCGGGTGCTCTGGATGCCGGTCAATGATAAAGCCCTCGTCGGGCGACATTTCGTATTTACATACCACTCCCCGCTTCAACCGGCCCGAAGCTCCCGGCATGTAGGCATCCAAGGCGCGCCTCAAGTCGCCTTCGTCCTCGGGGAGCGAGCCAAAGGGTGCCAGCTCCTCGCCCGGCTGCCATGCATGCCCGGTGTCGTGCCGGCCGATTTTGAGCCCGGCCCCGCCGATGCTCGGAAAGCCGTAATAAGAGCCCTCCGGCGCGTTCAGCGTAAACCCGGGGAACCGTCCGTTATCGAAGGCAGGGGTATTCGTCTCGAACCAGCCCACCGTTTTGCGGACGGCTCGAACCGGAAGGTTCACGAACGGGGACAGCGTGCCGAACCAGGCGCCGGCGCTCAGAACCGCGAACGAGGCATGGTAAGTGCCTTCCTTTGTCGACACAGTGACCCCGTCCTGATGCGCTTCGATGCCCCGGACCTTCGCGTAAGTCAGCAGCTCCGCCCCTTTGGAGAGAGCCAGCTTGCGGTAAGCTCCGACGCAGCGCTCGCTGTGCAGATATCCGGCGGCCGGCTCATACATCGCCTCGAACGAATCCGGCACGCTCAGCTCGGGCCAGCGTCTGCGGATCTCCGCCGCATCCAGCCATTCGGGATGCAGCCCATGCCGCTTGGCCAGCTCGATCCGCTCCCTGTAGGAATACAGGCCGCTGTCGGCGAGGTTCAGCACGCCGGACTGGACAAGCAGCTTCGTCTCGGTCAGGTCCTCGACTTCGTTCCAGAGTCGGTGCGCGCGGATCGCCATTTCCGTATAAACCGGATCGCCGCTGTAAGCGTGCCGGATCAGGCGCGGTTCCCCGTGGTGGCTCCCCTCCTCATGCGGCGGGTCAAACGCATCGATCAGCAGCGTCTTCACTCCGCGGCGGGCCAGGTAATACCCGGCGCTCATGCCGACCGAGCCCGCCCCGACGACAATGACGTCATACCATTTTCCCATGGCTATTTCGACGCACCCCCGTGGCCGAAATGCGCCAGGGCGTCTTCGGCTAACTGCGTAAAAAAGGCGACGCTGACCGGGAGCGCATTCTCATCCAGGTCAAAGGCGGGGTGATGCCATTCCTGTTTGCCGTTCGTCCCCATGAAGACGAACAACCCGGGAACGGCTTGCTGGTAGACGGCAAAATCTTCCCCGGCGGGCGAAGGAACCGGCACGATCGCCTGATATCCCGCCGCCTCGGCTGCGGCTGTGCCAAGCTCGGCCAGAGCAGGGTCGTTGTCCACCGGCGGCGGCCCTTCGATCCAGCGGACCGCGGCCGTGGTGCCGAAGGCTTCCGCCACGCCCCGGACGACCTGCTCGAACCGCGCCAGCACCAGCTCGCGCACCTGCTGGTCAAACGTGCGGATCGTGCCTTCCAGGAGCGCCTGCTCCGGAATGACGTTCCACGCCGTTCCGCTGTGCAGCTTCGTGACGCTGATCACCGCGCTGCTCAGGGAGCTGATGTTTCGGCTCACCACCGACTGCAGCGCCGTAATGATATGCGAAGCCGTCACGATCGGGTCCAGCCCGGCCTCCGGAACGGCCGCATGCGAGCCCTTCCCGGCGACTTCGACGACGAAGCCGTCGGCCGCCGCCATCAGCGGCCCTTCCTTGATGCCGATCGTCCCAACGGGAAGATCGGGCTTGTTGTGCATGCCGAAGATGGCCTGCACTCCTTCCAGCGCGCCGCTGCCAATGACCTGCTTCGCGCCCTTCGCCTTTTCTTCGGCCGGCTGGAAGATCAGCCGGATGGTGCCGTGAAGCCTGTCTTCACGGGCTTTCAGCGCGTACGCCGTCCCAATTAGGGCGGCGGTATGAAAATCATGCCCGCAGGCATGCATTCTGCCTTCAATCTCGGACGCGAACGGGAGTCCCGTCTCTTCCTGAATCGGAAGCGCGTCGATGTCCGCGCGCAGCGCGATGACCGGCCCGGGCTGCAGGCCGCCGACCTCGGCCACCACGCCGGTGGCCAGCGGAAGGTCCAGGATCCGGATGCCTGCTTCGCTCAGCCAGCCCCGGATCCGGCGCGTCGTTTCATGCTCCTCGCCGGACAGCTCCGGGAAGCGGTGCAGCTCCCGGCGGATTTCGATCAAGCGGTCCACCCCCGCGGCGGAGGGGATCCGTACAGCATCGCTTGGCATGTCGCCATCCTCCTTTTACTTGTGTCTATGGATACTTAGGCGTATTCAAATCGCACCCTTCCCCGCTCATGGCCTCAAGCCTCTGCCGGCACCTCGGCCAGCGCTTCCGCCAACAGTTCAAATGAACGGAGACGCTTGTCGAAAGGCTGGATGTTGGTCGTGACGACGAACTCATCGATCCCCGACGCCTGATGAAGCTCAAGCAGCTTCTCGCGGACGGTTTCCTTCGTGCCCTTCAGCACCGAAGGCTCCTGCTCCTCGACCGTATACGGCTCATTGGCCTGGCGGCCGAATTCCTCGGCCTGCTCCAGCGTACCGACTGTCAGCGTACGGCCGCTGGCGAGGTGAATCTTCACCAGCTTGTGGGATCCGGCCAGCTCGGCAGCTTCTTCCACGCTGTCCGCCACGACGACGGACAGCGCTACGATGACCTGCGGCCGGGTTCCATGCGAATCGTCAAATGCGTCACGGTAGGCGCGGATGGCCGCCAGCGCGGTCGCTTCATCCCCGTTGATGAACAGGGAAAACACATAGGGCAGCCCCAAGCCGGCTGCGATCTCTGCGCTGCCTACGCTGGCGCCCAGCACGTACAGCTCGGGGGCCGTTTCCGGCAGCGGCGTGGCGCGCAGCCCGTGCAGCGGATGGTCCGCTTCCAGCCGGTTGTGGAGGTATTTGCCCAGCTCCACGATTTTATCTGTCAGGGAAGCGGAATCCCCGGCTCCGCGCTGCAGCGCCTGTGTGCTCCGCGGCAGCCCTCCGGGCGCGCGGCCGATGCCGAGGTCGACCCGGCCCGGCGCCAGGGACGCCAGCACGTTGAAGTTCTCCGCCACCTTATACGGGCTGTAATGCTGCAGCATCACGCCGCCCGATCCGATGCGGATCGTTTGAGTTTTGGCCAGCAGGTAAGAAATCAGCACCTCCGGCGAAGAGCCGGCCACATGATCGGAGTCGTGATGCTCCGACACCCAGAACCGCCGGAACCCGAGCGCCTCGGATTTCTGGGCCAGCCGTATCGTATGCTCGAATGCCTCCGCTGAAGTCTCTCCGGGGTAAACCGGGCTTTGATCCAGAACGCTAATCGTAATGCTCATATGGCTCTCCTCCTAAATGCTGTAGTTCAGTTCCGGCGTAATCCGCTTCAGAAACTGCTTGGTCCGTTCCTCCCGGGGATGGTTGAACAGCTGGGCCGGCGGCCCTTCCTCCACGATGACTCCCCCGTCCATGAACACGACATGGTTCGCCACATCGCGGGCGAAGCCCATTTCATGCGTCACGACGATCATGGTGATGCCTTCCTTGGCAATTTTGCGGATAACCTCCAGCACTTCGCCGACGAGCTCGGGATCCAGCGCCGATGTCGGCTCGTCGAACAGGATGACCTCCGGTTCCAACGCCAGCGCCCGGGCGATGCCGACACGCTGCTGCTGCCCACCCGACAGCTGGCTCGGATAGGCGTCCAGCTTGCCCGCCAGCCCGACCTTCTCCAGGAGTGCCGCACTGCGCTTTCGCGCTTCGTCCTTCGGTATTTTTTTGACGATGACGAGTCCCTCCATCACGTTCTCGATCGCCGTCTTATGCTTGAACAGATTGTACTGCTGGAATACCATCGCCGTTTTTTGCCGGAGCGCGTGAATGTCCTTCTTTGCCGCATGCTCCGCGTTCATCCGGAAGTCGCCGATGGCAATCTCTCCGCCGCTCGGCTTCTCCAGGTAGTTCACGCACCGCAGCAGCGTCGTTTTGCCAGAGCCGCTCGGCCCCAGAATGACGACGACTTCCCCTTTGTTCACGGTCAAATCAATCGATTTCAGCACCGGGTTCCGGCCAAAAGACTTGGATATATTCGTGAGCTTGATCATGCCACTCCCCCCCGATTGTACAGATTGATGCGTTTCTCCAGCAGCGCCGTCAGCCTTTCGATCAGAAGCGTCAGCCCCCAGAAAATAGCCGCAGCCGCCAGGTACGCTTCAAAGAACTTCCAGTTGGTCGACGCCACAATTTGCGCTTTGGCGTTAATGTCCACGACGGATACGGTAAAAGCGAGCGTCGAGCCATGCAGCATTCCGATCACCGAGTTCGACAGGTTCGGCAGGCTGACGGCCAGCGCTTGAGGCAGCACGATGCGGCGCAGCGCCTGCGGCGTCGTCATGCCGATGGAATAGGCGGCCTCCAGCTGACCGCGGTTCACGGCGAGAAGGCCGGAGCGAATCACCTCGGACATATAGGCCCCTGCCGTGATGGAGAAAGAGATGAAGGCAAAGCCGATCATCGGAATGGATGAGGATTTAAAGCCTAGGCCAAGAGCGGCGGATACCGCGTCAACGATGACCGGCAGCCCGAAATAGATGAGCAGCAGGTGCGTGAGCATCGGCGTACCGCGGATGAAGGTGACATAAGCCGTGGCGATCTGGCTGAGCACCGGGACTTTGTAGATGCGCACCACGGCTCCGATCAGCCCGATGATAAAACCGGCCGTCACTGAGACGGCGGTAATGAGAAGGGTGGTTGGTATGGCGGACAGCAGGTGGACAAAGGCGGTCCAAATAAACGTAACGTCGATTTTCACAGCTCAGCGCCTCCTTTTTCCGTTCCGATCCCTGCGACTACGCGCCGGTAGGACCCTTTCTTTTGGATCCGGAAGCCGGTGCGTGCCGGTGTATCCGGAAGCTCATGCCGCATGAGGCGGACCTCCATAGCCTTGAGCACCTTCTCCAGCGTAAAGCTCACAACCAGGTAGATGAGCGCCAAAGCGATGTAGGACTCGATAAAGTGCTGGGTGACCGAACCGAGCGTCTGCGCTTTTCCCGTCATCTCCATCACGCCGAGCGTGAAGGCCAGCGACGTATCTTTCAGCAGGGCGATCACCAGGTTCGAGAATACCGGGACGGCGATCGCCAGAGCCTGGGGCAGAACGATCCGGGTAAACGCCTGACGGCCTGTCATCCCCACGGCATAAGCCGCCTCAAGCTGCCCTCGGTCCACCGCCATGACCGACGCCCGGATCATCTCCGACATGAAGGCCCCGGTGTGAAGACCGTACGTCAGGATGACAAACACGAGCACAGGCGCTTTTGACATGTCGATTCCGATGAGCTTCAGGATCTCCGGCAGTCCGTAGTAGAACAGGAACAGCTGGATCAGAATCGGCGTACCCCGAAAGAACGAGACGTACACCTGGGAGAACGTGCGTAGCGCCGGTATCCGGTACAGCCGGGGAAGGGCGATCAGAAAACCGACCAGCATCCCCACCACCAGCGAGCCTGCGACGATCAGCAAGGTGATGCCCAGCGTCGATGCCAGCTTCGGAAAAAAGCTGAACACAAATGAGAAATCGAACGGTGCACCCATATTACAACCTGCCCCCTTCCTGGTTTAATCCGGACTATTTATCCGCCGTAAAGTCGCTGCCGAGCCATTCCTTGCTCAGCTTGCCAAGCGTTCCGTCCTGCTTCAACTCCTTGATCGCCCCGTCGACCGCATCGGCCAGCTTCTGCTCTTCCGGATCGTCCTTGCGGAAGACGAACAGAATGTCATGCTCGGACAGATCGTCGCCAGTGACTTTGAGCTTGCCCTGCGGGTCGATCAGCGGCAGCGAGAAGTCCGCTCCGATCGTCGCGTCCACCCGTCCGGTCGTAATTTGATTCACAGTATCGTTGGCGGCACCATTTTGATAGACAATTTGGATCGCATTATCATGTTCCTTGTTGTAGTTCTCGAGAATTTGGGCTTCCGCGCTTGTAGCGCCGGTTAACACCTTTTTGCCCTTCAGGTCGTCCAGCGAATGGATCGAATCGTTGTCCTTGGCGACGATGATCTTGTTTCTCCAGTGGGCGTACGGCTCTTTGTTAAAAAGGTACTTTTCCGTCCGCTCCGGGTTTTTCTCCATTTCATGCGCCACAAAATCGATCTTCTTCGTCTCCAGGCTGAGCAGCAGATTGGAAAATTCCTGCGTCTGGATATCGAACTCGTAGTCCGGCAGGCGCTTGTCGATCTCGCGCACCAGCTCTACGTCGAAGCCGGTCAGCTTTCCGTTCTCATCGATAAAGCAAATTTTCGGAAAGGCCGTGCCTGTGCCTACGACGATTTTTTTGACGGCTCCTCCTGCGGCGTTCGCCGCCGTATTCGCGGAGGTTTCCCCGCCCTTCGATCCGGATCCGCACCCGGCAATCACCCCTGCCAGCATGATCCCTGCAACGACTGCTAATGTTTTTCTCACGACCTCATCCCCTTTCATATGGCTCCCGTTTTTTCTTGATTGATAATTCCTATAGATTTAGTAAGAATTATGTTGTCACTAACTTTACCGCGATTTGCACAACGCGTCTAATAGAGTTTTTCTATCCGATCATGTAATTCATTAATGGGACGGACGACTGCTTCAAATCCAGCAGAAATTCAAGGATATCCGTGTTCTCGCCGGTGAGCGAAATGAGGTTGGTCTGCAGGGAGACGCCTGCCGTTTCGGTGATGTCCACGGGAACGAGGCTGCCCATCTCCTCCTCCTGCCTTGCGCAGAGGCCGGGAAGAAAGCAGATGCCCGCCCGCTCCAGAACGAGCTTCTTCGCCGTCTCGGAGTTGTCGACCTGATAGACGATGTTCGGCGGCTGATCCAGGCTTTCGAACACCCGGTGAATCCGCAGCCAGTCCAGGGAACCGCACTCGAAAAACACCAGCGTTTCGTGACGGATTTCCCGGATCGACGCCCGGCCGGCCGAGGCGAGACGGTGATCGGGGTAGACATACAGGCGAATGGGGTCTTCGTAAAAAGGATAGGACTGGAACGCCGGGTTCATCATTTTGCGAACGAAGGCCAGGTCGAGCTCCCCTGCAGACAGCTTGGCGGTCAGCTCGTCGGTCGGCGCCGTGGTCAGCTTGAATTTGATTTCGGGAAAACGCCTGGTCAGTCCCATCAGCAGATGGGGCATCAAATAATTGGATACAGAGACGGTGCTGCCGATCCGCAGTTCGTTGGGCATGGCCCGTTTGGATTGGAGGTGATGCTTGCCCTTCTGGTAGGTCTGGAGAATTTGCTGGGCATAGGGGAGAAACTGCTTGCCTTTTTCCGTCAGATGGATCTGTTTGCCCAGACGGTCGAACAGCCGGCAATCGAGCTCGCGTTCGAGCGATTGAATGCGCGCGGTGACTGTAGGCTGCGACAGGAACAGGACATCCGCCGCCTTGTTGAAGCTGCCGTAATGGTTGATGTACACAAAAGCCTCAATGTTTTCGATGTTCACGGTAACACCCCCGAAGTTTTATCACTCACTATTCCAATGAATTTAGGTGGTTTTAAACCTGAAAAAGGGTATAAATTATCCTTATCTTAGGCAGTTGGCAAATTATTGTCAATCGTTTATTTTCGTAGCAGGCTGTTCCTCTAGGATTAAAAAAGGCCCAAGTGACGCCCATATTCGGGCACGAAGGGATGTACTCGGGTCTGCCTTAGCGGCCATGGTGAAGCCTGAAAGCTTATAGATTTTTTTGATATCTGAATTAATTATTTTATTTTCCGATGCGAATAGTAGGTATTACCTGCTATACTTAGCTCACACCAAATTACCTGAATCCCTTCCAAAAGGAGTGAAAGCGATGAATCCAGAAGAATTGATCCTCCGGGACGCCAAGGATTCCGAACGCGAATTGATTGCCGAAGTGATGCTGGAATCCTATCAGCAGTATGCCTTTGATATGCCCCAGGAACGGTGGGAGCAGTACCGGGATTCCATCCGGAATTCCGTGTATGGAAATGCTCCATATGCCCGAATCGTTGCCGAAATCGACGGCAGGATCGTCGGAAGCGTCCAGATGTTCCTCTCCTCGGAAGCCGCTTACGGCAATCCGGAGATGGGGATTCACTCGCCAATCATCCGCCTCCTTGCCGTTCATCCTTCCGCGAGAGGACGCGGGGTGGCCACTGCGCTCATCCGGGAAGCGGCACGCCGTGCGCTGGAGCTTGGAGCCACGACGCTGAACCTCCACACTTCCGACATGATGGCCTCGGCCGTGAAGCTGTATGAGAAGCTCGGGTTCCAGCGGCACTACGAGACCGATACGACTAATGGGGAGACGCTGGTCAAAGGATACCGGATCGACGTTCCCGGTTCCCTGCTGCTTCAGAACGCGGTGTAGCCCTCATCACTTCCATACTTCCATAGAAAATACGAAAAGGCGGTCCGGCTGAAGCCGGAACCGCCCTTGCTGCTATATGCCATTCTAGTCTAACCGGATCATGCCACAGAACTGTCCAATGCCTCGCGCACCAAAGCAAGCAGATTGGCCTTCTCGGCTTCGGGAATCCATTCCGTCAGCCGGGCCGCCGCCACCGGCAGCAGCCAGGCATCCACATCCGCTTGGCTGAGGCTCCCGCTTCCGATGTACTGCCGCGTATACTCCTTGACGAGCTCCTGCCTCATCCGGTCAAACAGTTTCACAGCTTCATCCGGCGTGCCGTCGGGCATGGTGCCCATTTGGAGCAGCACCAAGGTTCGGGCGACGTCTCCGGCCGGATTGCCGCGCATGCCTGTCATCCAGTCAATGACCCATTCCTTCGCCCCGAGAATGATGTTGTCCGGATGAAAATCCCCATGACACAGCTTCGATCCTTCCGGAAGCTGCATCAAATAGTCAACAATCCGTTCCTTCTCCTCTTCCGCCAAGGAAGGCGCATGCTGAATGCGGTTTTTCAGAACTGTCTTTTGCTCCGGCAGACCGTGAATGTCCCGGGCATGCAGATCCAGATGAAGCCTGGCCATCCGGGCTGCTTCTTCGTGCAGGATGTCCGGATTAACAGAAATGGCCTGGAGCATGGTGATGCCGGACGCCTGCTCGTAGACCACCCCAAAACGGGAGCCTTGCTCCGCGAGCCGAATCGGGCGGGGTGTCGTCACTCCCGTGTTATACACCTTCAAGCTGATCTGATATTCCTCTTCCGCCATGCCGAGCGGCATGCCTTCCCGGTACAGCTTCAGCACCTGACCTGGCTGATAGGACAGAACCTCCGCCGTTCTGCCGGCAGCGACCACCGGACTTTCCCCCATATGTACACAGCTCCTCTCTGCCGCCCTGCTCCCTTTCCCTAAACCGATGAACATGGGCCGCTTGCAGGTCCATTGTACCTCACCCCCGCAGAGATGGATACGGGGATTTTGCGCTTGCGCC
Organism: Paenibacillus sp. S28; assembly: GCF_016624415.1. Lineage (NCBI taxonomy): Bacteria > Bacillati > Bacillota > Bacilli > Caryophanales > Paenibacillaceae > Paenibacillus > Paenibacillus sp. S28. The sequence continues at coordinate 92,891 of NZ_JACVTM010000010.1, read as the reverse complement.
GCATTCGCGTTCACCGTCAGCAGCAGACGTAAGAAAAACGTCTATCGACGTACTTTCAATGAAGACAGACCGCGTATAGAGGAAGTTTCTCTTGCGAGATCAGGAAGCAGAAGCTCCGAAACTTATACTTTCTGATCTGTTCAAAAAAGCCGCCAGGGCGGCAGTATCCTCTCTGCAGCCCGAGCGGCTTCCTTACATCCATCTTCTCCTCCATCCCATAAGGATGACGGGAAATCAGGTCAGGTTTATCCTTCCTGTAGACGTTCCACATTCACCGTCTGGGTGTCGGTAGGCCGGGTGCCGACCTGAACCGTGGCCACCCCGTTGTCCACATCCACCTTTTCGATCCATACCGGTACCCCTTCCAGGTTTACGGGAATGGTGTCCTTAGCCTGATAAATATCCAGCGCGCGCTGAGCATCCATGTTGGTTTCAGCCTCCTGTGTAATAGAATCATAAGCTATCATTGTGCGCAGAACCTAGCATTCTTCGCTAGAGACCTGCCGCTCTTCTGCATCTTTTACTTTGAAAATCTTTATTGCTTGTACATTTCAGCATGCCCGGGCTATCAGCCTTCCTCGGGATCTCCCTCTTGCGCGGGACCGATCATGCCCGGCTCAACGACGATCGTGTCGGTCGTACTCGCCCCGATGTAGCCGTTGTCTGCCGTAATGTTGCCGCCGCCCAGTCCCTCATTGACCATCCGGTCGATATCGAGCATATGGGTATCCAGCGATATATCCTCATCCGGAGAGGTTACGTTATGCCAGTTGACGTTGTCCGCATCGATATAATCCGAAGATTCGATCGCGTCTCTGGCCGCCTCGTAATTTTCGAGCGCTTCCAGCGTCAGCTCCTTGTCGTCGTCCGGGTCCTGTCTTCTGTCCTTCAACCTTGCTCCCTCCTCGCTACAGCATGCATGTGGTCATGGGTTCAATATGCCCTGCAGGCAGCTAAACCATTCATTTTTTCCCTGGCCAAATCGGCGGCGGGCCTTATAGAAACGGGATATTTTCCCCATACTAGTAGGAAAAAGCGTTAAAGGAGCGATAACTATGCATACCGTCTGGAAGGGAGCGATCAGCTTCGGCCTGGTCCACGTCCCGGTGAAAATGTTCTCCGCCACGGAGGACAAGGATATTTCCATGAGGTACGTCCATAAAGAGTGCGGCAGCCCCCTCTCCTACGTCCGCAAATGCCCGGTCTGTGACGAGGAAGTGGGCTGGGAGGAAATCGCAAAGGGTTATGAATACGAGAAGGGAAAGTTCGTTTTGTTTGAAAAAGAGGAGCTTGAGCAGATTACCGAGCAGGCCAACAAGGCGATTGCCATCCTCGACTTTGTCGATCTGTCCGAAATCGATCCGATCTACTTCCAGAAGACGTATTACCTCGCTCCGGATCAGGCCGGGGGCAACGCTTACCAGCTGCTGAAAGAGGCGATGCAGCAGAGCGGCAAGATCGGGATCGCCAAAATCTCCATCCGCTCCAAGAGCAGCCTCGCGGCGATCCGCGTGCTGGATGAGTGCCTTGCGATCGAAACGATGTTCTACCCGGATGAAATCCGCCCGGTCTCCCAAGTGCCGAACCTTCCGGAAAATATCCAGGTCAACGATAAGGAGCTCGGCATGGCGCAAATGCTGATTGAGCAGCTCTCCACGCCGTTTGAGCCGAAAAAATACGGGGACGACTACCGCGAGCGCCTGCTCGATCTAATCGAGCATAAGGTGGCCGGCGAAGAGATCAAGATCGCTCCGGCGAAGCAGGAGACGAATGTGATCGACTTGATGGCCGCCCTGCAGGCCAGCATCGAAGCGGCCAAGCCTGTGGCGACCGACCCGGGTCCGGCCAAGAAGACCGCCAGGGGCAAAGCCAAAGCCAAGCCTGCGGAACCTGCCGCCGCTGCCGGCGAAGGGCCCAAGCCAAAACGCCGCAAGACGGCCAAGAAAAACGAAACCGTCTCGTAACGGTTAGATCGGAGGATCATCGATGCCGCTTACCCCGATCGTCCCTTTCGAACCCGTCATGACGGACGCCCTCCCTTCCGGTGAGCAGTGGATCGCCCAGATCAAATGGGACGGTGTCCGGATGATCACCTATTACGACGGCGGGGAGGTCCAGCTCGTGAACCGCAAGGGGAACAACCGGACGCGCCAGTATCCAGAGCTGCTGGATATCGCTTCTTACTGCCGTGCCGATTCGGTCATTCTGGACGGCGAAATCATCGCTCTGGTAGACGGGGTGCCTTCCTTTCATCAGGTCATGAAACGGGACAGCCTCCGCGTAGAGCAGCAAATCAAAGCCCGCGTCCAGCAGGTGCCGATCGTCTATATGATCTTCGACATCCTGTATTACAACGGCGAATGGGTAACCGGACGGCCGCTGCGCGAGCGGCAGCAGCTCCTGACGGAAACCGTGATCCCCAGCGGGCACGTCCAGCTCGTGCCGAGCTATACGGACATCCCGCTGCTGCATGACGTGTCGGTCCAGCACCGGCTTGAAGGCATCGTCGTCAAAGACGTTAACAGCGTCTATGCCCTGGGCGGCAAGGACAAGCGGTGGCAGAAGCGGAAGAACATCCAGGACGTGAACGCCGTGGTCGGCGGGGTGACGTTCCGGGACGGCATCGTGAATGCGCTGCTGCTCGGCCTGTACGCCGACGACGGGAGCCTGGTCTATATCGGCCATGCCGGAACGGGCAAGCTGAAGGTGGCCGACTGGCGCAGCATCACCGAGCGGGTCGCGGACATGGCGGTGAAGGACCGTCCCTTCGTCAACCAGCCGGAGCGGCAGAAAGGGGCGGTCTGGATCCGTCCCGAGTGGGTGGTCAAGGTGAATTTCCTGGAATGGACGCCCGGCGGCACCCTGCGCCAGCCTAGTATTCAGGCGTTTGTCGATGTTCCCCCCGCGGACTGCCGGCTGGATCCGTAGCTTCCAAAGAATCACGGCGAGTTCTTATGCCCGTGACTTTCCATCATGCAGCTCAGAAATGGCATCCCGCCTAAAATGATTGGAGGTATCCGTATGCCGCGAACCGTGAAAGGCACGATTTCGATCGAGGGACAAGACATTCCCATCACCAATCCCGACAAGCCGCTGTGGCCGGAAATGGGCATTACCAAGGCGATTTATTTGCAAAAGCTCGCGGCGCTCGCTCCTTATTTGCTGAAGTACTGCCGGAACCGGCTGCTCACGACGATCCGCTATCCGCATGGGGTGCCTGGCGAATTTTTTTATCAAAAAAATGCGCCGGAGCCGCTCCCTCCCTATGTCCAGACGGCCGAGAAGGACGGGATCAATTACATCCTGCTGAACGGCCTGCCCGAGCTGCTGTGGCTGGGCAACCTGGCCGCGCTGGAGTTTCACCCGTCCCTCCATTACGCAGGGAGCACGCTGCCCTGTGAATGGATGATTGACCTCGACCCGTCGCGAGAGGTCGAACCGCGGATCATGGAGGCCGCGTCCATCGTCGGCAAGGTGCTGCGCTCGCTCGGACTGCAGTCGGTCCCGAAGACATCCGGGGCGACGGGTATTCAGATCATCGTGCCGATCAATGATGGGATCACGTTCGACGAGCTGCGCACTGTCGGGCATTTCGTCGGCATGTTCGTGACGGAGAAGCACCCGGAGCTGTTCACCCTGGAACGGCTCAAGAAAAACCGCGGCGATAAAATCTACTTCGATTACCTTCAGCACTATCAGGGAAAAACGCTCGCCGCCCCTTACACCCCCCGGGCACGCCCGGGCGCAACGGTGTCAACCCCGCTGCACTGGGAGGAAGTGGACAGCAACGTTGCCCCGACCGATTTTCACCTGCTTAACATCGAGGAGCGGCTTGCCCGCCACGGCGACCTGATCGCCGCGCTCGCCCCGCAGCCGATCGAGCAGGTGATCCGCCATTTAAGCGCAGCAAAGCCCGGAAGGTAACCTTCCGGGCTTTGAAGCATTTCACGGGTCAGTCCAGCTTGGCTGCCCCGCTAATGGATATCTTTTTTCTTGAAACGGCCGCCCTTAACGTCATGGATATTACCAACCGCAAGGAAGGCATCCGGATCCCAATCACCGACGATGGTCTTCAGCTTAGCCTCTTCCAGACGGGTGATGACCACGAAGATCACTTTCTTGCTGTCTCCGGAGTAGGCTCCTTCCCCTTCCAAATACGTGACGCCGCGTCCCAGGCGCTGGGTGAGGGCATCACCGATGTCCTTGTATTTCTCACTGATGATCCATACCGATTTGGACTGGTCGATCCCTTCGTTGGTGATATCAATCACTTTAAAGGCGATAAAGTAGGCGATCAGCGAATACATCGCGTTATTCCAACCGAATACGAAGCCCGCACTCGTCAGGATAAAGAAGTTGATGAACATGATGATCTCCCCGACAGAGAACGGCGTCTTTTTGTTGATGAGAATCGCGACGATTTCGCTGCCGTCCGTGGAACCCCCTGCCCGGATGACCAGGCCGACGCCCGCACCGAGGATCACGCCTCCGAAGATGGCTGCCAGCAGCGGATCGAACGTAATAGGTTTAACGGGTTCCAGCAGCGCGGTGCCAATCGACATCACCAGGACGGCTGCCAGCGTGGAGAAGGCAAACGTCTTGCCGATTTGCTTGTAACCCAGAAACAAGAAAGGAATATTGAGAACCGTAAGAAAAATACCGAGCGGCAGATGAAAAAGGTGGGACAGCATAATGGAAATGCCGGTAATCCCGCCGTCAATGATGTTATTGTTTACGAGGAATACTTCCAGTGCAACAGAGACCAAGCCGGCTCCGATCAGCATGACCAGGATGCGCATGAACACTCTGGCCTTCGAGGTCGGCGCCTTGAGCGGCTGCAAATCCTGCGGCAGGTTTGGCCTATCCGTGGATTGCGGGTTTGAAGGTACAGCCATCGAATCCCCCCGATTCTATAGATTGTTGTAGCATAAAGGGACATGAAACGCCCGGGTAGCATCGTGTACAGCCTAAGAAATCTGGACTTCCGTGATTATTCCCTTACTTTATTATATCATAGTTTTTAGCTGTATATTATCAGGATGGGAGTTTTTCTGTCATGAAATCCTTATTATTATTTATTGCGGCCGGGCTGGCCGAGATTGGCGGCGGTTACCTGGTATGGCTGTGGATCAAGGACGCGAAGCCCTGGTGGTTCGGCGCGGCGGGCAGCCTGCTTCTGATCGTGTACGGGATCATTCCCACCCTGCAGAATTATCCTTCCTTCGGGCGGGTTTATGCCGCATACGGGGGCATCTTTATCGTCCTGGCCCTCCTATGGGGCTGGTGGATCGACAAAAACACGCCCGACGTCTACGACTGGATCGGAGCGGCTCTGTGCATGGCCGGCGTATCCGTTATTCTATGGGCTCCACGGCACTAGGCTTGGCAGCAGCAGATTCAGGACCGCGCGGTCATAGCAGCGGGGACAGCATCCGGCACAGCACTTCCGCCAGCTTATGCAGAAACGGCCGGGCCTGAAACTCCTCGGTTACGATTTGATGACTCTGGCTCATATCTTCCTTGAAATCTTTCACCAGCCGGTCGATCGAGGACTGCTCGAACAGCGCTGCCGTCAGCTCAAAGTTGCAGAAAAAGCTCCGCATGTCCATATTAGCGGTACCTACCGAGGCCATCAGATCGTCGACGATCATGACCTTGGCATGAATGAAGCCTTTCTGATATTCATAGAACTTCACTCCGGCCAGCAGCAGGTCTTCAATATAGGAGAGCGAAGCGAGATGCACCAGCCTGGAATCGGCTTTCAACGGAATGATGATCCGCACGTCCACTCCGCTGACCGCAGCGGTTTTGAGTCCTTCATAGATGCCCTGATCGGGAATAAAGTAGGGCGAGGTGATCCAGATCCTTTTTTTCGCGACCGTAATTGCGCCAAAGCACATCTCCTGGATGGCATTCCAATCCTGATCGGGTCCGCTGCTGACGATTTGAACCTGTTCATCGGCTTCGCATTGATGCTTGGGAAACAGCGCAGGGTCCGACAACCGCTCGCCTGAAGCGAGCTTCCAGTCGCTCAAAAACACATTTTGCAAAAAATAAACGGCATCTCCCTCGATCTCCAGGTGCGTGTCGCGCCAATACCCCATTTTCTGATATTTCCCCAAATAGTCATCGCCGACATTCAGCCCGCCTACAAAACCTTTGGTTCCATCGACGACAATAATTTTGCGGTGGTTGCGGTAGTTGATCCTGCGGTCGATCATGGCCAGAAGCGGCGGCAGGAAGAAGTGGAACTCCACACCCGCTTCCTTCAGCTCCTGGATGAACCCGCGCCTGCGGCCAAGCCTGTAGCTTCCGAAGCCGTCGCAGAGCAGCCTCACCTTGACCCCGGCTTTCGCCTTCCGGACCATGATGTCCTTGAAGCGGTTCCCGATATCGTCGTCCCGGAAAATATAAAATTGAATATGTAAGTGATCCTCTGCTTTATCCATGGCGGCGAGCATCGCGCCAAAGGTATCCTCCCCGTCGGTCAGCACCCTGCTCTTGTTGCAGCCGGTAATCGGGCTCTCGGACAGATGGGACAGCAAATTAAACAAGCGCTCCTGATGCTGAAAATCCTTGCTGTGCATATCCCCGGCACGCTTTACCAAGGACGCCTGACTCCATATCAAGGGACGGATCTCTTGAAACAGGCGCGAACCCTGCGTACGGACCTTCTTCCTCGCTTTATAGTCCTGGGCCACAAAATAATAGACCACAAAGCCGATCAACGGGCAGCAAAACAATATAAACAGCCAGGCGACCGTCTTGTAAGGATTGCGGAATTCCAGAAGCAGAATCGTTGCCGTTTGAAAAATAAAAACGAGTAGTGCGATAAGCAGCCACAGCATACGTCAGCCTCCTTGCGGGTCAAAAGCAATCTGTATGTTCAGGATTGACCACTTTCAACCTGCTTTATTCAGTATTTACCCGGATCGGCCTGATGCAGACGCAGCGGCGGCAAAGATCACATTTTTGACATGTTTTAAGAGATCAGAGAATACATAGAAGATAAGACAAGTACAATCAAGCCGAGGAAAGGAGCCGCCATGAAAAATGCCAAAGGCAATGGGCGGGTGACGCTCCTGGTCATGCGGGACGCCCAGCATTCCGTCAAACAGCTGCATCTCTCCAAGCCCTTGATGATGGCCGTCCCCGCCGTGGCCGTTCTGTCGCTGTCCGGACTCGTTCTTGCGCTGCAGGCCCACTCGTCCCAGGTGATCTCCCAGCTGGAGCAGAAGGTCACCGCCGAAAGCCTGAAGAACGTCCAGATGCAGCGGACGGTGAACAGCCGGGAGCAGTCCATCGAGCGCCTGCAGAACGAAATCGTCAACCTGTCGAGCCAAGCCAAAGATATGAAGCAGAAGATGGACCGCGTGGATGAACTGGAGAACCAGCTGCAGCAGTTCATTAACAAGCACGGAACCACCAGTATGGCCGAGCCTGCTTCCGGGGCCAAAGCGTCTTCCCTGTCCTGGGATGCCTCGCAGCATGTCGGTGGCGAATATATCGCTGTGCATGAGAACGATATGCTGGACCTGGCCCAGGAGACGAAAGATGACTTTCAGGAGATGCAGACGCTGCTGCGGTCCATGGAGAACCAAATCCCTTCGACCTTGAAAAAAGCGGAGGAAACGCAGGATCGGATCTCCGGGCAGCCCGACCTGTGGCCGACCGAGTCCCGAGTGACGACCTCAAGCTTCGGCTACCGGACGGACCCTTTTACCGGAAGGGCGTCCTTCCATGCGGGGATCGATATTGCCGGGGATAACGGAAGCCCCGTATATGCGGCGGGAGCGGGCACGATCGTGACGGCTGAGAACAGCGGCGGTGCGCGGGGACGGTATATCGTCATTGAGCATCCGAACGGCCTGCAAACCTGGTATATGCACCTCAGCAAAATCCAGGCCAATGTCGGCCAAACCGTCTACAAAGGCGAACAGATCGCCGAGCTCGGCTCGACCGGGCGAAGCACCGGCCCCCATCTTCATTTTCAGGTCGTGAAGAAGGATAAGCCCGTTAACCCGCTTCCTTATATTCAGTAGTAGGGTTTGATCTTAAGAAAAACGTCTATCGACGTACCTTCAAAGAAGACAGACCGCATTTAGCTGAAGTTTTTCTTGCGATTATAGAATGGTTCAGCTTCGCTGAAATTTATAAATTCTATAATCTTAAGAAAAACGTCTATCGACGTACCTTCAAAGAAGACAGACCGCGTTTAGCTGAAGTTTTTCTTGCGATTATAGAATGGTTCAGCTTCGCTGAATTTTATAAATTCTATAATCTTAAAAAAGGAGGGATTTCAAACATGAGCAGATCCAAAGCGAGCCGGCACCAGAGCGCAACGGACACTTTGATCGGCAAAGGGACAGAAATCGAAGGGACGCTGGCCTGTGAGGCCAACCTGCGCATCGAAGGCAAATTTAACGGCGTCATTGAGAGCAAAGGCAGCGTCATTGTCGGGGAGCATGCAGTGGCAAGATCGCACATTCATGCCAAAGAGGTCATCATTGCCGGAAAAGTGTACGGCGATGTGACGACGCTCGGCCGGCTGACCATCACGGCGACCGGGCAGATGTTCGGTGACGTGCTGGGGGCAACGTCGCTGGTCATTACCGAGGGCGGCATCCTCCACGGATCCAGCAAAATGGAGCTGAAGGACGCCCCGGAGGAAATGGCACAGGAGACCGCCTCCACCCCGCGGTATTTGGAATCGGAAGCCGGCTGATGCGGCCCGAAGCTTCTGCTTTCTTATCTCTGCAAAAAACGCAGTCGCAAGTGAACGGATCACGTCCACATGCACTGCGTTTTTTTGGCTTTTAATATCGTGACAGGTCAGGCCGCGACGTCCCGTTTGCCGAACACGGTCCAGGCGATGACCAGAAACAAGACGTAGTAGATGGCCAGAATCAAAATCGAGAAGCCGAGCGTCACGCCTCCAGGTCCCACCGAAGAGACCAGATACTGCGACAGGTCCATGTGCATAAACGGCAAAAACTTCGCCCAGCTGTAGCGCTCAGGGTTGAACAGCATATTAAAGATGCCCTTCGCGAACATGATGAACAGGGACAGCCCGATAGCGAGCCCGCTTGCCCGGAACACGGCCGAGAGCATGAAGGCCAGCGCCACGGTCATGAACAGGTCTACATAATCGCATAGCATAATCAGAAAGTAATGACGCGGCCCGATGCGCTCGCCCATAAGGGACCCGCCCGCTCCTCCCGAGAAGAAGATCGCGGAGACTCCGTATGACACGACGATCAACAGCACCGTGCACAGCAGGCTGAACAGCACAACGGCAAGGTATTTGGAGAGCAGAATCTTCGATCGGCTCCATGGACGGATCAGCAGCAGCTTGATGGTACCCCAGGAGAATTCGCCTGCAACGGAATCCGAGGCGACCACAACCGAAAATATGGTGCACAGAAAAAACGTAAACGCCCCGGTCTGAAGCACGCTTTCCCATAAGCTGATATTGCCCCCGCCATCCGCCAAGTGAAACAGGAGCGGCATCAGAATGTTGACGATGGCCAGGATCGACAGCATGATCCACGTCCGGGCTCTCCGGTATATCTTCATGTTCTCGTTCTGCACGAGATGGATAAAGCTACCCAATCTGATCACTTCCCGTCATTTCCAAGAATTGGTCCTCCAGCGACCGGGTTATCTTCTGAATCCCGTACACCTTGAATCCGCTCTGGACGAGCCGGGCATTCGTGTCGGCAATGCCATTTCGGTCGAGCCGGACGATCAGCAGTCCATCGCGTACCGTACCGCCCCCAAGCAGCTCCTGCGCCTGCTCTGGACGGTCCAGCGCAAATGCCGTTTCCACGGTCGTCTCCTGCGCTCCCTCAACACCGGCCAGTGTGCGTACGTCAATCAACCGTCCGTTCTGGATGATGGCCACGGCGTCGCACATCAGCTCCATCTCGGACAGCAGATGGCTGGAGACGAATACCGTCGTCCCCTCTTCCCTGCACAGCCGGCGCAGGTAGTCCCTCAGCTCGCGGATTCCCTGCGGGTCCAGCCCGTTGGTGGGCTCGTCCAGGATCAGCAGCTTCGGACGGTGCAAAATCGCCTGAGCTACGCCCAGGCGCTGCCGCATGCCCAGCGAATACGTCCGCACCGGGTCCTGAATCCGGTTGCTCAGCCCTACGAGCTGAACCACTTCCTGAATGCGCTCCTCGGTAATCCCTGACATCATCCGGGCAAAGTGACGGAGGTTTTCATACCCCGTCAAAAACTTATACATCTCCGGGTTTTCCACGATCGCCCCCACGTGGACGATGGCCTGCTCAAAATGATCCTTGATGCTGTAACCGCAAATTTTAATATCTCCCTTGGTGATCTTGGTCAGCCCGACCATCATGCGGATAGTCGTCGTTTTTCCGGCCCCGTTCGGACCGAGAAAACCAAAGACCTGCCCGGGAGGGATGTCCAGCGTAACATCCTCAACCAATGTTTTGGATGAGACTTTCTTCGTGACACCTTCCAGCCGAACCACCGGTTCCTGCTGCATTTCTATCACCCCTTCTGCCCAAGTCTGGCCCCATTGTAGCATATTCGCCTTGCAGATGCCCATCATATGGGAAATCTGCCTCTGATTGTGTCTGCGAATAACATAGGGTACAGCAGCCCAGGGGAATCACTGTGCGGTAAAATCCCGTCCGGAACACAAGTGCCGTGTCCGACATAGGGATGACCTGCTCACATCGCAAGCAGAATACGGATAGCTGACTGTTCAAGAGAATCGACTTCCCTTCCATGAAGTGTGTCTTTGCGCTTAAAATTATGACCAACGACTTATCATAGATACATTTTGTAACATGCACACCAAGAAATCTACATGAATCTGCATCCTTTGTCAAGGAAACTGACGGTTTTAGTCGAAAAATAACCCCACAACGTGGGGCTTATGAATCAATTCGGGTTCCGGGATGCTGCAAAGGACGCCGGAAATGAAAAAGCAAGCGTGACTTCAAGCCACGCCTGCCTCTTACTGTAAATGCTCTTTAATGACATTATGGATGCGCTGCCGCTCCTCATCGCTGACCATGTAATACCAAATTCCGTTGATCTTCTTGCCCTGGCCCTTGATCTCCACCTGCTCGATTGTCTTCAGGTCAGACCGGTAATCGGTCACGAAGGTCTTCATATTGTCGAAAGTGATGTCCGTCCTGACACTGTCGCCTACCTGGTTCAGTAGGGATTCCACTTTTACGACATTCGATATTTTGAGCGCATTATTGATCACCTGCTCCAAAATTTCCCGCTGCCGTGCATTACGCCCCAAATCTCCGCGCGGATCGTCATACCGCATCCGGGAGAAGGCCAGCGCCTCGGAGCCGTCCAGCTTCAAGTCGCCCTGTTTGAAATCGTATCCTTCATATTGGAAGGCAAACGGATTATTCACTTCCACCCCGCCGAGCAAATCAATGATTTTGGCGAAGCCCTCCATATTGACCTTGATGTAATAGTTGACCGGATAACCGAGGAAGTGCTCTACCGTCGCGACCGACATGTTTACGCCGCCAAAGGCGTAAGCATGGTTGATCTTGTCCGTCGTCCCGTGGCCGACGATTTCGGTTCTCGTGTCACGCGGGATGTTGAACATCAGGATACTCTGCTTGGCCGGATTTACCGTCAGCAGGATCATCGAGTCCGAGCGGCCCGGGTCGTCCTCGCGCTGATCCACACCCATGACCAGAACGGTAAACGGCTCCCTTTCATTCAGATGAACCGCCGGCGGGTTTTCGGTGCTCTTGGACGTATCCGCCTGGGCGCCCGTCTTGCCATCCGAGCTGACGGTTACCGGTACAACGGACGGTTCCCGCTTTTCATATATTTCGTTAGCCGTTGCTTTGACCGAATTATAAATATACAATCCGTATCCCGCGACGCCGACCACCAGCACCGATACGACGGCGATGGTCGAAACAACCCATTTTTTCATGATGCATCTGCCACCTTCCTAATGGACACGGCTGCGCCCTGCGCACTTGGTCACGCAGCGATTAGTACGCATTATCCGCGCCGAACAGCACCTTGACCGTTTTACAAATGATGATCATATCCATCCATATCGACTGTTCGTTTATGTATTTGAGGTCCAGCTCGACCATTTCCTGAAATCCCACATGGTTCCTTCCGCTGACCTGCCATAAACCTGTACACCCCGGGACAACGAGCAGCCTCTGCATATCGTAGGAAGTATAGTCGCTTACCTCCCGGGGCAAAGGCGGTCTTGGCCCGACCAGGCTCATATTTCCTTTCAGCACATTCACAAGCTGGGGCAGCTCATCAATGCTCGTTTTGCGGATGAACCGGCCGACCCGGGTGACCCGCGGATCGTTTTTCATTTTGAACATCGCCCCGGTCACATCGCTTTGCTGGATCAAATTGCCGAGCATCAGCTCGGCTCCGCTGACCATCGACCGGAATTTGTACATTTTAAATGGTGTGCCCCCACGGCCGACGCGGACCTGGGAGAAAAACACCGAGCCTTTTGGATCCTCCAGCTTGATAAGCAAGGCAACGGCTAGGAATACCGGACATAAAAAAATCAGCCCTATAAGCGATAAGCTAATATCCAGTGTTCGCTTGGCCCACAGGTACAACATCCTCTCTTTCCGGGGAGTGATCGGAAGGGTCTTGCCGGCGTCCACCGTTTTGTTCAGCGGATTCATGCTGCTCATAAATGAACATCCTCGTCCCTTTGAAGCATCTGCATCAGGAAATCCAAGGTCAACGTACGTCCCATGACTGATCCATCCCCCGCTCTCAATATAAGTCCATCCGGACGATCACATGACAAGCTTATACTTCAGCCTTTTTAAAGCAAAGCACTATGCAGCCCTTTGATAAATAGTGTAAAATGTCTGTATCCCATTACGAAAAAACGTAAGATTTTTATGCTTTGATATCAAAATGGTGTCCTGGGCCGGGGAAAGAATCATGGTCACAGGGACTTTCATACGGTGTGGAGGCCGCTCGGCCGCCTCGTTGTGGGCGGTTGTGGTGTTTTGTCATGCGCTCCGGCTCCTGCTGCGGGGATTCAATACGAATGCCGTATTGGTGGGCCTTAAAAGAGATGCTGCTTTCTTTCCAAGCCACGGTGCCGTACACCTGACGGGCAGGGGCATTTGGAACGTGGATAATGAACCCCAGCCTGAGCTCGGGCACGACGGGGAGATCCAAGTCGCTGATGATTACCATTCGGCTTGGCTCGTATTCCCATAGGATGACAGGACGGGTCCGATGCAGAAAAACCGTCTGGTTCCCGACCTGATGGATATACATATACGTTTGAAGATGTATGCCATGTGCTGTTAACATATTCATCGGATTATTCCTGCCTCATGGTATGAAAATCGGGATAACGCCTTATACTGCTAAAGGATACGTAACGTCTCAACAATTGATACAAATGGTATCATTTCCAATTTTCACTTTACGATACATTTTGTAACTAGTCAATACTTATTTCCTATATGAATCTATTTTTGCGACATTTTGTTTCTAACTTTATGTATTTTTTCAGGTATTCGGAGGAGGTTAATTCATGAATCATGGTAATCGCATCGCAGAACTGCGGGACCAACGCGGCTGGACCCAGGAGGAATTGGCCCAGTCCATAGGCATTACGCGAGCCGCACTATCCCACTATGAAAAGAACCGCCGTAAACCTGATTTTGAGATTCTGACCAAACTGGCTGACAAATTTGACGTTTCCATCGATTATCTGATCGGCCGTACGAACCAGCCGAAGATTGTCATGGATCCGGAGGTCCGGGATTTTGTCGATCAACTGGAGCTTTCGGACGAGGACTTGCTGGAAAAGTTCAATTTGACGATTGACGGCCGCCGCTTGTCTGAGGAAGAAGCCAAACGTTTTATCGCTTTTGTGCGGATGGAACGGTCCATGAAATAATGAAAAACCTCAGCTTTCCTTGAACTTAGGAGGGCTGAGGTTTTTATAGGTTCGGTTACCGTAATTCGACGGGGTCCCCTTTTGGAGCATATGGAAGACAACTGCTGCAGGGCGGCCTCCCTGTCTAAAATCGGAAAGATCAAACGTTTTCTGTCCCTCCTTGTCGTTTTATGCGAACCCCCCGGACACGATCTGCGAAATTTCCGCTAATCCGTCCCCTTCTCCATTTTCTGAACAAAGCGCTTCCAGTTGTCAGGATGAATCCCGCATTGCTCCAACACTTTCATGATGTCCAATTGGGTTTGCTCCGGAAGTTCTTGGTTGGACCGGGCCTCGGCACCGAACTTTCTCTCATCTCTCATCGAAGATACCCTCGCTCCACTCAACATATTATCCAAAATGATTTCCACGGCTACTCCTTTGTTGACAAATACAACGTCTGTTCCAAGTATGAATGTCAAGAATCAGCCAAGTGACTAGGTCTTTTTTATTATATCCCAAGCCTCTTCTGGATGTTGTCGTCTAATGGGACAATTGCTTTTTGAAGCAGGTTCTATTTTTGTCGAAAAAAATGGGCATACGATTTATGTCTCCAATTGAAAACATTTCGTATGCCCTTTCCAGCAATTATTGCGCAAATATGAAAATTTCAACCTTGTTGATAGGAATTATGTCTTTATAACATCCGGTTTGGAAGAATTAGTTGTTTCCCGCTCTCGCGAGCTCGCGCATGTTGGCTTCGAAGGCGGCCAGCAGGGCAGCTTCGCCGCTCAGTCCATTCTCCTGAACCTTGCGGATTTGCTGTGTCATCCGCTTGTAATCCTTCGGAATGACGCGGACAAACTGGCCGAGGCTGTGCTCCCAGTCTTCCAGCACACGCTCACCGACAGCACTCTCCGTGTAGTTGACATGCTTCTCGATCATGCTCTTCAGTTCCTGGACTTCCTCTGCATCTTCAACGCGCTCCAGAAGAATCATCTCCAGGTTGCAGCGGTCGATAAACGTACCCTGCGGATCATAGACGTAGGCGATGCCGCCCGACATGCCTGCGCCAAAGTTACGTCCCGTTTCCCCAAGGATGACGACGCGGCCGCCTGTCATATATTCGCATCCGTGATCGCCAACGCCTTCAACGACGACATTCACGCCGGAGTTGCGGACCGCAAAGCGTTCGCCGGCGATGCCGCGGATGTACGCCTCGCCGCTTGTCGCGCCATAGAAAGCCGTGTTGCCGATAATGATGTTCTCTTCGGCCTTGAACGTCGATTTCGGCGACGGCTTCACGATCAGCTTCCCGCCGGACAACCCTTTGCCGGTGTAGTCATTCGCGTCGCCAACCACGGTCAGCGTGATGCCCTTCGGAACGAAGGCGCCCAAGCTCTGGCCGGCCGTTCCCGTAAAGGTCAGCGAAATCGTGTCTTCCGGCAGGCCGGCTGCCCCATACTTCCGCGTGACTTCGCTGCCGAGAATCGTGCCTACGGCGCGGTCTACGTTCGTAATCGAAAGCTCGCCGGTAACCGGCGTTCCGTCTTCCAGCGCCGGTGCCGCCAGCTTCAACAGCTCACGCATATCCAGCGTCTCTTCGAGACCGTGGTTCTGGGTCTTCGTGCGGTAGCGCGTGCTACCTTCCGGAAGCTCCGGTGTGTGCAGCAGAACGGACAGATCGATGCCTTGCTTCTTCCAATGTCCGTTCGCCTCTTCGGCATCCAGGCAGTCCGTGCGTCCGATCATCTCTTGGATCGTACGGAAGCCGAGCTCCGCCATAATTTCACGCATATCTTCAGCCACGAATCTCATGAAGTTAACGACATGCGCCGGATCGCCCATGAAGTTCTTGCGCAGTTCCGGATTCTGGGTAGCTACCCCCACCGGACAGGTGTCCATCTGGCAGACGCGCATCATAATACAGCCAAGTGCCACGAGCGGAGCCGTAGAGAAGCCATACTCTTCGGCACCCAGCAGCGCTGCGACGGCCAGATCGCGTCCGTTCAGCATTTTGCCGTCCGTTTCCAGGACGACGCGGTCGCGCAGGTTATTCAGGATGAGCGTCTGG
Organism: Paenibacillus sp. S28; assembly: GCF_016624415.1. Lineage (NCBI taxonomy): Bacteria > Bacillati > Bacillota > Bacilli > Caryophanales > Paenibacillaceae > Paenibacillus > Paenibacillus sp. S28. The sequence continues at coordinate 76,911 of NZ_JACVTM010000010.1, read as the reverse complement.
TGCGTTTCCGCAACGCCCAGCTCCCAAGGAAGACCCGCATGGCGGATGGAGCCCTGCGGCGATGCACCGGTACCACCGTCATATCCGCTGACGAGGATAATGTCGGCACGGCCTTTGGCCACCCCGGCCGCGATCGTTCCGACCCCAACCTCGGACACGAGCTTCACGTTGATGTTCGCGCGCGGATTGGAGTTCTTCAGATCATAAATCAGCTCCGCCAAATCCTCGATCGAGTAAATGTCATGATGCGGCGGCGGAGAAATCAAGCCCACGCCCGGCGTAGAACCGCGCACTTCGGCAACCCAAGGATATACTTTACGGCCCGGAAGCTGTCCGCCTTCACCCGGCTTCGCTCCCTGCGCCATCTTGATTTGAATTTCGTCCGCGTTCACCAGGTAGTTCGACGTCACGCCGAACCGGCCGGACGCCACCTGCTTGATCGCGCTGCGGCGGGAATCGCCATTCGCATCCGGAATATAACGCGCCGGATCTTCGCCGCCCTCACCGGTGTTGCTCTTGCCGCCGATGCGGTTCATCGCAATCGCGAGGCTTTCATGCGCTTCCTTACTGATGGAGCCAAAGGACATGGCACCGGTCTTGAAGCGTCTCATAATGGACTCGATCGGCTCGACTTCCTCAATCGGAACCGGAGCTCCTACCGGTTTCAGCTTCAGCAGCGAGCGGATCGTCAGATGCTTCTCGTTTTCACCCTGAACAAGCTTCGCGTACTTTTTGTACACCTGGTAATCGCCGGTGCGTACGGCCTGCTGAAGCAGGTGGATCGTCTGCGGGTTGAACAGATGCTCCTCCCCGTCCTTGCGCCATTGATAGTCACCGCCGGAATCGAGCACCTTGTCGCTTCCGTCCTTGTCGGTAAAGGCGCGGTTGTGGTGGGCCAGCGCTTCGGCCGCCACTTCTTCCAGGCCGATGCCGCCGATGCGGGACGGCGTACGGGTAAAGTACTTCTCGACAAAATCCTCTTTCAGGCCGACGGCTTCAAAGATTTGTGCGCCGCGGTAAGATTGGATTGTCGAGATGCCCATTTTGGACAAAATTTTCACCACGCTCTTCGTCGCGGCTTTGATATAGTTTTTAACGGCTTTCTCGTGCGTCACGCCGCGCAGCAGCCCCTGTTGGATCATGTCGTCCAGCGTTTCGAACGCCAGGTAAGGGTTGACGGCACTCACGCCGTAACCGAGCAGCAGCGCGTAATGATGCACTTCACGAGGTTCGCCGGATTCGAGCAAAATGCTGACTTTCGTCCGCGTTCCTTGGCGGATTAAATGATGATGCAGGCAGGATACGGCAAGAAGCGCCGGAATCGCCGCATTTTCTTTGTCCACGCCGCGGTCGGACAGGATCAGGATGTTGTGGCCTTTCTTGATCACGCGGTCGGCCGCTTCACACAATCCGTCAAGCGCCTTGCGCAGGCCTTCCGCCCCCTCCTCTGCCGGGAAGAAGATCGGAATCGTCATCGACTTGAAGCCGGGACGATGCACGTGGCGGATCTTCGCGAAGTCTTCATTCGAGAGAACCGGCGTATCCAGACGAATCTGGCGGCAGCTCTCAGGCTCCGGATGCAGCAGGTTGCGTTCCGGTCCGATCGTCGTTCCGGTCGCAGTGATAATCTCTTCGCGGATCGCGTCAATCGGCGGGTTGGTCACCTGCGCGAACATTTGTTTAAAGTAGTTGTACAGGCGCTGCGGCTTGTCGGACAGCACCGCCAGCGGCGCGTCGTAGCCCATCGAGGCTACCGCTTCCTGGCCGGTCGAAGCCATCGGCTCCAGCACCTTGCGCAGATCTTCGAACGTATAGCCGAAGGAGAGCTGCAGCTGCTGCACGTTGTCATGCTTCGGATTCGGCAGCTCCGGCGCGTCCGGAAGCTCATCCAGATTGACCAGATGCTCGTCGAGCCACTCGCGGTACGGCTGCTCGGCAGCGATCTGGGCTTTCACTTCCTCGTCGGAAATGATCCGTCCTTCCTTCGTATCGACGAGCAGCATTCTGCCCGGACGGAGACGGTCCTTGTACAGGACATCCTCAGCTGGAATGTCGAGCACGCCTGCTTCCGAAGATAGAATAATCAGGTCGTCCTTCGTCACGTAATAACGGGACGGACGGAGTCCGTTCCGGTCAAGGATGGCGCCGATCTGCACGCCGTCGGTGAACGCCATAGCCGCTGGTCCGTCCCACGGTTCCATCAGCGTGCTGTGGTATTCGTAGAACGCTTTTTTCGTTTCGTCCATGCTTTCATGGTTGTTCCAAGGCTCCGGCACCATCATCATGGCGACGTGTGGCAGGGAACGTCCACTCAGGTACAGGAACTCAAACGTGTTATCGAACATGGCGGTATCCGAACCGTCCGGATTGATGACCGGCTTGACCTTCTCGAGGTCATCCCCAAAAATATCGCTCTTAAACAGCGACTGGCGCGCATGCATCCAGTTCACGTTGCCGCGGAGCGTGTTGATCTCCCCGTTGTGAATCATGAAGCGGTACGGGTGCGCCCGTTCCCAGCTCGGGAAGGTGTTCGTGCTGAAACGCGAGTGAACGAGGGCGATCGCCGTCTCCACCAGCTCGTTTCTCAGATCCAGATAGAACTGCCCCACCTGAATGGTGGTCAGCATCCCTTTGTATACGATTTTCCGGCACGAAAGGCTGGAAATATAGAAGGAGTCCGCCTGCGGAGCGTCGCCATAACGGATGGCCAGCTCGGCGCGTCTGCGGATGATGTACAGCTTGCGCTCGAAGTCCATTTCGTCCTTCACATCGATGCTGCGTCCGATGAAAATCTGCCGTACGTACGGCTTGGCTTCCTTCGCGGATTTGCCCAGCATCTCGTCATAGGTCGGAACGTCGCGGAAGCCCAGGAATTGCTGCCCTTCTTCCCGGATGATTTCGACGAGCCGGCTCTCATGAGCCTCCCGAACGGCTTCGTCGTGGGAAAGGAACAGCATGCCTACGCCGTATTGCCCCGGTTCAGGCAGCTCAAAGCCGATCCGGGCCGCTTCTTCCGCAAAGAAGCGGTGAGGAATTTGCAGCATGATCCCGGCGCCGTCACCGGAATTGGGCTCGCTGCCCTGTCCGCCGCGGTGCTCCATATTCTCGAGCATCGTCAGAGCCTGGCCTACGATCTCATGGGAGGCCCGGCCTTTGATATGAGCGACGAAGCCCATGCCGCAAGCGTCTTTTTCAAACTGCGGATCATAAAGTCCCTGCTTAGGGGGAAGTACCGTATGTCTCATGGAAAGCAACCTTTCTATCTTCAGAATAAATAAATGCAAGTAAATCCAGATACATCAAAATAAACCAGTACGAAGACGACATTGGCTACAAGAATAATACTTCATGCTCACTAGGGGAATGGGGTATGCGACAACGGCGGAAATCCTCGTTGCATGGGGGAATGGTTTTCTTTTTGTTATAAAACGTCGATAATTATTCAAAATGAATTGGTTATATTATTTTAACACCCACTAAACCTCTGCGCAATTTAAACTTTTTATGAATGTGATAAGAAATGTTTTGCAGTGAAGCATTAAAGCGGCATGTTGTAATTAACCTGAAAAGCGTATGATTATTCATTTCAACTTGGTTTTTTCCAATATACAGAAAAACAGCCTCCCCCATCTCAAGAGGGAAGCTGTTTGTCGGCGATGCCAATGGTGCCCTTGTGCTTCATGTCGCCTTTTTCGTGGAAATAATTGCTGTACAAAAACTGCAGCCGGCTGACCCAGCGCATTTCGCTGTTCATCGCGCGCAGCATCAGCTTCTGGACCTTCGGGTCCGTCGCCGTCAGCATCAGGTCCGAATAATTCCACGCATTTTCGAGTGCGTCATCGACGGTCGTTTTCAGTCCGGTTACATACGCCCTGGGCGTTTCAACCTTGCTGAAGACCGGGTAGCAGCCGGTATGCTCATAATAGAGACGGGTTAGCTCGGCAAGACGGCCCTGCCGCTCCTCTTCGACCACGCGGCTGAAATAAATCCGGTGGTCCGGGGGAGCCAGCTCCTGAAGCCTTCGTCCCTTACGGATCGCTTCGTACTCGCCCTGTACGGCTTTCTGCAGCTCGCCGGCCGGCAAATACCCGTTATGTTCACTAGTTCGGTAAAACAATCAACCCCCGCCTTTCCGATAGGCTAATGTTACGATACTGTATGCCCGGATACGGCGGGGGGTGCCATTTGTCAAAGCCACCGCTTCATCAGCGGTCAGATCTCAATGCTCTCTCCCGGCTTGAGCGCGTGTCCTTCAATGCCTTCCTGATGAAGACGGTCGCAGAAGAGCGTACTGTTCTGGTTAATGGCAGGGAAAGTGTTGTAATGCACCGGGATGACGCGGTCGGCCCGCAGCCATTTGGCCGCCAGCAGCGCATCGTCCGGTCCCATCGTCAGCACGTCGCCGATCGGCAGCGCGGCAGCATCGATCTGATTCATTTCACCGATAAGCCGCATGTCGCCGAACAGCGCCGTATCTCCCGCATGGAAGAACGTTTTGCCGCCCATGGTCAGCAGGATGCCTGCCGGTTCTCCGGCATAGATCAGCGCGTCGCCGTCCTGCACCGCAGAGCTGTGGAAAGCCAGCGTGTATTTGACCTTGAATCCGTCAAACTGCTGCTGCCCCCCGATGTTCATGGCAAAGGTTTTCGCGCCCTTCTTGCGACAGAACTCCGCCAGCTCGAACACGGCGACAATCGGACAATCATTCGCTTTGGCAATCTCCAGCGCATCGCCAAAGTGGTCGGAGTGCCCATGGGTGAGCAGCACCGCATCAACACGGATATCCGCAGGCGCAATACCCGATGCCGGATTGCCCGAGAGAAACGGATCGATGATCACGCTCCGGCCGCCTTCCTCTACCACCACACAGGAATGACCATAATACGTAATTTTCATATGAACGCCACCTCCTCATTATCCTTTACCCATAAACATTTTAAACTTACGGGATTTATTTGTAAAAGGAGTGGTTGCCGATCGTCTTGGCCAAGGTCCGTGTATGGTGAACCGTCAGGTCGTCGGCCAGCTTCAGCGACAGAAAATAATACGTATCATCCGAGACTTCCTTGCGTCCGTTAAGCGCCTCATTGACGGCATGAATCGAATCCTCGTTCGGCTTCACACGGTCAAAACGGCCGTTCGCCACAGGACTGAACTGATATCTCTGGTAAATGACTTTTCTAATCGTATCGGGAAAATTGGCTGACCGCAGCCGGTTCAAGACAACATTGGCCACAGCCACTTTGCCTTTGTACGGTTCGCCTTCGGCTTCTGCCATCACGATTCTACGGAGCAGAAGCACGTCCTCAGCGGTTACCTTGTACTGTTTGGTCGCTTCCGACTTCTGGGAAGGACTGAGCAGTTTGGTCCGGCTGAAGAATAACGTGGTGGGGGGATTCAGTTTTGGATCCAGCTTCGGCTTGGCTGCAACAGCTACAGCTTTCTTTGCCTTAGGCTTTGCTTGCACAGCTTGGGCCTTTTTGGCGGCAGCCGGTGTTTGTGCTGAAATCCCTTCAACAAAAAGGGGATGATGCTTAACGTTCCATTTTTTCAATAAATTTACATTCAAAAGCTGCACGGAGTTTTCCGCGGTTAACGGGTGTTTTGCCCCCTGTATGGATAAATGCTGCGGGCTTGCGCCTGCTTCATCGTTCTTGCTGTATGTTACGGCCCCCAGTTGATTCGTGCTGTCGTTATACTGCATTTTGTGCATCTGCTCGTTTTGCAGCAGCATGCAAATTGCAGAGAAACACACCAGAAGCACACCGATCAGCAGTGCCATCCAGCGGTTTTGACGTAATGTGTACATGTTTCTCCTCCTATATTTCCGGCACATTCCCTCTTTAAGTAACCAAAAATACAGGTTTTGAATAACCTTTGGAAACATTTTCAGTCAATTGCTGTATCCGAGATCGTACAATAACTGACAAACAGGACAGTCTTTACAACACATGTTGCTTAGGAACGGCACAAATTTACTTCACAGGATACGGCAACAAAGGGAATTCGATATTCGATCATGTGCGGAAAAATATATTCGATTTCTATTGCTATTTATTTCCAGTCTACGAATCTTTCATTTGAACGGCCTCTAGTATCTCATACATTGGCTTTTCGTGCAAATGCGTGGAAAAAAGTACAAATTCATCGGCCTCCCAAATCAGAGGCTGATTTTTCCCTTCAGAACCGGATTTTTCCACTGTCAAAGACGGTAAATTGGAGCCTGTAAAAGGCGATTTTCCCGCGTATTTACGGGCAATCGTGACATGGGGACGGTAAGGCCTCGCCTCTTTTGCGAACCCCAGTTCCCCCATCTCGGAAGTGACCGCTTCATAGAGCTTGTCCAGGCCGCCGGATTGGTCAATTACTCCAGCCCATAACACCCGGGGAGACTCCGCTGGCCCGAAGGTGCCAAATGCTCCAAATTCCAGTTGAAATGGGTTGATTTTCAAGGAGGCCCTTTTTAAGGCAGACACGATTTCCGGCACTCTTCCAGCATCAGCGTCTCCCAGAAACTGGACGGTAATATGGTAATCCTCCCCGTGCGTCCATTTTTTAAAAGCGAGCTCTTTCTCGTTCCGGTGCCTCCATTCTTCCAGTAATGATCGGATCGATTCCGGTATCCGGACCGCGACGAATAGCCTTAAAGGCTTATCTTGAACTTGTTTCTCTTTCATTTTCATGCAAGTACTTCCCCTTTCTTCCCCTTTGCGCCGCATAAAATGATCCTGTAAAAATTGGTACCGAAGGTATAATTCGCATGAATTCCTTCATTAATATAGTTTCGCCTTTCGGGCCCATTGTCATGCAGCAGAGTTACGCAAAAGCATACGCTTAGGAGGGCGTTTACTTGACCGCTGCTCCCTTTCATTCACTTGGCCTCGGGTGACCCTGTTGTATATCGTTTCAAATCTGTTATCCTGAATATATTCATAATATATAGATTGAACTAAAGTTGCACAAACGCCACATCAAGGGTACATACATGAAGGAGGCTGAAACGGTATGAAGCAAATTGTTTGTCTGCATTCCCTGACTCTGGAGCAGACCCGCTTGATTGAACAAGCCGCTCCCGGCTATAAGCTGACCGTCGTCAAAAGCACCGATGCGGATCCCGCACTCGTGAACGAAGCGGAAATATTGGTTGGCTGGTCCAGGCAGATTGCCGATCAGGTGCTGAATCAAGACAGCCGGCTGAAATGGCTGCAGGCCTGGTCGGCCGGCGTGGACACGCTTCCTCTGGACAAGCTCGAACAGAAAGGCGTGCTGCTGACGAATTCCAGCGGCGTCCATGCCATTCCGATCTCGGAGACGATCCTCGGCATGATGCTCTCCTTCTCGCGTCAGCTGCACGTCTCGGTCCGCAATCAGCTCAAGCACAGCTGGGAGACGAATCTGGCCGCGCCGGGACGGGACACCTTGTCCGAGCTGCACGGCCGGACGGCCGTCATCGTCGGCGTCGGCGAGATCGGCAGCGAGACAGCTCGCCTGGCCAAGGCGTTCGGGATGCACACCGTCGGCGTCCGCCGTTCCGGCAAAGCCGATCCTCATGTGGACGAGATGTTCACCATGGACGGGCTCCACAAGGCGCTGAGCCAAGGCGATTACATCATCAGCGTGCTGCCGCTTACCGATGAGACGCATCACCTGCTGAATGTCGATGCCTGGGCGGCGGCCAAGCCGGGCGCCTGCTTCATCAATGCGGGCCGCGGGCCGACGGTGGATACGGCATCCCTGCTCGAAGCGCTCCGCAGCGGGCAGATCAGCTGCGCCGGGCTCGACGTGTTTGAGAAGGAGCCACTCCCTGAGGACCACCCGTTGTGGGACATGGAGCAGGTCATCATTACACCGCATGTTTCCGGAAGCACCGACCGGTATACCGAGCGGGTCATCGATATTTTTGTCGAAAACCTGAAGGCCTACGTGCAGGGAAAAGAGCTTCCGCGTAATCTCGTCAATTATGAGCGTGCTTATTAATACGGACATCTCTCAGCAGCTGTCCCCCCGCAAGGTGGAGTTTTGCCTCCGAAATTTTCCGGATGCTATGCGAGCGTCCTGATATACTCGGAGCATGAAAAAAGGCTGTCCCGCGTTACCGGTCGATTCAGACCGGATCGTGAGACAGCCTTTTTGGCTTAAAGTGCTCATGATGAGCACTGAGATGATTGACTTGACTTCAACTCATGATGGTAATCTTCTTCTATTATAATGAGAAACTTCTACTATTAGGATGAGAAACTTCTACTAATATGACGAGAAACTTTCTTCTATTATATAGTAGAAAGTCATCGCATGCCGGATGGCTTACCCGCCTCCGTCACCCGCAAAGCCAGACATTCCGGACAAAGCTGCCCTTCCACACCCGGGCGCTGTCCAGAATGGCAAAGCCCGCCTGCTGAATCGATTCCACCGCTTCCTCCGTCGATACAATAACAGCCCGCTTCGCCATACGGCGCAGGCTCTGCAGCATGACGAGCCGCTGATCCGTGCTGAGCACCGAGCACAGGTTGTACGGCATGTCCAGGACGGCCGCATCGAAGCGTTCCGTCACCTGCGTCATGTCCCCGAGCGTCACCACCTCCGGATAGCCGAAGTGCTTCAGGTTGGCCCGGGCCCCCCGGATGGCCAGCGGATTGATATCCCAGCCCCGGATGTCGATGCCCATCGACAGGGCTTCGATCAGCACGTTCCCCATGCCGCAGCAGGGATCAGCGGCCCGGACACCCGCGGGCTCCGGCACAAGGATGTTCACAAGCGAACGGGCGGTCGTGACGCTGAGCCCGGTGGAATAATTGTGCGGCTTGTCCTTGTGCAGCCGCCAAGCGCGTTCGGGATGCCGGCACCATCCAAGCATCCACTGTCCCTCGGCGGACAGAAGGCCGAACTGCACGTCCGGATGCTTCATCTCCGCCTTCCCCCGGATGCTGCTGCCGACGCGGCGCTCCAGCATCCGCTGGTCCTCGTAGGAGCAGGGATCGCCGGATTTTACGTACGTTACTTTGAATGTGGCGTCCCCAAGCTCTAACTCCGAAGCCTGCCGGGCAATTTCTTCGACCGAGTCGCCCTGTATCAGCACGTCCAGACGCATCGACACATACGGACTGCGGTCCGGGTCAAGCAACCGGGAGCTGCGCAGCATTGGGCCTCTCCCTTTCAAAGGTTTCGCCTGCCCGAGCAGAGCATTCAGCTCCATCCGGCACAGCTCCGTTTCCGACTCGTGGCTGGCGTACATATAAATAAACTCCGATGGTTCGGATGTCAATTCCATAGTTCCTCCGTTCGTTCTTCCTATCTTCGGGCTCCATTGCGGTCTAACCGTTCGGCACCGTCCTTACTCTACATTCCCGAATTCCCATTCCCAATCAAGAACCGCGTGTGCAGAATGGCAGGCGAGCTAGTCTGGCTCCCTTTTATAAGCACACCGACGCCAGCAGCCGGTAGGATTCCAGCCGCTCGGCATAACTCATCACCGGCGTGGTGACCAGGAACTCGTCACACCCGAAGGAATCCGCCAGCTCCAGCAGCTTCGACTTCACCTGCTTTGGCGACCCGGTGATCAGCCGGGTCGCCTGCGGCTGCGGCTCGCTGGCCTCAGCTCCCGGCCGCTCGACTTCCGGCAGGGCTGACCGGCGGGACAGCGCCAGTGCCTCCTGCTCGGTCGCGGCGCAAATGACGCCGATGGCCGCGATGCTTCTCGGCTGCTCCAGCAGCGCCGACGGCTTGAAGCCCTCCCGGTAGGCCGCCAGCACCTCGGCGCCGTCGCGGTCGCTCATGAACTGGCCGAACACATAGCCCGTGCCGTTCTCCGCCGCGAAGCCGGCGCTTTTGTTGTTCGTCCCGAGCATCCACAGCTCCGGCTGGATCCGCGGGACGGGCTTGGCCGCGACCGGCACGTCCTCGTACGCATAGCGGTCCTCCAGCAGCTCGATCAGCCCGCGGACGCGGGCCGGCATCTCGGCCACATGCTGCAAATAATTGCCGCTCAGCGCCATCGAGGCATGCGCCGAGCCGCCGGGCGCCCGGCCGATGCCAAGATCGACGCGGCCGGGGTAAAGCGCAGCCAGCATGCGGAAGTTCTCCGCGACCTTCAGCGGGCTGTAATGCGGCAGCAGGACCGCTCCCGACCCGATGCGGATCCGCTCGGTCCGGGCTCCGATATGCGCCAGCAGCACTTCCGGCGCGGCGCAGGACAGGTTCACCAGGTCGTGGTGCTCCGCCGCCCAATACCTGGTGTAACCCCACTGTTCTGCATGGCGGGCCAGGCTGGCCGCTTCCTGCAGTGCTTCCTCAAAGGACGCCTCTCCTATTTTTGGTACAAGATCCAGCACGCTAAGTTTAAGAGCGCCCATCCAGTCCTTCCTTCCCTTCTATGGCTGCCTAATCCAGGTCGTAGATGGAACCTACCTTCAATCCGTACAGCTCATTGTAAATTTTTTCAGCAAACGCATCCGTCATGCCCGCAATATAGTCGATCACCATGTGCTCCCACGTCCAGATCGGATTCGGCCCGGCCTGATCCTTCTCGAACCGCTGCAGCCAGTCGGAGGGGATAATCGATTTGGAGGCGACCGGATCGAGAAAAGCGTCCCACAGCCGCTGGATCATCCACTCGCTGCGCTTCTGCAGCCGCTGCACCCGCAGGTCGCGGATCATCGTGACCCACGCGAAGCTTTTCAGCACGCTGACGGTGCGGAGCATATCCTGATCCTCCTGGCCTTCCTTGACGAAGGTCACCTTCTTCCAGTCCCCGTCGTCAATGACGCCGAGGCTGCTGACAAACAGGCTTACCCAGTAAGCCTTGACCTCGCGGCGTGTACGGGAGTAGTCAAACTCGCAGTACGGAAGCTTCTCATTCCACACTTTTAAAAAGGACGTCAGCACTTCCTCCACCTTGTAGCGGATATGCTCTTCCGGGCAGTTATCCCAGAACGCATCCTCCAGCGTCATGACTTTCTCGACAATCAGGCGCAAAATATGCGGATCTTTCAGAAAATGCTCGTGCACTTCAATTTTCCCGGCCTTGATGCCGTCTTCGAGGTCATGGGCCGAATAGGCGATATCGTCGCATAAGTCCATCAGCTGGGCTTCGAGCGTCTTTTTGCCTGCAGGAATGCCCCAGTCCTGGCGGATCTGCGAAATATAGCCCCATTCGTGCTGGTACAGCCCCTTTTTGAGCAGGGTGCCGGGATACGGATATTTATTGATGCCGAGCAGGATCGCGTCGGACAGGTTCAGGCCGTCCACATTTTCCCGCTTCTCCAAAAACATGATCAGCCGGAAGTTGTGCGCGTTGCCTTCGAAATGCTCGTATTTCTTCCGCAGCCTAGCGCGGACGTCGTTCACTTCATCCGTGGACAGATGCAGCCCCTTCACGGCTTCTTTCGTCCGGTCCCGGATCAGCTGATCCAGAATGCCGTCCAGCACCTCTTCCCCTTTATGTCCAAAAGGAGGATGGCCAAAGTCATGCGCGATCGCCGCGCACTCCACCACCTCCGGATCGATTACGAGCCCCGGGTTGTCCGCCTGCTCGTCGCTGACCTCAGGATGTGCCCGCAGCAGGCTGCGCGCTGCTTCCCGGGCGATTTGCGCCACCTCAAGCGAGTGGGTCAGCCGCGTCCGGTAATAGTCCCCCGTACCCGCGCCGAACACTTGGGATTTGCCCTGCAGCCTCCGGAACGTCGGCGAATGGATCAGCCGCGAATAATCCCGCTCATATGGCGCGCGGGACGCGTCGGATTTCACTTGTTCGGGGTACTGCCGATGCTCTCTTTTTTCTTTAATGTTCATGTACAGCACTCCTCTCACGACAGTATGGTTTTTTTATTATAAGCGATTTTGCTGGAGGTGTACTAACATGGGACGCGGGCGAGTGCCTATTTTCCATAAAAATGCAAAGTTTATCGCAAATATCCGAACAGTTGGTGTCAACATCACTGACAGTGGATTGACAGGAAGGCATCGTTTTCTCATTGATTCCCTGTCACCGCCGAGGCCAGGAGCCTGCGGGTTTTGATGGGTATCATCCCAAGCCAAAAAGGAACCCTTCATCCTGGGGATGAAAGGTTCCTGATGGAAATACTGCATTCGACTGCCTTATAATGCTTAATCGGATTCCGCCGGCTCCACGGCCTCCTGCAGCGCACGGTCGAGATCGACCGCGTACGCTTCCTTCGCCGCCGGGCTCCAGTTCAGCACGCTGCCCATATATTCGATGACCGGCGCCTTCCAGGTGCGCACGAGCTGAATATCGAACAGCGTCGCGCCGAGCCGGCGGGTAAAAAAGTCCACCGGCGTCGCCGCCATCTCCGCTTCCAGCGCATAGGCCAGCTGGCCGAACAGCATCAGCGGCAGTCCGTGCGCTTCCGCCTTCGCCCGGTGGCTCTGGATCAGCCGGAAGACGCCGGATGCATTCGTGCCGTATTTGCCGGCGATCGCGAGGGCTTCATCCGGGGCCAGCCCCGCCTCGATTCCGGTCTGGGCGGTCTTCCGCACGAAAGGCTCATACTGCGCCGAGCCGCCGAAGTCCCCGCCCGAAATCGGCAGATGCTTCGTCTGGCATGCTTTAAACGGGCGCCCTGTTTGGTCAGTCAGCTCCCGGGACAGCACGTCCACAATCGTCTCGGCCATCTTCCGGTAGCCCGTCAGCTTCCCCCCGGCGATCGTCAGCAATCCCGAGCCGGACTCCCAGATCTCGTCCTTGCGGGAAATTTCCGACGGATCCTTGCCCTGTTCAAGAATGAGCGGCCGGACCCCGGCCCAGCTGGACTCCACATCCTCCGCCGTAATTTGCAGCTCGGGAAACATATAATTGATCGCGTTAATAATATAGTCCCGGTCTTGGTACGTCATCCGGGGATGCGCCGTATCCCGGTCAAAGAAAGTATCCGTCGTCCCCACATACGCCTTGCCGTCGCGGGGAATGGCGAACACCATTCTTTTATCCGGCGTGTCGAAGTACACCGCCTGCTCCAGCGGAAACCGGGACTGGTCGATGACCAGATGGACACCTTTGGTGAGGCGCAGCGTTTTGCCCTCCTTCGACGCATCCTTCTCGCGGATGCGGTCAACCCACGGCCCTGCGGCGTTAATGACCTTAGCGGCGTGGACTTCATAGGTGTCCCCGGTCAGCTGGTCGTGGACCACCGCGCCGCGCACGTTATTCCGGGCGTCGTACAGCAGCTCCTCGACCTTGCTGTAATTGAGCGCGAAAGCCCCGTGCACCACAGCCGCTTTCATCACTTCGATCGTCAGACGGGCGTCGTCGGTGCGGTATTCCACGTAGTACCCGCCGCCCTTCAGCCCCTCCTTCTTGATGAGCGGCTCCTTCGCCAGCGTCTGCTGCGGGGAGAGCATCATGCGGCGCTCCGCTTTTTTTACGCCGGCCAAATAGTCGTACACCCGCAGTCCGAAGGACGTGCTGAACTTGCCGAACGTGCCGCCCTTGTGGATCGGCAGCAGCATCCACTCCGGCGTCGTGACATGCGGACCGTTCTCGTACACGACCGCCCGCTCCTTGCCGACCTCGGCGACCATTTTGACCTCAAACTGCTTCAGGTAGCGGAGCCCGCCGTGCACCAGCTTCGTCGAGCGGCTGGATGTGCCTGCGGCAAAATCCTGCATTTCCACCAGCGCCGTCTTCATCCCGCGGGTCGTCGCATCCAGCGCGATGCCTGCCCCGGTGATACCGCCGCCGATGATCAGGACGTCAAACTTTTCCTGTTTCAAGCTGTCCTTGATTTGTTCACGATTCGTATTGGACCATATCATCTGTGCTTATCTCCCTCCAGATCGAAAAAGAGACCCCCCAAGATATGTTTCTGTGTTTATTTAAAAGCCATGGCTGCATGTACGGCCTTCTTCCAGCCTTCGTACAGCCCGGTTCGCTCCTTCTCTTCCATAACCGGCTGGAACTCGCGCTCGATCGCCCACTGGCCGGAGATGTCCTCCTGGCTATTCCAGTAGCCGACAGCTAGACCCGCCAAGTAAGCAGCGCCCAGCGCTGTCGTCTCGTTAATGACCGGCCGTTCGACCGAAACGCCGAGCATGTCGCTCTGGAACTGCATCAGAAAATCGTTGTGCACGGCACCGCCGTCGACACGCAGCGTGGTAAGCTCGATACCCGAGTCGGCCTCCATCGCGGACAGCACATCCTTCGTCTGGTAAGCCAGCGATTCCAGCGTCGCCCGGATAAAATGCTCCTTGGACGTGCCGCGCGTCAGGCCGAACACCGCTCCGCGCACATCGCTGTCCCAGTACGGGGTGCCGAGCCCGACGAAGGCCGGAACCACATACACGCCGTCCGTTGAAGCCACGCGCGCTGCGTAAGTCTCGCTCTCCTTCGACTCCTTCAGCATCCGCAGCCCGTCGCGCAGCCACTGGATAGCCGAGCCCGCCACGAAAATGCTGCCTTCCAGCGCATATTCCACTTTGCCGTTGATGCCCCATGCGAGCGTCGTCAGCAGGCCGTGCTCCGAGCAGACCGCCGTTTCGCCGGTATTCATCAGCATAAAGCAGCCGGTGCCGTAGGTGTTCTTGGCCATGCCCTTGCTGTAGCACGCCTGCCCGAACAGGGCCGCCTGCTGGTCGCCTGCAACGCCGGCGATCGGCACCTCTGTGCCGAAGAAGTGGTACGGTACCGTCAGGCCGTATACCTCTGAGGATGGACGCACCTGCGGCAGCATGGAGGCCGGAACCCCCAAAATCTCCAGCAGCTCGTCGTCCCATTGTAACTCGTAAATGTTATACATCAGCGTGCGCGATGCGTTCGAATAGTCGGTCACATGCGCGCGGCCGCCGGTAAATTTCCAAATGAGCCACGTATCGATCGTGCCGAACAGCAGCTTGCCCTGCTCCGCCTTCTCCCGGGCGCCTTCGACTTCGTCAAGAATCCATTTGACCTTCGTACCGGAAAAGTACGGATCGATCAGAAGCCCTGTTTTGGCGCGGATGGTGTCGTCAAGCCCTTGGGCCTTGAGCTCCTCGCAAATGCCGCTCGTCTGCCGCGACTGCCACACAATCGCATGGTACACGGGATCGCCCGTTTCCTTATCCCACACCACCGCGGTCTCCCGTTGGTTCGTGATGCCGATCGCCGCGATCTGCTCGGGCTTCACGCCCGATTCCGACAGCACAGACGCGATCACCGACAGGACCGATCCCCAAATCTCATTGGCGTTATGCTCCACCCAGCCTGGATGGGGAAAATGCTGCGTTATCTCCCGCTGGGCCGTATGTACGGCTTCTCCTTTTTCATTAAATAAGATAGCCCGGGAACTCGTCGTCCCCTGGTCCAGTGATAAAATGTATTTTTCCATAGAACCCTCCCTGCTCCGTCAGCGAACGATGCGCTCGTTGTGGTTGTGCACATTCGGGATGTTGCTGGATGTATATCCGGTAAGGAAGACAAACCATGTCGCTTGGTGACGTTTACATGGTTTTCCTTAGAGACATCATACTATATTTGGAGCGGGTTCGGGTTAACAAAATCGAAGATTGGCGAAGGAAATGGCGAGTACAGATGATGGGACTGATGAGGTTCTTGGGGAGAGTTGAAGGGCGAGAAAAGGAGTGGTAAAAGAGGGATTTAAGACAGGGTGAGGGCGTGGTGATGACGTTTGAGGACGTAGTGAGGACGTAGCTAAGGACATTGTGAGAACTTGGCGATGACGAAGCAGAGACATTGTGGGGACGTAGTGAGGACGAAGTGGAGACATTGTGGGATATGACGATGACGTAGTAAGGACATTGTGAGGACCCATTACAGAGGAATGGAAGCTATATCAAACGGATAAAATTATTATATTGTAATGCGTATCGATACACTATATAATAAACAACAAATATCCAAGGAGGGGCTTTTGCATGAACTATTCGATTAACCTGTTCGGCTATCACGTGGACTGCAAGCTGAACGTCGAAGAAGACCGGCTGCAGCTGGACATTGCCGAGGAAGACCAGAAGTCGCTGAAGCAGTATTTGATCCGGGTGCTGCCAAAATACGGCCGCGAAGCATCCCAGACTTCGACGTTGGACGAGCTGGTGAAGCTCGCGATCGATGCTGAAAAAACGATGGAAGGCCACATGTCCGAGCCGAAGCTCAAGCTGCCTTACGAATTCCAGCCGGAAATCAAAGAGAAGCTGATCGAAGCGGCGGCGCTGCAGGACATGTCCGCTACCCAGCTGCTAATCCGGATTATCGAGCGTAAATACCAGGAAGTTATGGGGTAAAGGGGGTTGGGTTATGCCATACGGCAACAAGGTTAAATTTCATTACGACGTGCCTGCCTACATCAAAAAGCAGCTTGCCGAAGCGGCCAAGAAGCTGAACATGACCGCCACGGAGCTGCTGTCCAAAACGATCGAGGAAGAATACGAGCGGGTCAAACACGAGCAAGCTTCTGCTAACTCCGGGAAATAACGGGGATCTGGGCTGCGAACCTTTCCACGGAACGGGCCTGTTCCACGGAAAGACTCAGGTATTCATAGTCCTGACCGATCCGGTCGCATGACAGCAGATGGCACTCTGTATAGTCGTCAACCGGATCGTGTTCCAGGAGATACACGCGGATGCTCGGGTTCAAGTCCTCGATTTTGCAAAAAAACATCGCTTCCGGGGCGGCGTCCATAATCGCCTTGATGCGTTCCCGCACGCAGCCCGGCAGCAGCGGCTCTAACAGCGAAAACGTCTGGATGGTCGGTTGGTATTCATAAATCAGCATAAGCGGATGCCTCCCTTTTAGTATGAAAAAAATTATGATTTCCCTCCTGCCTGACTTGTCTCTATCTATGATTGGTACTAGCGTTCTCGCTAGAGCACCTTCAGCCGCTGTAAAATCGTCAGCACCCTGTACAGATCGTAGCTTCCGTTCACCGGGGTGCTAATGATCTTCGCCTCAACCGCCGCATTTACCGCAGATTCCGCCCAGGCCGGTACCTCCATCTGCTGCCGCGCCTCCAACGCGGAGATCCGCTGCTCCACTTTTTGCAGAAGGACCTCAAGTTGGGTCAGGCGTTCCGCTTTTTTCTTCAAGTCATCCAGCTGTTGGGCCAGCTCAGTAATGCTAACACTCATTTCGGTGTGCTCTCCTTTCCATGCATCATATTGAGGCAGTCCATACTGCTCCATAATCGCGATTAGCTTGGACGGGTATTTCGGATCGGTCGCGTAGCCGCCTTTCCAAACTGCTTCGGCCGCCTGCCGGTATTCTGCGTGCAGCACGCCGTGGTACCGCGTCGGCTTATCCTTCGTGCCGTTCAGCAAAAGCTTGGAATGGTCGGCAATGGACTCCGTCCAGGAGTGATATTTGCGAAAAGATGCCGCCACCTTCACCGACTTGCCGTTGACATACTCTGTGGTGGGCATTTCTACGCTTCCCGCTGTGCCCTTGCCTTTGATGCCGAACAGGTTGTTTGCCTGCCGGGCAAGACCGCTTGTCCCCCAGTTGGATTCCAGAATCGCCTGGGCGATCGTTAAGGAAGCTGGAACACCGGTGGCCTGCATGTCAGCGATGGCGCAGGGGGCGAGGGTGGCGATGAATTCGGTTTGATTCAATCCGAGTCCCCTACTTTCTTCGTCTGCTTCACAACCTGGTGGCCGAATACTGCAAAGGCTCCCGCCAAAATCCCCTGGATGAACGTCTCCGCGTTCCAGCCATGCATCCAAACCGTAAGTAACACAGCGGCGATGACCACCATGTACACGATGCTCCAGTCCGGCACTGATGGCGTCTGTTTCATGACATATCCCAAAACCCAGCACACAGCTACCACAATCAACAGCTTCGGGTCGATCAACTGCCAAATCATATCCCAATCCATGTTTCATCCATCCTCCTAGTAATTGTTTAATGTCCTGCAAGCTGAACGGCGGCTGCGATGGCACCCATCACGATCGTGATGGCCGCACCGCTGACCGTACGCCACAGCCATTTTTGGCCGTCCTCGATCCGGTCCAGCCGTTGATGTGCTGACTTAACCGACTGCATGGCTTCCCGGGCGAGTTCCTTGGTTGTCTCAATCGTGGCGGCCAGCGTCGGCACTTGCTCCAAGGTTTTTTCAATACGTGCGAGTTGAATTTGAATCTCCACCAAAGCTTTGGTCGCATCCTCCACGTCACTCACCCTTTCGTGTGGCACGGCGTTCCCCTCCTTTGAAAATGTGGATGTGAAAAAGCCCTCGGAATGGATTCTGAGGGCGAAAATAGCGCCTTAGGAGTCGCTGAGGATCTCTTAAATAATTTCGTTGAATCCCCTCATATTGTTCGGATCACTTTCACGCAGGGCTGGTTTTACTTCTTCTTCTAGATCTAGAGCAGTTTGAATAACATCCTCATACATTTCAAGGAACTTATCAACAGGTGTATAAATACCGTAGAAACCAATTTGATTTCCCCATACAATTACTTGTCCCATTAAATCGTGATTTACAACAGTATAAGTTTTCTCAATCCATTCTTTAGCCGTCATAGTATATCTCCTTTGATTAGGGTGTTGAACCTATACAATTTAGGTTATACAAATTATTGTAGATCTGAGCGGCAGTTGGGTTGTTTAGCCTCACATTATTCCCGATCATAATATTTATTTGAACTCCTAATCCAATTGAGATTGAACCACCGTATAACGCTGCCCCGCTCCCCTGTGATGGGCTACTGGGTGAATTACCTTTATCCAACATAATCGCTCCAAGTACTTGAGTCATCCCAGGTACAATTACATCAGCATATGAGTACCCAGGAATACCGGGCGGTGATACCATGGTTGTAACAATCACTGGGGCCCTTTTAATTGTGATAGCTCCATCATAGATTCCTGCAGGCTTTACAATATCTGAATTTCCCGGTGTAATTGTCTGCGGTCCTGTCGCCTGTGTTATTAGACTACCATTAACTTTAGTACCGGCCTTATAGCCATATTTTCCAGAACGAATATCCCCAGCGGAAACTGTTGCATCACCGGTCATGGCTAAGTTTTTATCGTTAACAAAGTTCACCAGGTCGGCCATGGTCTCGTTGCCCATAAGCGTGATCCCTTTCGCCTGCAGCGCTTCTTTCAACTCGGGGATTTGGTTAAACCCCGTTAGTGCCTGCAGCTTAGCAATAACGTCCAATAGTTTGGCTGAGCTTGGTAATGGCATATGTTAGCCTCCTTTCTATGTCCTTATTGAAATACCAGTAATCGTTATTCTTGTTTCTAGGTAGCCATTAGTCCCTGCGGTGCTAGTACTTACGACTGAATGCTCAGCTGCCAGTCTTATAGAGTTATTTGTGGATTTAGAGAAGTAAAACCATGAGGAATAGCTGCCACCAGTAGGCCGCTGTCGAACCCTACCGTTTTCGTGGTCAATCTCGAACCAGTCATAGTCCCAGTAAGTATTCCCAGGAAAACCATAGCTAAAGCTTTGGTCAAATATAGTGCACACTGCTTCGTCTGTTACCTCATCGTACAGTTTTAGAGTCAGCTTAGCTGAATCTCCGGGGTACACAGCCCCCGGAGTAGCCATAACGTGACAGCTGATTCCATTGGACTGTATGCCCATTAATACCGCATGTCCACCCTTTTTAATGCCTGTTAGGATGTTCCATTGGTACGTATTGGTGGACCTCAAAAAAGTAAAGTTATTAGTACCGAAGTCGTAAAAATACCCTGCAGTCGGAGCTTTGCCCGCGAGCCCGAATATATTTTTACCGGATACGATATTCGCGGCGACAAAGTTAGGCTCGACCTGCGCTAAATGAGCCTTTGTGACTCTGATTTCCCCGCCTCCAGCTCCTCCGTCCTGATATCCTTTTTCAGGATAGACAGCCAGGTCCTTATTGTCCGGCCATATAGCTACAGCGGCGGGTGTCCTAACCCCAGTAAGGTATGGCATGGTCCCTTTCTGCCCTGCGATCGTCGTATCGTTCAGGACTTTGGATGTAGGCACCACGACCGCCGAAACCTTCCCGCCGCCGTTGTGGTAGCCGGCGGGAATAGGAATGTCCCCTGGTCCTGGGGTGATCGTCTGCGCCCCTCTGTACTGCATGCTGACGATCGCTGCGCGGATCGTCGACCATGACGCCGCTGTCGTTAGGTTCAGCGCCGGGTTCAGAGTGTTTAGCTTGTTCACGACGTCCAGCTTGATCGCGTCGTTGTTCGTTTCCGCCACGTTTGTTACATCGATCAACGCTGTGAGGTCTGTTTGGCTAATTCCTTGACCGGAGCCGATCCCGCGAGCCCTCAGCGCATCTGTAATGCTTGGCATGCCTCTCTCCTCCTTCCTTAGCTGTCTGCGTACGTCTTGTTTACGACGTTTCCAGCGCTGTCGTAGGTCAGCGTCCAGGTCCGTGTCTTGGTGCCCCCAGGCATGCCCAGCGTCCAGGTGTCCGTCGTGTATTTGCCGCTGCTGTTCTTGTTCGACAGCTGACAGCTGATTGCCACGCTCCCGTCTTCTGGCCGAAGGTATTGAACCTTTGTGTAGACCTGCGCGTCTGCGTCCCAAGACGATGTATCCACCTTCTCCTGGTATGGCCGGTTCAGAAAATCAATAATATCCAAGTTTGCATTGTATGCGGCCAGATTGTTATTATCAGACCCCTCTGGCCGCTGGATACCGCTCGGTAAAGTATTAGCCATGCCTTAGCCCCTCCTTTACGGTCTATATTTCTCCCATTCATCCCAGGTAAGATTGAGTGCATCTGTTTGATCCCAGGACTTCTTCGCTTTGTCCAGCTCATCCCACGTCAAATAAGTAAATTTATACTCCAACGACATATGAGCCGGCTTAATTTCCTCCATGACTGCCTTCAAATCTTCCAAATTCGCTGGAATCCCACGCGTACCAATAAAGGTAACGGTGATTTTATACTCACCCGGTGTAATCAATACACTAACTTCCCCGCCGTCATAGGCCTGTGCCACGTTTTTAATCATCGAACCCGAAACCTTGCCGCTGCCTCTCAGCTTGGATTCAACATAAGAGCGTCTTTGATCAATCGGCTTATTCTTATCCGTAGGTATCCCCAGCTCCGCCTCCCACCGTTCTAATCCCCACGTCGCCGTCTTCACAAAAAACTGCTCCAGCGTCTCATTCAGAGCTGAATAAAGAGCATCCATCTCCTCTCCCTTGGCATCCGCATCAGCTCGAATGACCCGGCTGAATTCGTAGTAAGCTGGCAGATAGGAGAACAGTTCGGCACCACGAGAACTTGTAAATGTAGCTTCACTCATGGACGTCCACCACCCCCAATACGGCCACTTCCCCAGGACTGATTTGGATATTCGTATCCGCGGCACCGTTGACCGTCAGATTGGAATAATCGATGATCGGCGGGATATCCAGCAGAATGGCAGCAATTCGGGTAAAGCGGACAAGCGGATCGGCAAAAGCCAGCTGTTTCAAATAGGCGGTAATGCCGCCGATCATCTGCTCTTTGACCATGTCTAAAGTTGCACCGTCTGCCAAAGTGAGCTGGACCGAGATATCGATCGGCACCTCTTTTGCGGGCATCACCGTTACAACCGGTCCAGCTGGAGCTTTTCCTTCTCCTTGACCGTCCATCGTCGGATCAATATACTGCTGAACGGCTTCAACGATTGCCGGACTGGCTGCCCGCTTATCCATATCGACCAAATAGATGCCTACCGTCCCCGGACCTTGCCATAACGGAGCGACCTGCACTCCTCCCACACCGGGAACCTCATTGGCCCACTGGATATATTGAGCCTTGTTGCCGCTGGTCCCCTGGTTTCGGATTTCCGCATAGTACCTCTCCAATAAAGACTCATCCGACTCCTCATCGGCGCCGCCGGTTACTGCTGCCGGATTGGTCACCGAGATGATGCCGCTGGTTGGGACCAGCATCACTTCAATCACGCCTGCCGGGACATTTCCCTGGCTGCCTGCCACTAAAGCAGTGATGGGTGCCAGGCCCTCGCCGTTGCTATCCAGCGTCACGTCGGCGGTTGTTTGGTACTCAATACTGGACTCTCCCGTGATTTCGTCGGCCGGCGTGCCAATCAAAGTTCCCTTCGCCAGTTTTTTTCCCGGCTGCCCCACAAACTTCACGATCCCGGTCGCAGGCACCGCTGCTCTCCGGTTCACCCCGCGCTCCGCCGTTCTTAAGGTCAGGTACTCACCGAAAGCAGTACTCGCAAACCCCCTCCTCAGCACCTCCTGCGACCACAGCGCCGCCTCGGACAGCATGAACGCCACTGGTGCCTGCGCGTCCCAAATAAAAGAGCCCTCGGACTTGTCGATATCCGAAGGCACCCTGGCCAGCATGCGGCTCATAATGTTCTCTTCCGTCTGATCCTGCAAAAAAAGCGGCAAGTCCACCATCAGATCACCACGCTTTCTATGATTTCAATCTCGTCCCGGACGCTTTGAATGCGGCAGCTGAAGCGGCAGCTGAAGCGGCAGGCCTCGCCTTCCCACGCAAACACGAACTGATCCACGCTCTCCGTCCGCGCATCAGCCAAGAGCGCCTCGGAAACCATGCGCCGGATTTCGCTCTCGAGCAGAGCGTGATCGTAGCCGCTGCCGACCAGATCCTCCAGCTCGCTGCCGTAGTCCCTGGAATAGATGAGATGGCGGTAGCGCGGGGTATGGATGGCTTTTTCGCACCAGGTTACCCAGGCTTCCCTTTCGTCCGCGACGGCGATTTTACGGATGGGGGACATGACGAATTCCCCGGCGTCAAAATCGAATCGCCAGCTTCTCCCAAACACCGCCCCGCTTCCCTCCAATAGTTCCGTCTCCGCATCCTCGGTCCAGACCATGTCCTCCGTTTCCGGAAACAAATTAGCCACGACCGCTCACCACCTTGCAGACGACGACCACGTCATCCCCGCCGTTTACGCGGACGGCCAGCACCCGGTCTCCGGGCTTAAGCCCGGCACCCAGCTTCAGCGCAGCATCCGGGACTTCGGTCTCGTCAAAATAAAACGACGTATCCATCGCCACGCTCCCCCAATTCGGGGTATCCGTTCGCGTCCCAGATGCTCCAACCGCCATATAACGCGGCAGCGCAAGCAGCCCGGGCAGCTCCGCCACCATGTATTCCTGCATTTCGTGCTTGAAATCGTCCAGCTTCAACCCCGTCGACGTGATCGTCCCCAGCACCGCCCCGACGCCGCCGAGCGCCTGGCGCGTGTGCTTGCCGACCGAAGCGTACAAAGAGGATGCAAGCTGTCCATACGGGTCTTTATTCAAGGTAAAACCTCCTTTTGACGTCGTCGTAGGTTCCGAGCTCCAGCGACATGCTGCCCGGGTTGCCCAGCTCACGGCTGACCGAGATGACGAGCAGCTGCACTTGGCCCAGCATAACTGCATCGCCTGCCCGAATCGTATTGATATCCGGCGCGTTGACGGTAATCGTCTCCTGGATGCCGCGCAGCTTGCTGCGGGCGAGCTCGCGGGCGGCTGCTCCGTTTTTCACCTCGTCGTCCTGGATAATCGCCTGGAGCTGCCCGTACTTGGCCACGTCCTTTTCCTCAATGGCGAGGACTTTAGACGGAACCTCTTTCCCCGTCTCGCTCGCCGCGGTCGCCAGCACCTTCACCTTCGTCGCCGCCCCTTCCAACGTGCGCGTCTGCATCGTATCGGTTACCGCCTCAAGAACGTAGACGTCCGGGTTCGTACCCAGCTCGTACAGCTCCAAGCCGGAGGCGATCATCCGGGGATGATACAGCTTGCCGCCAGCTTTGGCGGTAGCCCGCAAATCAGCAAACATGCTGGCATACAGCGACTGCGTTCGGTACACGGCCCGGCCCAGCGCCTTACTGGTATCCGGCAGCTTGGCGATTTTCAAATTCCAGTCGGCGGCATACTTTTTAAAGCGCTGCGTCGCCGTCTGCTTCGCCGGGAATAAATACTCGTCCTCCGATTTGTCCAAATAGACAGTCCGGTCGTACAACGTCAAAGCCATCCGCTTCATGCCGTTGTTCGTCGTCTCGACTTCCCACACGACCGCAGGATGCAGCAGGGTGACGTAATCCTTTTTCCCGTGAGGAATGCCGCTGATACGGATCGCCATGCCCGGGGCGATTGGAGGCAAATCCGTTGTCACCACCAAGTTGACCGTGCCCTGGTAAGCAATCTGCTCCAGTGAGTCCCGCAGGTTGATCGCCTCCACCAAGGGGGTCAAATCGTATTTGTCCTGCAAAATCACCTTGTAACTCATGACAGCACCAGCTTCTGCCCCGGCTTAATAGCGTTCGGATCCTTGCCGATTACCTTCTGGTTCAGCTTGTAGATCTGGTTCCATTTCGAGCTGTCGCCGAGCTCCAGTTTGGCGATTTTGGAAAGGGAGTCTCCCGTCTTGACCGTGTAGGTTTTGTTGTTCTCCTTCATGTCAGTGCGCTGCTGTTTGTTGACTGCCGTCCCGCCGCCGGTGCCGCTGCCAGCCGTTTTCGCCACCTTAAGCTCTCTCCACGTGCGGAGCGTGATGTCGAAATACACGTCCCCCGGTTCCCCTCCCCGGAATGTCGTTTGATGGGAGGCCACGAACACGGGCACATTGATCCCGGCTTCGCTGATGACAAACCGGAGCGAGGTTTTCATCACCAAAAAATCATTCAGCTTGTTCATCGCCACCTGCGGATCAGGCAGCTCGCCCTTTCCCCCTTTGCAGAAGGACTCATCGTATACTTTCGGAAAAAAGGAGGAAAACGAGATTTCCTTAATCCGGTCCCCCTGCGGAAAATCGAACTCCCCGGACGAGAGAATGTTGGCGGTATCATAGCCCTTTTGCCTGGAAATGATCACTTCCTCCGGATTAACCGGAAACGTGAATCGCTCGCCCTTCCCGGTCATTAACACCAAATCCAAAGCAGTTCCTCCTCTCTGGAAACGTCGTTACACATATGCTTTCGCCCCCGGTTTGCGGTTCTGCGCAGCTTTGGCAAACTCCGAACGCAGGCGCTGCCCGATCTGGAGTATCAGGCCCTCCACATCTATCGGCGTCTCTTCATGCACAGTCACTTGCACCGCACCCGCCGGGAGATTGTAGTTGGTTTCCGTTTTAAAATCCTTCAGAAACCCCGACAGCGCCGACATCTGCTCCGGACTGATCTGCACGAGCTGTGGCGTCGTTTTGCCGCCTCCGTTGCCCCCGATTCCCGGCTTAACGCCTCCGGTTGCGGCCTGCAGCCGTGGGCCTGTTCCCATTGGAGCGGCCGGGCCTTGGGCTCCGGGCAGGTAGGGACCGTAACTTTTGTTGGTTAGTGGGAGGGGGGATGTTGGGGGCACATACCTATTCGGGTAGATCATTCCCGGTAACCCTTTTTGGGCTGTCCATGCAGGTGAAGCATATTGCCCATACGGCAATCCTGTAGACACAGCTGGTGCAGATCCTATGCTGGATTCAGGTTTTACGGGAGCCGGCTTGTCCTTTTTCTTCTTTTTCGAGAACAGACCCGAGACCCAGCCGCCGACCTTCTCTCCTATATAACCTCCGGCTGCACCACCCAGCATTGCTCCGACCGCCGTTCCTCCACCAGGAATAACTGATCCTAAAAAGCCTCCCAAAACCGTTCCGACGCCGCTCCCGACGGAGGACCCAATGGCTTGAGCCCGCTCTTTCCCGGTCTTTGCGGTCATAATGGATATGGCATCGGCTGCGAGTCCAAGGACCCCCGGCAGATTTTTGCCTATGCCCTTGGCGGCTGAAGTCATCATTCCACTGCTTCCGATGGCTTTTACGGTAGAAGTAGCGATCCCGCTGCTCTGGGCAGCTTTTGTGGCTGAATTGGCGATCGCGCTGCTTTTACTGCCACCTAAGAATTCCTTACCACTTTTCCACAACCCCTGTATTCCGCCGATAACGCCTTCACCAGCAGAACCAATGGTACCGATGAAATCACCCGCTGCGCCCATCGTTTTCCACGCTCGGCCCAAGGTCTTTTTCCGTTTATAAGTTTCAGTCCTTAGAGGAGTTTCCCTTTTGGCAGCGTCAGGATCGGCCGCCAGGTCCTTTTTTTCCTTATCCTTGTCCTCGCCTTTCCATGCCTTTTTGATGGCTTTGCCTTTATCCGGGATTTCCCCCGCGCTTTTCAACCCTCCGCCAAAGTTTTTTAGTGCAGAAAATACATCCTTGATTGTGTCAGAAGTGGACTTCGGCTCGTCCTTCTTCTCCCCTCCGATTTTCAGCCCTCCAATGGTCTCCGTGAGCTTTTTGACGGCGGCCGAGTTTTCCTGAAGCGCTGTAACGAGAGTGGAAAAATCAATCTTTCCGCCTAACGCTCCCCCACCTACTGCAACATCTACAGTCGCCGTCGCCCGGATAACCTGGGACTTCACGCGGTTGATTTTTTCCAGCAGGCTGTCCAGCCCTTTCGAGGCACTGTCCTTCAGCGCAATTTCGGGAACCATACGGGTTCTCCCGATCTTCAGCACCCGCCCCTGAATCCGTTCAAAATACCGCTCCATCGCCCGCAGCTCCCGGTTCGCCTTGATCACGTTTTTCGGATCGATCACGAGATTCAGCCGGTAATTTAACGTTTCTGCCATGAATTCTTCACCTCCTTAACCTTGATTGATGGCTGCCATCTGTTCGATTTCTTCCTGGGAAAAAGCGAGCAGCAGCAGCCGCTCCCCGCGCGGGAGCCGCCAAAACTCTCCGGGACGAAGGTGATGCCGGGCCCACAGGTGGTACAGCATCGTCGTCATTCCCCCGGAGCCGATCAGTTTTTTAGGTCAGCGATCTCGACCCCGAAACCGGACAGCTCCAGCACCTTGTCGCCGACGGCGTCCAGCTCCCCGGCCAGCAGCATGCGGCGCACCGCCTGCTCCCCGCCTGACAGCTTCAATCGGCTTGTGATCCGCGGATCACCCCAGCCGTTTAGCGTAAGCCCCTTCACTTCCAGCTTGCCGGTGGCTTCGGAGATAAGCAGCGCGTTAAACGTTTCGGTATCGACCTTTTCGTCCACCGCCCCCTTCACCGTCCGGCGGACCGTACACCGCTCGCGGATGCTGTCCACCTTGCTCGAAGTCAGGCCGTGCAGCACGATCTGCATATCCAGGCGCTTGATGCGCACAGTCTCCTCCGGCAGCTTCTCCGCCGCCTCAAACAGGCTGTCCAAAATTTGTTCCTCGCTCCAGTTATCCTGCAAGCTCATGCGTCTTCCTCTCCTTCATTTGCTGAATGGTTTATGTCCCTAAAGGGATGATGTTGAGAGTTTTACTCCTTGAAAAAAGGGCTGACTCAGCCCTTTTGCGTATCCGGTCAGATCGTACAATAGCTGCGCCAACTCTGGTCTACGAAAAGAACACTAACAAGCGCAAAAGTGCGGCTATTTTCCGGGAAATCACACCTAAGGACACTATTAAAATAAAAGCAAAAGTGCAGCTTCATTTCCGGCCAACCCGCCATTTCGCGAATTCCACCAGAAGTCAGTGCACTTTTGCTTCTATCTTCTTCTAAAATGGTGACTTCGGCTGGATGAATTACACTTTTGCAGTTTGGCAGCCTATTTCTCCGAACTCCTTAGTCCGCCGAGATCGGGTCCAGCAGCTCGTACCCTTCGAAGGTGAACGTCGTTTCCTCCTGTACTTCCTCGCCGGCGGTCCAGTTAGCCAGCTGGATTTTGTCCGGCATGCAGCGGATCAGACGGACGCGCTCGTGTCCGTAGGACTCGGGATCGTCCAGCTTGGAAATGATTTCAAATTTCGTGAAGCCGCGGTTGATCATATCCGAGGTGACTTTGTAGCCGCTCATCGTGCCGGTTCCTTTTTTGCTGCCGCTTTTGTGGACCGTCCAGTCGCTGCCCACCAGCTTGAGCTCGCGCTTTTCGATTTCGACGCTGGCTTCGAGCTTGTTAATGTGCGTCTGCCATACACCGTCGATATAGGCCTGGCCGTACGTGCCGAGAATGACTTTTGAAGCATCCAACATAGGGGTTCCTCCTCAGAGTTATTCATAGTTTTTTTTCATAGCTTGCATGGTTAAAAAAAGACCGCGGCTCTTCCATCACTGCACGTAAAATGTGCCGAACAGCTGCTCCATCACATCCGTCAGCTTCACGTTCCACTGCAGGAAGACCTGATCCGGCTCCGGCTGCTTCACCGCAGAATCACCGTAGTAGGCCGGATCGAGGATGACGTCATAGCCATCCGGCTCAATGACGCTGCTCAGTGCCAGCTGGCCGAGGTACTCCTTGACCGCGCCGATCAGGGCGAGGCGCCCTTCTTCCGTGTTGTTCACGCGGCCGATGTACGTCTGCTCCGCCGCCCGCTGCAGATCCGCATTGATCGCGTCCATGACGCGGATGGAGCGGATCTTCTTCCAGGCGCTGCTCTGGCCTTCGGCCGGTGTCGCCAGCGTGTTAATGCCGCGCAGCGCCTTCACCTGGCGGCCGTCAAAGAAGAGCAGGAACACGCCGCTCTTCACGGCCTGCTCCTGCTCGGAGCGCGTCCAGCGCCGGGTAACGTCCTCGAACGGCGTGACCGCGTACGTCGCGGACTGGTTCAGGCGCTGGCCCGCGATCAGGCCGGCCACATAGGCGGCCGTCTGCGCAGAGCTGTAGTCCGTCCCGGACAGACGGACGCCGGTGCCCACGTTGACGATGCCCTCGTGGTTCAAGGCCAGGGAGCGAGCCGCCGCCAGATCGGCCGCGTCCCTCGACACGTCATCGGCCGCGCTGCCTCCGAAGACGGCCATGACGCCGCGGCCTTCGCCGCGCAGCCGCTTGATCCAGGCGGCAAAGCTCTGCAGCAGCGCCATGTCGGCGGCATAGTCGAGCGCCAGCAGGTCGAAGTCCTGGCCTTCGGCGGCCTCCTGCATGGCGACGTAATCGGCGTTCGTCAGGCCGCTGATGCCGCTCGCGCCGCCGGTCAGCGCCAGTCCACTGACGTCGGCCGGCACACCGCCGCCATCCACGGCCTCGGCAGTGACCCAGTCATTGCCGCCGTTGATGCTCGCGGCCAAGGAAGCGGCCGTGCCGTCCGCGCCGGTGAAGGTGCCGAGCAGCTTGGCGCCTTCATACAGGCGCAGCTCCTTTGCGGCCGGATTGCCGAGCGCAGGCTGCACCGTCACGGTGAAGCCGTTGCCGCGGCTGCCCGGGTGCTTCGCCGTCAGCTTCAAGATGGCGGTCGGCGCTGCATCGCCGCTCTGCAGCGTCACGGCCGCCGCCTGGGCCGTATCGTCCGCCAGGCGGTAGGCCAGCAGCTTCTTCGGACCGCCGAGCAGCGCCAGATAGAGGGCCGGGTAAGCGGTCGCCCCATTTTCGCTATCCGCGGCAAACATCGCAGCAATCGCCTGCTCGCTGCCGATCTCACCGGGCAATGAAGCGTCACTCGTCCGCAAAAAAACCGGCCCTTCCGGCCGGCTTAACATCCACTGATTGTGTTCGGTACGTCCCTTTGCTTCATTCCCGATGATATAATCTTACACCCCGGATTCGAAAACGCTGACGGCAGTTCGGACGGTTATCGGCGGAAAATAGTACGAATATATGTTCGTATTTTCACATCCTTTTTATTCCAAATAGGAATGGTTAGGATCAGCACTTCTGCGGGAGTTTCATCCCCTGAAACTCCCGCTTCCCATTAGATAAAGAAAAAAGCCGAAGACCTCTCCGGTCCCCGGCTTGTCCCGCTTATGAGCGGGCTTTATTTGGAATTGCAAGCTTTGGCTTTTTGAAGCTCGGATAACGTCAGCAGCCCGCGGTCCGCAAACGCCAGCGCCATTTTATAGAAGGCTCGCGTTCGTATTTTCGTGTACGTGTCCTTACTGACCGGCGGTTCGAGCACGTAATTGTAGACTTTATAGTCGAAAACGTCGTCTTCCTTCATATACCGTTCGCGGATCAGCGTCTGTTCCCGTTCGCCAAGCCGTTCCACGATCGACTCGATCATCCGGCAGTATGCCTGGCGGGCCGCAGGCGCGTCCACATTGTAGACGGCGACCTGCGCCGTCTGGTCCGAGGTCACGTTGGTCGGTCCGTGAAACCGTTCGGTATAAGAGGCGGTAACGCTCGCTTCCCTGACTTCAAACGTAATCGTTTTATAGATCCGGTATTTCTCCAAAATCGCTTCAACGGCGGCCTGGGTCTTGCGGCGGTCCAGCTGCGGCAGCATTTGATCCATATTCAAACACGCTCCTTCATGGATGTTCACCTAAAAAAAACTGTGGCTTGTTCGCATTTTTGTTCGTATAATGATGTTAACATACCACTTTTTGGGTATCGCGTAAAACCCGGAAATCCCGGCTTAACCACCATTTCGCTCCGAATTCCTTTTTATTTCATGCCATTTGGTAATTATAACATCATTTTTCTTTACCTTTTGGCAACATTGGATTATAGTAACGGATAGAAATAGATCAACGTCATAGAGGGAGTGGCTAAACCGTGGAAAAAGAATTCGGAGCCGTGCTTAAGCGGCTGCGCGAGCAGAAGGGCATGACGATCAACCAGCTTGCCGAAGCATCGGGCATCAGCAATTCGCAAATTTCCCGCATGGAGAACGGGATTCGGGGCGTGCCCAAGCCGCCGACCATCCGGAAGCTCGCGGACGCACTGGAAGTTCCATACGGCGAGCTGATGAGCGCAGCAGGGTTTTGGGATCCAGACGGGGCTCCCAAAGGATTGCAGGAGGAAGCGCCGGCATGGGCGACCTATAAGGACAAGCGGGATTTCAAGAAAATGCTGGAGGAAGACGGAGAGCTGATGTTCGACGGAATTCCGCTGGATGCCGAGGACAAGCAGCGTATCAAGGATGTCCTCACCGGGCTGTTCTGGGAAGCGAAGCAGATGAATAAGCGGAAGAAGAAGGAG
Source organism: Paenibacillus sp. S28 (assembly GCF_016624415.1). Taxonomy (NCBI): domain Bacteria; kingdom Bacillati; phylum Bacillota; class Bacilli; order Caryophanales; family Paenibacillaceae; genus Paenibacillus; species Paenibacillus sp. S28. The sequence goes on along the minus strand of NZ_JACVTM010000010.1, from coordinate 46,159 downwards.
CCAGGTTCTCCGGACAGCCCCTCTTCTTCGTGATGGGTGGGACGAACAATCCACAACTTGCAGGTGAATCCTATGGATGAAATGATTCGAAAGCTAATCCGAAAATATAAGACCAGCTGCCCTTTCGAACTTTCCCGGTCCCTTGGCATTCATATCCGCTACCTGGATCTCGGCAAATCCACCAAGGGACTCTATTACCGGAAACTGAGACGGCGGTTCATTGTGATTCACAGCGAGCTGTCCCCCGAGTGGCAGCGGTTTGTCTGCGCGCATGAGCTCGGCCATGACCGGCTCCATAAGGGGATCAACCGTTTTTTTCTGGAGGAGCATTCCTACTTTGCCCCCGGCAAGCTGGAGCGGCAGGCCAACCGGTTTGCCGTCGGCCTTCTGTCCGCTGGAACGGCGATACTGCAGGGCGAAACGGCTGAATCCTACTGCAAGCGTGTCGGCATTCCGCCGGAAATGCACACTTATATTCAACCTTAGGCCAATAAATGATTCATAAGTCTTATTTCACCATTCCGATAGTTTATTAGAATAAAGGGTAAGGAAAATTTATCTAATACGATTTAGGAGGTTATGAGATTCATGATCACAAGGAAATGGTTCACCTCCCTTCTGTTTAGCGCGGTGCTGTTGGCTGGTTCGGCCCAGGCGGCAGCGGCGGCAGAGGGTACGACCGGGAGCACCCCGGAGCCATCCGCCCCGTCCGGCAAGCATATTACGATTCTGCACACGAATGATATGCACGGCCGTGCGGTAGAAGCATCCCCTGAAATGGGATTTGCCAAGGTCACAGGAATCTTTAACCAATACCGCAGCAAAAATCCGGATACGCTCGTTCTTGATGCAGGCGATGCCGTACACGGTACGCCGTTTGCCACGCTCGTTCAAGGCGAGAGCATCGTGAAGGTCATGAACGAAATGGGTTATGACGCCATGGTTCCGGGCAATCACGAATTCAACTACGGCTGGAAGCATCTCGTGGAACTCTCCAAGGAGTTGAAGTTCCCGATGCTGAGCGCGAACGTCATCCAGTCTGATGGCACTACCCTCTTCAAGCCTTACATAATCAAGGAAGTCGACGGCGTCAAGTTCGGCATTATTGGCCTGAGCACGCCGGAGACCGCATATAAGACGAACCCAACCAACGTCACCGGGCTGAAGTTCGCCGATCCATCGGCCGAAGCCAAGAAATGGGTGAACGAAATCCGCGGGCAGGTCGACGTCGTTGTCGTAGTTGGCCACCTCGGTCAGGACAAATCGAGTGTCGACACCAGCCTTAAGGTCGTTAAGGAAGTGCCCGGCATCGACATTTTCATCGACGGACACAGCCATACGGTTCTGGAAAACGGCCTGATGGCCGACAACAACACACTGATCGCCAGCGCCGGCGAATACACGAAATATGTCGGCGTCGTCGATCTGTGGGTCGACAACCATAAAGTGGTGAAAAAAGAAGCCACGCTGATCGATGAGAAGGAAGCTGCCGATATCAAGGCCGACCCGAAGGTCGCCGATCTGGTCGCTTCCATCCAGAAGGAGCAGGAACCGATTCTGAAGGAAAAAGTCGGCGAAACGCCTGTAAAGCTGGAGGGTTCCCGTGAGAAAGCGCGCACCGGCGAAACTAACCTCGGTGACCTGCTGGCCGATGCGATGCGCGATGTGAGCCAATCGGATGTGGCGATCACGAACGGCGGAGGCATCCGTGCGTCGATCGAAGCCGGCACAATCACTAAAGGCGACATCGTTACGGTTTTGCCATTCGGCAACCAAATCGTGCAGCTGAAGGTCAAAGGCTCTGATATTAAGGCGGCCCTCGAGAACGGTGTATCCGACTATCCGCAGTCCAAAGGAGGCTTCTCCCAGGTTTCGGGGGTGACGTTTAAGATTGATACGTCCAAGCCGAAAGGAAGCCGCGTTCACTCCGTGAAGATCGGCGATAAAGCGCTCGATCCGGACGCCACGTATTCGCTCGCGACCAATGACTTTATGGCTGTCGGCGGCGACGAATACTCGATGTTCACGAAGTATCAGCAAGCCGGCATGTACGGCGCCCTTGACGAAGCCCTGATCAACTATATCCAGCAGGGCAAGCCGATTCCGGAAGGACCTGCCGGTCGGATTACCGAAGGCCCTGCCCCTGCAGCAACGACAGCGCCGGCACCGTCTGAACCTGCGCCAACGCCGGCCAAACCGGAACCGTCGGCGCCTTCGAAGCCGGCAGCGCCAGCCAAGCCGCAGCCTGAAGTCAAACCGGCCCCAGCTCCAGCCGCGAAGGTCTATATCGTCAAGAAAGGCGACACGCTGTACAGCATCTCGCTGAAATACGACACGACCTGGCAGACGCTGCGCGACCTGAATCATATCAAGAACGCCAACCGGATTTATCCCGGTCAGCAAATCAAGCTGCCTGCGTAAACCTTGTCGGCAACCTTAAGGAAGCTGCGAAACTCGGGAATGAAGCCCAGCATCCAGCTTCAAAGCATCATTCCATCAAAGCACAAAATCCCCTTGCCCAGAACGGGCAAGGGGATTTTTTCAATGATCCTGTACCATTAGATATACCTGCTTGAATTACAGCATCTGCTCCTTAATATGCGTCTCCGCAAATTTCGGAGGATTGAACCAGTCGCCGCTCTGCGCCCATGTCGGATCCAGCGGCACCCACTTGTTCTTTTCAGGCAAATACACTTCATTCCAGGCATGTGGTCCATATCCGCCCTGGCCATCATAGCCTTGGCCTGTGACCACCTTCACCTGCAGACCCTGGGACCGGGCCATCACTGCATACAGTCTGGCATAATCGATGCAGACACCCTTCTTCGTGTTGAACGTATCCTGCGGCGTCTGTTCATGCCAGATCCCTCGCTGCTCATAATCATCGACCTTGCCGTAATCGTACTGCACCCGGGTGCCGACCCAGTCATACAATTTACGCGCCTTTTCCTCATCGGTATCCGCGCCCTTGACGATCTCGGCGGCGGCCGCCTCGATATCCGAAGGAATCGCATGGTCGATCACCTCGTATTTGCGCTGCATGATGCCGTTCAGCTCTTTTTCGACAGCTTTCGTGAATACCGGAAGCTTGTCTTTTACCAAGTGACCCGACAACGGCTCAATGACCCGCTGCGCCCCTTCTTTATAGATCGGCGACGCCTCCACGTATTGGGTAAACGAGGTGTGCGGATACAGGGATACGTACACGAACAGCAGCGCAACGACGACGATACACCGTCCTGCCCCGATCAAGAGGCCGATGCACGCACCGGCCAGACGGCTCAGCAGCGAAGCGGAGGACTTCCCTCCCGGGTTAAAGAGCGCGCTGCTCCCGCCGAAGATCAGCACCGTCAACCAACGGATCAGGAAACGGATGATGCTATAGCTCACGATAAAGATGACGGCGAACCGCATCAGCGGAAAATCGGCCATCGCCGTAATGAACGTATAGTAAATCTGCTCCCACATTTTCAAATCCCGGTTCGGGAGCTGGCTGGCATAATCGGCGAGCCATTCCTGAACTCTGGGTGATACCCACAAGGTAAAAGGAACCGCAAGCACCAGCCCCAGCAGAATAAAGACGCTTTCCCTCAGCAGGGACAGCAGCCTTCCCGCAGAGCGGGATGCGCCCCGGCCCCAGCCCTGAAGCAGGGACACCAGCAGGATCAGCAGCAGCAGGATGCTGATGATGTTAAATTCCTTAAGACTTTCTATCCATGATTGCAGCATAAGATGACCCCCTCCACGTTGGTGCATGGATTAAGTCCTTTATTTTCCATTTGAACCGCCCGCCTGGCTCTGGGATTCGGAGATAAACGATTTGACCGTGTCGTTGATCTTCCACTGCCCGAGGGGTACGCCGCGGAACGTGACATCCACTTTGTCGCTTCCCTTGGTTCCCTTCATTTCCAGGTTCGGCGTCGTGATCGTAAATGTTCCGTCCCCGTTGTCTGCATACTTGGCATCCTTGGCTTCCTTCATCATGACATCCATAGCCTCGTTCTTCAGCGTATCTACGGTCTCGTCCTTCACCGTCGTTACGACCTGATTGATCTGCTCCAGGGAAATGCCGCTGTATACGACAAGCGCCAGCACGATGATGATGACGAGCGCCCATTTGACCATCGTCTTGACCAGATTCAGGACGATAAACAGCACAACAAGGGCAATCACGATCACCAGCCAGTTTTGCTGCAGAAAATCGGACCATACCTGCATATCCATTTCAAAAACACACTCCCATCGACCTGAAGGGCTTAAGCCACCCTATCAAGTGATTTAGAAACTTCCATTCGATTATACATGATCCGGACATCGGCTGTCAGCCAGCCCTTAGACGGGGCTTTCCGTCGTTCCCGGGGCGTAGGTGCCTCCAATATTAAGAAATCCACAACCTGCCCGGCATACAGCAGTCCAGTCTTACGTTACCTGCAAAGCTATCGATTTGCCCGTCCCAAAAAAAGAGGGTCTAAGCCGCCAAGTAGAAACGTACACGTAGATTGATGAACGAATGGTTGTCTTATCCGTTGGCCAACCCCCGTTCCATACCGAACGTACAGATGATAAATCTGCGAAAAAGGAGCTGCTCACGTGAAAACTGCTATTTGGCTGTACATGTTTTTGTTTCTCGCCTTCTTCGACCTTCACGCCCAGTACCCCATACTTACGCCATTCGCGGTCTCCTTGGGAGCAGCGCCAGTCTTTATCGGGTGGATGATGGGCATTTACGCACTCACCCATTTGCCCGGCAATTTGATTGCAGGTACGGTCATCGACAAGCACGGCAGCCGGCGCTATATCATTTTCAGCCTCGTATCGGCCGGCATCGTCCTCCTGCTGCAGGCGCATGTGCAGTACCCTTGGCAGCTGCTGGTCCTGCGGTCAATCAGCGGCTTTGTGCTGGCCTTCTTGTCGCCAGCCTGCCTTGCCCTGCTTGCTTCCCTGTCCAAAAACGAGGTGACCCAGGGCAAATATATGTCGGGTCATGGCGTAGTGCATACCCTGGCCTCGGTCGTGTCGCCAGCTGCGGGAGCCTTTATCGTGGCCAATACCGGTTATTCGACAACATTCCAGGGTCTCGGGTGGCTGCTGATTGCAACCGGCGTCATGGCGGTCTTCAGCGTCCCGAAACCGGTCAAGGCGATGACAGATGCCCGTGGCGGTAATGAAGAAGCTGCGCTGTCATCCCCTGCCCCCAGCGTATCCTGGCGCTATTTTATCCTCCCCTTTGTCGTTTCCTGTTCCCAAGGGATCCTGTTCTTCGAGCTGCCGCTGCGCGATACTGGGGTGGAAGGCATTAAATCGACAGGTATCCTGTTTTCCGTCCTGAGCATCGGCGCCCTGCTTACGCTGAGTATGCTGTTTATCAACCGCTATTCACCCTACAAAAGGGTCATCGCAGGCGTTCTATTGATGGCTCTTTGCTTCTTTGGCATGGCCGCGTTTCCTCATGTGCCGCTGGTCGTCATCCTGTTTATTCTCGGTTCGGCAAAAGGCATCATCTTCCCTGGACTTGCCTCCATGTTTATTCAGCTCAGCGGCGGCAGCAAGCTGGGGAGGATCTTTTCGCTCCAGTCCATCGCCATGTCCATCGGCTCCTTCATCGGTCCGATCGCCGCCGGCCAGCTGAGAGGATCCGTGTCACCGTACTACATTGCTTTTGTCCTCCTCATGGCGGGACTTATGATGATACCCATCAACCGCAAGGGATCTGCGCTTCATCCCCATATGAACGAGAATCCAGTGTAGTCATAAGCCTAAAAATCGAGAGATAGGCCTCTGCACAATAATTCCTGCACTCACCCACATAAGATGGATTGTGTTAACCGACCAGGCAAGAAAGAGGGGTGATCTCGATGGGTCTGTATTCTCACTGCGGCTGTGGTCCTGTAGTAGCACCGGTGGCCGCACCTGCAACCAAGGTAGCTCCCGTGGCGGCAGCTCCGTGTGTGCCTTACAGTAACGTAGGCGTCGTACTGGTACTGTTTATCCTGCTTGTCATCATTTTGCGTGCATTCTGGTGCTAGAACGGCGATCTTCCCATATTAAACGGTCTGTCTACCCTGCTGGACAGATCGTTTTACTTTTTTTTGCATGGCTTGCCGAAAACAAGCTACACTAGAATTACCCGGACCCAAGCTTCAACATTTCCCGGGGAATTTCGAGACAAACATCCTTCTCTTAGTCCGAGGTGAGCCACCATGCCGATTTATATTATTGTCGAGGGAAAAAACGACCGCAGTAAGGTCCGCCGCCTGTTGGATCCCGAAATTCAAATTGTGTGCACATACGGAACGTTAAACACGACAAGGCTCGAGTCTTTGCGCAAAGAAATTAAGGACAGCGAGGTTTATCTGTTTATGGACAACGACAGCTCCGGCAAAAGGATTCGCGGCGTTCTCCGTGATGCCTTCCCGGATGCAGGCCACATCTACACAAGACGGGGATACCGGGGCGTTGAGGGCACACCGGATGAATATATCATTTCCCAGCTGGAAAAAGCGGGGCTTGAGGAATTTATCGTTTATCCCGATTCCTACACCGTATGGTCCAAAGATTAAAAAAAGGCGCCTACCCATCCGGAGCATGCCGGGGATCGTGGCGCCTTCCTGTTTGATTACTCCTTGGCCAACGCCTCAACGTCCTTGGCAAGGGATTCTGCCGTAACTTCATCCGTATTGTTGGCGTTATACAGCTTGCGGACCTGATTGTCCCTGTCGACAAGAGCGATAATGTTCGCATGGGAGAAGTTGTCCTTGTTGTCTCCCATAATGGCGATTTTGAACGACTTTTCGGCCAGATCGCGGATCTGCTGATCTTCGCCTCTCAGGAAGTACCAGCCGTTGTAATCGACATTAAACTTGTCCCCGAACTCTTTGATCTTCTCCCGGGTATCTACCTTCGGATCGAAGGAGATCGAGACGAACTCGGCGTCTTTGCCGAAGGTTCCGTCCTTGACGAGCTGCTTCTGCGTCTGCGACAGCATGAAGGTCGTTACCGGGCATACGTCCGGGCAGCTGGTGTAGAAGAAGTAGAACAATCTGACCTTGCCTTTGGTATCGTCCAGGCTTACCGTTTTGCCATCCACATTTTCAAACGAAAAATCTCCGACCTGGCTGATGACCGGCAGCTTCTCTTTGCCGAATCCCATGGCGTTATATACCAGGTACCCTGCTCCAATCACGATCACCACCAGCAAAATCCATGTCCATTTGTAGCGCTTCAACATCGAATTCGTTCCCCTCTCCCTAATCACGATTCCTGCTGTCCCTTATGCCGGCGGACATCTCAGATGCCGCCCTGCCTCCCCAGGACTACAGGCAGTAGTTTGTTATGTAACACCGACGCGGACCATCCGCCCTGACGGCCGGGTGACCCGCTTGTGCCCGGGTGAACAGGCTTTCATTTCTTCCTTTTAAAAGAATCCCATGATTCCATGGGATTCTGGGTAAGAACTTAGTGAGTTGTGTTCAAAATCATTGCGATCAAGCTCAAGGTCAAGTAATTTATCGAGAAGAAGAACGTTTTCTTAGCCCATGCTTCATCGTCTTTGGCGGTAAATCCCTTCATGCCATAGTACAGCCAGATCAGGGACAGCAAGAGCGAAATGATCATGAAGTAAATGCCCACATAGCCGTATGCATACATTAATACCGGTACCGGAACCAGTAATACCAGGTAAGGAATACATTGAATCTTGGTACGCTTAACGCCTTTGACGACCGGCAGCAGCGGGAATCCCGCCACTCTGTATTCTTCGACACGCCGGATGGCGAGAGCCCAGAAGTGAGGCGGCTGCCACAAGAACAGCATCGCAAACAGCAGAACAGCGCCCATATCTACCGTACCCGTTACGGCAACATAACCGATTACCGGCGGCATAGCTCCCGAAATCGCGCCGACGGAAGTACTCCAGGTGGAGGTCCGTTTCAGCCACATCGTATAAACGACTCCATAGACGAACATACCGATAACCCCGAAGATGCCGGCCATAACCCCTGAAAAAATAAAAAGGTCAGCGAGTCCCAGTACACCTAGAATAAAGGCATACCAGAGTACAACTGCTGGCTTTATGCGGCCGGCCGGAAGCGTACGTTTACGCGTCCGTTCCATCTTCATATCCAGTTCACGATCATAATAATTGTTATAGACACAGGCGGAAGCCATAACCAGCATGGTTCCCAGTAGAGTCAGAATCATCTTGCCTATATGAATATCCCATTGGGATGCGACCCAGAAACCTGCAAATGCAGCAATTAAGTTAGACCGGAGAATACCGGGTTTAGTTAATGTGATAAAATCTTTCCAAGTTGCCGATGGATTGGGTGGCGTTTGATTGATGGAAAGCGCTGCGGAATCCGAAGGAGCTTGGTAAGTCAAGTGATTATCCACGCCTTAAGATCCTCCTTAGTTCTGTCATTATGGAGGAACTTGCCCTCCGCTATAAAGTTTATCATATCAAAAGGTAAAAGTGTTTGACAATCCTCTCCAAAATCATTCACCATTTTGACAATTTAGTGACACGTATTAGCGACACGTAATAGTATGGTCAAACACTAATAAATTCATCCAATATTGGGTAGTAACTATATTGAGGCATTCTGCCGGAAAGGAAATCAGCTTCCGAGTTTGTTACAATAGAATAAAGAACAACAAGAAGGAGACATGGTAAATGGATACTGCCACACATTTTGTGATTGGACTCAGCCTGGCCGGTCTCGCCTACGTCGATCCGGCGGTTGCCGCGAGTCCTACGCTTGCCGCCGCGGTGCTGCTGGGCACTGTCATCGGTTCGCAGGCTCCGGATTTCGACGGCCTGCTGCGGTTCAAGAGCAACGCCCTCTATGTTAAAAATCACCGGGGAATTACTCATTCTCTCCCGTTTCTCGTCATCTGGACCGCTCTGATCAGCGGAATCCTGTCCCTTCTGTTCAGCGGTGTACCATCCGGGCATATCGTGCTCTGGACCGGCATCGCCGTCTGTCTGCACGTGTTCAGCGATCTGTTCAATACGTACGGAACCCAGGCCTTCAGGCCCGTGACGGAAAAGTGGATTTCGTGGAACATCATTCATATTTTTGACCCGTTTATTTTTACGCTGCACGCCCTGGCCGTTCTGCTCTGGAGTACGGGAGCGGTACATCCTGCACCGCTGTTCACTGTCGTATATATCCTGACGGTCTTTTATTATATTTGGCGGACCGGCGCCCATTCGATGCGCACCCGGGAAGTGATCCGGCTGGATGAGAGCCGTAAGCCGGGAGAACGTTACTTCGTCATTCCGACCATTTCCTATAATAAGTGGCATGTCGTCAAGTCCCATCCAGACGGCAGCTATCAGATCGGCGTACTGAACGGGCATACCCTCGAATGGAGAAAGCATGCCGTCACCGAGTCCCATCCGGCGGTCGAGCATTCGCGGAAGCATCCCGATGTGGAAGCCTTCCTGTACTTCTCCTCCTTCGCGGTGGCCGAAGTCGAGCCGCTGCCCTGGGGCTATGTGGTCCGTTGGGCAGATGTGCGCTACCGGCACCGGAGACAGTATCCGTTCGTCGCTGTGCTCGTCATGGATAAAAATTATCAGCCGATCAATACTTACGTTGGCTGGCTGAGCTCCAAAAAAATGAACAAGCGGCTCTCCATCAATTCAGGCTGAGTGCCACGGGGATGCATAATAAAAAGGGATCTGCGGAATTTTTCCGCAGATCCCTTTTTTACCGTAACGCCTTTTATCCTTCCGTTGTAATGTTTTTCAGCTGCCCCGCCGTTCGGAAACAGCCTGCCTCTTGACGGATGCTGCGGGATAAGAGAGAATCACGGTAGTTGCAAGACAAAATCCGAAGCACCTGCGGCGCTCCGGACCTAAAATACTTTCCTGTATGGAACTATTTTCCTTGGCCGGAAAGTTGTTGCTCAGCCAATTGAACCAGACGTTTCGTAATGTATCCCCCGAGAGAACCGGTTTCACGGGAAGTGTAGTTGCCCATGTATCCGTCTTGCGGCATTTGAACGCCAAGCTCCTGAGCCGCTTCCATTTTCAATTGCTGCAGTGCAGCGTTTGCTTGAGGTACCACCAGATTGTTGGAACGAGATCTAGCCATAATAAGAGTCTCCCTTCAATTCTGCGTCTTATTGAAATGCAAGCTTGCAAGCTTAGTATGGCTCGCAGCGACACAGTTATACAAGAAAGTTTCTATATATGAAATGGAGGTTTTTGCCAATGAGTAAAGGCTTGTCTTTATGGTTTGCTGCCTCGTCCATCCTGCTTCTGATGGCATGCGCCGTCTCCATCAGCTATAACGGCTGGGTAGCCGTGCTGCTCGGCATTCTCGCAATTCTCAATATCGGGTGGGGCTTTGTGGTCAAAGCCCGCAAGAACCGGCTTCAGCAGCCCGGCAACCAGTAATGCGCTAGGCATTGCTGACGCTGGGGAAGTTATTTTTTGGCCGGGAGAAACCCCATTCTTTCTTTGACTTCGGCCACGGTGCGGGATGCCTTCTCCATGGCTTTGTCTGCGCCCTGCGCCAAAATATCATGAATTTGACCGGACTTGCGGATTTCGTCATATTTTTGCTGCAGCGGCTCGAGCGTCGCTACGATGACTTCTCCCAGGTCCTTTTTAAATCCGCCGTACATTTGACCTTCGTATTTATCTTGAATTTCCTGCAGCGACATGCCGGAGCATTGCGAGTAAATACTCATCAAATTGCTGATTTCCGGTTTTTCATCCGGTGCATAGCGGATTTCTTTTCCCGAATCGGTCGTGGCCCGGCTGATCTTTTTGCGGATGACATCCGGCGGATCCAAGAGGGCGATATAGCTTCCCGGGTTCGGATTGCTTTTGCTCATTTTTTTCGAAGCGTCGTCCAGCGACATAATCCGCGCGCCCACTTCGGGAATGTACGGTTCCGGAATGGTAAAATAGTCGCCGAAGCGGTGATTAAAGCGTCCCGCCAGGTCGCGGGCAAGCTCCAGGTGCTGCTTCTGGTCTTCGCCTACGGGAACCAGATCCGCATTGTACACCAGAATGTCTGCCGCCATCAGCGCGGGATAGACAAACAATCCGGCGCCTACAGAGTCCTTGCCGGCCGATTTGTCTTTAAACTGGGTCATACGTTCAAGCTCGCCCATCGAGGTGAGCGTCGTCAGCAGCCATCCCAGCTCGGCATGCGGCGGAACATGCGATTGCATATACACGTTCGCCTTATTTGGATCAATGCCCGCTGCGATGAACAAGGCGGCTACCGCCTCGGACTGCTCCCGGAGCGCCTCGGGTTCCTGGGGTACCGTAATCGCGTGGAGATCGACGACCATAAAATTGCACTGATAGTCGTTCTGCAGTTTTACAAAATTTTTCATGGCTCCGATATAATTGCCGAGCGTCAGTTTGCCGCTGGGTTGAATGCCGGACAGTACGGTTTTCATCAACAATCCCTCCAACTTTAAAAATGGTAAAAACAAAAAAGGCCCCACGCCCGCAAGGGACGTGAGACCGTGGTGCCACCCTTATTTGCTGCAAGCCGCCCATGTGGAAGCGACAACTGTCAGCCTTTCTGCTTCCGTAACGTGGAATCGCCGGCCGGTCTACGCAGGAAGTCATGGTTGCTTCCGTTCAACGCGGCACTCAAGGGTCCATTCGGCAAAATCGGCTCCACCGGTTCGCATCAACCACCGGCTTTCTGAAGGTTACGCCGTCTTTGCTTACTTGTCCCTGTCATCGTGTTTACATAATCATTGAAAGCCTTTTGCAATGCCTATGATAAAGCTCAGATCGTCGAATTGTCAAACCCCTTTTTTTACGAAACGCCATCAAATCTGTTATGATATGGGTTAGATATTTGAAGGCTAAATGAATTTAGAGGAAAAAGGAGCAACGATATGAAACAAGTGACCAAAGGGCAATGGAACGGATACGATACCTATATCCTGCATAGCCGTGAGCTTGAAGTCACACTGCTGCCATCGCTTGGAAACAATGTCATTTCCATTTTAGACCATACCCTAAATCGGCAGGTCGTTCGGAGACCTGATGACAACGATCTGGAATTCTACCTGCAAAAACCTTACCATTTTGGCATGCCGATGCTGATTCCCCCGGGACGGATCCGCGGCGGCCATTTTGAATACGAAGGCAGATCGTATCAGTTCGACCGGAACACCGCCGGTGACAACCATATTCACGGTCTCCACCGGACGCAGTCCTGGAGAGTCAGCGATATCGAAGAAGACGAAGAAGGCTGTGCAGTGACCTCGGAGTTCCTGACCTCGGACGATCCACACTGGATGGAGCAGTTTCCCGCACCGCTGAAGCTGGAAATGACGCTTCGCCTTCAAGGGTCCAAACTGACCCAACATTTAAAGGTTACCCACCTGGGGGACCATCCGATACCTTTCGGCATCGGTTTTCATACATGGTTTTTGCTTGACGGGCAGCCGGGAGAGTGGACGCTTACCCTGCCTGTAAGCGCGGAATATGCGCTGGATAAGGATTTAATTACGACTGGCGAGCTCCTCCCGCTTGGACCGCTCGATCAGCTCAATCAAGGACTCAATCTGGCCGGGACCAACTTCGACACGCCGCTCCGGATCGGGGAAGGACAGCCTGCGGAAGCCCTGCTGATGCGCAGTGACGGGTACGGACTGAAGTATTCTGCGGATCCGAAGTACTATAAGCATTGGGTTCTCTATACGAAAGGCGAAGCGGACGAGTTTTTGTGCATCGAGCCATATACCTGGCTGCCGGATGCGCCCAATCTTGCCGCGGGACCGGACCTGACGGGACTGATCCGGATCGAGCCGAAGGCATCAATTGAAATGGACCTGACGCTGGACATGGTCTATCCTTCTGAAGACCATTAAGCCGACTCCTTAGAATCAGGCATAGGAAAACGTGGATTTTCAAATTTACAAATAACAGGGCTGCATGCTGCTTGAAGCGTGCGGCCCTTTTTGCGTTATCCTCTATTTACCAATTTATATCTCCATTCTTGCTGCATGTTTTCAAATCTTTCGCACCATAATAACTCCATAAAGTTCAAAGGAGGTGACAAACATGGGTATGGGTCAAGGTCAAAACCAAGGACGCGGAAGCCGCTCGAACAACCTGGTGGTTCCACAAGCTAACGCTGCTCTTCAACAACTGAAACTTGAAGCTGCACAAGAGCTTGGCGTTCAAATGCCACAAGACGGATACATGGGCAACTACACTTCCCGTGAGACTGGTTCTTTGGGAGGTTACATCACGAAACGTCTGGTACAACTGGCAGAGCAGCAATTATCGGGTCGTTCCGGCCAATAATCTGCATTTGTATACGTTGATATCATGATGAGCCGGGCCCGGCGCGAGCCGTCCCCGCCTACAAAAGGCAGCCTCTGGATTATTCCAAGGGCTGCCTTTTTCTAATTATAGAATTTATAAAATTTTCAGCGGAGCTAACCATTCAATCATCGCAAGAAAAACTTCCGCTAAGCCTGGTCTGTCTTCTGTGCTAATCAAACTATTCGGATATTCATGGATAAAGTCATACTACAAAAGCAAGAAGGGATGATAAAAATAAGTCCACGACGAACTACGACAATTCTGTTACTGTTTCAGGATATGTATGTCTCGGATACCGGATCATCAGGTTAGCCATGTTATAGTTGGATTCCAAGATGGCATCCACCGCAATGAGCCCCTGCCGGATCGTAAATTCGTAGCTGATTTCACCGTGAGTCCAGTGGCGCTTGTATTTTAAACTTTCTAAAGCCATGAGACGAAAAGACGAGTACTGTACTGGAGTCAGTCCGGAATCCTGGGAATGAATTTCCCCGTTCCGTCCTTCCAGCGGATGATGCCGGATACCAAATTTACCAATGACATTATTTCGTATTTGCACAAACACCGTGCCGGATGATAGTCCTGACAGCTCTTCTTCCAGTTCCTTAAAAACTAAATCCAATTGCCTTGCCAAAGATAACTGCTCGGTTTTGATCATCTTTTTCCCCCTCTCCAAAATTCGCCAAAACTCATAGGGCTTATGACTCATTATAAGACAGCATGTAGTATCATACAACAACATCAAACATAATTGGGTAATAATTCCTATTATTTTCGTTAAAGCAATTTTATTTTCGGCAACAAATCGCTATATTTCTGGTTATTTTGACAAAATGTGATTTCCCCAAGGACATTCCAAGAAGAGCGCGAAAAACCACGAATCCACTCCAATGAACGCTACCCCAAATCTATTTCGATGATCCCATCACCCAAAAAACAGTCGGCTTAAAGCGACTATCCCGGGCTAACGCGAAACCTGAAAAGAAAAAAAGCCCGAGGGCATTTGAGATCCCCCAGGCTGACGCTACTCCCTGTTATCATCGACAGACACCCTTAGTGCTTCGGGTCCGGTCGGAACCCGGCTTCCGCCCTTAGGTTCCAGACTGATCACAATTTGGTCCGGGTCCATGGTCCCGTATCCGTAATAATAACCTTTACCCTCGGCCTTACCCGTCATCAGCATTCCCATGCTGACCGACCGTTGCTCATGCTGCAGCCATACCTGGTAGGCCTTTTCCTCCGGTGGCTGAAGGCCTTCGATCACGATCAGCATCTCACCCGAATCCCGGTCGATCCACACGCCTCCTGATCCGTGGAGCGGCGGAAGCGGCGGAATCCGGTACTGATCGTAATTGGCCGACTGCATAACAGCGATTTTGGATGTAAAGGCTTGATCGATAGAATCGGCGGACGGCATCTCCCGATGCTTGAAGGAGAACAGTCCGGCAACGACGCAGCCTGCAACAACCGCTGCCGCTGCGGCAGGTACAAGGTAACGCCGCCAGCGGACAAATCCTTTTTCCAGGGAACGGAGCCGGGCCAGAAGCCGCATTTTGCGGCCCAGACGGGCGGAAGGGCCAGGAGCTGCGGAAGAGGCCGCAAACGGGCCAGCTACCTCGCTGGAGGCCTGCCAATCCGCCTCTGATGCGGTTTTCTCTTCGGTACCCACAGCCCGTATCGGCGACTCGGGCAGCGACGTACTCAACGCTGCAGCGGTTGGCTGGCTATCCAAAACCGAGGCTGGCTCGCTCATTACCGAGCCGACCAGCTCAACGGATTGCATCACCGTCTCCCACTCGGCAAGGCGCTCCCTGCAGTGGGGGCAAGCGGCGGCATGCTCCTCGACGAGGAGACGCTCCGGCTCTTCCAGCTGTTTCATCGCATAATCGACCAGCTTTTCCTCGGGCAGCACAGCACAGCCTTCAGGATTATTGCTCCCATTTTCCCGAATGGACAACCGCATGCTGTTCACCTCCCTCGCCGGCCTGGGTAACCTGGCCCTGTTCCAGTCTGCTGCGTAAATTCCGGATGCCGTAACGGATCAGCGACTTCACGGTTCCGACCGGCTTCTGCATCTTCTCAGCCAGCTCGCGGTGCGTCAGCTCCATCATATAGCTCCCGTAGAGCGCCATTCGCTGCATGGGCGGGATGCTGCGCAGCGCCGCCCTCACCTGCTCCTGATCCAGATGCCGGAACGCTTCGAGCTCCGCCGATTCCAACGTCCGCTGCCAGCGCATAACGGCCGACTCTTCCTGCGTCCGCTGCAGGGCGGCCATCCGCTGCTTTTGCCGGAGGCGGTCCATCGCCCTGCTTCGGACACGAACCGCCAGCCACGCTTCCACGCTGCCCCTTTCGGGATCGTAGTGCCCCGCTTTTTCCATCACTTCGATAAAAATTTCCTGACAGACATCTTCCGCTTCCACCCGGTCCTTCATCCAGTATTCCGCAAGCCGGTAAACCATCGGAGCAAACGCATCATAGAACCGGTCGAAAGCCGGAGCCGAGCCCTCTGCAATTTCCTTCAACCACGCTTCAGGACGGTCCTGCATGATGGAGTATCCCCCCTTATTCTCTTCATTCCCTTGATCCGGCCTGCCCCCTGCACCCAAGGTCCCGTAAGAGAGCGCTGGCCGCCATTTTTACAGCAACATTCTAGCAAAAGAATTTCGCGTTCGGACTCCCCTCCTCCGTGATTTTATCCCTTTTTAAGCAAATTTTTATCTTCTTTTAATCTTCCGGTAAATCCGGTGGCGGCCCTTCATTCGTATTCCAGATGATCACCAACACACTTGAGGAGGGTTCTGTTTCATGACACGTTTCTTGAGGATCATCACACATGCCGGCCTGGCGCTGATGCTCTGCATCGGCTTCCTGATCGCCAGCACGGGAAGTCCGGTCCATGCAGCCGGAGGTCTGACGCTGTACACTACCTACACTTCCATTTCCGTGCCTCCCGGAGAATCGCTGAATTACAGCGTGGAGCTGAAAAACAACTCCGGCAGCGTCATTACAGCCCCGATATCCGTTACCGGTCTGCCCGAAGGCTGGACGGCCAAAATTTCGGGCGGCGGTTGGGACCTGAACGAAATTTCGGTTATGCCGGATTCATCGCAAACGATCTCCCTGGACGTGACGGTTCCGATGCAAATCGACAAAGGAACCTATCGCTTTACGCTGTCGGCGGGCAGCCTCGCGTCTCTACCACTTTCGGTCAACATCACGGAAAAGGGCACATATCAAACCGAACTGACGACCGATCAGGCCAACCTGGAGGGACACTCCGACGCGACCTTTACCTATTCGGTGAACCTGTCCAACCGCACCGCCGAAAAGCAGACGTATGCGTTAACCGCCCAGGCTGAGAAGGGATGGGACGTAACATTTACGGCAGACAGCAAACAGGTCTCTTCCGTCGAAGTGGACCCAGGGGCTGACAAATCCATTACCGTTGATGTAAAGCCGGCTGAAAACGTGACGCAAGGTACCTTTAAAATACCGATCCGCGCTTCCAACCAGACAACGAATTCCGAGCTGGAGCTCGAAGCCGTCATTACCGGCAAGTACAGCATGGAACTGACGACGCCAAGCGGATTGTTAAGCACCGACATTAAGGCAGGCGGAGATAAAACCGTTGAGCTGCTGGTCAAAAATACCGGTACCGCCGACCTGACCAACATCAACTTCACCTCCACGGCGCCAACCAACTGGGAAGTCAGCTTTAATCCCAAAACGGTCGATAAGCTCGCCGCCGGTAAGTCCACCACGGTGGAAGCCAAATTGACCGCAAGCGACAAAGCCATTGCCGGAGACTATGTGACCGATATTACCGCCCAGGCCGCGGAATCTTCATCCAACGCCTCTTTCCGGGTCGCTGTCAAAGGCTCCGTCCTGTGGGGCTGGATCGGCGTGCTGATCATCCTGGTCATTTTGGGCGGCATCTATGTACTCATTCGTAAATACGGGAGGAGATAACGTTGGCGGAGACAGTCATCGACATACAGCAGTTGACCAAAAGCTACGGCACCCATAAAGCCGTGGACCATCTGTCCCTTCAAATCCGCCGCGGGGAAATCTTCGGCCTGCTCGGCCCAAACGGCGCAGGCAAATCGACCACCATTCTGATGCTTCTCGGCCTGAGCGAACCGGACGGCGGAAGCATCAATGTGCTGGGGCTGGATCCGACGCGGCGGCCGATTGAAGTCAAACGCCGCGTCGGTTACCTGCCGGACGACGTCGGTTTTTACGAAGACTGGACCGGCCTTGAGAACTTAAAGCTGACCGCCCGCCTTAACGGCATTTCCGACAAAGAGGCGGAGGAGCGTTCGCTCTATCTGCTGAAGGAGGTAGGGCTGGAGGATGCTGCCCATAAGAAGGCCGGGAATTACTCCCGCGGTATGCGGCAGCGCCTCGGACTCGCGGACGTTCTGATCAAGCGGCCGGAAATCATCATCCTCGATGAGCCGACGCTCGGCATCGACCCCAAAGGGATCGATGAGCTCCTCGGCCTGATCCACGGCCTCAGCCGGGACCAGGGCTTGACGGTGCTCCTCTCCTCGCACCAGCTTCACCAGGTACAGCAAATCTGCGACCGCGTCGGTCTGTTCGTCAGCGGCAGGCTGCTGGCCGAAGGAAACCTGGAGACGCTGTCCCGCGTCCTGCTGACCGACACGCCGCTCTTGATCACCGCCGAGGTGGACCAGGCAGATGATGCGCTGCTGGCTGACCTTCAGAGCGTGGAAGGGGTCAGCTCTGTCCGGATCGCGAGCGGGGATCAGGACTCGATGAGACCGGCGGAGGACCGGACGCGCCTGGAGATCGGCGTCAACGCCGACTGCAGTCCGGAGATCGCCCGGACGGTCGTCGCGTCGGGAGCGGCCCTTTACGGGCTGCAGCGCAAGGAATACGGCCTGGATGAAATCTACCGGCGATATTTTGCGGGAGGTGAGGACCTTGGAAGCAAGCGTTCTAAAAGAGCAGCTAAATAAAGCCTGGGACACGGTCAGCACCCCGTTTAAGGACGGCATCGGCCGGTTACGGGGCACTGTTCCCTCCGACCGGGAGCGGTTCAACCGGGTAAATGCGAACCCGGCGGCATTCCGCGTCCTGGTGCGCAAGGAAATTTCCGATCATGTCCGGAGCTGGCGCTTCCTGCTGCTCCTGGCGATCATCTTCCTGACCTGCGTCGCCTCGCTGTATACGGCGCTGAACAGCCTGCAGGACGCTATCAAATCCACGGACGGCTACAGCGATTTCGTCATCCTGAAGCTGTTCACCACCTCCGACGGCACCCTGCCGTCGTTTATCGGATTCATCGGCTTCCTGGGCCCGCTGCTTGGCATCGGCCTCGGCTTCGACGCCGTCAACAGCGAGCGGAACAAAGGAACCCTGAGCCGCATCATGGCGCAGCCGATTCACCGTGACGATTTGCTGAATGCCAAATTTATCGCATCGCTCACCATCATCGGCTTCATGTTTCTCTCCCTCGGGCTGCTCGTGCTGGCCCTCGGTTTTCTGATCGTAGGGCTGCCGCCGTCTTTCGAGGAGCTGCTGAGAATCCTTAGCTTCCTGGTCGTCACGATCGTCTATATCGGATTCTGGCTGAACTTATCCATCCTGTTCTCGGTTAAATTCCGCCAGCCTGCCACATCGGCGCTGTCGGGCATCGCCGTCTGGCTGTTCTTCAGCTTCTTTTACGATATGATCCTGAATTTGATCTCCTCGGGCCTTGCGCCTAACAGCGACACGGCATCGGTCGACGACATGGTCCACCATGTTAGCTTTATGCTCGGACTGAGCCGGATTTCACCGTATACGCTGTTCAATGAGGCGACCTCGACGCTGCTGATGCCGACGGTGCGTACACTGGGTCCGCTCACGACGGAGCAGGCCTACGGCGCGATTGACAGCCCGCTCCCCTTCGGGCAGAGCCTGCTGCTGATCTGGCCGCAGGTCACCGGGCTTATCGCCCTGACGCTGGCCTGCTTTGCGATCTCGTACGTCATGTTCCTGCGTCAGGAAATCCGCGGACGTTCCTAACCTATGCCCCGCTTGATGCACTTTACGGAGTGCGGGCATCTGACAAAAGCGATTCCATGTTGCTATCCAGTCCCACAAGAGTGCATTTAGCGGTCGTCTCCTTGCGATGCGATATAACAAGTCCGTGTCTCCCAAACTAATGTATCATCAAAAAAGCAGTCCCTTTGGGGCGTAATGAACCCCAAGGGACTGCTTTTTGTGTGGCGTAATCATTTATTCGAACCATCCGTCTGGATTACACCAGATGGTCGGTCATGGCCAGGAACTGCTTGACATCCTCTGCCGTCAGATCTGCCGCGGTCTGCCAGAAATCGCGGCCCGTCAGATCGGCGTTCAGGTGCTTCTTCGCCAGCTCCTCCACCGTCATGACGCCGGTATCGCGCAGCAGGGCGTCGTATTTATCGGCAAAGCCTGCGCCTTCCTGAAGCGCGCGTGCATAGATGCCCGTGCTGAACATGTAGCCGAAAGTATACGGGAAGTTATAGAACGGCACACCCGTAATATAAAAATGCAGCTTCGACGCCCAGAAATGCGGATGGTAAGACGACAGGGCGTCGCAATACGCTTCCTTCTGCGCTTCTTCCATCAGCGCATTCAGCTCCTGAACGCTGAGCAGACCGCTTTCCCGTTTCTCATAGAAACGGGTCTCGAACAGGAAGCGCGCATGGATGTTCATGTAGAATGCGACGCTCCGCTGGATTTTGTCTTCAAGCAGCGCCAGCTGCTCCTGCTCATCGGCAGCCGATTTTACCATCGCGTCCGATACGATCATCTCCGCGAAGGTAGATGCCGTCTCTGCAACGTTCATTGCATACCGCTGGTTCAAGATCGGCAGCTCGTTCATCAGGTGCTGGTGATAACCGTGTCCGAGCTCATGCGCCAGCGTCGAGACGTTCGAAGCCGTTCCGCTGAACGTCATAAAGATCCGCGTCTCCTTGCTGAGCTTCAGCGAGGTGCAGAAGCCGCCCGGACGCTTGCCAGGACGGTCTTCCGCCTCGATCCAGGACTTGTCGAAGGCCATCTCGGCAAAATCAGCCATACGCGGGCTGAACTTGCGAAACTGCTCCACGATCGTTTCCGCCGCTTCCTGGTAAGAAATCGTGCCCGAAGACTTGCTGATCGGCGCTTCCACATCCACCCAGCTCAGACGGTCCTGGCCGAGCAGCTTGGCCTTGCGCTCCATATACTGCAGCAGCATCTGCTTGTTGTCCTGTATGACATTCCACATGGCGTCCAGCGTCTCACGCGACATGCGGTTGATTTCAAGCGGCTCCTTCAGCACTTCGTCCCAGCCGCGGCGTCCGTACAGCTTCAGGCGGAATCCGCCGAGGTGATTCAGCGTATCCCCGCAGAAGTCGGCTTTGTCCGACCATGCCTGCTCCCACTTCACGAACATCGACTCGCGGGTCTCCTTGTCCGGACTGTCCAGCTTATTGGCCGCCTGTCCAGCCGACAGCGACACGGTCTCGCCGTTTTCTTCAAACGGAATTTGGATATGGCTGACGATCGTATCATACATGCTGCTCCAGCCATGATATCCGTCAATGGCCAAATCGAGCGCGAGGCTCTCCATGTCAGGACTCATCATTTCGCGGGCTTGGTCGCGGCTTTCGCTAAGGACGAAGGCCAGCTGCCGCACCTGATCCCGGCCGATCCACTGCGCGAACGTCTCGTCATCAGTCGAGCGGAGAATGTGGTCAAAGTCGGTCATGATTCCACTAATGAGCGCCCGAAGGGTCGCCAGGCGGCCGCCCAGCTGAACGGCCTTCTTATCCTGCTGGTTCTGTGCCTGCAGGCAGCTGACAAACGCGCTGGCTTCGGAGAGGCGGGCAATAGTGCCCTGCAGCGCTTCAATAAACCCGTCAAACGACTCGGTCTCTTTTGGGCTCGCCGGCGCCTTGGCTGCCTTGATTTCGCCCTGAAGGCTCTTCAGATCCTGCTCCAGGGAGTGAAGGAAGGTATCGAACTCGGCGGAAGCGGAGCCGCCCGGAAATACGGATTCAAGATTCCAAGTTAATTTCAGGTCTTTGTTCATGTTCGAATCACCTTTCTCATCATCATTTTTATTTTATTTGATTGGCCTCATGGTAAGGTGTATAACTATAAAGACGAAACCCTTATGTTTCTGCCCGGCAAAACGGGCTTATTCATACAGAGGAGGGATACTCACCATGAGACCATTGCAAATTTCACCGGAGACCGCCGTGAAACTATCCGAGAAGCTGGGGGTTCCCCTGGAACACCTGATGCACATGCCGCAGCATATCCTGCTGCAGAAGCTGGCGGAGCTCGCCAAGGAAGAAGCCGGCAAGCAGGACGGCGATGAAGGAACCAAATCATGATTCCGTTCTCCAGAACCTGGCCTTACGACAAAGTGATGGGCGATATCTATGTACATGAATGTCCGTTCTGCGGAGCGAACAATGTGAGGCTGCCCCTTAAGCCGGCTGAGCTTCGCAGCATTCATGAAGGAAAGAAGAAGCTGCTCGTCTTTCCCTGCTGCAACAACAGACTCCATATCATTGACACGGACAACGATTATTTGCTGTTCGACCAGGATATTCGCTGATCGAACCGGCTGATCTGCTCCGGAAAGAAAACACGCAAAGGCATGCCGTGATGGACACGGTCTCCTTGGCGTGTTTTTACGTTCAGGCGGGATTCATCTCGCCCGGCAGCTCCATTCGCTTGTCCAGCATCTCTTGCCGCAGCACGCCCCACTGCTCGCGTGAAGCGTGAATCATGGCTGAATCCACGATATGTTTATCATTGATGACTCTGGAGAACCACTTGACCGCCTGATGGAAATCGCCTGTCCGGCGGTTCAGTTCCCCGATCAAATAAAGCAAGCGCGCGTTGTTCGCTCCTACGCCTTCCAGCTCATACACCCGGATATAAGAATCCAGGCAGTATTTCAGAAAGCGCTGCTCCTGCTCCTCGTCGCCCTTATACCGGTAGAGCCAGGCAATATGGTGCAGAAGGCTTGCGATAATCCGATCCTTCTCTCCGATCGTCTGCGCACACAGCAAGGCGAGCTTGTAGGTCTCAAGCGCAATTTCCCAATCCCGGTGTCCGCTGTAGTCCCGCTCGATCCAGCGCTTGCCGATTTTCTCGGCAAACTGCTTCTTTTGCATATCGCTCAGCCGTTCTGTTGAATGCTCCGTAGACGCAAAACCGCACTTCGGGCATACCCTGACCACATAATAGTCGGGATTCTCGTTGTTATAATAAGCACAAAAATCCGCATCCGTACGCACGGCCTTCTTAAAGCTCGGACGCACCCGTGACGTGGAAAATTGATGCTCGCAATTACAGCATACTACATTAATGGAGTAAAGAGGTTCCAATGCCACATCCATACATTCCTTTCATGCCCAGTGTCCTCATCCCTGCTTGTCTCTTTCCGGGGCCTTCCCCCGCTGCTTACTCGAATGAATCATCAAAATACAAAGTACATATTATTTCCATTATATCAAAAACCAAAAACAAAATAACCCCACAAAGTGGGCCCTGAGCTTTAAAGCAGGGTCTCAGATCCTCTGCATGAGCCTCGCGGAAGGACAAGTCCCTATGCACAAAAAAAGGCGCTAAACGTAAGTTTAGCACCTTAGGACATCTTCAGTAACTGCTCCAATCCTCTTCGCCGGGATGGACCAGTGATTCGCGAATGACATACACGAAAGCGCAGACAAGGAGACCGGCGACAATACTCATGTTCTCATCACTCCATCCATATATTTTAAACTTGAAATGAAGTTAGTTGTTGTACTGTATATTTTACCATATCTCCACCAAAAATACAGCACTTATTGTAAACGCTTTCCCAACTTTTTTGTACTGTTTGTCCGATGACATTCATAAAATTTAGGAACATAGGTGTGATTCTCATGTCCCATATTCGGAAGGGAGGCTGCGAATTTGTCCGTAAAAAGGCTGGGTTTACCGCTCATGATTGCGTCTATGGCCGGATTGTTAGTGCTGATGCTGTGTTACCCCGGCCCTTATTTGGAATCCGCCCTGCGGGGCTTGGCCATTTGGTGGGACGTCCTGTTTCCGTCGTTATTTCCCTTCTTCATCATTTCCGAAATGATGCTGGGCTTCGGCATCGTTCACTTGTTCGGCACGCTGCTCGATCCGCTGATGAAGCCACTGTTCCGCATTCCCGGAAGCGGAGGATTCGTAGCCGCGATGGGGTATGTGTCAGGCTATCCCATCGGGGCCAAGCTGACGGCCAAGCTGTGGGAACAGAAAATGCTCAACCGGGAGGAAGGTGAGCGGCTGGTGGCCTTTACAACCTCGTCGGACCCGATATTTCTGATCGGCGCCGTATCGGTCGGTTTTTTTCATTATCCCAAAATCGCGACCATTCTGGCGCTTTCCCATTACGGCGGCGGTTTTCTGATCGGCTTCCTCATGCGTTTCCATGGCAAACGGGGCTCGGTGACCGAAATTCCGGCTTCCGGAGCCCCGGTTCGCGGCAGCCGGCTGCGGCGGGCGTTCAACGCCATGCATGAAGCCAGAATGAACGACGGCCGAAGCGTGGGCGAGCTGCTCCAGCAGGCGGTCGAATCTTCGCTGAAGCTTATTATTGTCGTGGGCGGACTGGTTGTATTCTTCTCGGTTTTTTTAGAGATACTTACCGAAGCGGGGATAATGGCATTCTTCTATCGTTTGCTGGAAAATGGCCTGACGGCGCTCCAGTTCCCTCCATCCCTCTCGGAAGCGCTCGTTGGAGGCTTATTTGAGGTTACCCTGGGCGCCCGTTCGGCGGGTGAAGCCGCCTCCTCCGTTCCGCTGCCCTTTAAGGCAGCTGCAGCGGCCTTTATCCTGTCTTGGGGAGGGCTCTCCGTGCATGCCCAGATCGCGAGCATTCTGCACGCCACCAATCTGCGTTATTTGCCGTTCATGATGGCGCGCTTGATCCATGGTTTTGTGGCTGCTTTCCTCGTTTTGTTTTTATGGGAACCGGTGATGGGACGTTTTACCGATGCGCCTGCTTTCGCAAGCCAAAACTTCGGCTTTCTGGCCTCGGCCCAAGGCATCCGGGACTGCCTCGTCCTGTTGTGCATCCTGCTGGCCGGGATGACGGTGCTCTCCCTTCTGATCAGCTGGATTCAATCCTTGTGGCGCGGCGTTCGCCGGACCTCCTGATCACGGAACATGAAATGGACGTTGTGTTATCCTCCGATATTGTTTATGATTCTTATAAACCCATTACAAAGGAGCTTACACCCTTGAGATACTATGTTCTGGATCGCGGGGATCAGTTATCCGTGGATTTAAGCGAGCAGTTCCATAAGCTTGCGGCGCAACGGGGATTTCAGCTGGATGCCGAATCACCGGAGATTGTCATTTCCATCGGCGGGGACGGCACCATGCTTCATGCCTTTCATACGTTTATTGACCATATTCCTGACATTGCCTTCGTAGGGGTTCACACCGGACATCTGGGATTCTATGCGGACTGGAAAGCGGACGAGCTGCCGCAGCTGATCGAACTGATGAGCTCTGCGGCCAATTCGGGCTCCATTCGTCCGCGAATCGTCAAATATCCGCTGCTTGAACTTGAAATTCATAGAAAATCGGGCAACGCTTCCTATATCGCCTTGAACGAGTTCACTCTGAAAGGCGTCGACGGAACGGTAGTGGCCCAGGTGGACATCAACGATCAAACCTTTGAAATGTTCCGCGGTGACGGGATCTGCGTCTCCACGCCATCCGGAAGCACGGCATATAATAAAAGTCTTGGAGGCGCCATGGTACACCCGACTATCGAGGCGCTGCAGATCGCGGAGATCGCTTCGATCAACAACCGCGTCTTCCGGACGATGGGATCGCCCCTTCTGCTGCCCAAGCACCATCACTGTGACATTTTCTCCCGCAAAGAACAGCGGCTCTTACTCTACATCGATCATGTCAACCTGCAGGTGGACGACCTCATCTCGGTTCGCTGCCAGGTCGCCAAGGAAAAGGTCAGCTTTGCGAGATACCGCCCGTTCCCGTTCTGGAACCGGGTGCGGGAAGCATTTCTGGGATAGATCAGCATCAAGACTTTATGTGCATGACAAGTTGCATAAGAAAAACGTCTATCGACGTACCTTCAAAGAAGACAGACCGCTTCTAGAGGAGGTTTTTCTTGCGAGATCAGGAAGCAGAAGCTCCGAAACTTATACTTTCTGATCTCATAACAAAAAGCGGCTCCTATACGGAACCGCTTTTTGTTTTCTCTTTGGGCTGCGACTCCCGGCTCTTCTGCAGTACAAAGTACGCGCAGCCGAAGTTGCAGTATTCGTTAATGTAATCCATCATACCGGAAATGGCTGTGTCTTTGGTTGCTTTGGGATGCTTATCCCGGTAAAACCCTTTAAGCCGGAGCTGACTGTAGCCCCAATCGCCGACAATATAGTCGTAGCGGTCCAGCACTTCACTGTATCGTTCACGAAAGGCTTCAAGGTTCCAACCGTCTTTATGATCTTTAAGCACCTCATAATTTTTTCCGCCGATCAGAATCAATGAACTACCCCTGCCTTTCTGCCTGAGGTTATCGTATAATGGCGCCTATTTATGCTGTGCAGCGGATTGTACCTGCTCATGGGCATGGTAGGAGCTGCGCACAAGCGGTCCGGATTCCACGTGGCTGAATCCCCGCTTCATGCCTTCTTCCTTCAGAGCGGCAAACTCATCCGGATGATAATATTTAACCACATTTAAATGCTGCGGAGAAGGCTGCAAATATTGCCCGATTGTCATAATGTTGCAATCCACGGCGCGAAGGTCGTCCATCGCCTGCAAAATTTCATCCCATTCTTCGCCGACTCCCAGCATGATGCTGGACTTCGTCGGAATGTTCGGCTGCATTTCCTTCGCTCTGCGCAGCAGCTCCAGGGAGCGGTCATACTTCGCTTTGGCGCGCACCCGATTCGACATGCGTTCCACCGTTTCAATGTTATGGTTCAAAATATCCGGCTTCGCGTCCATTACGGTCTTCAGGGCGTCCCAATTGCCCATAAAGTCCGGAATCAGCACCTCCACGCTGCACAGCGGCAGACGCTTGCGGACAGCTTTGATCGACTCTGCGAAAATAGACGCACCGCCGTCGGACAGATCGTCCCGGGCCACACTGGTGATGACGCAGTGGCGCAGACCCATGTTCTCCGCCGCTTCAGCGACACGTTCCGGTTCCTGGAGATCCAGCTCCGTCGGTTTTCCTGTATTTACTGCACAAAAACGGCAGGCCCGCGTACAAATATCGCCGAGAATCATAAACGTGGCGGTACGATTGGCCCAGCACTCATATATGTTAGGGCAACGTGCTTCTTCACATACCGTGTGAAGGGTCTTAGAGCGCATCATGCTCTTAATTTCCTGGTAATTGTCACCGGTTGTCAGTTTGATGCGAATCCAATCCGGCTTTGGCTCCTTGATGGTATTCGTAGGCAATGTTCTGACCTTCTTTCGCTATCATGGTTAGCTGCTGCATGTTCCATATTATATCATGAAATCAGCCAAAATACTTCCATTTCCAAGCACGGATAAATTCGAGGTTCTTGATTCACTCTAAGGCTATGTCGGTCCAGTCCGAATATTGAGCGAGGACTGCATCAAACTGGCAGGAGGTAGAGAACCGATGAAATACATTGTTCCGCACACACGGTGGCTCAAACGTTCGCTGACAGGTGTACTCACATCAGCGCTGCTGCTGGGCTGCTTTCACCTTCCCAGCAAGGTGGACGCGGAGCCGGCGGCTCCGGAGCCTAACCAAGCCGCCAAATCGCTGGACCAGCTGAGCCGGACAGAAATCCTGGAGTCCAGAAAGTCACTCTATGCGAAGATCAGCAAGGCCACCAACATCCCTTGGTACAGGATTGCCGCGATCGACCAGTACGAACGGACCTTGACCAAAGCCCATCCAAAGGATCGCAAGCACCCGGAGCGCCTCACCGGCATCCTCATTACGGAACCGGCCTGGTCGGGAGTGTTCAATCCGGAATTGAACGATCATAACCCGCGGTCCATTTCCATCTTCGACGGGTACGGCCGCGACGGCTCCGGCGACGGGCGGGCAGATCCCGACAACGACCTTGACGTGCTGTACAGCATGGCGGATTATTTGCAGCGGTACGGCAAATCACAGGAAGATTTCAACATCGCGATGTGGGAATATTACCATAACAGCCGCTCGGTTCAACGGATCGAACAATTCTCCAAGCTGTATGAAAAATTCGGCACGCTGGATTTATCCGGGCATGCCTTCCCTCTCCCCATCAGCAACAGCTACTCGTACCGGAGCACCTGGGGAAGCGGGCGGAGCTGGGGAGGTTACCGGATCCATGAGGGAACGGACATCTTTGCGAACTACGGCGTTCCCGTACGAAGCACCTGCTATGGCGTAGTTGAGCTCAAGGGGTGGAACCCGTTCGGCGGTTGGCGCATCGGCATCCGGGATTTGGACAACCATTACCATTACTACGCTCATCTGCAGGGATTTGAAAAGTCCATTAAACAGGGGGATATCGTCACACCAGGACAAACGATCGGCTGGGTCGGCAGCTCCGGCTACGGGAAACCCGGCACACAGGGTAAATTCCCTCCGCATCTGCACTACGGCATCTACCGTGACAGCGGCCTGGTCGAATGGTCATTCGACCCTTATCCATCCCTCCGGCGCTGGGAAATGGAAGAGCGCAAAGCGCTGAAACAGAAAAAGGGATCCTCCTGAACCGCGTGTTCGGGAGGTCCCTTTTTCATATCGCTATACCAGGGCCGTTTAGTGCTTCCCTGCCTCCCCCGTTACCACGCTCGTCGAATCCGTTGTTCCGGGGTTTTGCCCTCCCGGATGGATGCTGGGCGGGGTAACGGCCGCCGGGCTTCCGCCTTGCTGGCTTTGCGCTCCGGCTCCGGGCAGCGCGATGCTTGGCGCCGCGGCCCCGCTCTCCCCAACCGGCGTGCCCTTGCTGTCGTAATAATACATCGGCACGTTGCCGACGACCATCAGGTAGGAGACCGGAATTTCCGTATCGACGATTTCAGGTTCCATGTCAAACGGCACAACGACTCCCACTTCGACCGTTACATGAATGTAAATCTCCACGAGCACCATATTGATCCCCGCATCTTTTTCTCTCGTTTTCAGATCTACCTTGACCGCACCTTGAGGCTCGACCCGAATCGGAATATTGGGGCCGAAGGATGCAATGATCGGGCTGCCGAGCGCCTGGCCCAGCGGAATGCTCTCGGCCAGCTTATGTTTGTCCTCCAGTGTGGACTGAACCACCTTAAAGGTGCTGGAGGTAATTTTCATATGCTCTGCGTAATTCAGCATAAAGCCGGACACTTTGCCGGACGTATCCATTTTCCAATCGATCAGGTCATCCGCGTTCTCGCCTTCCGCCACCTGCGCAGCCACCGCTTCGTTAATGGCGTCGGTTGCAATCTGCTTCATGCGGATTTTGGCCAGGTACATGATGGGTGGCTTCAGATGATTTTCGACATAGGCGAAGCCCTGGAGCATAAGAATGAGAAAAACCAATGCACCGATCAGCCATACCCTCCGCCGGCTCCGGGGCCTGCTCGCCCCTCTGCTGCGCCATCTGGCCCTTCTTTTCATGCCGGAACCCCTCCTTCGAAGCCGTAGGTTACCTTATCAGCATATGCCCAGGCTTGGCAAAAAAGAAGAGCAAGCCCCACTCCTGACAGGGAGCAGCCACTTTCGTATTTTGTTATACTGGTATCAACATTAGAGGAAGATCGTAATCCCCTTTTTACATAATATTTAAAAATAAGCATCCCGTATCCTTTTCCCCCTGTTCAAACGTTATCTCTATAGAGGCCTCTACAGGAGTGTGATTAACATGTTAATCCGTCAATTCCATGGCACCGGATATCATCGCGAGGATATTTCGGAGCTGTACCCAAGTTTGAAAAAATTCTGCCTGAGCGTCACCCGCAACCGCTGGGATGCCGAAGATCTGGCACATGACACCATCGATAAAACGCTGCGCTTCTGCCTGAAAGACCCGTCATCTCCGCGGCAGCCCAGCCTGCCGCTTATGATGACCATTGCCCGCAACCATTGGATCGATCTAGTCCGTAAAAGGTCGCGTGAGTCGGCCGAACCGATGGTTGAGCCGCAATCGACCGATCACCCGATCGATACGCTTCTGTCCGGGCTCGACACCTTAATGGAGAAGCTGACGCCAAAGCAGCTGCTGGTGTTCGTGCTGAAGGACGTGTTTGAGAGCCGGGTGTCGGATATCGCCAGCATGCTGGAACTGAATGAAACGACAGTCAAATCACTGCTGCACAGGGCGCGCCGCAACATCAGCGGAGACACCGGCGAAGCCATTTCACCGGACCCGCACTGGAAGGACGTCGAGCAGGAGGAGTTTCGCCATATCCTGCTGACCGCCATCCGGCAGGAGAAGCCTGAGTTGCTCCAGCGGCTAATGGAAGCTCTGCAGCCGGCAACGGACCAGGCCCCAGTGGTCGGTTTCAGCCGGACACGGATGTCCTCCGGAACGGGTATGTCCCTGCGCTGTGCGGCGTAGATCCTTGTGCCTTCCCATATAAAGGAGGCCATGAACATGAACACAATTCCTTACGTTGTGGAACAAAGCCGGCTTGGCGAGCGTTCCTATGATATTTATTCGCGCCTTTTGAAGGACCGGATTATATTTCTCGGTTCCGAAGTGAACGACGTGGTGGCCAACAGCATCATCGCACAGCTGCTGTTCCTGGCCGCCGACGATCCGGAGAAGGATATATCCCTGTATATCAACAGCCCGGGGGGCTCTACCTCGGCAGGCTATGCCATTTTGGACACGATGGACTACATCAAGCCGAAGGTCACAACGATCTGCATGGGCATTGCCGCATCCATGGGTGCGGTGCTCTTCCTTGCCGGGGAAAAGGGCATGCGTTATGCCCTCCCCAACAGCGAGTTCATGCTGCATCAGCCGCTCGGCGGTGCCCAAGGTCCCGCAGCCGATATCGATATCACGGCGCGCCGGATTTTGAAGCTGCGAAGCAAGATCAACGATTTTATCGCGGAGAAAACCGGACAGCCGCTGGAACGCATTGAGAAGGATACCAATCGCGACTTCTTCCTCACCGCCCAGGAAGCGCTGGAATACGGCATCGTGGACCGGATCATTACGCAGCCAGTAAAATAACCGAACTCTGTAAGCCCGGAAAAACTGCGGCTAGCCGAACTACCACCATGTACACAGAAGATTCATGCCCGCACGATCGTATGCAGCGCTCTGCCAGATTAAAAAGCCGACGGACTTGTCCGCCGGCTTTTTTCTGTCCTGTACCCGGCTCTCAAACCTGTACGCCCTTTTCCATGACGGGTTTTCAGAGCTTGCAGAACCTGCTTAATCCTATTGGCCTGCATTTTATTGGCTTTTCATTCTAATATCCAGGTCGGTCAGCTGCAAATTTTCATTTCGTCTGCCATACTTGTATGGTAGTATGGAAGTGTCAGGAGGTATCCATGAAATGGATGAAACTATGCTCCAATCCGGTTCAGCCGGAAATCTCGTGTACCAACAGCTCAAGCAGCAAATTGTCAGTCTGGAGCTTCCCCCGGGTACGGCCCTGTCCGAGAAAGAAACGTCCCTGACCTTTCACGTCAGCCGGACGCCGGTTCGGGAGAGCTTCGTTCGCCTGGCCCAGGAAGGCCTGCTGCTGGTGCTGCCTCAAAGGGGAACCCGTGTCTCGCTGATCGATCCGGACATGGTGGAGGAAGCCCGTTTCATGCGTGAGCAGCTGGAGAAGGCCGTCATCCGTCTCGCCTGCGAGTCCTTTCCCGCAGACAAGCTGCAGGAGATGGAGAACAATCTCGTGATGCAGCAGGAGAGCATGAAGCAGCTTGACGGCAAGCGAATGTTTGAGCTCGACGAGGCTTTTCACCGAATCCTGTTTGAGGGTGTCCGGAAAATGGGCACATGGAACGTCATTCAGCAGATGAACGCGCATCTGAACCGCACCCGCGTGTTATGGCTGTCGCTGGATCCGCACTGGGGGAACCTGTTTGAGCAGCACCGGGAAATGATCCAAGCCATCCGCAGCCGGAATGCGGACCTCGCCGAACGGATCATGAAGGAGCATCTAACCCTCAGCATTTCGAACCTCCCGGTCCTGAAACAGCGCTACCCGGAATATTTCAAGTAAGTCATGCTGGCCTATGTAGCAAGGCCGCCGGAGCATGCCATACCGGTACCGGCAATGGTGCCGATGAAATGGCAGCAGCTTCTTTCTGCAAAACAACATAATGACAAGGCGGTGTATGGGATTGCGTATGGTATTCCGTTGGTTCGGCGAAGGCAATGACACGGTTTCGCTGGATCATATCAAACAAATTCCCGGTGTCGAAGGGATCGTGTGGGCGCTTCATGACGTCCCGGCCGGAGACGAATGGCCGATGGAGAAGATCATCGCTGTTCGGGATCAGGCTGCAGCACATAACCTTCATATTGACGTGGTGGAAAGCGTTAACGTCCACGAGGATATTAAGCTGGGGCTGCCGACCCGGGACAAGTATATCGACAATTACGTCAAAACGATCGAAAAGCTGGCGCAAGTCGGCGTGAAAGTGATTTGTTACAACTTTATGCCGGTGTTCGACTGGGCGCGGACGGAACTCTACAAGCGGCTGGAGGACGGCTCCACGGCACTCTTTTTTGAAAAATCCAAAATCCACGGCATTGACCCGTTTGACCTTGTGCAGACGATCAACCAGAACAGCTCCCTGACGATGCCCGGCTGGGAACCCGAACGTCTTGCGCATCTGACCTCCCTGTTTGAGGCCTATCGGAATGTGACTTCAGAGGACCTATGGGACCATCTCGCCTATTTCCTGGAGGCAGTCATTCCAACTGCGGAGCGCTGCGGCATTACGATGGCCATCCACCCGGACGATCCGCCATGGCCGATTTTCGGGCTGCCGCGTATTATTACCGGCAAGGACAGCCTGCGGCGCCTGCTCTCCCTTGTGGACAGCCCGTCCAATGGCATTACGCTGTGCAGCGGCTCCCTTGGAGCCAATCCGGACAACGACATCATCGCCATGATCCATGAGTTTGCGGACCGGATTCCTTTTGCCCATATCCGCAATGTGCGCGTGTATGAGAACGGCGACTTTATCGAGACTTCGCACCGGACGCAGGACGGCACCGTCGATATCGCGGGCATCGTCAAGGCATATCATGACACCGGCTTTACCGGTTATGCCCGCCCGGACCACGGCAGACATTTATGGGGCGAGCAGTGCCGGCCGGGATACGGCTTGTATGACCGCGCCATGGGCATTATGTATCTCTGGGGGTTGTGGGACGCCTACCAGAAGCTTCAACCTACCGCAGAAAAGAGGGATACGCATGAAAGCATTGCCTAACCACCCTGCCCTGCACGGAAAAACAGCCGTTGTTACCGGCGGGTCCGGGGTTCTCTGCAGCGCGATGGCGCTGGAGCTCGGACGCCAAGGGGTAAAGGTCGCGATTTTGAACCGGACGGCGGAAAAGGGCGAAGCCGTTGCCCGGCAAATCCGCGAAGCGGGCGGTCAGGCGCTTGCCGTGGCCTGCGACGTGATGGAGCATGGCAGCGTGCAGGCGGCGGAGCGCCAGGTCCGCGAGGCCTTCGGCCCGTGCGACATCCTGATTAACGGAGCGGGCGGAAATCATCCCAGTGCTAATACGACGGAAGAGATCTATAAGCCGGAGCACCTTGGACAGCCAGGGATCACGACGTTTTTTGATCTCAGCATCCAGGGATTCCAGAACGTGCTCGGCCTCAATATGATCGGCACCCTCATTCCGACCCAGGTCTTTGCCGGGCAGATGATCGGCCGTCCCGGCGCGGTTGTGCTGAACATATCCTCCATGAGCGCACCGAGTCCTATGACCAAGGTGCCCGCATACAGCGCAGCCAAAGCAGCGATTAACAACTTTACTCAGTGGCTGGCGGTTCACCTTGCCGAATCGGGCATCCGGGTCAACGCCATGGCCCCCGGCTTTTTCCTGACAGAACAGAACCGAAAACTGCTGACGAACGAGGACGGGTCCCTGACCGAACGTTCCCATAAAATCATCAGCCACACGCCGATGCGCCGGTTCGGCGTTCCGGAAGACCTGCTGGGTACCCTGCTCTGGCTGGTGGACGACACCACCTCGGGCTTTGTCACCGGCACGGTGGTGCCCGTTGACGGCGGATTTATGGCCTATTCGGGCGTGTAACGCAACGCAAAAAAGGCAGCTCCGCATCGCACACCGAGCGGAATTGCCTTTTATTTTTATATTCACGAACAGGCAGGTTCAAGCAAAATGCCGCTGCCGCATCGCCTCGAACAGCATCAGCGTCGAAGCCATCGCCACGTTCAACGACTCAGCCTGCCCCCGCATCGGAATGATGAGCGCGTCATCCACCAGCTGCTGCGCCTGCTCTGACACCCCTTTGGCTTCGTTGCCGACGAGCAGCCAGCAGGAGCCCTGCCGGAAATCGTAGCTGTAGCACGTGTCCTGCGCCTGCAGGCTGGTGCTGATCACCCGCGCGCCGCTCCGCTTCGCCTCCGGCAGGATCTCCATCAAATCTCCCTCCACTACGGGTAAATGGAACAGCGACCCCATGGTCGAGCGGATCGTCTTCGGATTGTACAGGTCGGCCGACCCGCGCCCCAGAATGACCCCGTCCGCCCCAGCCGCATCGGCACTGCGGATGATCGTCCCGACATTGCCGGGGTCCTGCACGCCGTCCAGGACGATGACCAAGCTGCCCTCCCGGCTCATCAGGGCGTCAAGCCCTGCCGCGGACTTGGGCTTCCGGGCAACGGCAAAAACCGGCTGCGGCGTTTTCGTATCCGTACACTTCGCGATTACCGCAGGCGATACGCCGATCCACTCCGCAGATTCCCCGCCAGCCAGATGGGCAAGCTCGGACGGAACCCCCTGCTCCAGGTCAAAAGCGACGCACTCCAGGTCTGCCCCGGCCGTCAGCGCCTCCTGCACGAGATGAATGCCCTCGATGATATATTTATGCTGCTTGTCCCGGTGCTTCTTCTCGAGCAGCTGTGCCCATTCCTTGACCCGGGGATTTTGCGGTGAAATGATGTCCATCCTTAACCGTCCTTCTCATGATTCATATCTGCCAAACTGCTCCTCTGCCCCAGCACGAGGTTCTCGCGCTGAGGATCGGATCATTTCGGATAAGCCAGCTCCAACTTGGTCAAATCGCTTTTTTCGCCAACGATAACGAGTACATCGTCTTCGCTCAGCGGGGCGTCGGCATACGGCGAAATATCCATCTTCGTGCCGTGCTTGATCGCCATGACGTTGCAGCCGAAGCGGGCGCGAATGTCGAGCTCCCTCAAGTTTTTGCCGACCATGTCCTGCGAAGCCTTTAATTCCAAAATGCTGTAGTCTTCGGAAATTTCGATGTAATCCAAAATATTCGGCGAAGTGAGATGGTGGGCGACCCGCATACCCATATCCCGCTCCGGAAAAATCACTTTATCGGCGCCGATCTTTTGCAAAACCTTGCCGTGCAGTTCATTTTGCGCTTTGACGATAATCGTTCCGACCCCAAGATCCTTCAGGATGAGCGTCGTCAAAATACTGGATTGGATGTCTTCGCCGATGGCGACAACCACCACGTCAAAATTGCGGATGCCCAGGGCACGAAGCGCCTCTTCATCCGTTGAATCCGCTGATACGGCATGCGTAACCATATTTGATACCGCCTGGGTGCGCTGTTCATCCGAATCGATGGCAAGCACGTCAAACCCCATCTCGCTCAGTGTGTTTGCAACACTGGAGCCAAAGCGCCCCATACCGATGACGGCGTACTGCTTTTTCGCCATATGTTAACCTCCACTACTATAAGAAGTCTATCCTGATTATTATATCACAGCGGGTGAGAAACTTGAATTTTGCCACCCGCCTCGGGGCACATTACTAAAGAATATCATTACAATTCAGACTGAGCCCTGGGAAGCAGAACTGCGTCCGCACGTTATATGGAAGCGGGCAGCTCTGATGTGAAGGGTTCAAACTTTTTATCCTGGAGGGAAAACGATCATGTCAATTCTTCTCGACCTGCGCCAAGCTATTGTCCATAAGGTCCATGATTCCAATGAAGCCGAGCTTCGTGAAATGATTGAAGGATCCGTCGACGGTCCGGAGCAGGCGCTCCCCGGCTTGGGAGCGATCTTTGAGATGATGTGGAAAAATATCGACACGAAGCAGCAGAACGAGCTTGTCCATGTGGCTCATGAGCACCTCAAGACGATTAAGCCGGGGCCATTGACTTAACAAAGACGCTGGTGCTTTTACCGCAATGACAAATACCCCTCCGCTGGGAAACAGCGGAGGGGTATTTCCTATATTACAGAAGCTTCAGCAGACTTAAGGAGCGGTCTCCAAAAACTTCGCGGTCGGATTTTTTTCCATCGCGGTCCGCATCGCATATTCGTTTTCGAACAGTACGACATAGTTGCCCTTCTTATCCTTCACCAGCGTCGAGTTGATGCGGAATTTGCTCGGATCGATCTGGTCGTCCACGATCCAGCGGGCGAACTGGTACGGCATCCGCTGCAGCTGCACATCCACGCCGTACTCGCCTTTCATCCGGTATTCGAATACTTCGAACTGCAGCTGGCCGACAACGCCGAGAATCGTATCGTCGAAGCTGACTGTATGGAACACCTGAATGGTCCCTTCCTCCGTCAGCTGGTCGATGCCCTTCTGGTACTGCTTGTGCTTCAGGGCATTCTTGACCGTCACCTTCGAGAAAATCTCCGGCGAGAACGTCGGCAGCTCGTCAAAGACGATTTCGCTGCCTTGGCTCAGCGAGTCGCCGATCCGGAAAATGCCCGGGTCAAACAGCCCGATGATATCGCCAGGATACGCCTCATCGACGATGTCGCGGTCCTGTGCCAGGAACTGCTGCGGCTGCGACAGCTTGATGTCCTTGCCGACCCGCACATGCTTGACGGTCATGCCGCGCTGGAACTTGCCGGACACGATCCGCATGAAGGCGATGCGGTCCCGGTGCGCCGGGTTCATGTTCGCCTGGATTTTGAAAATGTATCCCGAGAACTTCTCGTTCGTCGGCTCGATCAACCCAGCCGTGCTGCGGCGCGGCTCCGGCGGCGGGGCCAGCTGCAGGAAGTTCTCCAGGAACGTCTGCACCCCGAAGTTGTTGATCGCACTGCCGAAGAACAGCGGCGTCAGTTCGCCCTTCTGTACCTTTTCCAGGTCAAATTGGTCCCCCGCCACGTCCAGCAGCTCCAGGTCCTGGCACAGCTGATCATGCAGGTAATCCCCCGCCATTTCACGGATAACCGGGTCGTTGTAGTCCTCCACCTTCTGTACCTGAATGGTCGAATGGTCGTTCCCCTGGAACAGCTCGACCTGATTCTTCATGCGGTCGTAGACACCGCACAGCTCGCGTCCGGTCCCGATCGGCCAGTTCATCGGCACGGAGCGGATGCCAAGCACCTGCTCCAGCTCCTCCATCAGGTCGAACGGACTCCGGCCTTCCCGGTCGAGCTTGTTAATAAACGTAAAAATCGGAATGCCCCGCTTCGCGCAAACCTGGAACAGCTTGATCGTCTGGGCCTCGACCCCTTTGGCCACGTCGATCAGCATGACGGCGCTGTCGGCAGCGGTCAGCGTACGGTACGTATCTTCACTGAAGTCCTGGTGACCTGGGGTGTCCAGAATGTTGATCCGGTGTCCGTTATAATCGAACTGCATCACCGACGAAGTAACCGAAATCCCCCGCTGCTTCTCGATTTCCATCCAGTCACTGGTCGCGTGCTTGCTCGCTTTGCGCGCTTTGACCGTACCGGCCAGCCGGATCGCGCCGCCGAACAGGAGCAGCTTTTCCGTTAATGTCGTTTTACCTGCGTCCGGGTGGGAGATAATCGCGAACGTCCGGCGCTTCTCCACTTCCTGCTGCAGCGTATCATCTATCGCTTTGCTCATTTCACTATTCCCTTCATCACTAAAGTCATGTCTATTATTGTATCACATTCTCTACGCAAATCACCCCCATGCAGAGGCTGCATGAGGATGATTTCATTTCAGGCTATGTCTTTAGTGAAACACAAGGCAAGCACCGGCACAACGGTTTTATTTGCCAATCTGCCACACGACGTTGTCCTCTTCCTGGCCGTTCACCGGCCACCAGTGGAAACCGTCCGCTTTCAGCAGTTCGTCCGTTTCCTTCGGTCCCCAGGACCCTGCAGGATAATAAGAGATATCGCCCTGATTTTGCGCCCAGGCTTCGGCGATTTTATCGACGAAGGACCAGGCCGACGCCACTTCATCCCAGCGGGTGAAATACGTCGATTCGCCGCGGGCTGCATCATGCAGCAGGCGCTCATACGCTTCAGGCGAGTTGATGCCGACCATACAGCTCTGGCAGAAGTCCATCGCAAGCGGCTCGATTTCATTTTCGGAGCCCGGCTTCTTCGCGTTGATCTTTACGTAGATGCCTTCCATCGGGTTCACCCGGATGACCAGCAGGTTCGGTTCGAGCTTGTATTTTTTACCCAAATACACGTTGTTCGGCATGCTCTTGAATTCCACGACGATTTCCGTCGTTTTGACCGGAAGGCGTTTGCCTGTCCGGATATAGAACGGTACGCCCGCCCAGCGGAAATTATCCACGAACAGCCGCGCCGCAAAATACGTTTCCGTATTGGAGTTCGGGTCGACCTTGTCCTCCTCACGATAGGCCGGCAGGTCTTTACCTCGGGCAGAGCCCTTGATGTACTGGCCGCGGATGACGTTCTTCTTCACTTCTTCCGCTGTCTCGTAAGGCCGGAGCGAACGGAGCACCTTCACCTTCTCGTCGCGGATGTCCTCCGGCAGCAGGCGGCTAGGCGGCTCCATCGCGATCATCGTCAGCATCTGCAGCATATGGTTTTGTCCCATATCGCGGAGTGCGCCGGCATGGTCGTAGTACCCTCCGCGCTCTTCAACACCGACGGTTTCGCTCAGCGTAATCTGAACGTTGGAAATGTGCTTGTTGTTCCACAGCGGCTCGAAAAACGCGTTGGCGAACCGGATGACTTCGATATTCTGCACCATTTCCTTGCCCAGGTAGTGGTCGATCCGGTAAATTTCTTCTTCTTTAAAGACCTGCCGAATCTGTTCGTTCAGCTCTTCAGCCGATTTCAGATCGTAGCCGAACGGCTTCTCGATGACGAGGCGGTTCCAGCCTTCGGCATCCAGCATGCCGCCCTTTTGCAGGTTAAACGATACGCTGCCGAACAGCTCCGGTGCCAGGGCCAGGTAGAACAGGCGGTTGCCCGGAATGCCGAACTGCTTCTCCAGCTTCACCGTCTGTTCGTTTAGTTCACGGAATCCGTCGACGTTGTTGATATCGAGTGACTTATATTCAAAATGCTGCGCAAACGTCTTCCAATTGTCGTTGTCCTCCGCCTTGTAACGGCAAAATTCCTGAATCGACTGGAAGATGTCCTCACGGAACTCCTCCTGGGTACGCGGACGCCGCGCGACGCCGATGACCGCAAAATCCTCGGCTAATTTACCTTCACGGTACAAACTATAAATGGCAGGAAACAGTTTGCGTTTGGCCAAATCCCCGGTTGCCCCGAAAATAAAAAATACAGCACCAGGTGTTTTGAGTGCTTCAAGATTTTGATTTTCAGTCATGGCTCCTCATTCTTTCTATGTCGTATTTTGGTCTCTTCAAAATCCCGATTTTACACCATAATTTGGTGGCATAAAATGATTGATGTCATTTTAGCACATTCATCAGCATGATGCTATCCGTTTAACTTGGTGGTAAATCAAAAATTTCTTTCTGCGTGCTGGGCAGGTCTAATACTCAATCGTAATGACCGGAAGCCCGATCGTCACCCGGCTGCTGCCGGTCGATTGATCCTCATGGACTGCCACCTGCATGTTCAGAACCTTCCCTCCACTTTGGATGCCGGACCGCAATGAAGGCACCTCGTAAGCGTTGCTGACCGTAGTCGCATCCTCGTAGGATTCTGCTTTTGTCGCCGCCATATTTCTGAAAATGCCATCCTCTACCGCTTTCATGGTCGATCCGGCAGGATGCTCCCCTTTAACCGTTCCCTGCAAAGAAGCATTCCATTCAGCATCGATGCCGTTTTCGTGCAATGCCTGTCCGTATTCCGACTGGAGTTCAGTCAAGGCGCTCAGCTGCTCATCACCAGCCGCCTCCAATTGAATAATAATATAACTGCGATCCTCTGAAATCTCCTGCCAGTTAAACCGCACGTTAACGCCATTTTTCGTATCCACGACCCGGTACGTCAAGTGACCGCCTTCCGTCAGCTGCTGTACTCCCGGCAGATTCAGCGATTGGGACAGCCCCTCGGCCGCCTCGTACGCATCCTGATTACCGCTCGCTTCCCAGTCTCCCTGCCACTTCACAACCAGACGCTGTGGCACGTCTACCACTTCATTTCCCAGCTTCAAGAGGGTGCGCAATTCTTCCGGATCCTGATTGGACGGCGCCGACGTCTGATTCGCGCTGTACCACAAATACCCCATCCATACCAAAGCCGCTACACATACCGCCAAACCTAAACCTGCCCATCTCCGGACTGCCATCATCCCTCATACATCCCTTCACCAGGAAATCTATCAATCTACTAAAAGGATGTCCGTTTCCGGGGCGATTATACCTAAAACCGCTCGATAGGCGAAATTGGGTGAATGACCATAGCCGCGTCCATAGGCCAT
This sequence comes from Paenibacillus sp. S28, assembly GCF_016624415.1. NCBI lineage: Bacteria > Bacillati > Bacillota > Bacilli > Caryophanales > Paenibacillaceae > Paenibacillus > Paenibacillus sp. S28. The sequence continues at coordinate 6,064 of NZ_JACVTM010000010.1, read as the reverse complement.
GAATACACTGGTTAATAAAAATGATGAGGGAGGTTCGCATACTTCCATGATCCCTATTTACCCATTAACAGAGGAAAATATTCGGCAGCACTGCGGCAAAATGGTCGCCGCCTGTATGTATGACGGCAGAGTATATACCGGAAAGCTGACCGAGTGCAAAGACGGCCATATTATTCTGAACGGGCCGGAAGGCACTCAGCTGCACGGCGCCAAAGTAAAGGGCGGCCATAAAAAACGCGCAAAGGGGCCTGTAGCCAAAGCTCCGGAAAAAGCCACCGTCCGCGCCTTCTATCCTTATTATCCGTATGGCTATGGATTCGGCTTTGGAGCTGGCCTGGCGCTGAGTCTGGCCACCCTCGGGCTGCTGTTTTTGATTTAGCGGTCTTCAAAACTTACACATTCTGATCTCAAAAAAAGCCCCTAGAAGCTATCCGCTCCTCAGGGGCTTTTCCTCTGCTATGGATTCAATCCAACTATTCCGCCAGACCGTTCTTATAGGCGTAGATCGCCGCCTGCGTGCGGTCGTCTACGCCCAGTTTCGCCAGGATGTTCGTCACATGGAACTTGACCGTTTTGATTCCAATGATGAGGTCATCGGCGATTTCCTGGTTGGACTTGCCCTGCGCCAATAGGCGGAGCACATCCATTTCGCGGTCGGTCAGCTCCTTGTGCGCCGGGGCCTCCACCTCCGGATGGCGGAACCGGTTCATCATCTTGGAGGCGACCTGCGATTCCAATACCGATTGACCGCGCGCTGCGGCACGGATGGCGTCGGCGATTTCGCTTGCGCGCGACGTCTTCAGCAGGTAGCTGAATGCACCGGCCTCGATAACCGGGTACATTTTCTCGTCGTCCAAATAGCTTGTCAGCACGATCACCTTGCAGTCCGGGTACAGCTTCAGCAGCTGCCGCGTCGCCTCAATTCCGTCCATGCCCTCCATCACCAGGTCCATCAGGACGACGTCGGGTTTGTATTCCCGGGCAAGGCGGATACCTTCCTCCCCGCTGCCTGCCTCGCCGACGACTTCGATGCCGTCCTCAGTCCCCAGCACAGCCGCCAGACCGATCCGCACCATCTCGTGGTCATCGACGAGCAGCACTTTAATCATGGGTGTTTCCATTTCCAAGATCCTCACTCCCTGCTTTGTCTTCAGATACAATCGGCACGGTAATTTCGATTCGCGTACCCTTGCCGGGCGCCGTAATGATCTGGATCGATCCGCCGATTTCGTTGACGCGTTCCTGCATATTTGAAAGGCCGTAGGAGGCCTGTTTTGTCTCGTTTAGTTCAAAGCCCTGGCCGTCGTCACGCAGCATGACCCAGACCGTGTCTTTCTTTTGGTGAATCCGGATTTCCATCTTATCCGCTTTGGCATGCCGGAGCGTGTTAGACATCGCCTCCTGGATGATGCGGAACAGATGGTTTTCGATTCCTTTTACCAGGTGGATGCCTTTGTCCATTTCAAACACGATTTCCATCGGGACCTTCACTTTGAGCTCTTTGACCAGCTCGCCGAGGCCTTGCTCCAGCGGCTTGCCTTCCAAATAGACCGGCCGGAGATGCAGCAGCAGCGCCCTCATTTCCGACTGGGCCACAGCGGCCATCTCTTCAATGAGCGCCACCTGGCGCTGGGCCTTGTCAAAATCCTTCTCAAGCGTCCTCCCCACGGCCGTCGCCGTCATCGATATCGCAAACAGCTGCTGGGATACCGCATCATGCAGCTCCCGTGCCAGACGCTGGCGCTCCTCTACGATCGCCGATATCCGCGCCTGCTCGGCCAGCTGGGCATTGTTCGTGGACAAGCGCTGAAGGGAGTTCACCTGCTCCTCCCACTTTTTGCTGATGCGCCCAAGCTGCTCGCCAAGGCGCCCGACCTCGTCGCTGCCAAGCTCCGGTACGGAGCGGGCGACGTTCCCTTTTTCCCAAGAGAGCAGCGTTTCCCGCAGCCGTTCCAGCTTCATTTTTACCCGATAGCTCTGATAGAACCCGAAGATAGCTCCCAGACCGATCGGAACCAGGATCAGCGTAGCACCGGCCTGCAGCGTTTTTTGCCAAGAATCAAACGGGGCCAAATAACCATATGTATAAAGCACGTAAAAAATGATCAGGAGCATAACAAAAGAAAGAAGGGCCCCCTCGCCCATGCTCCGGGAGACCATATTAGCCGGTTTTCGGGTTTTCATCAGGGAACCCTCCTCCTATGACAGATCAATATCAACATCTCCTACCAGGTAGGAAATATGGAATTTAACTTTGTATTCGCTGGTCTCATAATTAGGGGATTTCCAGTTCAAACGGTTCATCAACCCGTTATCCCGGTGCCCTCTGAAATCGATCGCCCCGAACAGGACGAACACTTCAAGCTCCACCCCGTAATACTCCGGAATTTTGATGTCCGTATCCCCCATGATGCCTTGAAACATCATCACCGTACGGTGTTCCTCGGGGATCGCAAGCGACAAATCCAGATCGGCTTCGTTGATAACATGCCAGACGCTCTGGCTTCTCATAGCCCAAGGGACCTGGTCCCAATTGTAATGCCCCGAAAATCCCTGCTTCTGCAGGTACCCGTCCCGGTTCTGCACCTTCCTTGCCTTTACAAAAAACCATCCCAGGGAGATCAGCGCAATCCCCAGCACGATCAGCAAATGATCAATCAGCAGCAGGATGGCTCCGACCGCCACGAGACGGTAGCCTCTCTTCACTTTTCCGCCGCGAATCGTATAAATTCCCATAAGAATGAATAAGAGGGCGACGATGGTAAAAAAGCCGACCCACCTGCCGAAGAGCATGAGGAGGCCGATCCCGATGAGAATCAGCGCAATGAAGCGATTTCTTTTTTCCATGCCGCACCTCCTTATGATGTCTTGGTTTATCGGAAAAGTAAGACCGGAAAAGCCATAGGGTTGTGACGGGCACACTCCTTATGGCTTCACCGGGATCCAGGAAGATGTGAATGAGGTCTCGCGCCCTTATTCCATTCTTCCTAGCATATCATATTGTCCGCAGAATTGAATACTTATTCTTTATTCGATTTGGAAGGAGCGGCAGCCGTCGGGTTCAGCTTGCTTTTCAGCGCGCTGAGCTGTTCTTCCACCTTCAGCTGCTTCTCCGCATCGACCGGGCTGGTGAAAGCGGATGTTTCCGGACGGTAAGGGGCACGCATTACATCAGCTTCAGCTTCCAGTTGCATGATCTTTTCTTCCATGCGATGGAATCCAAGGGACGCGCTGCCGCTTTCGATCGTATGCAGGCTGCTGATTTGAGACATTTGCTTTTTGGCTTTCGCCATTTGTGCACGGGCTACAAGCTCATTGCGCTTGTTGCGCATTTTGTAGAACTCGTCTTTCATGTCATGGAGCTGCTGCACCAGTTCTTTGGCTTGCGCCTCGGATTGAGCGTGCAGTTCTTGGTACTCGGACAGTTTTTGGTCAAAATAAATCTTTTCCTCGAGCAGCTTGCGCGCTACTTCTTCCTGGCCGTTACGAAGTGCCAGTTCAGCTTGAGCCTCACGTTGGCCGGCCATCTTCACGGCTTCTTCCACGCGCTGCTTCATGCGGCGTTCATTGGCCATTTGCTTCGCTACTGTAACTTCCGCGTCATGGATTTCTGCCTCCATATCGCGCAGATACTGGTTCAGCATAATTACCGGATCTTCAACTTTATCCAATACCTCGTTCACCGATGCTTTCGTCATATCCTTAATTCTTTTAAATACTCCCATGTTTTACACTTCTCCCTTCTCGTACTTAGATAATTTTTTTTTCAATTCCTCAAGCTCTTTCTTCATGGCTTTCTTCTCAATATCTTCCATCATGGCGTCCAGGTCGGATGCGGAAGAGCTGTATCCGCCCGGTCTGCCTCCGCCGTATGGCGAACCGTTGTATTTGGCTCTAGGGTCAAAAGATTGGGCACCATAAGCGCCGTTGCCTTGCTGACCATTGCCGTAGTAGCTGCCGGACCCCATACTATTGCCGTAGTATCCGCCCCCAGCTACCCCCGGCCCCGGTCCATATGGATTAAAAGGTGTCGTTGGTTCTTTAGGGATGACCAAAGCCGCGATAAAGTAGATGAACAGCGTGGTCCCGCCGGTAAATGGGATACTGATCAAGAACAGGATCCGCAGCAGCGTGGAATCGATGCCCAAGGTATCGGACAAACCGCCGCACAAACCGGTGACCATTTTATCGCGGGTCGATCGGTATAGCTTGCTCATGACGTTACTCCTTTCCGCTGTTGTTCAGCTTTTCCTTCAGGCGGGCCAGCTCCCTTTCCAGCACGCTGGATACTGTTCCGCTGGCTTGCTCGAACAGTTCCTGACCACCACGGCGCAGGTCGCGCAGACTGCGTGCTTCAAATTCCCAATCGGAAATGCGATCTTCCAGACGGTTGAACATCTTGGGAACATCCTGTCCGCCAAAACCTTCCATGCGCTGATTCATCCGCTGCTGAAGTCTGAGGGTTTCCATCCGTGCCGCGTAGTATTGACGTTTGCTGTACACGGTTTGGTACTCCAATTTCAGGTCGTTCAGTTGATTTTCCAGCTCGGTGAGCGACTGGCGGGTTGTATCCAGCAGTCCTCCGTATTGCTCGAGCTTTTCTTCATAGATGATTTTTTCCTGCAGTGCGAGCTTGGCTAGATGATCCTCGCCGGCCTTCAGAGCCAGCAGCGCCTGCTCCTCACGCTTTTCCTTCATGTTGGATGCCTGATCCACTTGCTGCTTCAGCTGTCTCACATGAGCGGAGTACTGCTGAACGAGCTTCTCGGCTTCCATAATATCGTCACGCGTTGATGCCAAAAACTGATCGATCAACCGTACCGGGTCCTGACTTTGTTCCAAACGTTCATTTAATGTCGCTACGGTGATATCCCGTACCCTGCGAAATACGCTCATCTGTTCTTGCTCCCTCCTTATAAGCTGTGATCGCCTATTCGTTTGATTGTATTTATTGAAGGTAATTCTTTGTTACCGTTACATCCACTTCGACGACTTCTTACCTTTCAGCAGCATAATCCCGAACACTACCAGGGCAATTCCCAGCAGCGGTCCGATGATCCAGGACAGCTTCGCCAGAAGTCCCATGACACCGAATGCGAGGATAATCGTACCGATGACCACCTTACCTCTGCGAATTCCATAATAGCCGAGCACGATCATCAGGATCGGGAAGATCAATCCGATCAGCCTGCCAAATAATGGAGCGAATACTCCCAGGAGCATCAGTGCTCCGATTGCGATCAATACGATCGCCCAACCAGAAGTTTTATTTGTTCTCATGCATTGTCACCGCCTTTCGTTTGTATCAACCTTATGACTCTATTTTAGGTTCAATCCGGGTTTTCCAAAACGGACCCCAGACGGTTTTTAATCCTAGACCTAAGTCGGGGGAAGGCTCGGACCTTAGACGAAGCAAGCTTTTTCTGCATGTAACGCGGCAGCCACATCCTCCACTGGCAGCTCCAATAGTCCGCTAATAAAACATGAACGACACGCTTTGGGAACTTTAATGAGCAGTTTACTTATACAATGCTTGGATAGGAATCGTTGGAGGCTCTGAACAAGGGATTTAGCACTTAGCTAAAGAAACATTGAGCCTGTTTAGCCCGGGTAAAGCCGGCTGGAATGGTTTATCAACTTTAAACAAGGATGGGGAAAACGTTCAAAGGGAGTAATGGTAGAACGAACGGATTGATCTGAGGATCTTGTTCAAGGCTGTTGTACACCCTCTTACCCCCATCTTACGAGGGCACGTCATATAAAGAGAACATCTATGTAGATAGGACCTACATAAAACAACATGATACGAATTAAACGCCCTATAGCCATACAAATAAACGCAATACGAATTAAAATGGCCACCCTTCTGCGGGATATCATCAGGTGGCTGATTGGAAGGAGGAGTGCAATATAATGGGAGGAGAGACTAACGAACGACGAACGATGGCTCGGTTTATAATGTTAGTCTATACAAGAAAAAGCCTTGGAAAGATATCCAAGGCTTTTCTCTATGATGCCGGTGAAGGGACTCGAACCCCCACGGTTTCCCTCACGATTTTGAGTC